>NZ_JBHJPX010000011.1:46385-263278 GCF_042262425.1 Streptomyces sp. NPDC056373
CATAGACTTTTTTGGGTGTTGGGGGGGTGCCGCCTTGCCGTGGCGCCCGTGGGCGCGGCCAGTGGGGGGGGGGCCCCGGCCGCCGCGCGCGGCCCGGCCCCCACCGGGTCCTCGGGTGGCGGTGACCCGCCTGTGGCTCACCTCTCCGGGAGGTCCCTCAGCCTTACCTGGTCCGTGTAGGTGGAGGCGTTCCGTTGAAGGGTGAGACGGGCCAGCGTGACCAGGCCCGTGCTCTGGTCGTCCCCGTCGCAGAGGACGAGGTGATCGACCTGCGCACCGGCCATGAGGGACAGCGCCACCTCGACGGTCATGTCGTCACTGATCCGAGGAACGTGGGTCATGGAGGAGTGCTGCGTCAGAACCGGGGTCATGGGTGTCTCCTGCCGAGAGGGGGGAGTGTGGGCGCAGGGCTCTAGGCGGTCGAGCCGGAACCGGCCCGCCGCTGCCCCCTGGGGCGTGCCGCCTCACCGGCGGGGCGGCCCTGCCCGGCGGGGCGGCGTCCCCGGCGGCCCCGGGACGCCGCGGACGCGCCGCGGGGGCGTTCCGCGCGCGGCGCGGGGATGACGACCGGGACCCCGGAAGGGGCCTGGGCGCCCGTGATGCGGCTCAGCTCCGCCTCGCCGGACCGCACCTGGGCGATCTGCGGGGTGATGCCCGCCGACGACATCAGCCGGCTCATGCCGCGCCGCTGGCCCGGGGTCACCAGGGTGACCACGCTGCCGGACTCCCCGGCCCGGGCCGTACGGCCGCCGCGGTGCAGGTAGTCCTTGTGGTCACTGGGCGGGTCCACGTTGACGACCAGGTCGAGGTTGTCGACGTGGATGCCGCGGGCCGCGACGTTCGTCGCCACCAGGACCGTCACGTCCCCACTCTTGAACTGGGCGAGGGTCCGGGTCCGCTGCGGCTGGGACTTGCCGCCGTGCAGGGCCGCGGCACGGACACCGCTGCTCAGCAGGTGCGTGGTCAGCCGGTCCACCGCGTGCTTGGTGTCGAGGAACATGATCACCCGGCCGTCGCGCGCCGCGATCTCGGTGGTCGTGCGGTGCTTGTCGGCGTCGTGCACATGGAGCAGGTGGTGCTCCATGGTGGTGACGGCGCCCGCGGAGGGGTCGACGGAGTGGACGACCGGGTCGTGCAGGTAGGTGCGGACCAGCCGGTCGACGTTGCGGTCCAGGGTGGCCGAGAACAGCATCCGCTGCCCGCCGGGGCGCACCTGGTCGAGCAGGGCGGTCACCTGCGGCATGAAGCCCATGTCGGCCATCTGGTCGGCCTCGTCGAGGACGGTGATGTCGACCTGGTCCAGCCGGCAGTCGCCCCGGTCGATGAGGTCCTTGAGCCGGCCGGGCGTGGCGACGACCACCTCGGCCCCGCCGCGCAGGGCACTGGCCTGCCTGCCGAGGGACATCCCGCCGACGACGGTGGCGAGCCGCAGGCTCACGGCACGGGCGTACGGGGTGAGGGCGTCGGTGACCTGCTGGGCCAGCTCGCGGGTCGGCACCAGGACGAGGGCGAGCGGCTGCCGCGGCTCGGCGCGCCGCCCGGCCGTCCGGGCCAGTACGGCGAGGCCGAAGGCGAGCGTCTTGCCGGAGCCGGTGCGGCCGCGGCCCAGGACGTCCCGGCCGGCCACGGAGTTCGGCAGGGTCGCCGCCTGGATCGGGAAGGGCGCGGTCACGCCCTCGCGGCCGAGGGTGGCCAACAGCCGTGCGGGCAGGTCGAGATCGGCGAACGACTCGACGGCCGGCAGCGGGGGAGTGATCGTCTCCGGCGGGGCGAACTCGCCCTGGGGGGCCCTGCGGGGGCCGTGGTTCCTGGGGCGGCGCGCGTTACCGGAGCGGCGGTCGCCGTCACTCCTCGGGAAACGGTCACGGGTACGGGATGTGTGGGCACGCTTCATGCGGGACCTTCCTTGACGGGCGCGTAGCAAGGAAATCCGCAGCAGAGGAGCGGCGCAGAGAATCTCGAGACGAGCCGAAGTCGATGTGGCCGGGTGGGGCCGGCGGGAAAATGGCGAGCCGGGGCCCGCACCCCTTCAGGTGCGGGCCCCGGCTGCGAAGTATGCGCGAGCGCCGGTGTCAGGCGGGCACGATGTTCTCGGCCGTCGGGCCCTTCTGGCCCTGCGCGATGTCGAACGACACCTTCTGGCCTTCGAGCAGCTCGCGGAAGCCCTGGGTGGCGATGTTCGAGTAGTGGGCGAAGACGTCGGCGCCGCCGCCGTCCTGCTCGATGAAGCCGAAGCCCTTTTCGGAGTTGAACCACTTCACGGTACCGGTAGCCATTGTTTTCTCCTTCGGAGGCGGTTTCAGGAATTCACCTCGTGTGAATTCCGTGTCGCCGTGATGATTACCCCGTAGGAAATGAACCTTCCGGCAACCACACCTGCAACTGAGATCGACAGTAGCACGGTGCGTTCCGCTCCATGTCGTTCGATAATTCCGGCCCGGCGGGCGATCGCGGAATATTCGGTGGACCCCGCTTCTATTTCTCATTTTGCGAGCACAGATATTGCCCTCCAGGGGCACGGACCTTCCTGTCGCACCTTTGCGCACGGGCCCTGTGACCTCCTCCGATGGAAGATGCGCCACTGTCGGGGCCGTCGGTGGGTCCCGTCCCGGTGGGCGTACCCGAACACCGCCCCGGCGACAAAGGTCACATCTCCCTCCAGGACGCGTCGGCCGCAACTACGTGGACATGTCACCGATCGGTGACAGCGTTGTGCGGGAACCGCGACGGCGGGATCCCTTCGGCTCCCGGTGCCCTCATAGTGATCAAGAAACACCGAGAGGCCGAACCGACCACGGCCTCAACCAGCCGAAAATCAAGGGGATTTCATGTCCGGCAACCGTCGCAAGGCCTTCCTCGTCTCCGTAGCACTGGTGAGCGGAGCCCTGCTGATGACCGCGTGCCAGGACACGGACGAGGCCGCGGACACCGGCGCGTCGCAGGCTTCCCCGGCCGCGTCCGGTGACGCGGCCCCCCCGTCCGGCTCCTCGGCCGCGGGCAGCGGCAAGGGCTCCGGCGCGGCCGGCAAGGGCTCCGGCGCGACCGGCGGTACCGAGGACGGGGCCGGCTCCGGCGCCGACACCGGCAACGGCAAGCGGGAGCCGGTCGGGCAGGTCTGCGGCGCCAACGACATCTCCTGGAACACCACGTCCAAGACCCAGGGCGGCGGCTACATCCTGATCTCCGCCAAGGCGAAGCCGGGGATCACCTGCATCCTGCCCGCCGCGCTGCCGACCGTGGCGTTCGGTTCCGACGGCACCGAGGCGGGTCCCGCGGAGCAGGCCGTGGGCGAGCAGATCACGCTGAGCGGGAACACCACCGCCTACGCCGGGGTCAACCCCAAGAGCACCAACAGCGACGGCGGCAAGGAACTGGACAGCATCATCGTCGCCGTCGGTGCCGACGACGCCGACCCGGTCTCCCTGAAGGTCGGCACCATCACGGTCGACAAGCCGGTCGTCACCAACTGGCACACCTCCCCGGTCGACGCCGTCCCCTTCAGCTGAACGACCCACGCCCCCCCCGCACCGGCTCCCACGGCGCTTTCGTCCGAACGGGGCCCGGTGCTCGTGGCCGTGGCCGAGGAGCCGCCGGGGGAGGGTGCCGTTCCGGCCGATGCGGCAGGGCGGCGGCGCGGCCGGTCCGCCGGACTCCGCTAGCATGTTCGAACTCGCGGTGGTCTCCCCATCGCTCTCCATCTACCCAGCCATTCGGATGAATCGGCCAGAAGATTGACAGCCAGGGCATCGCGGGTTCTTTCGCGGACAAGCGGCGTGACGTCGTGGGGTGCGTGGCGCCACCGGCGCGCGGTGCTGTGGGGCGCGGCAGCCCTGGTGGCTCTCGCGTTCCTCGTCGTGCTGGAGATCGCCTCCCGCCGCTACGGCGAGCCCGGCCCTCTCACCACCCAGGTGAGGGCCCTCGTCTTCGCCCCCAAGCCGGGTCCGCTGTACGGCGGTCTGGCGCTGATGATGGTGGTGCTCACCTGGCGGCAGCGGTTCATCGCGGCCGGTGCCGCGCTCGGTATCGACGCCGTGCTGCTGGTGGTGCGCCGGGCGGCCGGCGCCGAGACGGTCGAGGGCCACTCCCTGGGCACCGGTGCGCTGTGGGTGATGCTGGGATTCGCGGTCTTCGCCGTCACGCGCCGCACCGGCGGCGAACGCGTCCTGCTGCTGAAGGGCGTCGGGCTGGGCCTGTTGCTGGTGGCCGCCCGCAAGACCGGTGACGCCTGGCTGTTCATCACGGCGAAGACCCGCCCGACGGTGCTCGACCAGTACGTGGCGACGGCCGACCACGCGCTGGGCAACCCGTCCTGGGCGGCGGGCCGTCTCGTCGAGGCCACCGCCCCGTTCAGCACCCATCTTCTCCAGCTGGTCTACGGCCAGCTCGCGGTGGCCGCCGTCGTCGTCGCCCTCTACCAGCTGCGCGACGTGACGGCCGAGCGCCGCTTCCCGCGCCATCACCTGGTGCGCACCTTCCTGGTGATCGGCCTCCTCGGGCCGGGCATCTACATGCTCTTCCCGGTGGTCGGACCGGTCTTCGCCTACGGCCCGGGCGCCTCCGGCACCGGCGGCGTGGAGTGGGCGACGGCCAACCTGTGGCCGCACACGTCGCTGCCGGTCAGCACCCCGGTCCCGATGACGTACGACGGCATCACCCCCCGCAACTGCATGCCCAGCCTGCACACGGCATGGGCCGTCGCGATCTTCGTCCACACCCGCCGGGCCCCGCGGCTGCTGCGGTTCGCGGGCACGTTCTGGATGGTCGTCACGCTCGCCGCGACGCTGGGATTCGGCTACCACTACGGCGTGGATCTGGTCGCCGGCGTGGTGTTCGCCCTGACGATCGAGGCGGCCCTGCGCGCACAGGAACGCGGCTGGGACCGGCCGGGCATCCGGCTGGTCGCCTACGGCACAGCGGTCTTCGCCGCCCTCCTGGTGTCGTACCGCTACCTGCCGACGGAGATGGCCGCCCTTCCGGAGGTGTCCGGTCCCGCCCTCGTCCTCGCGATGAGCTCGGTGATCTACGGCTACGTACGGGTCACCAGGCTGTGGGCGACCCGTCCGTCCGTCTCCGTCCCGAGCCCCGCCGAGGCGCCGGACACCCGCGAGGCCCCGGAAGCGGACACCGCGCGGAGGGACGCCGTAGCGGGATGACCGCGCGGGGCCGACGGGCCCGCCTCGGTGGTCAGGAGACGGGCTGGAAGGTCCACAGCAGGTTGGTGCTGTTCACCCAGGTCCACTGCTTGGTCACGGAGCCGGAGGGGACCTGCCCGCCGCCGTCGAGGACCAGTCCGGTGGTGCGGTTGGCGATCGAGTACCGGCCGTCGCCGCGGTCGGTGATCTGCCACTGCTGGTCGGTGCTGCCGTTCCAGGCCGCTTGACGGGCCGGATCCCCGTCGCCGGTCGAGCCCCAGCCGTCGGCGACCATGCCGTTGGTGCGGTTGACCAGCCTGTAGTAGCCGGTGCCGAGATCGACGGCCTGCCACTGGAGGTTGGTGCTGCCGACCGGCGTCCACTGCTTGAGGTTCGAGCCGCCGGCGACGTTGCCGCCGCTGTCCAGGGCCAGGCCGTCCGTGACGTTGATCAGCCGGAAGTACGTGGCCGGATCGAACGTGACCTTCAGCGAGGCGATGGCGTCGTTGTTGCCGGTCACCCGCAGGTCGGGGTTGTCCGCGGTGAACGTCCAGGCCGTGCCGGTGAAGTTGTCGCCGGAGTAGCCCGTCACCCGGTACCCCTGGGGCACCCTCAGCGAGGAGATGGTCGCGGGACCCACCCCCGCGGCCGACAGCTGGGAGGAGGTGTAGCCGCCCAGCTTCAGGACGGCGCTCGCCGAGGAGTAGCCCACGTCCTGGAACACCGTCACCCGGGCTCCGCCGGCGGCCTTCGGGACGCCGCTGACCTCGACGCAGACCACGGAGTCACCGGCGTCCGGGGCGGCGGCCGGCACGGTGACACTGATCTGGCCGCCGCCGACGGTGTAAGTGAGCGAGGCGGAGGGGTCGTTCATCAGGTAGACGCGGCTGATCGTGTTGGTGAGCGCCGGGATCTGCAGCACTCCGCCCGTGGGCCAGGTGAAGACGTGGGCGAACAGCTTTCCGTCCTTCTTGGTGGCCCTTCCCCAGGAGGGGTCGGTGGCGAAGGGGCTCGCCGTGGCTCCGTGCACGCTGTCGCCGTACGTCGCCATCCACGACGCCAGGCCGCGCAGGACGGTCACGGATCCGGCGGTGACCGAGCCGTCGCCCTTGGGCCCGATGTTCAGCAGGAAGTTGCCGTCCCGCGAGACGCAGGTGACGAGTTCCTGGACGAAGTCCTTGACGGGCAGGTAGGAGTTCTCCCGGCCCGCGTTGTAACCCCAGGCGCCGTTCATGGTGTCGCACCGCTCCCACTGGCGGTCCAGCGGCGCGTCGGGGACACCGAACTCCGTGACCGTGTAGTCGCCCAGACCGAGATCCCGCTTGACCCGTTCGTTGACGACGAGCCCGGGCTTGCGGGCGATCAGCCAGTTGTAGAGGTCGACGCCGTCGGACTTGAGCCACCAGTCCTGGAGGGTGGGGTTCGCGGGTTCGCCGAACCAGTCGCCGTCGAACCACAGCAGCGCCGGGTCGTAGCGGTCCAGCAGCTCCTGCAGCTGAGCCTTCATGTCCGCGATGTAGCCCGTGCGGGCGGCCGTCGAGGCCATGGCCGTGAGACCGCCGCCACGGATGGTCTGGGAGGGGTGGTTCCAGTCCAGGATCGAGTAGTAGAGCCCGAACTTGACGCCCCGCGCCTCGCACTCGGTCTTGAGCGCCGCCAGCAGATCGCCCTGGACGCCTGCGTAGTCGTGCAGGTTGTACGGCTTGGTGCCGGTGGTGTCCGTGAAGCCGGGGACGCCGGAGTCCCACATGGCGAAGCCCTCGTGGTGCTTGGCGGTGATCACCAGGTACTTCATGCCGGCGTCCGCCGCCAGTCGGGCGATGGCCGCCGCGTCGAACGCGGTGGGGTTGAAGTGCGCGGACACCTGGGTCTGGTAGTCGGCCTTGTTCCAGCTCTCGCTGGAGAACGCCCATTCACCGTGGCCGAGGTAGGAGTACGACCCGAAGTGGATGAACATCCCGAACCGGGCCTGGTACCACCAGTCCATCTTGGAGGGGACGGAGTAGGCCTGGGCGGTGGCAGGCAGCAGGGCCTGCGGCAGCCCGAAGGCCACGACGCCTCCGGCGAGCGCGGCGGCCTTGATCAGGGAACGTCTGCTCAGGGGTGCGGAGGACATGGTGCGGCTCCTGGTTCGCCGGTCGGCTACATCGGATGAATTTATAGATGCTGCGCAACCGAGGCGTCCAGGGGTGAGACGGAAACTCGTCAACTTCCCTGTTCAGTAAGTCGAAAGGTCAAAATCGGAGCAGTTGTGGGGCGCGATCCCGACTTGATCTCTGGAAATAGCTCGGATCTATCGAGGGGTCGGTGCCGCCGTACGCCGGGCTCGGGGCGGCTCAGGCCGTGGTCCGCCCCGGTCGGCCGGAGCCGCGGCAGCGGTCTTCGGGCCCGCCCGCCGCGTCATCCCGACGCCCGCGAGGACGACGGCCATGCCCAGCACGACCCGGATGCTCAGGCTCTCGCCCAGGAAGACCGCGCCGAGGAGGACGGAGACCACCGGCAGGAGGTAGCCGACCACGGCCGCGTTGGTGGCTCCCTCGTCATTGATGATCCGGTAGGTGAGGTGGAACGTGATCGCGGTGCACAGGACACCGAGGGCGACGGCCGCGATCACGACCGTCGGGCCCGCGTCGACCGAGTCGAGGCCACCGACCGGCACGGCGAGGGCGGTCAGTCCGCTCGCGGCGACGAGCTGGGCGGCGGAGAGGGAGATGGTGGGAGTGCCCTTGCCGACCAGCGTGCGGCCCATGTACGTGAACGCGACGGCGTAGCTGGCCGCCGCGCCGAGGATGGCAAGGGCGCCCCAGCCGGTGGCCCCGGTTGTCTGCCAGGGGGCGAAGATGAGCGTCACGCCGGCGAAGCCCAGCACAAGGCCCGCGAGGCGGACCGGGCGGAGCCCGCGTTCAGAGCCGAGGGCGAGGCCGAGGGCGATCGACCAGAGCGGGGTCGTGGCGTTGAGGACTCCGGCCAGACCCGAGTCGACGGTCTGCTGGCCGAGGCTGAACAGCGCGAACGGGAGTGCGTTGCAGAAGAAGGCCGCGACGACGATGTGGCGCCACACGGCGAGACCCCGCGGCAGACGTCGGCCCGACGCGTAGCAGGCGACGGTGAGGACGAGCGCGCCGAGGGCGCAGCGGACGAACGTGACCTGGAGTGGGGAGAGTCCGCGCAGGGCGAGCTCGATCCACAGGAAGGTGGAGCCCCACAGCAGGGCGAGCACGACCACCCGCACTGCGCCCCGCGGACTTCGTTCACGGCTGCTCACGATGCGTTCCTCCATCCGGCCCGGCGGCCCGTTCGACCGCCGGCCCCTCGGACCCGCTGCGTCGAACCGTCCTCTTGTTCCGCTCCTTTGAAGGTGCCTCACCCGTCTATTCAGGACAAGCGAATGATTCTTCCTATCCTGTTAAGCTGAGCTACATGCTTGATGTGAGGCGACTGCAGGTCCTGCGTGCGGTGGTCACCAGTGGCACGGTCACCGCCGCCGCGGCCCACCTGGGGTACACGCCGTCCGCCGTCAGCCAGCAGATCGCGGTGCTGGAGAAACAGGCCGGTACGGCGCTGTTCGAGCGGGTCGGCCGCAGTGTGCGGCCCACGGCCGCCGGTCTGCTGCTCACCGAGCACGCGGCCCTGATCAGCGCGGCGGTCGCCCAGGCCGAGACCGCCCTCGCCGACCTCCGCGCCGGGCGCACCGGCCGCCTGTCGGTCCGTTACTTCGCCACGTCCGGGTCCACGTTGGTGGCCCCCGCGCTGGCCCGTCTGCGCGCCGAGCACCCCGGCGTCCGGGTCGACCTCCGGCTCACCGACCCGGAGGACCCGCTCCAGGAGGTGGCGCGGGGCCGGGCCGACCTGGCCGTGGTCGTCCAGGCGTCCGACCGCGTGGGCGACGGCTTCCGGTTCGTCCACCTTCTCGACGACCCGTACGCCGCCGTACTGCCCCTCGGTCACCCGCTGGCCGACCAGGAGATCATCGACCTGAACGAGCTGTCCGGTGAGCAGTGGGTCGGCAGCGAGCCGCCCGGGCCGTGTCTGGAACCGGTGATCGACTCCTGCGCGGCGGCCGGATTCAGCCCCGGCTTCGTCATCCAGAGCGAGGATTACGCCACCGCTCAGGGCTTCGTCGCCGCAGGTCTCGGCGTCGGCCTGATGCCGATGCTGGGACTGCGCACCCGGCACCCCGGCGTCGTCGTACGCCCGGTCCGGGGCCCCGAACCGTTCCGGGTGATCTCGGCAGCCGTACGGGAGACGGCCCTCGAACAGCCCGCTCTGCGCGGTCTGCTGGAGGAGCTGCGGTCCGCTGCCCGCGCCGCCGGTCCTCCCGATGACCCCGGGGCGGACTGAGGGCCGGACCCCGCGCGACCGCCGGTCGCCTCGGAGCGCCTCACGCCTGGCGGCCCGCCCCGGTCAGTGCCCGGATGGTGGGCGTGCGGAACAGGTCGCGCAACGGTACGGCGGGCAACCCCCGGCCGCGCAGTGCGGCGCTGATCCGCACGGCGAGCAGGGAGTTGCCCCCGAGTTCGAAGAAGTCGTCGTCGATCCCCACCGGGATGCCGAGGATCTCGGACCAGATCTCCAGCAGGGCCGCCGTCGCCCCTTCCGTCCCCTCGGGCGCCGGCGCCGCGGTGGCGGCCCGGACCGGTTCGGGCAGCCGCTGCGCGTCGAGCTTGCCGTTCGTGGTCAGCGGCAGGGCGTCGAGCGCCGTGACGGTCGCCGGGAGCATGTACGCGGGCAGGACGGTCGCGGCCCGCTTGCGGACCCCGGCCGTGTCCAGGTCCGCCGGGACGACGTACGCGTCGAGACGGGCGGTGGCGGGGTCGGCCGGGTCGTCCCGGCGGACCACCACGGCCGCCGCGTGCACCTCGGGGTCCTCCAGGAGCACCGAACGGATCTCGTCGAGTTCGATCCGGAAACCGCGGATCTTGACCTGGCTGTCGATGCGCCCGAGGTGTTCGAGGGTGCCGTCCGGCCGCAGCCGCCCCAGGTCGCCGCTGTGGTACTGGCGGCCCTGCGCGTACGGGTCGGGGCTGAAGCGGGCGGCCGTGAGGTCGCTCTGCCCGAGGTAGCCGAGGGCGACGCCCGCGCCGCCGACGCGGATCTCACCGGTGACACCGGGCGGGACGAGCCGGCCCCGCGCGTCCGTGACGTACAGGTGCCAGCCGGGCAGCGCGGGGCCGACGGACTTCGAGCCGGCCAGGGCCAGTTCCCGGGTCAGCGTCTGCGCGGTGACGTGCACGGTCGTCTCGGTGATGCCGAACATGTTGACCATGCGGCACTCGTCCTCCGGATGCCGGTCGAACCAGCGCAGCAGCATGCGGGCGTCGAGCGGCTCGCCACCGAAGACGACCAGCCGCACCACGAGCGGCGCATGGTCGGTCTCCAGGAGCTGGGAGAAGGCGGAGGGCGTCTGGCTCAGGACGGTGACCCGCTCCCGGACCAGCAGGTCCCGGAACTCCCCGGGCTCGCGGGAGACGAGGTAGGGCACGACCACGAGCCGTCCGCCGGTGAGCAGGCAGCCCCACGTCTCCCAGACGGAGAAGTCGAACGCGCCGGAGTGGAAGAGGCTCCAGACGTCGTCCGGGCCGAGGCCGTAGTCCCCGCGGGTGGCGTCGACGAGCGCGACGACGTTGCGGTGCGGTACGACGACGCCCTTGGGGCGGCCGGTGGAGCCCGACGTGTAGATGACGTAGGCGGGGTCGTCCGGGGAGCCGCCCGTGGGGAGTTCGCCGGGCTGCCCGGCCGCCGCGGTCAGCTCGTCGGGGGTGACGGGGGTGCCGGCGCCGGCCGGGTACTCCGCCAGCCGGGTCACCACCAGGTCCAGGCCGGCGTCCCGCGCGGTGTGGGCGAGCCGGTCGGCGGGATAGGCGGGGTCCGTGGGCACGTACGCCGCACCCGCCTTGAGGACCGCGAGCATGGTCACCACGAGTTCGGTGGTCCGCTCCAGGCAGATCCCGACCCGGTCGCCGGGCGCGATCCCCCGTGCGACCAGACCGCGTGCCAGCTGTCCGGCCTGTTCGTCGAGCTCGCGGTAGGTGAGGACGGAGGCGCCGTCGCCGACCGCCGGGGCGTCCGGGGTCGCGGCCGTGACCCGTGCGAGAGCGTCGGTGATCCGCTCCGGCGCGCCGGGCGGTGTGCCGGCCGGCCGCCCGAGCAGCGCGACCCGCTCGCGCTCGGCCGCGTCGAGGAGCTCGATGTCGTCGACGAGCGTGTCCGGTGCCGCGTGCGTGAACTGTCCGAGGACATGCGCCAGGTGCCGCAGGAAGGTCTCGACGATCCCGGCCGAGAAGTGGCTGCGCCGGTACGAGGCCCACAGCCGCATCCCCCCGGCGGGCTGCGGCAGCAGGGCCAGCGTGAGGGGGAAGGGCGGTGCGAGGCACGGCAGATACTCCGCCGGAGCACCGGCACGGAACGGCGGTTCGCCGGCGGCCGATTCGACGAGACCGGCGAGCACCGGGGTGCCGGTCCGCGCCGGGGTGCCGGGCCGCGCCGGGTTCTCGGTCGGCACCGGGCCGCCGGTCGGCTCCTGGGTGTCGGACTGCACCGGGCCGCCGGTCGGCTCCTGGGTGTCGGACTGCGCCGAGCTGTCGGTCGGCTCCTGGGTGTCGGACTGCGCCGAGCTGTCGGTCGGCACTGTGCCGTCGGGTCGCGCCGAGCCGTCGGTCGGCACTGTGCCGTCGGGTCGCGCCGAGCTGTCGGTCGGCAGCGTGCCGTCGGTCGGCAGCGGTTGTGTCGGCCGGAGGGCCGAGGCCGGGGCGTCGGCGGGGACCTCGATCCGCAGGGCACCGCGTCGGTCGGTGGCCACATGGACCTCACCGCTCGCCCCGTGGCCCGCGTAGCGGTGGAGGGTGAGGGCGAGCGAGGCGAGGAGGCCGGTGGCGGTGGGGGAGCCGGTCAGGTCGAGTGCCCGGGTGCCCCACGAGGTGTCGCCGCGGCGGCCGCCGCCCCAGTCGGGCGCGGGAGCCGCGGCGGGCGGTGTGACGGGCGCTGCGGACGGCACCGGCAGCGGCCCCGCCGCCCCGGAGACCAGCACGTCGACCAGCCGGTCGAGCCCCTCCCGGCCGAGCACCGCGCGGTGCGCGACGACCACCAGGTCGGCGACGTCGTCCCGATGGCGCAGCAGCACACAACGGACCGACTGCGTCGGCCGGTTCAGTTCCGTGGCCGCCAGCCGCCGTGCCACCGGTTCGCCGGACCCCGCCGCCGTCTCCTCCACCCACAGCCGCCAGGGCCCCACCGCGGCGAGCCGGGCGGTCAGCTCCTCCACGGCCACCGGGCCGCTCAGCCGGACCCGCACGGCATGGCACCGTTCCCCCGCCAGGGGCTCCCCGGCCGTATGACCACTCGCCATATGACCCTTCGCCATGTGTCCACCCGCCATATGTGCACCCACAGTGCGCTCCCCCACCACGTGCTCCCCCACCATGGGGCGTCCTTCCTCTCTCACAACTCTCACCACGCGTCAGCGCTCTCGGCCCACCCGTCAGCGCGCGGTGAACCCGCCGTCCACGGTCAGGACCGAGCCGGTCACCTGCCGGGAGTCGTCCGAGACCAGATAGACCACCGCGGCGGCGACGTCCTCCGGCTCGATCAGCGCGTTCATCGGCTGCGCCTCGGTGAACGTCTGCTCGTGCTCGCCCACCTGCACGTCCAGGGCGCGGGCGATCTCGGCGAGCATCCGGCCCTCGGCGGTCGCGTCGTCCCGCACCGATCCGGGGCAGACGGCGTTGACCCGTACCTTGGTGGGCGCGTAGTCGAGGGCGGCCGCCTTGGTCAGGCCGATCAGGCCGTGCTTGGCGGCGACGTACCCGGCGAAGTGCCGGTAGCCGACGAGACCGGCCGTCGAGGAGACGTTGACGACGGAACCGGAGCGGCGGGCGCTCATCGCGCGGGCGACCGTGCGCATCACCCGCCACGCCCCCGTCAGGTCGACGTCGATCATCAGCGCCCACTCGTCCTCGGCGATGTCGTGCACCGGCTTGCCCGAGGGGGCCGCGATACCCGCGTTGTTGACGACGGCGTCGATGCGGCCGAAGCGGTCCTCGGCGAGGGCCACGGCCGACTCCACGGAGGCCAGGTCGCGTACGTCGCAGGCCGTGGTGAGCACCGCGGCGCCGGCCTTGCGGCACAGCGTCGCCGTGTGCTCCAACTGCCCCCTGGTGCCCAGTGGATAGGGCACCCCGGCCAGGTCGTCGCACACGTCCAGCAGCGCGAGGCCGGCCCCCTCGTCGGCGCAGGCGAGCGCGATGGCCCGGCCCAGGCCGCGGGCGGCGCCCGTGACCAGCACGGTCTTCCCGGTCAGACGCACTGTTCCTCCGCTGCCCGGTTCAGCTCCTCGGCGACGGTCCGGAGCAGCTCCGGTGCCGACTCGGCCAGGTACATGTGGCCACCGGGCAGCTCCACGGCGCGGAAACCCGCGACGGTGGTGCGGGCCCACGCCTCGGCCTCCGCGCGGCTGACGAGGGTGTCGTCGGCACCGCGCAGACCGGTGACGGGCACCGGCAGAGCCCGGTCGTCCGCCGGCCGGTACGACTCGTGCATCTCCACGTCCGCGCGGAGCGTGGGCAGGATCAGCTCACGCATCTCGGGGTCCTGGAGAGCCTCGTCGGTGTAGCCGGCGAACTCGTTGACGCGCTGAAGGAACGCGTCGTCGTCGAGTCCGGTGGCCCGGCGGGCCCGCGGCTCCGCGGGATGCGGCGAGCCGCTGGCGAACAGCCGCACGACCCGCACCTCGGGTGTGGCGACGAGGCGGCGTGTCAGCTCGTAGGCGAGGACGGCGCCCAGGCTGTGGCCGAACAGGGCTACGCGGTGCGGGCGCGGGCCGCCGTCGAGCGTGGCGAGCAGGTCGGTGAGGAGCCCGTCGGCGGCGGTGCTCGCGTCCCGGTACGGCTCCTCGTCGATGAGCCGCTCCCGCCCCGGGAGCTGGAGCGGCAGGACGTCGAAGCCGTGCGGCTCGGCGAGCCGCTGCCACGGACGGTAGAAGGAGGCACCCGCGCCGGCGAAGGGCAGGCACACGAGCGAGATGCGGTCGGCCATGTCAGCGGTCCTGGGAGGTGTCGGCGGCCGGGCGGGTGCCGGCCGCGAGGCGGGCGTCGTAGGTGACGGGCAGCTTCGCCAGGCCGCGGCTGGTCGAGTTGTCGAAGAGCCAGTCGACCTCGTCGGCCGGGACGGCGAGGCGCAGGCCCGGCAGCCGGCGCAGCAGGGTGGTGAAGGCGATGTTCCCCTCGACCCGGGAGAGCGGGGCGCCGACGCAGAAGTGCGGGCCCTGGCCGAACGCGAGGTGCCGGTTGGCGGTGCGCGTGATGTCGAGCTCGTCCGGCTTCTCGAAGGCCTCGGGGTCCCGGTTGGCGGAGCCCATCAGCAGGTGGACGAAGCTCTCCTTGGGAATGGGGCAGCCACCCAGCTCCATGTCCTCGGCGGCGACGCGCAGGGTGCCCCGGTAGACGGGGGACTCGAAGCGCAGGAACTCCTCGACGGCGGAATCGGCCAGCTCCGGGCGGGAGCGCAGGAGTTCGAGCTGGTCGGGGTGGGTGAGCAGCGCGTGAGTGCCGCTGCCTATGAGGTTGGCGGTGGTCTTGTGGCCCGCGATGATCAGCAGGACCAGGGTGGAGACCAGCTCGTCGTTGGTGAAGCGGTCCTCCTCGTCGGCGGCCCGCACCAGGATGCTGACCAGGTCGTCACCGAGGTTCGCGCGACGGTCGGCCAGCAGGTCGAGAAGGTAGCGCTCGATGTTCTCGCTGGCGTCCTTGAGCTTCTCGTTGGACTCCGCGTCGGGATACGGTGCGCCGCTGAGCCAGTTCCCCCAGGTGTGCAGCTGTGGCCGGTCCGCCACGGGCACGCCGAGGAACTCGCAGATGACCCGCATCGGCAGCGAGAACGCGAACTCCATCAGGTTCACCTCGCCCTGCTCGGGAAAGGCGTCGATGAGCTCGTCGGTGATCTCCTGGACGCGCGGGCGCAGCAGCTCCATCCGGCGCGGGACGAAGGCGCGGCTGACGAGCTTGCGCAGCCGGGTGTGCTCCGGCGGGTCGGCGGTCAGCATGTTGCGCACCAGGACCGGGCTGGAGTCCTTGACGAGGTCGCGGAACCACGCGGGGGCGTTGTCGACCCGCTTGGACAGCCGCGGGTCGCTGAACGCCTTGAGCACGGTCGAGTAGTCGGCGACGACGTAGCCCTCCCCGCCCACCGGGTAGTTGATGGCGTGGACCGGGCAACCACTCGCGCGCAGCTTGGCGTTGGCGGTGTGCAGGTCGTTGCCCTCGGGGGCGGTGAAGAACTCGGGGGGAAGCTGTTCCTCGGTGCGGGGCAGCTCGGTGGTCATCAGGATTCCCCTTCCTTGTGCGGGGCTGCGGGAGCCTCCTGGGAGCGGCCGCCCTCGGCGGGCGCGCCGGTGACGGCGGTGTCCGTGTACGCCTCGGGGGGCGCGATCCCGCGGATGCGCGGGCTGAGGGTGGGCAGGGCGGCGAGGCCGGAGATGACGGCCATGATGGTGAACACCCAGACCGGACCGGCCTGGTCGAAGACGGTGCCGATGATGAACACGCCGGCCGGGGCCGCGATCATCGACATGAACATCACCGCGCCGAGCACCCGGCCCTGCGCCTTGTCGGGGACCATCGCGGCGAGGTAGGCGAGGAACAGCGCGCTGGTGATCGGGCCGCGCAGGAACACGCAGGCGACGATGATGCCGAGCGGGACGAGCCCGGAGACGTTGGCCAGGAGGACGGCGGCGACGGGGCCGATCCAGGCGGCGGCCAGGAAGAGCTTCGCCGGCGCGACCTTCTTGATGACGGGTCCCGCGATCAGCGAGCCGGCCAGGCCGCCGATGCCCGCGATGGACAGCAGGACGCCGGTGAACCCGGAGGAGGCGCCCCGGCTTTCGGCGGTGGCGATCAGGGCGAGGAACACGCCGGAGTGGGTGAACGCCATGTTCGAACCCATGATCCAGACGATCAGCAGGCGCAGGACCGGCTGCCGGGCGAGGATGCGGAAGCCCTCGGCCGTGTTGCGCTTCTCGCCCGGGGTGAACTGCTCCACCTTCATCGGCTTGCGGATGAACAGCAGCAGCACGGTCGAGACGAGGAAGCCGATCGCCGAGCTCAGGAACGGGAACGCGCGGGCCACGCCGAACAGGAAGCCGCCGGCGGGCGGGCCTCCCATGGTGGCGGCGAAGTAGCGGATCTGGTTCTGGGCCGTGGCCTGGGTGAGCTGGGACGCCGGGACGAGCTGCTTGATGGCTGCGAGCCCCGTCGGGTTGGAGATGCCGAGGCAGGCGGCCGAGCCGACGGCGATGGCGAACACGAGGGCGGGCTGGGTCTGGCCGGCGAAGATCAACACGCTGAACAGGCCGAGCAGAGCGACCCGGACCAGGTTGCAGATGATCATCAGCAGCCGTCGGTCCATCCGGTCGGCGAGGGTGCCGCCGGGGATGGACAACAGGCTGGTGGTGATGAGCTGGGCCGAGCCGACGGCTCCGGCGTAGAAGGCCGAACCCGTGGTGGTGAGGATGAGCAGCGGGTAGGCGACCTCCGCCGTCTCCTTCGCGAGCGCGGCGAACGCCTCACTGGTCCACAGGGCCTGGAAGTCGCGATTGCGCAGCAGCGGCTTCTCGGCGTCCTCGGGCTTGTCGGTGCCCCCGGCGGCGTCGGCGTCCTGCGGCGCCGGGTCCTCGGACTCGGTGCCGGGAGGTGTCTGCGAGACGGTCAAGAGTCGTTCCTCTCCTTGTGCGGTGGCCCGGACCGGGTGTCCGGGCGGAGTGCCTCGCCGATGCGTGCGGCCAGGTCGTCGACGTACGGCGGTCTCAACATCGACCAGTGGTCGCCGCCCACCGCCGTCACCCGCAGTCCTGCCGGGTAGAGGCGCGCGAGGCGGCGGGCGAGCCGGCCGGCCGCCGCGGGGTCCGTCTCCGCCTTGAACAGGACGGCCGGACAGTCCACCCGGCGCGGTGTGTGGGCCAGTACGGAGGCCTGGCCCGCGAGGAACCGCCGGCGCGCCTCGGGACTGCGGCGGTGCACCCCGGCCAGGGGTCCGACGCCGAGCAGCGTGTCCAGACCGGCCTTCAGCCCGCCGAGTATGAAGCGGGGGGCCGCGGCGACCGGCAGCGGATGGGTGTCGGGGACGTAGCCGTCCAGCGAGACCAGCAGGTCGACCTCGTGCCCACGCAGCGCGAGCAGCCGGGCGGTCTCGTGCGCGACCACCGCGCCGAAGGACCATCCGCCGAGGGTGAACGGGCCGGTGGGCTGGGCCCGCAGCAGGTTGCGCATGTGCGTGGCGGCGAGGGACCCGACCGAGCGGCGCCCCTCCCGTTCGTCGTGGGCCGACTGCTCCAGGGCCAGGACCGGCCGGTCGCCCTCGAGTACCAGCCGCGCGGCCAGGGCCCGGTAGGGCAGGGCGTTGCCGAGGGCGTCCGCGACGAGGAAGAAGGGCCGCCCGGAGCCCTCCCGCAGCGTGGCCACGCCCGGCAGGGGTGAGGACGGGCCGGGCCGGTCGCCCAGGCCGTGCTCCACCAGCTCGACGAGTCCGCCGAAGGTCGCCTTCAGCATGAAGTCGGTGACGGACACCTCCACTCCCACCCGCTCGCGGACGGCGGCGGTGAGTGCGAGGGCGAGCAGCGACTCGCCTCCGAGGCCGAAGAAGTCGTCCGGGTCGGCGGCGGTGGTGACGCCGAGGGTCCGGCACCACGCCGCTTCCAGGAGCGACCGCACGGAACGCTCCGCAGGGGAGCCAGGGGAGCCAGGGGAGCCAGGGGAGCCAGGGGAGCCCGGGGACACCGCCTTGTCGCGACGGGCCGGGGTGACGGCCGTGTTGCGACGGGCCGGGGTGACGGCCGTGTTGCGACGGGCCGGGGTGACGGCCGCGTCGGGCCGTTCGGCGGCCGGTACCCGTTCCCCTCGCGGCGCCGCCGGTTCCGGATCCGGGTCCTCGCCCAGGAACGGGTGCGCGGGCAGCGAGCAGCGCGGCGGCCGCTCACCGGGATCGCCGTGCCGGCTGTCCAGGACGGTGTCCAGGGCGCGGTCCACGCCCAGTTCCCACAGGGCGCCGATCGCGTCGAGGAGCCCGGCCTCCTGGCCGTCCGGCCGGCCGGGGGCGAACCGGACGGTCCGGTGGGCCGGGTCCCAGCCGGGCGCGGCCCGCAGTGAGCCGGTCATCGACCCGCCGGGTCCCAGCTCCAGATAGGTGGTGCAGCCCGAGCCGAGCAGCGTGGCCGTACAGGCGTCCAGGCGGACCGGCTCGCGCAGATGCGCCGCCCACCGCTCCGGGCTGACCGCGGCCTGCGGATCGGCCCACTGGCCGGTGGTGTTGCTGATGTACGGCAGCCGGGACGGGCGGGCGGGCATCGACGACAGATGGTCCCGCACCGCCTCGGCTGCCGGGTTCATGGCCGGCGTGTGGAAGGCACGCCGGGTGTGGACCGGGGTGACGCGCAGCCCCTGGAGGGCGTCCCCCGCGAGCAGGAGGTCCATCTCCGCCTCGCCGCCGGCGAGAACGGCGGACCCGTTGCCGCGTACCGCGACGGTGACACCGCAGTCCTCGGGCAGCAGGGCTTCGACGTCCCCGGGCGAGGCGTGGACGACGACCATGCGGCCGGGGGCGGCGTCGCGCATCGCGCGGGCCCGGGCATGGACGAGGCCGACCGCCTCGGGCAGCGACCACACGTCGGCGAGGGCCGCGGCGGTGTACTCGCCGATGCTGTTGCCGAGCATGGCGTGCGGGGTGACCCCCCACGCCGCGAGCTGACGGCCGAAGGAGTAGCCGAGGGCGAACAGGCCGAGCTGCTGGTGGACGGTGTCGGCGAACCAGTCGGCCGTGCCCTCGGGCGTCTCGCCCGGGGTGATCACCGGCCCCAGGTCCACGCCGCAGTCGTCGGCCGCGGTCTTGCGGATCTCCTCGAACGCGGCCCGGAACTCCGGTAGCAGCCGGTGCGCGGCCTCACCCGCCGCCTCCTTGAGGACACCCTGGCCGGGGAAGAGGAAGGCGACCTTGCCCAGCCGCCCGGGGGAGCCGAGCCGTTCGGCCGCGCCCTGCGCGGCGCTCAGCGCCTCCGCGGCGTGTTCGGCGTCGCGGACGACCACGGCCTGCCGGTGCCGGTGGCGGCGGCGCCCGGCCAGGGTCCGGGCGGCCGCGGCCGGATCGGGGCCGTCCACGCCGTCACGGAAACGTTCTTCGAGTGCCGAGCCGAGCCGGGCGAGCGCCGCCGGTGTGTGTCCCGTCAGCGGCAGCACCTGCGGGCGGGCCGTTCGCGCGGGCCGGCGGACGGCGGGTGCCTCGGTGAGGACGACGTGCGCGTTGGTGCCGCCGACGCCGAACGAGCTGACCGCGCCGACCCGCTCCGCCCGGCCCTCGCACGGCGCCCACGGCTCGAGCCCGGTGGCCACCCGGAACGGCGAACCGTCCAGTTCCAGCAGCGGGTTGGCAGTCGTGTAGTGCGCCGTCGGGACGATCTCCCGGTGCTCCAGCATGAGAGCCGTCTTGATCAGACCCGTGACACCCGCGGCCGCGCCGGTGTGACCGATGTTGCCCTTCACGGCGCCGAGCACACACCGGCCGGTCTCCGCGCGGGCCGGCCCGAACACCTCCGTCAGGGCCTGCACTTCGATGGGGTCGCCGAGCCGGGTGGCGGTCCCGTGCGCTTCCACATGGCCCACGGCCGCGGCGGGGATCCCGGCGTCCGCCAGGGCGTCCCGGATCACCTCGCTCTGCCCGGCCGCGGAGGGCGCGGTGTACGCCATCTTGTCCGAGCCGTCGTTGTTGACGGCCGTTCCGGCGATGACGGCGGCGATCCTGTCGCCGTCGCGCACGGCGTCGGCGAGCCGCTTGAGCACGACGACACCGACGCCCTCGCTGGGCACGGTCCCGGCGGACCGGGCGTCGAACGGGCGGCAGTACCCGTCCGGCGCGAGGATCCCGCCCGGTTCGAAGAGGTAGCCCCACTCGCCGTGCGGCATCACAGTGACCCCGCCGGCGAGAGCGGCGTCGCACTCGCCCCCGCGCAGCGCCCGCACCGCCAGATGCACGGCCGTCAGGGACGTCGAACAGGCCGTCTGCACGGTGATCGCGGGCCCGCGCAGTCCCAGTTTGTACGCCACCCGGGTGGCGACGAAGTCCTTCTCCCGCCCGATGTACCGGGCCAGTTCACCCAGCGCGGCATCGTCCCGGCCGGGCCCCGAGCGGTCGGCACCGGCGTACACGCCGACCCGTCCGGGGAACCGGGCGGGGTCGATGCCCGCGTCGTCGACGGCCGCGGCCGCGCACTCCAGGAAGACCCGCTGCTGGGGGTCCGTCGCCGCGGCCTCCGCCCGGCTGTACCGGAAGAAGGACCAGTCGAAGCGGCGGGAGTCCTCGATGACACCCATGGCCGGTACGAAGTTCTCCCGGCCCACGTAGGCGGGGTCCACCCCGCGCCGGTGCAGCTCCTCACGGGTGGGGCGGCTGATGCCGTCCCGGCCCGCCCGGATCAGCGACCGGAACGCCCGGACGCCGGGCGCGCCGGGCAGCCGGCAGGCCATGCCGACGACGGCGACGGCGTGCTCATCGGAGGGGGAGGAGGACACGGCAGCAAGGGACATGTCAGGCTTCTCCGCCCAGGTCGACGTAGAGGTGGTCGAGACCGACGTAGCTGAGGTTGGGGCCCCACACGGCGGCCTCGTCGGACAGCCGGGCGTTCGGGAACCGCCGCGCGAGGCTCCGCAGCAGGACCGCGGCCTCCAGCCGGGCCAGCGGCGCGCCGACGCAGTAGTGCGGCCCGTAGCCGAAGACGAGATTGCGGTCGGTGCCCTCGGCGCCGGCCGGCTCCGCGGCGGACGCGCCCGTGACCGGGCACACCGCGTCGGGCGTGGCCTCGTCGAGGGGGCCCTGCCCGGTGAGGCTCACCAGGACCAGGTCGCCCGCGCGCAGCCGGGCTCCGGCGATCTCCTGGTCGTGGGCGACGACCCGTCCCAGGTGCCGCAGCGGCGGCCGGCTCACCAGCACGGACTCCACCAGGTTCTCGACCACGCCGGGCCGGTCCGCCCGTACCGCCTCCCACAGCTCCCGGTCGCCGAGCGCCGTGAGCACGGTGGAGCCGAGCAGCGAGGCGGTGGTCTCCAGGCCGCCGAAGAGGCACATCGCCCAGGTCGCGTTGGTGCGCGCCCGGTCCTCGGGCGTGTCGGTGGGGAAGTCCGCCAGGGCGCGCGCCCCGGCGAGCGCCCCGGTCATCTCCACCATGACCCGTTGTGCCGCCCGGGCGTGGTCGCGGCGGTACATGGCACCGATGAACAGCGACAGGGTCCGCGACCACTCGTGCAGCACCGGCGGCGCCACGTCGACGCCGACCACGTGCGCCATCACCTCGCCGGAGATGCCCTCGGCCACGGCCGGCATCACGTCGCAGGGACGTGTGGCCGCGAGCCGGGTCAGGCACTCCTGCGTGATCTCCTCCACGCGGGGCGTGAGGGACCGTACGTACGAGGCGGACAGCATCCGCTGGACGGGGCGCCGCAGCGCCGTGTGCTCGGGGGCGTCGGCCTGGACGAACCAGAGCCGCAGGAACTCGGTGAGCTCGCGGTACTCGGCGCGGGTGGCGTCCGCCATGTACAGCTGGAAGGAGCGCTCGAAGGTCCCCGAGGCGAAGCCGGGGTGGTTGAGGACCTGCCGGGCCAGGCGGGGATCCGCCACGACCCAGCACTCCAGTCCTTCGTCCCACTCCGGTGCCCGCACGCCGTCCGCGAGGGACAGCGGCGGGACCGGCGCCGCGGTACGGGCCATCAGAGGGCGGCCTTCGCTACGAGTGCGCGCAGCCCGGCGGGCGTGGGGGACAGCAGGAAGTCCCGCAGCCGGACGGACACCCCGAGCTCCTGCTTGACCTGGCGCATGAGGCGGACCGCGCCGAGGGAGTTGCCGCCGATCACGAAGAAGTCGGTGTCCTCGGTGATGCCCGCGACCGGCTCCGGCGCCTCGATGACGGCGGCGAACAGCGCGGCGATGCCTTCCAGACCGATACCGGCCGGCGCCTCGGTGCCGGTCCCGGCAGCCGTTTCCGCCACCGTTCCGGTCTCGGCAGCCGTCTCCGCCACCGTTCCGGCCACGGCCGAGGTCCCGGCCACGGACTCCGGCTCCGCCGTGACGGCCACGGCCGGGGTCTGCTTCGCCGGACCCGCGAGCGCGGCCAGTGCGCGCCGGTCCACCTTGCCGTTGGCGGTGACGGGCAGCCGGTCCACCACGGCCCACAGCGCCGGGACCATGTAGGACGGCAGCCGCTCGGTGAGCAGCTCGCGCAAGGCCACCGAGCCGACGGCCGCACCCGGCGCCGGGACGACGGCGGCGACGAGCCGCTTCTCCGCGCTGTCGCCCTCGCTGACGACGACCACGGCGTCCTGCACCCCGGGATGCTCGGCGAGGACGTCGCTGATCGCACTCAGCTCGATCCGGTACCCGCGCAGCTTGACCTGGTCGTCGGCGCGGCCGAGGAAGCGCACCCGGCCCCGGCTGTCGATCCGCACCAGGTCGCCCGTGCGGTACAGCCGCTCGGCCACGTCCGGTGACAGGTGCCCGAACACGCGGGCCGTCTCCTGCTCGTCGCCCAGGTAGCCGTCGGCGAGGCCCTCACCGCCGGTGTACAGCTCACCCACGGCACCGGGCGGAAGCAGCCGGCGGCGCCCGTCCAGCACGTACACGCGGGTGCCGGGGACGGGGCGGCCGATGGGCAGCGGCCCGTCCACGTCCTCCGCGCGTGCCACCGAGTGGGTGGTGGTGAAGGTGGTGTTCTCGGTGGGTCCGTAGCCGTTGGTGACGACCAGGCCGGGGTGCCGGGCCAGGACCCGCGCGGTGTGCTCGTGCGGCACCACGTCCCCGCCGGTGAGGAGCTGGCGCAGGCTGCCGAGCGAGTCCGAGGCGAACTCCTCGACGAGCCGGAAGAGCCCGGCGGTCAGCCATGCCACGGTGACCCCCCGCTCGCGCAGGAAGGCGCCCAGCTCGGTCGGCGACGCAAGGCCGGCCGGGTGGACCTCCAGGGTCGCGCCGGTCAGCAGCGCGCCCCACAGTTCGAGGGTGGACGCGTCGAAGGACAGCGGGGACAGCCGCAGCATCCGCTCGCCCTCGCCGAGCCGCACGTAACCCGCCTCGTGGACCAGGCGGATCACCGCGCGGTGCGGGACGCCGACGCCCTTGGGACGGCCGGTCGAGCCGGAGGTGAAGGCGACGTACGCGAGACGGGCCGGGTCCTCGGGCGGTGTGGGCACCGTGCCCGGGTCGGCGGGCCGCCAGCCGGGTTCCCAGACCGGCACGGCCGGGGCGCCGAGCTCCGCGAACCGGCGCGCGGCCGGTGAGCCGACGGGACCCGTCAGCGCGGCGCTGGGCCGGGCCCGCTCCACGATCCGCGCGAGGTGGCTGTCCGGCTGCGCCGGGTCGATCCCCACGTAAGCGGCCGACGCCCACTGCACACCGAGCACGGCGACGGTCTCGGCCACCGACCGCTCCACACCCACGAGCACCCGGTCGCCCGGCTCGACCCCGGCGGCGATCAGCAGGCGGGCCTGCTCGGCGGCGGCAGCGGCGAGTTCGCCGTAGGTGAGGGAGTGATGCGCGTCGCGGACCGCGACGGTGTCGGGGTGACGCGCCGCCGTCTCGCGGAACAGCGCGTCGAGGGACGTCCGGGGGAAGTCCCGGCCGGTCTCGTTGATCTCGTCGAGCAGCTGCTGTCCCTCGGCGGAGATGCCGCGGACGTCCTCGAGGCGGGCCTCGGGGGCGGCGCTGATCCGCTCGACGGTCGCGAGGAAGTCGGAGACGAACGACTGGGCCTCGGCCTCGTGCCACACACCCGTCGCGTACTCGAGGTGGCCGGCGAACGACGGGTCCGCCCGGCCGATCAGCATGGTCAGGTCGAACTGCGAGCCGCCGCCGTGCCCTTCCTCGACCTGGATCCGGACCGGTCCGGCGCTGAGCTCGCTCGGCACCAGCTGGTCGTGCATGCCGAAGCAGACCTGGACGAGCGGGTGGCAGCCGAGGCTTCGCTCGATGCCGAGACGGGCGACGATCTCCTCGAACGGCAGATCGCCCGCGTCGATGGCGGCACCGAGGTTGCGGTGCACCCCCCGAAGGAACGCGGCGACGTCCAGGTCGTCGTCCACGTCGATCAGCAGGGGTACGAGATTGCCCGTGACGGCGACGAGCCGGCGCAGCTCGGAGCTGCCGCGGCCGAGCAGCGGGACGCCGACCAGGAGCCGCCGGTTGCCGGTGCGACGGGCCAGGCAGAGGCCGAAGGCGCCCAGGAGCAGGGAGTACGGGGTGATGCCGAGGGCCTGCGCCACGCGGGCGACCTGGTCGGTGGTGGCCGGGCCGAGGTCGAGGCCGAGGCGGTCGCCGGCACCGTCCTGGAGGGTGGGACGCTGCCGGTCGGCGGGGAGTTCGAGGACGCTGGGGACCCCGGCGAGGTGCTGCTTCCAGAACTCGGTCTGCTCGTCCCAGACGCCTCGGGCGCGGGCCTCCTCCTGGTGCCGGCGCAGGGCGGAGAGCGGGCTGCCGAGGCTCCGGGCATCGCGTTCGCACGCGGCCTTCGACTCGGCGTAGCTGTCGAACACCTCGCGCAGCAGGTAGCCCACGGCGAAGCCGTCCAGAACCATGTGGTGCGCGGTCAGCACCAGGGCGGAGCGCTCGTCGGAAGGGTCGGCCGGGACGAAGTGGGCGAACCGGTAGGCGGGAGCGGCGGCCAGGTCGAAGGGCTCGCGGCCCAGTTCGGCGCCGCGGCGCCGGACGTGGTTCTCGAAGGTCTCGGTCGGATCGTCGTGGACGTACTCGACGACCTCCGGTGCGTGGACGGGGAGGACCTCCTGGACCACGTCGTCGCCGGTCTCGCGGAAGACGACCCGCAGTCCCTCGTGGCGTGCTGCGGTGGCCGCGAGGGCCTTGGCGAGGAGGCCGGGGTCGAGCCGGCCGCCCCGGCCGAAGCACCGGAACACCAGGTTGTACGGGGAGCCCCCGGCCACCTTCTCGATCAGCCACATACCGCGCTGGGCGGGGGTGAGCGCCTGCTCGGCGTCGAGGCCGGCCGGGGCCGCCGGTGCCGCCCCGGCCGCCGTGGCCACGGGGGTGGCGGCGGCCAGGACCTCGGTGAGCGGGGCGTCGCCGAGCAACTCCATGATCGGGACGCGCAGCCCCAGGCGCTCCTGGAGCGCTCCGGCCAGGCGCATGGCACGCAGTGAGTCGCCGCCGAGCGCGATGAAACTCGCGTCGCCGAACGCGTCCGGGCCGTCCGGTATCTCCATGACCTCCGCGGCCAGCGCACCGGCCGTCATCGGTTGCCACCCGTGGGCCCGGTGGCCGATGCGGCGGCGCCGGCGATGAGTTCGGCCTGGCCGCTGACGGTGGGGGAGCGGAACAGGTCCATGGTCCGGACCTCTCGGCCCGAGACCTGGCCGAGCCGCTCCACGAGGAGCACGAGAAGCAGGGAATCGCCGCCGGACTCGAAGAAGCTGACGTCGTCGGCGAACTCGTCGGTGCCCAGGACCTCGTTCCACACGGAGCGGACGAGTTCCAGGCGGGCCGTCGGGTCGTCCAGGTCGGCGGGGGCGGCGGTGGGGCGTACGGACTCTTCGAGCACGGGTTTCTCCGGGAATGTGGCCAGGCCCGCGGCGCTGCGCCGCAGATCGTGAAGGAAACGCGAGACGTCGGTGTGGCCGAAGACGTTGACGGGGTAGTCCAGCGAGAGGGCGAGTCGCCGTCCCCCCGCCGTGTCCTCCAGCCGGACGAACATCGCCAGGTCGTACTTGACGAACATCGGGTCGAGCGGGCGGAGCCGGCCCGTGACGTCCGGGGTGAGCTCCAGGGACCGCGGCGCCTCGTCGAGGTTGACGAGGACCGGCGACAGTGGCGGCCACAGGGCGTTGCGGTCGGGGTTGAGGGCGGCGGAGACGGCATCGAGGGGGACGTCGCTGTCGACGAACGCCTCCATGCCGCTGACGCGCACCCCGCCGAGCAGGTCGCGCCAGGTGTCACCCGGGCCGACGGTGACGCGCAGCACGACCGTGGTCATGAACATCCCGATCACGTCCGCGGTGGCGGGGTCGTCCCGTCCGGGCCAGGCGAAGGCGATGAGGAAGTCACGCTGCGGCCCGGTGCGGGCGAGGGTGCCGGCGAGCAGCGCGACCCCGACCATGAAGGGGGTGCACCCCTCCTGCGCGGCCACCGCCATCGCCTTCTCGGTGGTCTCCTCGTCGAGAACCGTCGCCAGGGTGGCGCCGAGCAGGGACTCCTCGCCCTCGCACGCCGTGCGGGCGAACGGCAGCCGGACCTCGGGGGGTGCGCCGCGGAGCCGGCCGACGACGTCGGCGACCTGCTCCTCGATCTCCTCGGGGGTGCGTTCCGCGACGACCGTCGCCGGGTGCGGCGGGTCGCCCGGTTCGGGCTCCACGCCGTCGAGTCCGGCGCGGTAGAGGGAGCGGATCTCGTCGAGGAGCATGCCGCGCGAGACCCCGTCGAAGACGATGTGGTGCACGTTGAGGACGAGGAGGGTGCGCTCCGGGCCGAGGCGGATGATCTCGGCGCGAGCGGGCGCGTCCCGGCCCAGGTCGAAGGGCGCGCCGCTCAGGGTCCGTACGCGGTCGTCGACGTCGTCCTCGGTCCATCCCTCGGCGGCGGCGTCGCGCAGTGCGGGCTCGGCGGGCGGCCCGTCGGTGTGGTACTCGACGCGGCGGCGTTTGATGTCGAGCCGGAAGCGGGCCCGCAGCGAGGGGTGCCGTGCGAGGGCCTTCCGGACGGACGAGACCAGCACCTCGTGGTCGACCGGACCCGTGAACTCCGCAACGGTGGGTACCAGTTGGGTGGGCCGCAGCAGCGCGTCGCGGTCCAGGACCCACATACCTTGCTGGACCCGGGTGGCCGGATACCAGGTGTGGCCGTCGGGTGACGCACCGTTCGGCGTTTCGGGCAGCACGAAGCGACCTCCGAAATCTGTGGGAAAGAGGGGTGACATACGGCGTACGGGAGCCGCCGCGTGGATCGCCGCTCCGTTTTCAGGGCGGGGCGGCCCGGTCGGCGTGCGCCGGGATCAGTGCCGGTCCGCCGGGCGGGGCAGGCCCGGCGTCAGCCCCACTGCGAGTCGTCCTCGCCGATCTCGGGGGTGGGGGTGGGCCCCCACTGGGAGTCGGCCACAACGGCCTGGCCGGCCGGGGCGTGGGCGGCGGTGACGCCGGCGAAGGCCGCGCCCACGAGGGCGAGCGTGCCGAGAAGGTGTCTGAGAACGTTCCTGTTCATCTGTCCCCCATTGTTTTGCTTCTGCGAAAGACCCGGACAGCTGCGGCGCAGAACCCGGTTCGGGCTCCTCCGGTGTCCAGGGCTGTGGCGGTTGTGCGGCAGATCTGTGGTGGTTCCCCGTCGGAAGCATGCACGCATCGACGTGCAAGGTCATCGAGGATCGAGCAGGATGATCCCGCATTGCTGAAACCAGCAGGGGGAAAAGTGTGCACAACTACGGACAATGAGGCAGAGGATCGGGATGCGGTCCTCTGCGACGAGGGGCTCCGGTACTACTCGGACGCCCTTCGCGGCCGGCCCCCCGCCACCGAGTGCCCTTCATGTCTGCTGGACCTGGGCCTCGTCCAGCGGTTGCCCGACGGCAGCCTGGCCGCCATCCCGCCACGTCTGGCGGCCGGTGACCGGCTGGACCACCTCGAAAACGTCATCGAGGAGAAGAGGACCGCTCTCGCGACGCTGCGCGCCTCGGTCAACCGGGCCCAGGACGTCTACCTGGAGAGCTACGGCAAGGGCGAGTCGCACCTGATCCGTGCGGTGCGGGGCCACGAGGCGATCAGCGCCACCCTCTCGGCGGCCGTGCACGCCTGTCAGCAGGAGCTGCTGACCGCCCAGCCCGGCGGCGGCCGCCCTCAGGAGCTGCTCGACAAGGCGCTGGAGAGCGATCTGGAGGCGATCGGCCGCGGGGTCGTGCAGCGCACGATCTACCAGCACACGATCCGTACCCACCAGCCCACGCTCACCTACGCCGAGCGCATCTCGCAGGCGGGCGGCGAAGTGCGCACCCTGGACGAGGTGTTCGACCGGCTGATCGTCTGCGACCGGAAGATCGCGTTCATCCCCGACCCCGGCTCGGAACGCCGTGACACGGCACTCGCGGTCGAACATCCCGGGGTGGTGCGCTACCTGGTCGGACTCTTCGACCACGCCTGGCAGCGGGCCCAGCCGTTGCGGAAGTTTCCCAGCAGCCGGCTCCCTCCGCTCCTCACCGACGAGGTACGGCGCACGATCCTGCGGCACATGGTCAACGGCCACACGGACGAGGCGATAGCGAGCCGTCTCGGTATGAGCCCGCGCAGCGTCTCCAACCACATGCGCTGGGCCGCCGAGCTGTTCGGCAGCCGCAGCCGGGCCCAACTGGCCTACCTCATAGGCAAGAGCGGCTTCCTGGATTCCGTGCCGGACTGACGGCACCGGGAAATAGATGCGGGCTTCACCTTCCCGCCGGTGTCATGTACGTTGTGCCGCAAGCAACTTCCAGGCCCGGCCGTCCAACGGCCGTCCCACCGCGCAGACCGGCTGGTTCCCCGTCGCGCTGTGAGGGACGAGCTCCGGCAGTACTTCCCGGAGCCGTGTCCCGTTCTGGCCGTGCAGCCCGCCCACCCCGTCTGCTCAGGTTCCCGCCCGCTGCCGTACGCCGTGCCGTTCCTCGGCGCGCGACGGTCCGGAGCCGCGAGGAGAGGGGTGCGGCGTGGCACACGGCACGGCGCCTTCCTGCCCATCACGGTGAAAGGAAGACGGGCCTTGACCGTCCATGCCACACCCGCCCCTGCCGGACCCTCACTCGCCCCGCCGCCGGGCTGCCCCATGCACGCGGCCGTCGCCGGACCCGCCGACGGCGTGGACCTCGTGGATCCGGCTCTCTACAGCGACGGCGACCCGCACCCCGTCTGGCGACGGATGCGCGCGATGGACACGCTGACCCGTCACCAGGTCGACGACGAGCGCTGGTTCTGGAACATCGTGCGCTTCGAGGACGCCGACCGGGTGCTGCGGGACACCGCCACCTTCACCTCCGAACGCGGCACCATGCTCGACCTGCTGGGCACGGACGACCCGGCCGGCGGCAAGCAGCTCGCGGCCACCGACCCGCCCCGCCACACCGAGATGCAGGGACGCCTCAAGAAGGCCCTGGCCATCAAGTCGGTCGACCGGCAGCGCGAGATGATCCGCGACCTGGTGGTCCCGCTCATCGAACCGCTCGGCGACGGCGGCACGTTCGACTTCGCGCAGACCATGCTGGCCATGCCGATGTCGGTCACCGGCACCATGATGGGCCTGCCGACCTCCGACTGGGCCTGGCTCAGCAGGCTGACCACGGTGTGCATCGCCGCCGACGACCCCGAGTACCAGGACCCGGGCGGCCGGGACGTCACCCTGAAGGCCGCCCACCGCGACCTGTTCGCGTACTTCCAGGACCTGGTCCGGTTCCGGCGCGACAACCTCGGGGACGACCTGCTGAGCGTGCTCATCTCCACGGAGTTCGAAGGCCGGCACATGGCGTCCGAGGAGATCGTCGCCAACTGCTACAGCCTCCTGCTCGGCGCGAACGTCACCACCCCCCACCCGCCGAACTTCGTCATGGCCGAGTTCATCGAGTCGGGAGTGCTGCAGGACTGGGCGGCCCACCCGGAGGCCGACGACACGGCCCTGAACGAAGCCCTGCGCTGGGCCTCGCCCGTCAACCACTTCCTGCGGTACGCCACCCGCGACGTGGAGATCCGCAACACCAGGATCAGCGCCGGGGACGCCGTCGTCATCTGGCTCGGCTCCGCCAACCGCGACGAGACCGTCTTCGCACGCGGCCAGGAGTTCGACATCCGCCGCAGGCCCAACAAGCACCTGGCCTTCGGTATCGGGCCGCACTACTGCATCGGGCACAGCGTCGCCCGCGTCAGCCTGAAGACCCTGTTCCACGAGCTGTTCACCCGCTTCGAGGACTTCCGGCCGGCCGGGCCTCCCGAGCGGCTCCGCTCCAACTTCGTCTCCGGCTACAAGCACATCCCCATCACGGCCCGCCGGGCCCGCGGTGGCAACGGGCGTGCCAGGAGCACCGGATGACACGGCCGCACCCGAACGCCGTACCGCCCACCGGCAGCCCGTGGCTGCGCCGCTTCCACGCCGCGCCGGCCGGCTCCCCGCTCCTGCTGTGCTTCCCGCACGCCGGTGGCAGCGCCTCGTACTTCTTCCCGTTCTCGGCCCGGCTGGCCGCGCACGCCGATGTGCTGGTGGTCCAGTACCCCGGCCGGCAGGAGCGGTTCGCCGACCCGTGCGTGGAGTCCCTGCACGAGATGGCCGACCTGATCACCGAGGAGCTGCTGCAACACCTCGCGCCGGCGCGGCCGTTCAGCGTCTTCGGACACAGCATGGGCGCATCCCTCGCCTTCGAGGTGGCCTGCCGGCTGCGGGACGCGGGCTTCCCGCCCGCCGCTCTCACCGTCTCCGGCCGCCGCGCCCCGTCGATACCCGCTCCCGGATCGGTGCACCTCGCCAGCGACGACCAGCTGATCGCCGACATCAAGCTGCTCGGCGGCACCGACCAGGGGATGCTCGACAACCCGGAGCTGCTCGCCGCGATCCTGCCCTCCGTCCGCAGCGACTACGTGGCCACCGAGACGTACCGGTTCCGCGGCGCGGACCCGCTGCGGTGCCCCGTCACCGCCCTGATCGGCGACGCCGACCCGCGGGTCGACGAGCCGCAGGCGCTGGCCTGGCGGAACCACAGCACCGGCCCGTTCCGCCTGCGCGTGTACGCCGGCGGCCACTTCTACCTCCTCCCCCACATCGACGCCGTCGTGGCGGAGTTGCTCGCGGGCCTGCCGGTCCGTGCCGCGGCCTCCGCCGGAACCGGCTCGGTCACCTCCCACCACTGAAAGGTCCACCATGAAGTACCGCGTCATCGGCAGCTCGCCCGACACCCGTCGCGAGGTCAGCGTTCTGAGCCTCGGCGCCATGACCTTCGGCACCACCGTCGACGAGGCGACCTCCTTCGCGATCCTCGACCGGTTCGTCGAGGCGGGCGGCACGTTCATCGACACCTCGAACAACTACGCGTTCTGGGTGCACGGCACACAGGGCGGCGAGAGCGAGCAGCTCGTCGGCCGCTGGCTGCGCAGCCGCGGCATCGGCGACGAGATCACCATCGCCACGAAGCTGGGCGCCCGCCCCAACCAGCCCACCCAGACCTTCAGCCTCGACGTGGAGGGCCTGTCCGCGAAGGTCATCCGCGAGTCGGCGGAGCGCAGCAGGGAGTACCTCGGCATCGAGAAGATCCACCTGCTGTACGCGCACATCATGGACGAGCGGACCCCCCTGGAGGAGACCGTCCAGGGCTTCGCCGAGGTGGTCGCCGACGGAGTGGCCGGTCTGCTCGGTGCGAGCAACCACTGGTCCTGGCGCATCGAGCGGGCCCGCGCCCTGGCCGCCGCCTCCGGTGTCCCCGGCTACGAGGTGCTCCAGCACCACCACAGCTACCTGCGCCAGCGCACCGACATCCCGAGCATGCGTTCCCCCGACGGCAACCAGGGCCTGGTCAGCGGCGACCTCCTCAGCTACCTCCGCGCCAACCCGTCGCTCACCCAGGTCGCGTACTCCCCCCTGATCTCCGGTGCGTACGTCCGCGACGACAAGCCGCTCGGCCCCGGCTTCGACCACGCGGGCACCCAGCCCCGGCTGAAGGCGATCCGCGAGGTGGCCACCGAGACCGGCGCGACCGTCAACCAGGTGGTGCTGTCCTGGCTGATGGGCGGCGACATCCCGGTTCTGCCGCTGGTGGGTGCCTCGTCCGTGGCGCAGCTGGAGGAGAGCCTCGGCGCGGTGGACCTCGACCTGACCCCGGAGCAGCGGGCCAAGCTGGACAGCGTCCACTGAACCGACCGGGCGCCCGGCCCCGCTGGGCCCGACGCCGGTGACCACGCCCCGTGCGGGGGCCGGACGCCCCGCCCCCGGACAGGCGACCGCCCGCCGCGCGGGTTTCCGTGGCGGGCGGAGCACCTGCGCCTGCTCACCTGCCCGAGTTGCCGGACGACCGCCTGGCCGACGAGATCGAGCACCACACGACCCGCGCACGGCACCGGCACTGTGCCCGGCCGGTGACGCGTCACTCCGGGCCGTAGTACAGCCGGAGGAACTCCTCCATCGCCGAGTCGACGCCGGCGCGGTCGCCGGTGGCGAGCAGGTCGAGAAGCAGGCCGCGGACGGTGGCGAGGCCCAGCCTGGCCCGGTTGCGGGCCGTGGCGGGCTCCGCCCCCGCGCCGAGCTCAGCGGCCACGAGCGGCTCCAGCCAGTCCGTCACCAGCCCTTCGAGGACGGGGACGGCCTCGGGGCGGCCGCGCAGCGCGTGCCCGCAGATCTCGAAGAACAGCCGCTCCTGCCCGGCCAGCCGGGGGTCCGTCAGCTGCCGCCACAGCAGCCGCGCGACCTCGGCGGGCACGAGACCGGGCTCCAGGCGGAGCCGGGACAGCACATCGCGCTGGCGCCGCTCCGAGGTCCGGACGATCTCGACGAGCAACTGTTCCTTGGAACCGAAGTAGTGGATCAGCATGCGGTGGCTGACGCCGATCGCTGCCCCCAGTCCGCGCAGACTCAGATCCGCGATGCCGTGTTCCGCGACGTGGTCGACCGCCGCGTCCACCAGTCGTGCGCGCCGGTCCGCGAGCGCGCCCTGCCCGGTCTCGCCCTGGGAATGCGAGTCGTCCCTCGTCGCCACGTCACGACTGTACCAATCGGTACATGCCGCATGTACCGTGTGGTACATGAAGCCCCTCACCGTGTCGATCGACGTACCTCACACGCCCGAGCAGGTCTACGGCTTCCTCGACGTCATGGCGAACCACGAGCGGTTCACCGACCACTACCTGACCAACTGGCGCTACACCGGCCCCGCCAGGGGCGTCGGATCGTGCGTCACGGTCACCGCCGCGCTGGGCGGCACGCAGACCGACGTCACCATCGACGTCGTCGAGTCCGAGGCCCCTCGGCGCATCGTCGAACGCAACGTCAGCGAGGCCGGCCGGCGGCAGGGCCGCGGCAGCTACGTCATCGAACCGCTGCCCACCGGCGGGGCCCGCGTCTCGTTCACGTACACGTGGGTACGCGCCCCGCTCGCCGACCGGCTGCTGGCCCCTGTCGTACGGGCCACGATGCGGCGCGCCAACCGCACGGTCATGCGACGCCTGGCCACCGAACTGGCCCGCCACGTGTCCGCCCCCAACTCCTGAGGGTGGTCCATGTGCCCTTCCTGTGTCGCCCACGGCTTCGGGTGCGAACCTCCCTTAGGCTCACTTCGCCACATATGACCCCTGATCAGCGAAGGACAGGACAGCGGGAATCAACCGTGAGCGGCTCAACAGAACGCTGACGTTCTGGCTGCGTCCTACGTTCGTGCTGCGCGTCATCAACCGGTTCCAGAAGATCGCGGGCTTCGACCGCTCGATGGCTCTGGCCTCCGGTGCGCTGACCGCACTGATCCCGCTCGTGGTGCTGAGCGGTGCCGTCTTCGGCACAGAGGCCGCAGACCGGATCATCAACCGCTACGGGCTCGCCGGTGGAGGTGCTGAAGCCGTCCGGGCGGTGTTCTCCCAAGAGGCCACGAATGTCGGTGCCGGTGTCTTCGGGACGGTGTTCCTGGCGATCTCGGTGCTGAGCTTCTCCCGGACCATGCAGCGGCTGTTCGAGCAGACCTGGGAACTGAAGCCGCTCGGTGTACGCAACACGCGCAACGGCCTGTGGTGGATCTGCGCGCTCAGTTTCTACACCGCGGTGATCGGGTGGCTCTACGCGACTCTGAGCGGCGGACGCCTGGGCCTGGCGGCTGCGGTGTGCGAGGTTCCGGTGACCGCGGCCTTCCTCACCTGGAGCGGCCGGATCCTGTCCGCGAAGCGGCTCGCCGGGGCGGTCCTGCTCCCGTTCGCGGTCTGCGCGGCCGTCCTGGCCGCGGCCTATTCGGTGGTCGCGACCGTCTACCTGCCACGCCTGTTCAATTCCTACGCCTCGCGCTACGGCGCGGCCGGCGCGGTCTTCGGGATGGCCTCGCTTCTCTTCGGCGCCATGCTCGTCCTCGTGGTGTCCGCGGCCCTGGGACGGGAGGTGCGAGACGAACTCGTCCGGATCCGTCAAGGCCGGCGCCCGTCCCAGGACGAAATCCGCCGCCAGTGGGACAGCATCGTCGAGCAGACCCGGTCACGCTGGCGCGCTGTACGCAAACGCCCCCCACACCACCAGCCCGAGAACTCCCACTGAAGCCCCCGAAGAGCCGGACCTGCAGCGCCAGGCCGAACGCGCCCCGGCTCTGTCCGAGGTCAGGACCAAGAAGGAGGGCGCCCCGCACACCGGCCAACGGTTCGCAGCCCACGAGGACTTCGGGGAGTACGTACGTCTGCGCATGTCCCCGACGCCGGTCGGCCGAGAACCACAGCCGAAGCCCGCAAGGGAGATCTCCTTGCGGGCTTCGGCAGACCGTTCAGGCCGGGACGGGGCAGAAAGCCGAACCACCCCGACCGGACCTCACCGGACGTACTTGGCGGGCTTGGTGGCGGTGTTGAGCAGATGCTCCAGAGGGCCGCGGCGGAAGAAGCGGGACCAGAGGGTGGCGAACACGATCGCCCCGAGGACGTACATGAGCAGCGGTACCCAGGACTGCTGGGTCCCTGTCCCGGCGGGCGTGGACAGCACGGACTGCGCGACGAAATGGCCGACGTAGGCGGTCAGGGACATGGTGCCCACGGCGATGACAGGCTTGGCCAGGCGGCGCAGTCGCGGCAGGCGGTCCATCAGCACCGTCGCGCCCACGATCACGAGGATCGCGACGCCCACGCTGCCGATGATGTCGAAGGTGGTGCCGCTGTGCGGCCCGGCGGCCAGCAGATCCGAGTACGACAGCCGGGGGCCGGACCCGTTGCCCATGGACCCACTGCCCATGGACGCCGCTCCTGAGCCACCGGACGACGGCATGTCCTCGGCCGTGCTCCGCAACGCGTTCCTGCCCGCCAGCAGCAGGGACGAGCCGTAAGCCCCCACGACGAGGCCGGCACCGAGCGCCGCCAGGCGCCGCTGGACGGCAGCCGCCGACAGGTCCATGCGACCCAGCGCCATGCCGGCGATCACGAACGGCATCCACGTGAGCGCCGGGTAGAAACCGGTGAGCAGCAGATCGAGCACTCCCACCTCGCTGAGGTGGCGGAGCGGATCGTAGGCGTTGATGCTCTGCTGGACGGATTCGCTCAGCCCCGTGGTCAGGACGAACGCCAGCTGCGGCATGACGAGGGCGAGCCCCGCCGCGATCATGGCGAGAGTCCCCGCGCCCAGTCGCACCAGGGGCAGGGCGAGGAGGAAGTAGACGCCGTAGAAGCCGAGGATGATCACGCCCCCGTACTCCATCGCCATCACGGTGCCCAGTGCCAGCAGGATCACGGCGCGGATCGCGATCCGGGCCTTCGCCTGCCGGCCGGCCGGTCCGGTCTTCGGCTCGAAGCGGCCCGCGATCAGCATCAGCGAGAAGCCGGCGAGGGTGGCGAACAGCACCGACGAGTGGCCGTCCGCCAAGTACCGGACCCAGCTGCCGATGCCGTGTGTGGCGGACAGCGGGGGCCCGATGTGCACGACGTACATGCCGAACACCGCCAGCGCGCGTGCCAGGTCCACCCCGACGAGGCGCCCCATCGAGGGACGGCCGGGGGCCTGCCCGGCGGACTCGGGCGAAGTTCGGGACCGTGGAAGCGCGTTCTCCTGCGGAGCAGGTGTCTCCCGGGGCGGCTGTGTCTGTGTCATACGGAAGATCTTTCGGTGCCGCCAGGAGGCGGACCATCCGGCAGGTTTCGGTGACACCCCCGCCGACCGGCCGGGTCTGCCCCGCCGACCGGTGGAACAGCACCGCGTCGGTCGGCGGGCCCGAACACGGTCAGAGCCTCGTGGTGCACGTGCCGCTCGCTATGGCATTTTCCAGGGCATGCTCGGGGTGCGGATGATGACGAGGTTGACTTCCAGCCCGATGTGGAAGACATCGGGCTGCTCACCGCCGGGCATCCACGCGTGAGTGCGGAGAAGGCCTGAGCCGAGGCTGTGCCCGTCGTTCCCCGTTGGATCTGGTGCGGTCGTGGTGCAGCTGGTGGTGCCCGGAGGGGATGAGTTCGGCAGGGGCCACTCATCGAGCCGCCCCTTCACCTGGCGGTTGCGATCTGCGTGCCGGATGACCTCGCCGGCGACTGTGGCCCCCAGGGCGGGTAGCTCCATGTGATGGGGCATGGCGGTGATCTCTGCAAGACCTGCCGGTACGGCCCCGGCGGGCGGTCGACGACGTCCGCCGTGCTGCGGCGACCGGTGTCGCATCGCCCGATGTCCCGCAGCAAGCCTCTTGCCCCCGTTCAGCCGGTCGTGGCCGGGCCGAACCAGGTGGTGAGGGCGGTCCGGAGGGCGGCGAGGCCGGGGGTGGTGCCGGCGTGTGCGGTCCAGGCGACGTGGCCGTCGGGGCGGATGAGGAGCGCGGCGGGGGCGGGGGTCTCCTCGTCAGGCCAGACGGGCCAGTGGTCGGCCGTGGACCGGGCCTCGACGAGGTCGACGCGATCGGCCCAGCTCTCGGCCGTGGCGGCCAGTGCGGTGTCACCGCGGAGGTCGAGCAGTACGGGGCGCGCGGTGCGCAGCAGTTCGAAGACGCGACGCCGGCCGTCACCGGTCTTCAGATCGACGTCGGGGATCCGGCGACCGGTCAGCGGGTGGTCGTCGCTCATGGGGTAGCGGAGGTCCAGCGCGGTGATCATGCCGCCCAGGTGCCGGTTGACGTCGTCGTATTCGATGAGCGAACGCAGTACGTCGCGCAGCGCGTCGGTCTGCGGGCCCGGACGCGTCAGCGCCGCTTGTGCCCGGGTGTTGTGCAGCACCCGTTCCGCGACGGGATACCGCTCGGCGTGGTAGCTGTCCAGCAGGATCTCCGGCGTCCGGCCGTGCACGACCGAGGCGAGTTTCCAACCGAGGTTGACCGCGTCCTGGACCCCCAGATTCAGTCCCTGACCACCTGCCGGGAAGTGGATGTGCGCCGCGTCGCCCGCCAGCAGCACCCGGCCTTCCCGGTACCGCTCGGCCTGCCGGGCCGCGTCGCCGAACCGGGAGACCCAACGGGGGCTGTGCATACCGAAGTCGGTGCCCGCGATCCTCAGCAGTGACTCCCGCAGTTCCTCGAACGTCACCGGTTCCCTCTGGCCGGCGACACGGTCGTACTCCGTGGTGATCACCCGGTACCAGCCCGGCTCGAAGGCGAACACCGAGAAGTCACCGCCCTCTCGCCGCTGCATGAAGAGCGATTCGGCGGGCGGATCGGCGAGTTCGACATCGCCGAGCAGCGCGGTCACCGTCGCCGGGGTTCCGGGGAAGCCGATGCCGGCGAGCTTGCGCACCGGGCTGCGCCCGCCGTCGCAGCCCACGAGGTAGCGGGCGCGCAGGGTCGAACGGGAGACCTCCGGTCCGCCTACCTCGACCTCGACATGGGAGTCGTGCTGTCGGATGCCGGTCACCTCGGACGACCAGCGCACCCGTACACCGAGCTCGGTGGCCCACTCCTCCAGCAGTCGCTCGATGTGGGACTGCAGGAGCACCAGCGACCGGGGATGCCTGGTCTCGAAGTGGTCGAAGTCCAGTCGCAGCCCCGAGAAGTGCCCTATCGGGCGCGGTGTGCCGGCCGCCAGGAAGCGGTCCAGGACGCCCCGCTGGTCCAGCACTTCCATGGTCCGGGCGTGCATTCCGCCGGCCCGCGACTCACCGGTCCGCGCGGCGAGCCGGTCGGCCACCACCACGTCGACCCCCGCCAGCCGTAGCTCGCAGGCGAGCATCAGGCCCGTCGGTCCGGCACCCGCGATCACCACGTCCGCGTCCGTCTTTGTGTCGGTCATCCGCATTTCCCCCTGCTCCGGTTCGGCTCCCGCCCGCCGCATCTAACGGCGTTAGGGAATCTAACACCGTTAGAGAGTGCCTCTAACGGTGTTAGGGTGTCAAGCGCCCAGGAAGGACGGAGCGGAATGAAGATCAACTCCGAGGTGATCGCCCGGACGGCGTTGCGACTGCTCGACGACGTCGGTCTCGACGGGCTCACCATGCGCCTCATCGCCCAGGACCTCGGCGTGCGTGCCCCGACCCTCTACTGGCACATCAAGAACAAGCAGGAGCTGCTCGACGCCATGGCCACCCTGGTGTACGTCGAGGCGGCCGAGAGGCTGGAGCCGCCCCGCGACGACTCCTCCTGGGAGGACTGGCTCGCCGACTGGGCCCGCCGACTGCGTCAGGCGATGCTGAGTCACCGGGACGGAGCACGTGTCCTCGCCGGCACCTACGTGAACCACGAGGCCGTGCACCGCGCGGTGGAGCTGAACCTGCGAACCCTGCTGGACGCCGGCTTCACCCTCGGCGAGGCGGCACGCGGCTTCCCGGCGGTCCTGCACTACACCATCGGCCACACCATCGAGGAGCAGGCCCACACCAGCGCGGCGTACGGCGAGGACAACCCCTACGCCCCCGAGCGGCTGGCCGCGATGATCGATGCCGAACGCTTCCCCCTGACCGCCCGGGCATCGAGCGACCTGCTCGGCATGGACGGCGAAGCCGGCTTCGAATACGGGCTTCGCGTCGTCGTTCTCGGTCTGCGCGCCGCCAGGGAGGAGCGGGAGCGCGGCTGACCCGGGACAGACGCGCCTGCCGGGCCCCAGCCCCAGCCCAGGGGTGTACTCGCCGCCTGCCAGGCGCTGTGATGCTCCCCGGCCCGGGCCATGGCTTCTCGCGCTGAGCGGCGACCGGACCCGCCACACCGGCCCGGCCCGCAGCGCCCACCACCGCCGGTTCACCGGGTGTGCATCCGGGCTGAGTCAAAGGCCGGTGTCGATCAGGATCTGCTGGGCCTGCTTGAGGTTGTGGGATCGGACCGCTTCGGTCATCGCGGCTCGCGCCGCCTCGGGGGGCGTGTCAGGTGGGACCACGAGCAGGGAGAAGTGGTCCTGGTCCCCTCGGGTCACGAGCGCGGTTTCGTCACCCACGGAGAAGACGTCGATGTGCACCACACGGTCGTCGACGGTCACCCGCGTCGGTGGTTCGTCCCAGGCCGCGGCGTCCAGGCCGATCCGTGTGATCGGCCCGAGGCGCTCGGTCAGTGCGCTGATCAGGCCGGGCAGTTCGGAGGCGAGACTCCTTGAACGGGGCCACCACGCGCCGTCGAGGATGCTCCGGCGTTCGTGAGTGGTGGTGAGCCGCAGAAGCGCCGTTCCGGGACGCATGGATTCGTGTGCACCGTCCGCCAGCAAACCTGCCGCAGGCGGGGAATCGGGATCGGGCATGATGCTCACCTGCTTGTTCGGGGCCTCCTCGCGGCCACGCCACTCCTGGTGGGTCAGGCGCGGTCGCCGAGCGCGGCGGTCATGATCGGTTCGGCGGCCTCCTCGGTGGTGTCGGGCGGCACGACCAGCAGGTCCCAGCGGCCGTGGCCGGGAGCGAGCAGGACGACGGTGTCCGGGGCGTGCGCCGCGACCGCCTTCCGCAGTCGTACGACCTGGTTGGCGACGAGCATCCGGCCAGGTGCCGCGGACCAGGCAGCTCCGTTCACCGTGACGCCTGCGATGTGTCCCCAGGCGCGCGGCAGCGCGGCGAGCAGCTGCGGAAGCTCCACCAGGAGGTCGTACGAACGGGGCCACCACACCCCGTCGAGGCGACGTGGCAGCGCGCTGTGGGGCGCGAGTCGCAGGCGCAGGAGAGGGCGGACGGGCGGTGCGGGAGGTGCGGGCGGTGCCGGTGGCACTGTGGTGATCATGGCGTTTCCTTCGACGGGTTGTGGAGCGGTGGGTTCAGGTCAGGCCCGGCGGGCGGCGAGCCGGTCCGACCGGGCCGGCGCACGTCGTGCACCCAGCCGAGCCGTCACATACGCTCCGGCGGCGATGAGCACGAGGAGCGCGGCGATGCCGAGGTCGGTGGCCATGGCGGTCACGACCTGACGGTCGGTCGAACGCGAGAAGAGCCGGGGAGAAGCGGGTCCGCCGCCCCTCGGGCGGGTGGTGGTGCGTGGGTGCCGGTGGTGCCGTTCGTGCCCGTGGTGCCGGCGGTGAAGAGCCGCAGTACGGCCCTGCGCGGGTCGGGCACCGGCCACGCGTCGGCGGCGGGGAGGGAATCGAGCGCCGGGGCCATCGTGCTGACCTGTCTCCGGAAGCTCCTGCGCTGCGCGAGGCTTCCGGCGAAGTGTCTCGCCGAGGACGAGACCAGCGCGGAAGCCGGTGTGCGACATGCCCTCGGTGTCTTCAACCGTACTCCCGTAGGCTCCCGGCCGTCGGGAAGCGGACGGTACGGCACCGCCGTACCCGCCTCGGCGTTCTCGTCCACCGTCGGTTCCGAAGGGGGCGCGGCGGCGGGAGTACGGTTGAAGACACCGAGGGCGTCGCGCGCCGACACCGACACCGGTGCCGCTCTCGGCGACCCACGACGCCGGGCCGGGTCCGTCCCTGCCCGAAGCAGGGCTTGCCTCATGACCGTGAACGTGCCGGCTGCGCCGACGACCACAGAACTCCTCTGGCGTCCCGGCGGTTCGCACCCGCCCGCGACGCGGAAGCCCGGCCCGAGGCCGGAACGGGGCTCCTCGCCCCGGGAAGGCCAACGCCTCCGTGCGCTGACCCGGCGTCAGATCGAGGACCATCTGCAGGAACTGGGCGATCTGTACGCGGAGACGTCCGGCGGCGGCCCCTGGGCGTGGAACCAGGCCCGCAGCGCCTTCCTGCGGCGGCTCGCGGCCGACGCACGGCGACCCGGATTCGAGCTGCTGATCGCGGAGACCACCGCGCTGACCGGATGCGCCTACGGCTTCCCCGTACGCGGCGACGGCCCCTGGTGGGAGGGCTTCGACGGATACCTTCCGGGGTGGCTGCTCCGGCTTGCCGCCTCCGGACGCCTCTTCGTGATCTCCGGGATCCACGTTCCCTCCCGGGTACGCAGGCAGAACCAGGACCGTGCCTGGAACCTCGCCCGGCGCCTGCAGAAACGGCTGCTCACCGACCACGGTGCCGCCCTCGCCGTCACGCTGGTGAAGCGCTCCGACCACAGGACCGTCGAGGCGCTGCGGTCCTGGGGATGGCGGTACATCGAAGGCGACACACCTCGGACGGCCCCGCTCGGCCCGTTCCGCGTCCTGGTCCTCGACACCTGAGCCCCGGGTCCCGCCTCACCGCGGTCACCGCCTTCAAAGCGACGGCAGACGCAGGGCGAGGAGGGCCACGTCGTCGGTGCTGCCGGGCGGCATGCGGGCGGGCAGCTGGTCGCACAGCGTGCCCAGCGGTTCATGGGCGAGCGCGAGGGCGTGGCGGCGCAGACGGCCGAGGCCGGTGTCCAGGTCGCTGCCGGGGATCTCGATCAGGCCGTCGGTGTAGAGCAGGAGAGTGGAACCCGGCGGAAGGGACCGCGCGGCGCTCGGCCTGCTGCCGCCGGTGCCCGGAGGGACACCGAGGACGACTCCCTGTCCCGCTTCGAGGTAATGCGCCTGTCCGTCCCGGGTCAGCAGCAGAGGCGGCGGGTGCCCCGCGCTGGTCCACCGTAGCGTCCACGGACCGGTGTGCGGGTCGCCTTCGAGCAGGGCGAGGACGAGGGTGGCCATGGGGACGGTGGTGATGGCGGGCATGGCGTCGTCGAGGCGGTCGACGACGGCACCGGGCGGGCCGCTGTGGTCCCAGGCCAGCGAGCGCAGGATGCCGTGCAGTTGCGCCATTCCGGCCGCCGCGGTCAGGTCGTGACCCACGACGTCGCCGATGACCAGCGCGAGCGTGCCGTCCTTCCGCTCGAACGCGTCGTACCAGTCGCCACCGACCTGGGAGCCGGCCGGAGCGGGCTGGTAGCGGGCGGCCAGCCGCAGGCGGCCGGGCTGCGGCAGTGGGGCGAGCAGGTTGCGCTGCATGGCCTCGGCGACGGCGCGCTGGCGGCCGAACCGCCGTGCGTTGTCGATGACCAGGCCGACCCGACGGCCGATGTCGCTCACGACGTCCAGGTCGTCGCTGTCGAAGGGGTGCTCCGGGTCCGTGCGCACCACCGTCAGGGCGCCGGTGATCTGCTCTCGGGGGCCGAGCGGCACCGTGATGGCCGACGTCGAGCCCACCGTCCGCAGGAAGTCGTCGTGGACGGCGGCCAGGGGAGAGGCGGGCGGTGCGGCCGGAGCCGCCTCCTGCTGCAGTACGGGATCAGCGCCGTTGAGCACCTGGACGAGCGGTGAGTGATCTCCCTCCCCCGCCCCGGTGAGACGCTGGCGCCCGCCCTCCAGTCCGGCCTCCCGCCCCGCGGGACCGGTCACCGCCATCCGGTGGACCTCCCCGGAAGCGACCCGGAGATCCACCGCCGCCCAGTCGGCGAGGCGGGGAACCAGCAGACGGCCCAGCCGGACGAGGGCCTCATCGGTCTCCAGGGTCTGGCCGAGTACGTCGGTGATCTCCGCGACCAGCGTCAGCCGCTCGGTGAGGTTTTCCAGAGCACGTGTGTAGGCCGCACGCTCCCGACGCGCGCTGCGCTCGCCGGTGGTGTCGGTGAACAGCACGGCCATGCCGACGAAGGCGCCGTCGTCCGTCACGGGAGAAGCGGACCAGGAGATCGCGATCAGGCGACCGTCACCGCGCAGGCAGATGTCGCCCTCCTCGCGTGCCTCGGACCTCTCGGCCACGGCCCGCAGCAGCGGGCACTGCTCCCGGGGGATCCTGCCGCCGTGCGCATCCCGGTGCAGCAGGTCGTGTGCGTCCTCCCCGCGCATCGCCGGGGCGGTGCGGCCGAGCAGCCGCTCGGCCGCCGGATTGACCGCGAGGATCCGTCCGGCGGGATCCACCACGACCAGGGCCGCGCCCAGTTGACCGACGACCCGCTGCCAGAAACCCGGCTCGGCCGCAGGCAGGCTCCCGTCGTCTCCCGCACCCTTCACCATGTCACCCCTCCGTCAGGGAAACCCTCGCCGAAGCCGGCGGGCGCGTCGGGGGACCGACACACCAGTGGATCGATATTCCCCCGACTCGGCACGGAGCTGACCACCGACCTGCTGCCGGTGGACTTCGTCGGCCGGGCAGCTCGGCGACTGGCCGTCTCGTTCCCCCGGCGCGAGACCCTGCGACCACCCTGCTGCGGCACGGGCTCGGACTGCCGGAACAACTCCCCTCCGTGAAAGCGGCTTCGGCCTGAGCGGGTGACGAGAATCGAACTCGCCCTCCCAGCTTGGGAAGTGCCGGCACCTGGGCAGGTGCAGCAGTCCTGACCTGCGCCTACGCGGCCCGGGGCCAGAGGGTGACAGCCCGGACCGCCTCCGGCCGCGTCGGATCGAATCTGTCCGCAACTCGCCCGGAATCGTTGCCTCAGGGACGACGGGTTCCGGGGAAAACGCAGGGGGAGCTTTCGTCCGTTGTCCGCACGGTCCGCCGGGCCTGTCGGAGGAGTACGCTGGATTTACCGAGGATATTTCGAACACCGGCTTCCAGGCTCGTGTCGTTTTCGGCGATTCAATATTCCGGGCCGACCTGGTCGGCCCGGGGCAGGGTTCGCGTCATGATGGCGACCATTTCCCACCCGCCGACGACCGAAGCCGATGACCGGCTCTCCTCGCTCTCTCCGCGTCTGTCGCTCGTTCCCATCGGCTCCGCGCCGGCTCTGCTGGACGGCGCCTGGTGGCCCCGCTCCCGCGATCTCGAGGCGGAACTCCCGTCCCTGACCGCCGTACTGGAACCGCTGTGGGGGCGGATCACCCGGGTCACGGTGAATCCCACCCAGTGGCCGGTCATCCCACGCAAGGTGCCCGTCGCCGGGCGCGTGGTGCACGTGGGCTGGTTCCGGGACCAGCAGGACCCGCATGAACTGCTGTTGCTCTCCTACCACGTGGGCCGCTGGAACCTCTTGGTCGTCCCGCCGCAGACGGCTCCCGACTCGGCCGCCTGGCTGATGGCCGCCGCGAGCGACCCGCGCGGTAGGTCGAGCGCGAGCCGGTTGATGGAGGAGGCGGCGCGCCTGCGGACGCTGCGCGACGCCGACCGGGCCGTGGAAGCGGTCTGGGACTCCGAAGGAGGGCACGGGTCCCGGGACTCGGCCGCACCTCCACGGGTGCCGGCCGCGACCGGCACGGTGTGGCAGCAACCGAGGGGACGGTGAGGACGGTGGAGACCTTCTTGACCGTGGCCGTGATCGTGGGACTCATCGTGGCCGGGTCGTGCCTCATCCGCCTGCTGAACTCGCAGCACGGCGACCGCATGGCCGGCGTCCATTACGGCCGTACCGGGATGCCTGTGGCGGGACCGGCTCCGTCGGCCCGGCGAAGGGCCCGCGGCGGGGCGACGACGAGCGGCACCCGCCGCCTCGGCCGCCCCCTGCCCGGCGCACGCGGGCGACTGCGCCCCCGTGCCCGTGAAGGAGCGAGCCCCACCCTTCCGGCAAGCTCGCCCGGCCCGTCATCCGCCGGGAGGAACTGACCGGCACCGACAGCACGACCCGCAATCCGGGACCCCGGCCGCAGCCGCGCACACGACAGGCCGGGGCCTACCCGCGCCCGGTGTCCGCGGGCAATCCGGGACCCCGGCCGCAGCCGCGCACACGACAGGCCGGGGCCCACCCGCGCCCGGTGTCCGCAGGCCGGGGCAGCCAATCCTCAAGGACACGATGCGTGTCGGACGCGGACCTTCCGTCCGGTTCGTGGCGCATCCCCGGACGGCGGTCCACCACGATGCCCGCCGCCGCGGGCTCGTAAAACGGCCCTCCACCCGCGCCCCCCACAGATCGGTGTGGGCCCGTCGCGTGTGGCGGTAGGCGCCGACGGCCACCGTCGCCATGGTCGCCGCGTCCAGCCCGTGGCCCATCGCGTCGAGCATGGCCACGTGAAGGATGCCGCCGTTGAGGGCGTAGTCGAAGCTGTCGCCGGCCACGTCGTAGGCGGGCTCCAGGATGCCGGCCACCTCGACCTGAGGAACGGTCATGGACAGCGGGGGCAGCAACGACCACTGGATCTCCGCGGCCACGCTCATCGGAGCGCTGCGGCGGGCCTGGAAGAACTGGTCGGTGTAGGCGTCCTTGGTGACGATCATGTCCGCGACCAGACCGGCGAGTCTCCGTAGCAGCCGCCGGTCGTCGTCGTCGACGTCGTCCAGAGTGACGGCCATGACCCCGATCTGGTCGCTGCCGTCCAGCAGTGGCAGGTACATCCGCACGCTGTCGTCCTGCGGCACCTCCACCGTTCTGCGGCTCAGGAACGCCTCGCCGGCGGGGGACTCCTCGACCGGCTCGGGGCCGCCGACCTTCAGCCTCCGGCCCGGCAGCGGCACCAACAGCACCTGTTCGTAGTCCTGCAAAAGGATGGAGACCTCCCGCCCCCCGACCCTGGCCACCTCCTCCGCGACGAGTGGGGCGATCAAGTCCGGCGGCATCTCGTGGGCCCGGTCCAGCAGCACACCCAGCAGTCGTTCGCCGAACCCCTCCGACCGGTCCACCCCGACCCTGTGCGGCCGCCGCCCACCGTCCGTCATCGCTGCTCGCTTCCCTTCGTCCCGGGGCGATGGCGAGCCGATCGCGCCATGGGCGGCATGTCGTCCCGAGCGCCCTCGCCACACAAAGCTTGGGCAGAAGAGGGACCTCCCGCCACCGCAGTCCCCATTGCACCATTTTCACCCGGAATTATTTACAAAGCGGACGACCGAGAGCCAGAGTCGAGTAGGGGCAGGAGGCAGTCATGACCGTCCTCGCGGTGTTCCTTCTCGTCATTGGGACGATATTGATCCTGATCGGGTCGATGTTGATCCTGGTCGGGACGGTCCTGATCTTCCTCGGGGCAGTGCTGATCCTCATCGGGATCGCCCTGGTCGCTGTTGCGGCCTTCTTGCTCATCCGGAGAGCGCTGAGGCGGGAGGAGTAGGGACGGCCGGACCGGAGCAGGGCCGGATCGGAGCAGGGCCGGACCGGAGTGCGGCCGGGGCCGGGGTCCGGCCGGGACCGGGGTGCGGCCGGGACCGGAGCAGGGGACCGGATCAGACGGACCTCGTGAAGCTCGGTGCGTCGAGAGGAGCACGTGATGAGCAGGGGCGTGGTGGGCTTGATCGCGGGAATGGCGCTGGGGTTCGCCGCGTACTTCGGTGACTTCTGGGCCTTCCTGCTGGTGCTGGGGCTGGGCATCGTCGGTCTCGTCATCGGGCGGCTCATGGACGGTGATCTCGAACCGGGCGACTTCATCCGCCGCCGGGACCGCCAGGACCGCATTCGCGATGACCGGCGACGGACCAGGGGAGGCCGGCTGCGCTGACCGGTGAGCCGCCGATCGGCGTCCGGGCCTCCGCGGCGTCGTGCGGTGCCGTCACCGCCTCCGCCGGACGCCCGCGGACAGCGCCGGACTCCCGCGGGCAGCGCCGGACGCCCGTTCCTACGCGGGAGTCCGGGGCCTCCGGAGTGGTGCTCCCGCCTGATGGAGGCTGACGAGGGCCAGCCGGTAGGAGGTGACCAGCCCGGTCTCCACGTAGTCCACGCCCAGGTCCTCGCAGTGGCGCCTGACGATGGGCCGGGCCTTGCGCAGGTTGGGGCTGGGCATGCTGGGGAACAGGTGGTGCTCGATCTGGTGGTTCAGCCCGCCCAGCGCGATGTCTGTGAGGCGGCCGCCGCGCACGTTGCGCGAGGTGAGTACCTGGCGGCGCAGGAAGTCCGGGCGGTCCTCGCCCTTCAGGATCGGCATGCCCTTGTGGTTGGGAGCGAAGAGGGAGCCGAGGTAGACACCGAAGAGGCACTGGTGGACGGCGAGGAAGGCGATCGCCATGCCGAGGGGCAGCAACCAGAACAGGACGGTCGGATAGACCGCGAAGTGCGCGAACAGCAGGACGCCGTCGAGTGCTCGGTGCTTGAGCGAGCGATTGGCCAGCGCCCGCACGCTCGACACGTGCAGGTTGAAGCCCTCCAGGGTCAGGAGCGGGAAGAAGAGGAACGCCTGCCGGCGGCCGATCAGACGCGGCAGCCCGGTGGCGGCCCGGGCCTGATCCTGGGACCAGACCAGCAGGTCGGGGTCGAGGTCGGGGTCGAGGTCCTCGTGGTTGGGGTTGGCGTGGTGGCGGGTGTGCTTGTCCTGCCACCACCCGTAGCCCATCCCGATACCGGCACCGGCGATCCGTCCCGACACCTCGCTGGCCCGGCGCCGGCGGAACACCTGACGGTGGGCCGCGTCATGGGCGAGCAGGGCGACCTGACCGAAGACGACGGCGAGGAAGGCGGCGACGGTCAGGGTCCACCAGCTGTCACCGATGAGCGCGACGGCGGCCCACCCGCCGACGTAGAGCCCGGCAACCACCGTGACTCGCAGTGCGTAGTAGCCGGGACGGCGGCCCATCAGGCCGGCATCGGCGATCTTCCTCGACAGCCGGGCGAAGTCACTGCCGGGCATCGCCGAGGACGGCGGGTTGAGCGTGGTACTTGCGGCCATGGCGGTGACACTCTCTCCGAAGGGGCGGATGGCTCGGCGCCGCTTCGGGAGCTGCAGAGACCGGGCCGCACGGAGGGTTGCGCTTCCGCCCTGCGGGAGGCGCACAGCGCCGTGGAGGACGACGTCTGCCCAGTCGGCCGGCGGAAGCTCAGGCCCTTGTCCGGGTGCGGGTTCCCTGCGGGGCGGGTCTCACACCGCGACAGCCTGTGGCGGCCAGGCGTATCGCGTCGGGCAGGCTGCAGCAGGCCGGCGACGTTCTGCGGGGCGGCTGATCGACGTGGGGTCAGAATCCCGTGACCACCGGGACCTGGGGCCGATCGCCCGGCGTGCGAAGCACCACAAGGAGGAGTCCACCCGCAGCCTGCCAGGTCCCTATGGTGCGGTGGTGGTGCGCGGGTCGCGCACTGGTCTGGGCAGCAAAGAACCCCTGGGCCTCTGACCGGGGGCACATGGAGCGGGTGACGAGAATCGAACCCGCGCTCTCAGCAGAATTCGGCGGCGCCGGGAAGGCCGTGCTTCCCGGGCGGGGACGCTAGAGGCGGGCGTACTGCTCCATCTGCTCGGCGAACTCCTGGGCCACGGTGGCGCTGACCGTGGGCTGCGTGTTGCGGATCGTGTCCAGGTAGTCGTGCGTGGAGGGGAGGACACGGGTACCGGTGTCGAAAGTGCGCTCGAATCCAGCCTGGGAGACGGTTCGTGCCACGTGGGCGATGTCGGCCGGTGTGAAACCCTCGCTGGCGGACGCGAGCGCCTCGCTGTCGGCCCTCGCGCCCGCTCGTGTCAGGTAGCTCTCCCACAGCGCGGTCCTGGCGCGGTGGTCGGGAGGGCCGATCGGCAGTACGTAGTCGAAGCGGCCGTGCCGCAGGAACGCGGAGTCGAGCGTGGTCACGTTGTTCGTGGCGCATACGAGCAGCCGCCCGTCCTGCCTGCGGAACCGGACGATCGCCTTGAGCAGCTCGTTGACGACGCCGACCGCGGTCGCGTCCGCGCCGCTGCGTGCGCCGGCGACCTCCTCGACCTCGTCGATGAACACCAGGACGTGGTCGAGCCGTGATATCTCGTCGAAGCGCCGGCTCAGCCCGCTCGCCAGGCCGTACTCGGCGGCCAGACGCGCGGGGAACAGCTCGAGGAAGGGCCATCCCAGGCGGCTGGCGATCGCGTGCGCGAAGGTGCTCTTGCCGGTCCCGGGCGGACCGAACAGCATCACCGCTCGCGGCAGTTCCACACCGTGCTCCGCGGCCAGTCCGGGATGGGCCAGCGGCAGGACCAGACGGCGCTCGATGAGCTGCTTCTCGTTCTGCATGCCCGCGACCTTCTGCCACAGTCCGCCGGGCGGCAGCTCCGCTCCGAGCGAGGAGAGCATGTCGGCCGCCTGCAAGGGCACCGGTCTGCGCTTCTCGAAGAGGACCAGGCCCGATCGGGCGCTGAACTCGCAGTTACGCAGCGCTGTTGCACCGGTCTCCCCCTCGGGCAGGGCGGCGTGGACCGCGCGGACACCGTCGGTGAAAAGCCGTTGCTCAAGGGCCGTGATCAGGGCGCTGCCCAGCCCCTGGTGCCGCCAGGCAGGTGCCGTGCAGATGCGCAAGATCCACGATCGGTCCCCCTCCACGCTGCTCACCGCGGCGCCGATGACCACGTCGTTCGCCGTGGCCACCACAGCGGGGTGGCGGGCCTGGAGGGCCGCCACGGCGTCCGAGAGAGGGAAGAGGGCCCGTTCTTCGGTCGTGCCGCTCTCCATGTCGACACGGAGGACTCCCTCGAGATCGTCCGGGGAGTAGTCCCGGACCCGCCAACCCGTCATGACCAGCTCCGCGTGTTCGGCCGTGTTCCCATCATCGGCCGCCACGTGGGGTACGCGCGCGGCAGCTCACCCGGGATGACGAACCGGGTCTGGGACGAGCCGCTGTTCTCGCGCACCTACGAGGGGCCGGGGCGCACGCTGTCCCAGTCGGAGGTCCGGGACACGGTCACCGAGGCCGTCCGGCGTGAGACCGGCACGGGGTCCGGATCCGCCGCGTGATCATTTTCATCGCCGATACGTCCGGCCTTCCGGCAGCCCTGGACTCGGCTCATCCGGAACACCGGGCGACCACCCGAACGAGGCCGGCATGAAGGCCGCGGCCTCCTTGGTGAAGTCCGTGCCGGGGTGACCTTCGCGCCGGGTACCGGCACCCTGCGCGGGCGCACCGACTGGCAGCGTTCGTCGGGGAACGGCAGGCTGAGGGCTCTCTCTACGCGATCTTGCATTGCGTGATGCGAAACCGCAGGTCAGCGGTGTGCGCCGCGATGGAAGCAGCCCCGCCATTGTTCCAACCAGCGTTTGTGCCCTCCACGTGCCCCATCTTCGAGCGCACCCTGCGATGAAAGCGCCGGAAAGCCAGTGGAAAAAAGCAAACCCCAGGCCGCTGACCTGGGGTTTCGGTCTTCATGGTGCCGATGTGGTTTGCGACCCGCCCACCGATCTAGACAACAAACAACCCCCGGATCTCTGACCTGGGGGTTCGTGCTATAGGGCTCTGACCTGTGCAGATGCCGTTTCCGCGGCGAGATCGTAAGTGTCGGTTCACACCGCTGTTGACCGTGGTTTTCCTTCCCGCGGGCACATTATGGGCACGGCTCCGGAGCAAGGTCTGGGGACGGGGCGACGGAACTTGGGAGGATTCCGCGTCCAGGCGTCTCGTGCCCAGGACATGTGTGGTTGCGGATGCGTAGAGGGTCGGCTTCCGGCTGTCACTCGACGGCGACTCCGTAGGCGCGGGCGAGGCCGTCGAGGCCGTCCGCCCATCCCTGACCGAGGGCCCGTAGCTTCCACGCGGGTACGCCGTCGAGGGTGTGTCGGTACAACTCGGCGACGACCATGGCTCGGATCTCCGGGTTTGCGGAGGGCTGGAATGCCCATGCGGCCCCGGTCACGCAGTCCATGTGCAAGGCGGCGTGGGTGAGAGCGCCGCAGTTCAGGCCCGTGTCGACGTCCATGTTGATGGCGATGGCGACGCGGCGCACTCGGTCGGGCAGGGCAGCCAGGTGAATGGTGGCGCGTTCGACGGAGTACAGACCCTCCTGCTGCTTGCCCAGAAGCCGTGCGGCACCGTCAGCAGAGAAGGGCTGGTTGTAGAAGACGAAGTCCTCGTCAGCCGCCACTCGGCCGTCCTCCCCGGTCAGGAAGAGGGTGAGGTCCGCGTCCGCGCCGGCGAAGCTGAAGGCGACGCCCAGCCCCTGCCAGGCGTCCTCGGGCAGGACGAGGGTCTGGCCGGGGATGAGCGAGGTGGGCAGCACGGGCGGTGTGGCGGGGGCAGGAGGCGGTCCTGCCGCCCTGTGTTGCTTCCATTCGACGAACGGCTTGATCCGATAGGGATCGGTGAGTGGGGCCCCGTCGGGCGGGGTGCCCGCGCCGAGGGTGACGTCAAGGTCGGCGAGTGACGGTTCGCCGGCGCCGGGTTCGTCCTCAGCATGGTCGAGCAGGTCCTGGAGGCCGGGCACGCGGCTGGTCTCGAGCGGCTTGATCGAGCTGGACAGATTGCCCGATGCGGTGGTGGTGACGGAGCAGGCTACGTCCTGCCCGATGTCCTGGAAGCGCAGGGCGTCCGCAGGTTCCCGCCAGGGCATGGACTCGATCGCCTGGCGCGTCCAGCGGCCGTAGGCCACGAAGCCGAGGCGCTGGGTGTCGGGCAGGCGGGTCAGCACGGCGAGGTCGATGGCTGTGATGCCGGGTGCGGTGGCGAAGCCCTCCTTCAGCGTGGCGACGATGTTGGAACCCATGGACGTCAGCCACCACAGGACGCGGTCCCGCTTGGTGAGGTTCTTCAGCGTCGGGCGTCCGCCGGGCGTGAGCCCAGGCGTCTGACCGGGGATGGAGTCGAGGTCCTGTTGCCGCACAACGACGGACAGCACCGAGCCGTCCACGCCTACGGCACAGCCGGCGGCCGGGTTGTCCGAGAAGGCGGTGTTCACCGCTTCGCAGACGGTGGCCTCGTCATTGGCGAGCAGGGCTTGCCACCAGTGTTCGGCCTCGTTCGTCAACTGATGGCGGATCTCCAGCAGTCGCGCTGTCTCGGCGGCCAGGTAGGCGGGCGCGTCCTGTTCCGCCCGTTGCCTGGCCGCAGCCCTCTCCGCGAGTGCCAGCCGCCCCACGCCCTGAAGATGGAACGTCCGGGCTTCGGCGAGCGCCCAGGACAGGCTCAGTTGGGGGGCGTCCGGGATGACGGGCGGATGCGCCGCGGGGAAGGACTCCAGATGAACGCTGGTCATCTGGCGCCTCAGATCCCGCAACTGAGCGATGGCGGCATCGCGCTCTGCCTCCTGCTGAGCCCGCTCTGCCTGACGGCGCGCCCGATCCAGTTGCGCGGCTGACGGGGCGACCGTACGAGATCGTGTCGTACGCCGCGTACTGGTGCCCCGTCGATTGCCGCCGAGGGAACTCGACGCGTAGAAGGGGCCGAGTCCGGTCGACATCCTGGCGCCGCCGCTGCCCACGCTGAGCCTCGCCGCACGTGGCCCGATCGAGGTGCGCACTCCACGAGTGGACACCCGCACACTCATCCCGGGCACACCGACACGGAAGCCGAACCCCATGACATACCCCTCTCCCCAGGAACAGTCTGACACCCGAAAGGGGCGTGTGAGGCCAGTTCGGCTGGTCCTCAGCAACACGACATGGAGAGGTGTGCCGGATACATCAAACCGGTACATGGACTACTCTTGGTACATGTCCATGAAGCGCACAAACGTCTACGCGGATCCCGAGGACCTGGCGATCATCAAGGATGCCGCCAAGCGCCGGGGTATAAGCGAGGCCGAGATCATCCGCCAGGGCATCCACCTCGCGGCCATGGCGAACCGGGTCTGGGACGAGCCGCTGTTCTCACGCACCTTCGAGGGGCCGGGGCGGACGCTGCCCAAGTCGGAGGTCCGCGACACGGTCGCCGATGCCGTCCGGCGTGAGAGCGGCTCGGGTTCCGGATCAACCGCGTGATCATTGTCATCGCCGATACGTCCGGCCTTCTGGCAGCCCTGGACTCGGCTCATCCGGAGTGCGCGGCGGCGAACGAGGCGATCATGGCGGCGGGCCTGCTGGTCATGTCTCCGCTCCTGCTGGCCGAACTGGATCACGTGGCGACGCGTGAGCTGGGCAGGGAGGCTGCCCTCAGCGCGGTCGACGACCTGCGGCGCTGGATGAGCCGCGGGCGTGTCGTGCTGCCGGAGATCACGGAAGACCACCTGGGCGCAGCCCAGTCCGTCCGTGTCCGTTACCGCGCACTGGACCTCGACCTCGCCGACGCGGTGAACGTGGCGCTAGCCGCCGACTACGACACGGACGCGATCCTCACCCTGGACCGACGAGACTTCCGGGCGGTGCGCCCGCTGGGCCGCCACAAGGCGTTCCGGGTACTCCCCGACGACCTCCCGCTCTGACGCAGGACCCTCGGCGGTCAAGTGCCCACTCCCACAAGGGGCCTGTGCCCCGCCCACGACACAGCACGTGCAGGACGGTTGTCGCCCTTGCCCGGGAACAGCGGGCTGAGGGCTCACCTCCGGCTCAACTACGTGAAAGGGCAGGTCAGCGCCACACTGTGACGTGATTGAGGCGCCCTCTCAAGGCGCGCGTGCCCTCTGCGTGCCCAATCTCGGGTGCAGGAGTAACCGTAAAACGCGGCAACGGCTCCCCCAAAAAACAAGCCCCAGGCCGCTGACCTGGGGCTTCAAGAAGAGCGGGTGACGAGAATCGAACTCGCGCTCTCAGCTTGGGAAGCTGATGTTCTACCATTAAACTACACCCGCGTAAGACGCCGACGGAGTCGGTGCCGAATGCTCGCTCACTCTACCTCATGCCAGGCCTCCGGTGTTTTCGCCGCGAGGCCTGAGGGCGTTTCAGGGATGGGATGCGGCTGCGGGGGAACGGAGTTGGGGCGTACGGTGGAGGGGCGTCAGGGGGCCCGGGCGGGACCGGAGTGCCGCCTGTGAGGCCGTCCCTTTGATCCCGTACTGTGGCTTTTGTCGTCAGGCAGCAACAGCCAGACGCGGCTCTTGGGGAAGGGACTCTTGGACTTGATGGAGCGCACCGTCGTCCGTTGTGCCGATGGGCACGTGTTCAGCACCGCTTCGTTCCCGATGCAGCAGGCCGAGCGGCTCGGCCCCGGCCGGCTGCTTCGGTGCCCGCGATGTGCGCGGCTCCGGAGCGTGGTGCCCGTCAGCTATCAGAAGCGGTAGCGGTGGCAGCACCTGCGGCATACAGCCGTGGCAGCAGGTGACGGACACAGCAGACAGCAACAGGCACAAGGCGCGCGGAGACGTCCGGTTGTGGTCGCTCCGCGCGCCTTGCGTATCCTCGGGGCGTGCTTCTCTCAGACAAGGACATCCGGGCCGAGATCGACGCCGGACGGGTGCGGATCGATCCGTATGACGACGCGATGGTGCAGCCGTCGAGCATCGATGTGCGGCTGGACCGCTACTTCCGGGTGTTCGAGAATCACCGGTACCCGCACATCGACCCCGCCATCGAGCAGGCCGATCTGACCCGGCTCGTGGAGCCGGAGGGGGACGAACCGTTCATCCTGCACCCCGGTGAGTTCGTCCTCGCCAGCACGTACGAGGTCATCACGCTGCCCGACGATCTCGCCTCCCGGCTTGAGGGCAAGAGCTCGCTGGGGCGGCTGGGGCTGGTCACGCACTCGACGGCCGGTTTCATCGACCCCGGCTTCAGCGGGCACGTGACCCTGGAGCTGTCCAACCTCGCCACCCTGCCCATCAAGCTCTGGCCGGGCATGAAGATCGGCCAGCTGTGCATGTTCAAGCTGAGCTCCCCCGCCGACTTCCCCTACGGCAGCGAGCGGTACGGATCCCGGTACCAGGGGCAGCGCGGGCCGACCGCCTCCCGGTCCTTCCTCAACTTCCACCGGACCCAGGTGTGAGCGACCAGAACGTGAGCGACGCAGGCATGAGTGACGTGCGCGAGAACCTGACCTACGAGAGGTTCGGCGTCGCCGTGCGCGAGCTCGCGCAGGCCATCGCCGACGACGGCTACGAGCCCGACATAGTCCTCAGCATCGCCCGCGGCGGCGTCTTCGTGGCCGGTGGGCTCGCCTACGCCCTCGACTGCAAGAACATCCACCTCGTGAACGTGGAGTTCTACACAGGGGTGGGGACGACCCTCGAGATGCCCGTCATGCTCGCCCCCGTCCCGAACGTGATCGACTTCTCCGAGAAGAAGGTCCTGATCACCGACGACGTCGCCGACACCGGCAAGACGCTCAAGCTGGTCCGCGACTTCTGCCTCGACACCGTCGCCGAGGTGCGCAGCGCCGTGATCTACGAGAAGTCCCAGTCGCTCGTGAGGTGCGAGTACGTCTGGAAGCGGACCGATCAGTGGATCAACTTCCCGTGGTCCGTCGAGGAACCCCTGGTGCGGCGCGCCGGGCAGGTTCTCGACGCCTGACCAGCGGGACCGGACACGAGAGAGGGGCTCCCCAGGGAGCCCCTCTCTCGTGTGCGCGGAGAATCAGACCGTGCCCAGCTTCACGATCGACAGCAGGGCGATCAGCTGGATGGCCGACGCGCCCAGCGCCTTCGGCCAGGGCAGGTCGTGGGAGCGGCCGACCATGAGGGTCAGCAGGGCGCCGCCCGCGACCCAGGTGGCCCAGCCCAGCAGCTGGACGAACGTCGCGTCGCCGCCCGCGAACATCGCGAAGACCAGGCGGGGCGCGTCCGTGAGGGACATGATCAGCATGGACAGGCCGACCGTGGGCTGCCAGGCGCCGTCGCCGCCGAGCTGGCGGGCCAGCGTGTGAGTGACCACGCCCAGGACGAACGCGCTGAGCACCATCGCCACGGCCGTCGTCAGGACGATCGGCACCGCGTTCGACAGTGTGGCGTTTATCGCATCCGCGCGGGCGCCGTCGAAGCCGAAGACGGCGAGCAGGCCGTAGAGGAACGTGACGACGAGGGCCGGGCCCCACATCGAGTAGTCCCGCATCTGGAGGAACGTCTGGTTGGGGGCGAGGACGATCCCCCGGAGCAGGGCCTTCCAGTGCAGGCGCGGGCCGACCGGGCCGGGCGCCGGGGCCGCCGAGCCGGCACGGTAGGTGTCGCCCTGGGTGTAGGGGTCGTCGCCGACCGAGAAGGCCTGGGTGTGGCCCGGGTTGTTCGCGGCGTACGGGTCGGCCGGACCCTGTGGGCCGGGCGGGTACGCGCCGTCGCCGAAGTACTCCGGCTCGCCCTGCCCGCCGTAGCCGCCGCCGTGTGCGGCGTTCGGCTGCGGCCACGTGGGGCCGCCGCCGTTGCCGTACGGCTGCTGCTGCGGGTACGGCTGCGGCGCCGGCGGGGAGCCGTACGACGGTCCCTGCGGCGTCTGCTGCCCGTACGGAGGGTTGTGCGGTCGCGTCTGAGGAGCGCCGTTGTTCCGGCCGCGTCCGATCCTGAATCCAGCCACGTCTTCGAACGTACCTGGTCCCCGGCGGTCGCGTGCCGGGCCCGGGCTTGCGGGCCCGGCTTTGCGGCCGAGCTGTGACATCCCTTAAGGGGAAGGGGCTTTGGGTGTCCGTGGGGCGTCAGGGTTCGGCCGTACGGGCCTCGCCCCGGGTCCTTGGCACACGGCCTCAGTCGGGAAGCGTGCCGCCCAGTTCCGGCAGGGGGATCGCGCCGGTCTTCGTCGGGACCGTGCTCGTGCCGCGCATGAGCAGCGCGCCGCTCGCCGCGCCGATGGCCAGGTCGGCCTTGCCGTCGCCGGTCAGGTCGCGCAGGCGGAGGGTGTAGCCGAAGGCGGCGCCGGAGTCGGCGGGGCCGAGCACCGTCTGGGCGATCCACGAGGAACGCGCGCCGCTGAGGCCGCCGGAGCCGCCGCGGAAGACGTGGACGCCGCCCTGGTCCCGGTCGCCCGCGACGTCCTCGTGCGGGACGCCGACCGCGAGGTCCGCGTAGCCGTCGCCGTTGGTGTCGGCGGCCGAGATCGCGTAACCGAAGTTGTCGTCGGCCTCGGGGCTGCCGGAGACGCCGGAGGTCGCCTGGGTGAGGGTGACCGACGTGCCCGGGCCCGACGACGTGCCGCGCCAGACGGTGACCGCGCCCTTGCCGTTGTCCTTGTCGGGCACGCCGAGGGCGATGTCGCCGTAGCCGTTCTTGTCGAAGTCGCCGATCACGGGGCTCGGGTAGAGGCCCTCCTGCCGGTCGCTGAGGGTCTTGGAGGCGCCCGAGGCGAGGCCGGAGGAGGTGCCCTTCAGGTACCAGGCGCGCTCGCGGATCCGGCTGTCGTCGATCTCCGTGCCGATCACCACCAGGTCCGTCCTGCCGTCCCCGTCGACCTTTCCGGCTCCGAGGGCGGTGGAGTACCAGCCGCCGGAGCTCTTGTCGATCTTGCTGACCCTGCCGGTGGTGCCCGACTTGGTGAAGGGGCCGCGGTACAGCCACGCCTCCTCGCCGCCGATCACGGCCAGGTCGGGGGAGCCGTCGCCGGTGAAGTCGCCGGTGGCCAGGTCGCGGCCGAAGTGACCCACCGCACCGCCGACGGGGGCGATGCTGGTGCCACCGGACAGGCCGGACTTCGAGCCCCACAGGACGGTGACGGTGCCGCGGTATTCGTCACTGCCCACGTGCTCGGTGGGGTTGCCGACGACGAGGTCCGCGTAGCCGTCCTTGTTCAGGTCGGCGCTCGCGAGGGACGCGCCGAACTGGTCGTCCTCCTCGCCGGAGCCCGGCACGCCCGCGCTGTCCTGGTGGAGGTACTTCGGGTGGGCGGTGTCGAGGCCGGTGGCGGTGCCGTACACGACGGTGATCGTGCCACCCTCGCGGTCGACGTCGTCGTAGCCGCCGTAGGCGAGGTCGCGGCGGCCGTCGCCGTTGAAGTCGTCGTAGTGCTTGGCCGGTGCCGCGGTGGCGGGACCGGCGAGGAGCACGGGCGTGATGCCGGTCGCCAGCAGGGCGGCGACCAGGGCGGTCGTGGTGGATCTGCGCATAGGGGTCTCCTGTTTTTCCGTCAGCCGGTGAGGCCGGTGCCGAAGGCGCCGTAGGCGCGGGTCCGGCCGAGGCTGCCGGGGCCGAAGGTGCGGGCGCCGTCGGTGACGGGGCCGGTGGCCGAGCCGCGCAGGGCCGTGATCGCGCCGATGCCCTCGTCCTCGAAGCCGGCGGTGACGGTGAACTCGGCGTGGCCGTCCTTGCTGACGTCCCTCAGCAGGGCGTCGGAGCCGAAGTAGTCGATGGCCTCGGCCGTGCCGGGGACACCGGCGGTGTTCTGGGTGACGGTGCGGGCGCCGGTGCGCGCGAGACCGGAGGCCGAGCCGTTCATGAGGATCACGGCGCCGGCGTCCTCGGTGGTGCCGAGGTCCTCGAAGGGGACGCCGATGGCGAGGTCGCCGTAGCCGTCGCCGTTGGTGTCGCCTATGGACACGGCGCCGCCGAAGCCGTCGTTCGCCTCGTCGGCGCCGGGGACGCCCTCGGAGTCCTGGGTGAGCTGGGCCATGGGCGCGTCGCCGTTGACGGGGCCGCCCTCGGAGCCGCGGATGACGACGACCTTGCCGCCGAGACTGCCGGTGTGGTCGCTCCCCTTGCCGAACACGTTGCCGAGGGCGATCTCGTCGTAGCCGTCGCCGTCGATGTCGCCGAAGGCGAGGGTGGTGCCGCCGTTCAGGGCGCGGGGGGCCGAGGTGTCCGGGCCGGTGGGGGAGCCGAGGTAGGCGACGCCCTTGGACCAGCTGCTCGCCTCCTCCCCGCTGGTGAAGACCCGGTAGGTGAGGACCAGGTCCGACCTGCCGTCGGCGTCGGTGTCGCCCGCGCCCAGGGCGTCGACGATCCACGCCGGCTCGGGGGTGGAGATCTTCTGGGTGGCGCCCGTGGTGCCGGTGGTGGTGAAAGGGCCGCGGACGACGTAGACGTCGTCGGTGTCGGCGCCGACGGCCAGGTCCGCCTTGCCGTCGCCGTCGAAGTCGCCCGCGGTCAGCAGGTTGCCCCAGTTGTTGTGGGCGGAGGCGGCCGGGTCCTTGACCGTCGTGCCGCTGTGCAGGCCGTTCGCCGAGCCCCACAGGACGGTGACGGTGCCGCCGTCGGTGTCGGTGCCGTCGCGGTCGCCGGGAGCGCCGACCGCGAGGTCGGTGTAGCCGTCGCCGTTCAGGTCGGCCGTGGCGAGCGCGTGGCCGAAGGTGTCATCGGCGCCGGCGTCGCCGGGCACCCCGTCGGAGTTCTGGCTGACGACGGTGTGCTTCGCCGGGTCGAGTCCGGTGTCGCCGCCGTAGGCGACGGCGACGTAACCGGCCATGCTCTTGCCGTCGACCTTGGCGTACGGGGTGGCGAAGGCGATGTCGCCGTAACCGTCGCCGTTGAAGTCGGCGGTCGGGCCGGTGGCGGGTGCGGCGGTGGCCGCCGTCGTGGGCAGGGCCGTGAGCAGGCCGGTGGCCAGGGCCGTGGCCAGGAGCAGGGTGCGCTTGCGCATCAAGATCCCCGTCGGGTCGTCGGGTCGTCGGGTCGTCGGGTCGTCGGGTCGTCGGATGTTCGGTCGTGAGGTCGCCGTCGTCGCCGGTGACCGTCGGTGGCCTTCGGGCCGACGCTCCGGTGGGGCGTGGCCGGGCGTCGGCCGTCCGGCCGGAAGGTGGGGCTGTGGGGCCGGTCAGGAGTTGAGCGCCGTGCCGTAGCCGGGCGTGCCGGCCGTGGAGATGCCCGTCGTGCCCGGGCCGAAGCTCGTCGAGCCGGAGGCGGCCGGGCCGGTCGCCGTGGAGCGCAGGGACCAGACGGCGCCGTCGCCGGTGTTCTCGCCCGGTGCGGAGACGGACAGGTCGGCGCGGCGGTCGCCGGTGTGGTCGGTGAGCGTGACGCGCTCGCCGAACCGGTCGCCCTTCTCGGAGGCGCCGGGCACACCGGCCGTGTTCTGGCTGTACGAAGCGGCGCCCTTGGTGGTCAGGCCGGACGCCGAGCCGAACAGCACGGTGACGGCGCCGGCCGAGCTGTTCTCGCCCGGGGTGCCGATCGCCAGGTCGGCGTACCCGTCGCCGTTGACGTCGCCGAGGGAGACGTCGCCGCCGAACCGGTCGCCCTTCTCGGCGGCCCCGGGCACACCGGCGGTGTCCTGGGTGAGGACGAGCGGGGCGCGGTCCGGGGCAGGCCCCTCGGGACCGCCGTAGACGACGGTCACCTTGCCGCCGAGGGCGCCGCCCGGGTCGGCGGCCACCTCCCGGTCGTTGCCCACGGCGATGTCGTCGTGGCCGTCGCCGTCGATGTCGCCGACGGCGGAGACGAACCCGGCGGGCAGCTTCTGCAGCCAGTCGTTGTAGTTGTCGATCTCCATGTCGGCCAGGGCGGTCGTGGCGGCGCCGTCGTGCGCGGCGCGGCCGTGCAGGACCACGCGGGGGTGGCCGTCCCCGGTGACGTCGCCGGAGGAGAGCCGGGTGACGCCGCTCGTGGACGCCCACCGGTCGTTGCGCGAGCCCGAACCGCCGTTGGAGCCGCTGGACTTGGTGATCGGGCCGTCCACGAGGGAGAGAGTGATCGGGCCGGTGGAGCCGACCGCGACGTCCACGTCCCCGTCGTTGTCGAAGTCGCCCGTGGCCAGGGCCTGGCCGTAGCGGTCGTAGTCGGTGCTGAAGAAGCTGAACAGCGAACGGGCGCCGGACAGGCCGGACGCCGAGCCCCAGACGACGGTGACCGTGCCGTCGTTGCTGTCGCTGCCGTCCTCGCCGGGCGTGCCGACCAGCAGGTCGGCGTAGCCGTCGGTGTTCAGGTCGGCGGAGGCGAGGGCGGAACCGAAGGCGTCGTCGGCCTCGGCGGTGCCCGGCATCCCGGCCGTGTTCTGCGTCAGCAGGGTCCGGGTGGAGGTCTTCGGGCCGCTCGCGCCGCCGTAGACCACCGACACGGCACCCGCCCGCGCCTGCCCGGCGACCGTGGCGCCCGGCGCGCCGATCGCGAGGTCGGCGCGGCCGTCGCCGTTGAAGTCGTAGGGCGCGGCGGCCGGCGCGGCGTGCGCGGCCGGGACGGACAGGGCGAACGCGAGCGGCGTCAGGGCCGCGGCGAGGACGGTGGAAGCGGTACGGGTGCGCATGGGCGTACGGGCCTCACGGGTGGGTCGACGGGGCGTCACTGGGCGATGGCCGAACCGAAGTAGAGGCCGGTCTTGAGGGCGACGGCGGTGGTGGTGATGCCCTGCGCGCCGCTGGTGGTCAGGCCGGAGGCGGAGCCGCGCAGGAACCACAGGCCGCCCGTGGAGTTCTCGCCGTCGACGCCGACGGACAGGTCCGCCTTGCCGTCCTTGGTCACGTCGGTCAGGTCGACGGCGGAACCGAACCGGTCCCAGGACTCGGCGGAACCGGGCACCCCGGCGGTGTCCTGGGTGTACGACTTCGCGCCGCTGGTCTTCAGGCCGGACGCGGAGCCGAACAGCAGGGTCACCGAGCCGGCGTCCTTCGCCGAGCCGAGGTCCTCACCCGGGGCGGCGACCGCGACGTCCGCGTACCCGTCGCCGTTGATGTCGCCGGTGCTCACGGACGTGCCGAAACCGTCGTCCGGCTCGCCCGCGCCGGGCACGCCCTCCGTGTCCTGGTGGACGACGGCCGGCTGCTGCGCCGGGTCGGGGCCGTTCGGGCCGCCGTACCAGACGGTGATCCGGCCGCCCACGTGGCCGCCGGGCTTGAGTTCGTACGGGTCCCCGGAGTCGCCGAGGACGAGGTCGCCGTAGCCGTCGCCGTCGATGTCGCCGATCGCGCCCTGGGTGCCGTCGGCGTTCGGCAGCTCGGCCATCTTGTGCGTCGTGCCGTTCCAGCGGAAGTAGAGGATCTCGCCGCCGGAGTCGCCGTCGACGGTGAAGGGGTAGACGCGCTCGGCCGCTCCGTCGCCGGTGAGGTCACCCGCGATCACCTCGGACGTGGTGCCGAGCTCACCGACGCGGAGGTTGTTCAGCGGGCCGCCGGTGCGGGTGAAGGGGCCGTTGTAGATACGGGTGTGGCTCTGGCCGGTGAGCGTGACGTCCGTGTCGCCGTCACCGTCGAAGTCGCCGGTGGCGATGCCCCGGGAGAAGCTGCCGTACTCGGAGAGCGTCGACGGCTGCGGCAGGCCCTTGCCGCCGGCCGGCCCGGACTTGCTGCCCCACAGGACCGTGCCGGAGCCGACGGCGTCCCGGTCACCCACGCTCTCGCCGGTGGCGCCGACCACGAGGTCGGAGTAGCCGTCGCGGTCCAGGTCGCCGGTGGCCAGGGAGGCGCCGAACAGGTCGCCGGACTCGGCGGTGCCGGGCACTCCCGTGGAGTTCTGGGTGATGACGGCCTTGCGGGTGGCCGACACGCCGGACGCCGAGCCGTACAGCACGACGACGGCGCCGGCGCAGGAGGCCGAGCCGACGGTGGTGCACGCGGCGCCGACCGCGATGTCCCGGTATCCGTCGCCGTTGAAGTCCCCGGCGAGTCCGGAGGGGGCGGCGGTGGCCGGGGTGGCGGAGAGGAGGCCGGTGGTGAGGGCGGCGGCCAGCAGGAGGGTGCGCTTGCGCAAGGCGGTGCTCCGGAGGTCTGCATGCGGGGGATGCCTGGCGGACATCCACAGTCGATGGAGGGCCGGTTGTCCGTGTTCGCCGGGAGTTGTCCGGAGGTTCACGGCCGGTCGGCGATCAAGAGACCTGCGGAGGCACGTAAGGGTTGTACGTGAGTTCGGTTAATTTCCGGGTTGAGCCGGGGGCGTCCGGGGCCGGGGGCGTCCGGGGCCGGGGACGGCCTCGCCGGAGGGGATCCGCCCCCGAGACCTGTCGGACGGCCGTGTCCGGCGGGACGGCGACCCGCCGGACACGGCTGTTCCCTGTTCAGGAAGGGGTGTCCTGTGCTCAGAACAGGTGAGGTGCCAGACCGGCGGTCGCGCCCCCGATGACGGGCACGAGCAGCACCGGCCAGCCGCGTGCGCTGCGCAGCGGCGACTCCTCCTGGCGGATGATCAGCGCCAGGGCCATGCCGGCCATGGCCGGGAGGACGATCCCGAGAACGGCGAGCACGAGCAGGTTGGGCACCTCGTGGCGGGTGACGGCCCATCCCGCGCCGAGGCTGAGCGCCGCGGCGGTGAGCAGTTCGCCGGTCGGCTGGATGAGGCCGAGGCGGGGACGATCGGCCCCGGCGACCCTCGCCCGGGTGCGGACGACCGTGAGCATCCAGATGATGCCCGTGACGACCAGCAGGGTTTCGCAGGCGAAGACGACGTTCGCTGCCGGCATGTCGATGCCTCCGATCGGTGTTAGTGGCAGGCTGCCTTGACGCCTTCGAGTCCCAGGAGCTGGGCGCCGACCCACTGGAGGTCGTTGGCGAGCGTGTGTCCCCTGCCCTTGCGGATGGCCTTGATCGCGCTCACGATCCGCTTGACCCCGACGCGCTTCGCCACCTTCACGATCTTCACCATCTTGGCGGCGGGCAGGAGGTTGGTGCCGATGGCGACCGCGACGGCGCCCATGCAGCCGAAACTGGGCCAGCCGAAGCCGACCAGTGGCTGCCCCGGCTTCCGGTTCTGCTGCTGCTTGAGGTAGGCGGCGGTCGCCTCGTCACCCTGTGCCAGCACGTCCTCGGGTACGGACAGCATGGAGTTGAGCAGGGCTTCCCACTGGGCGTCGTCGGCGTCGTCGTCGGCGACGGCGGAGGCCGGAGCGGTGAGGCCGGCGGCGGGAGCCTTGAGGCCGGCGGCGGCGACCGGAGCGGTGTAGTCGGCGGCGACCGGAGCGGTGATGTCGGCGGAGGCCGGAGCGGTGGTGCGAGGGGCGGCCTCCGCCGCGTGCGCACCGGTGCTCGCGGTGAAGATCGCGCCCGCGGTCAGGGCGGACACGAGCATGGCGGTGCCGCTCGTGAAGAGGGTCCGGTCGGTCGTTCTGGTGAACATCTGTCCCCGTGTGTTTCTCATGGGTGTTGCGCGCACGCGCAACTGCCCGCCCTGGCAAGGCGGGAGAGAAGCGCGTGCGTGTGTGGTCGAGATCAACAGAAGCAGACCGAGATCGGGTGGGCTGTGATGGAAGCCACGGTTCCGGCCTCTATGTCCAGGAAATGTGCGGATGTCACGCCCCGATAACCATCTGATCCCAGGCGCAGCACCGATGGAACCTTCAAAACTCAACCAGTGCTGCTACACGGCGAGCCCAGCCGTTCCACCCGCCTCCGCCGATCCGGGCTTGGGCAGCGCCGTCTTCGCCGTCAGGCCCCGCGACTGCCACGCGTTGTCACGCAGCTTGAACAGGGCCCAGTAGCGGGTCGGGCACAGCAGCACGATGTTCATGAACACGGCCGCCGGAGTGCCGACGAGCCAGGAGTGCCAGCGCTGGCGGGCGGTCATGTCCGGGCGCATCAGGACGTAGAGGCCGGACTGGCCGAAGCGCACCACCAGGTACACGGCGAGATACACCAGGGCGATGCCTGGATTGTGGTACCGGCCGCCCAGCGTCAGGAGCGTCATGACGACGATCCAGGCCAGTATCACCGGGGTGATGACGAGCTGGAGCAGCCCGAACGTCGGCGAGATGAGCTGCTTCAGCGACAGCCGCGCGTACACGAACGGCAGCATCCACCACCACGAGCGGGCCCATCGCAGCCGCTGCCGGTAGGTCTTGGCCAGAGTGGTCGGCATGTCGGTGACGACCCCGGCCTCGTTGACGGCCACGACCTCACCGCGCATGAGCGCCCTGAGCGCCAGCCAGCGGTCGTCGCCCGTGCCGCACTCCACCTCGTAGGCGTCGAGGTGGTCGTAGAGCAGCTCGGCGCGGTAGAGGGCCAGGGCCCCCGAGGTGGTCTCCAGGGCCCCGAGCATGGAGCGCGAGGAACGCATCATCACGCACGAGGTGCCGATGTCGATGTCCGCCGCCCGGGAGACCCAGGTCTCCTCGAAGTTGCGGATGTAGATCATGCCGGTGGTGGCCTGGATCCGCGGGTTGCTCATGGCCCGCAACTGCTGCTCCAGCGCGTCCGGGAAGGGCTCGCCGTCGGAGTCTATGGTGAGGACGAAGTCGAAGTGCTTGCCCTGCTCCTGGAGGTGCCGCAGCACGGTGACCTGCGCCCCGCGCTTGCCCTTGTTCTCCTGCCGGTGCCAGAAGACCCGGGGGTGGTCGAAGGGCTCGACCGGGTGCTGCCGCGAGCCGTCGTCGATGACGTGGATCTCGTCGACGGGGTGGGTCTGCGCCAGCAGCGACCGCACGGTGCGGTGCAGGTTCTCCGTGGGCTCCTCGAACGCCGGGATGATCGCCACCGTCCGGCCGGGAGCGACCGGGAGGTGGGTGAATGACCGGCCCTTCAGGAACGACACCAGGCAGAGCACGATCACCGCCATGCCCAGCCACCAGTAGAAGGTCAGAATCGGGCTCTTGGACTGGATGTGCACCACCACGGTGGCGGCGGCCAGGGCTGCCACCACCACAGCGGTCACCACGGTGAGCCTCACCCGCGGCGCACGGTTCTGCGACGTGCTCAAGCGGTCACTCGCTTGCCGCGGGTCGCCATGCGGAAGACCGCGACTCCGCCGATCACGAGGAGCATCGCCGCCAGCACGATCCACCCGAGCGCCGTTCCGCCGGTCGCGGCCAGCGCCGCTCCGCCCGTGGCGGTCCCGATCGCGGCGCCCACACCGTTCTGTCCGTACATGTCGTGCCTCTTCCTTTCCGTGGCTCGCTAGAGCCGTTCGATGTGGGGTGCGGCGGTCATGACGCCGCGAGTGTCGAGTACGAAGGCGGCCTCCGCCGCGAGCCGTTCCAGATCGAACTCGCCGTGCGGGGTGAGCAGGACGACCGCGTCGAAGTCGGCGACGCACGTGCCCGTGCCCACGTCTTCCGCTTCCGCCGCGAAGGGGATGGTCCGGCTGCCGCCGTCGGGCAGATAGGGGTCCACGACGGTGACGTCCGCCCCCATCTGCCGCAGCCGCTCGGTGACTTCGACGGCCGGGGACTGACGGGCGTCCGACGTGCCCGGCTTGTAGGCCGCCCCGAGGGCGAGGATCCGCGCCCCGTGGACGCTCCGCCGGAACCGCCGGCTGAGGGCGTCCTGGAGGCGGCGAACGACGTAGTCCGGCTGGCTCTCGTTGATGTCCTGGGCCAGCTCGATGAGCCGGAAGGTCTGCCCGTGCCGGGCCTTGACGTGGTGGCTGAGGTAGACCGGGTCGATGGGCAGGCAGTGCCCACCGACGCCGGGCCCGGGCAGGAACTTGGTGAACCCGAAGGGCTTGGTCGCGGCCAGTTCCAGCGTGTGCCAGACGTCGACGCCGAGCGTGTGCGCCATCCGCGACAGCTCGTTGACCAGCGCGATGTTGACGTGCCGGTAGGTGTTCTCGAACACCTTGGCCAGCTCGGCCTCTTCCAGCCCCGAGGCGGGCACCGCGACGTCGGTGACGGTGTCGTAGAAGGCCTTCACGCGCTCCAGGCAGCCCTCGGTCAGCCCGGCGACGATCTTCGGCGTGTTCTCCAGACGCCAGTCGGGGTTGCCGGGATCGATGCGCTCGGGGCTGAACCCGACGTGGAAGTCCTTCCCCGCGACGAGGCCGGAGCCCTCCTCCAGCAGCGGGATGAGGACGTCACGCGTGGTGCCGGGATGGGTCGTCGACTCGAGTACGACGGTGGCGCCCGGCTCGATCCACCCGGCGAGCGCACGGCCGGCGGCCCGGACACAACTCAGGTCCGGGGCACGGTCGGTGAGCGGCGTGGGCACGGTGATGACGGCGACGTCGAACCCCTTGAGGTCCTGCGGGTCGGAGGTCGCGTAGTAGGCGTCCGAGTCGAGCACCGCCCGGAGCCGGTCGTCGCCGATGTCCTCGACGTACGACGACCCGGCGGCCAGTGCCGCGCAACGCGCCCGGTCGGGCTCGTAGCCGGTGACGGTGTGCCCGGCCTCGGCGGCCCTCACGGCAAGGGGCAGGCCGACATAGCCCTGCCCCAGCACACATACGTGCATGGTGGATTCCTCACCCCTGAAGTACGGCCGTCTGTTCCTGAAGCAGGCGGCCGTGGCGTGGTGTTGCGTGAGAAGCGGCGTGGGAACGGCACCGCCGCCGCGTCACCGGACTGCCGGGCCCCCTTGCCCGACCGTGCGCAAAGCGCAACCGGCGATCTTCACAAACCCCCCTCATTTGTGGACTTTCATAGTTCAACAAAAATTCGCTGAACGGAACCCTCTTTACTGTTTCGATACGAGTGAAGTGCGCGACGAGAAACTGCTGTTGAGGTGTGACGCTCAGTCAATTGCCTGCAGGCAACCTTGGCGCAGGTTTGTGATCTTCACATTTCGAGGCGAGGCTGGCCCTGCGGAGGGGGTTCGGCAAGTGCATTCGCGAATATCGTGCGCCCCCGAGTGCGCCCCCCGTACCCCCGCATCGCCCGGCTCCCACCCGGCTCGCGGACGGCTGCCGGTTACCCGCGGTCAGCCCAGGTGGCACGGCCCTTGATCCCGCTGTGCGTCGTGTCAGCCGCAGATGAGCTGGGCCACCGCCCGGTCGAAGTCGCCGGCGGCGAGTGCCTCGGCCGGGATGGTGAAGTACAGCGTCCCGGCGTCGCCCCAGCCCCAGTCCAGGTCGGTGTCCTCGGCGAGCTGGAGCAGATGGACGGCCGCCGTGCCGTCGTCGTCCCTGGACGACACCGGCAGCGTGTGCGAGGTGTCGGGCCAGCCGAAGGCGCAGTGGCTGCCGGCGGTGTTGCCGTCGAGATCCGCCAGCTCGGTGAGGATCAGCGAGGACACCGCCCAGTGCTCGTCCCGGTCGAACTCCAGGTCGTCGTCCTCGACGTCCCAGCAGTCCGGGAGCATGGTCACCTCCACCGCGTGGACGGGCGTCGCCGGGTAACTCAGCGCGGGCCGGGGGGCGGTGACGGAGACCGCCCGTGCCGGGTCGGCCGGAATGACGCGCCACACCCCGGGCTGGTACACGTCCAGCTTGCGGTACTCCTCGTACGGCAGGTCCGGGTCCAGGTAGAAGAAGTTCAGCAGGCCCGGCCGCACGGGCAGTTGGGCGCCCAGCCAGGGGGCGAAGGCGTCCGTGTCCAGAACGGCGTGCAGGGACAGCGGTACGCCGCTCAGTTCGGGCCAGGCCGTCCCGGGTTGGAGCAGAGCGGGGCCGCCGAGCCGGCACTGACCCGTCGCCCCGGCCTCGTCCGTCGCTGCGATCAGCCGGAACCCTCGGCGCGCAAGCGCGGCGAACTGCCGGCCGGCCTTCTCGCCGAGCCGCTGCGTGCACACGTCGTCGAGGCTGCCGGGATCGTCGAACTGCATACCGGGATCTTGCCAACCACGCGGCAGCTCCGCCAGGCCGGTCGGGCCTCGTCGGGTACGTGCATGACCTCTCTGTTCTCGTGGTGGTCAGGGTCTCGGTGCGCTGGCCGGCGGCTTCATCGTCGACACGCTGTCCCTCCAGGGCGTCCTGTGGCTCGGCGGAGCCTGCGCCCTGGCAGCCGCAGTGGCTCTCTGGAGGGCCCGCACCAGAACCTGCGATGACTTCGGATCCCGCCAGGCATCGTGGCTCCTGGACGACGGGTGCCGGACCGCAGCGGGCACGCTGAGGCCTGCCACTGACAGGCCCATCTGCGAGCCGGGGGTGTCACTCAGCCGCGAACTCGTACTGCAACTCGTAGAGATGTCCTGCCTTCACCATCGAGGTCGCTTCGATCGGGCGTCCGTCGGCGGCATGGACCACCCGGAGGGTGCACAGGACAGGCAGGCTGCCGGGCAGGCGCAGTGCCTCGAACTGTTCCTGTGTGGGGACTCGGGCCGAGACCCGGTCCACACAGTGATGGGGCGTGTGGCCCAGTTCTCGAAGCAGGCTTGCGGTGCCGCCCTTGATGCGGTGCCGGTCCGCCAGCGGCGTATCCCGGGCGATGTCCGAAGGGTAGTAGGACTGCACGAGTTCCGCCGGTTCGTCGTCGATCAGCAGCAGCTGGCTGCGGAGTACGGCCGTGTCATCGTCCCGAAGACCGAGGGCGGCGCGAATGTCCGCGGGTGCGCTGGTCTCCGTCACGTCGAGCAGTGTGATGCGGGCGTCCCTGCCGTGATGAGCCGCCTCGGACAGCCAGGGGTAGGGCTCGCCGGAGGGTGCCGGTGTGAGGGACGTGGCGGGGCGTATCGTCCGCTGCCTGTGCTCGCGTACCGTCACCGCCGCACCGGCCCGACCCACCACCAGGCGCTCGTCCTTCAGGAGAAGGAGCGCTTTCTGGACCGTAGCGTTCGATGCGTCGAAGCGGGTTCTCAGCTGGGCCGTGGAGGGCAGGTTCGCGCCCGGCGGCAGGTTGCCGGTCATGATGTCGTCGCGCAGGTCGGCCGCGATCCGTTCGTGCAGTGAGCGGCGGTCGTGGGCTTCCGGTTCTGCCTTGGGCACGGTCATCCGATTCTGATCTCGTAACGCAACTGCTGACGCTGGGCGGGCATCACCATACGGTCCACCTGAATCGGCTGGTCGTCGCGGTTCAGGGTGAGTCTGGTCAAGCGCAGGACGGGATCCGTCCCGGTGAGCCGCAGGGCCTCTTGCTCGTCTTCATCCGGCAGGCCGGCCGTGACGTCCTCCCTCACCAGGGCGCCGACATGTCCCAACTCGGCGAGCAGAGTGACGGCTCCGCCCCGGATCTTCGCCGTTCCGGCAAGAGGGGTACCTCGGGCGATGGCGATGGGGTAGTAGGTGTCGGTCAGTTCGTTCGGCTCGTCGTCCAAGAGGATCAGGCGGCGTCGCACAACGACCGGCTCTCCGTCCCTGATTCCGAGCGGTCGCGCGACCTCAGCCGGAGCGGGCACCTCTCCGGCATGGGTGATGCGCTGCGAGCCACGCCTGCCCTGGGCTGCCGCGTCCGCGGTCCAGGCGTCACCCTGCCCTTGCTCCCGGGGCGTCAGGTACGGCATCGACGTGCTGATCCACCTGCTCGCACTCAAAGTGTCCTCCCGGAACGGACGCTCGCGACGACCTTGCCGCTTTACACGGTAAGCGACCAGGTGGCCAAGGGTTGCTGACGCACGCTCTATTACCTTGCTGGCTTTCGCGAAAAGCATTAAGGTGAGTCCATGGTTGAGCTCCTTCGCCGTCTCCTCGCCTGGGCGGGCTTCTCGTGTCAGCCCCGCCGGGCGCACCAGCGTGCGTCATGTGATCCCTCCGCCGCAGCGGTTGTTCCGTCTCCGCGGCTCCCCTCCCTCCCCTCCCATCGCAGCCCCTACTGCACGAATGCGGTGATCGACGGCCCCTCCACCGTGGCCGTGCGGCCCTACCTCGTTGCCCATGAGCAGCGAGGGCGTCAACTCTGCGGTCCTGGAGCGGACCTGCATCTCTCCGCCGGTGTTGAGGCGGCCTGATGAGCACCGGCCCGCGTCGCACGCTTCGCCTGCTGCCCTGGACCGGTCCCGAGGCCAAGTCCTGCTTTCTGATCACCGACGGCGCAGGACGTCTGTCCCGTCTGGCCGATCTCGCCGAAGCGACCCAGCTCGACATGGGTGCCCGACTCCTGGCCCATGCCGAGGACCTGCTCCCCGACGCCACCGAGACGCAACTCCGCTTTCTCGCGGAGCGTCTCACCGAGGCGCTGCGGGACATCCTGCGCGTTGCCGAAAGCCGGGGGCAGGCACACGGCGACGGGCCCTCGGAGTTGCCCTCCCCGTGAGGCCCGCCGACCAGGATCGGAGTTGCCCTCCCCGTGAGGCCCGCCGACCAGGAGCAGGTGTCCCCCGAATGCACCCTCGCCACCCGCCCCGGCTACCAGGACCTCCACACCCACTGCCGTCAGACCCGCGACCTGCCCCTCCCCTTCGCCCTCGGCATCCTGCTCCAGCCCCGCTGCGGCTGCCCGTGCCACCCGTACCGCTGCGGCGGCGGACCGCCCCGCCCCCCGCCTGATCTCCTACCCTGTGCCAGGGCAGCCGAGCAGGGGGATCGACGATGAGCATGTACTTCGACATCGGGGACGAGACGCTGTGGAACCCCTCGAACGGCGCCGGCCGCCTCTTCGTACGGCAGGTCGAGGTCTTCGAGGCGGAGCTCGGGCTGCCGTCGGGAATCGGCCACAAGCACCCGGGCGACCCGGACACACTCGAGGTCGATCTGGCCGTGTACGCGGAGTTCGCACGCGGCCTGGTCGCCTGGCACTGCCGGACGGGACACTCCGTGATCCTCGCGCTCTCCGAGGGGTTCGTGGCGACGGCACTCGCGCTTGCGCGGCGCGCCGGGATCGACGTGGAGATGCCGCCTGCGGGGCTCGGACACATGGCCGGTGGGGTCCACTCCGACGTGCAGGTTCCCGGCGATCCGCGAACCGCGTCAGCGGCCGTCCCCACCGCGTTGGACACCCGGGCGCGAGAGGTGGACCGCTGGATGTCCCGCTGAGCGCGGCGAGGCACCGCAGTCTTCCGGACTCGTCGCCTCGCCGTCCTCCCCGCCGGACCGCAGGGAACGCCGAAGCCCCCCACCCGATCATCGGGCAGGGGGCTTCGAAGAGGTCGGAACGACCAGCTGGGAGCGGCTACTTCACAGGCTCCGGCTCCGGCGCGCTCGTGGAGTCGGACGTGCCGGCCGGCGGCTCGCCGTCGTCGTTCGAGTCGTCGCCCTCGTCCTCCGCCGGGACCGGCGTCTTCACCGAGTCCAGCAGCAGCTGGGCCACGTCCACCACCTGGATGGACTCCTTGGCCTTGCCGTCGTTCTTCTTGCCGTTGACGGAGTCCGTGAGCATGACCAGGCAGAAGGGGCAGGCCGTCGAGACGATGTCGGGGTTGACCGAGAGGGCCTCGTCGACGCGCTCGTTGTTGATGCGCTTGCCGATGCGCTCTTCCATCCACATCCGCGCACCACCCGCGCCGCAGCAGAAGCCGCGCTCCTTGTGGCGGTGCATCTCCTCGTTGCGGATGCCGGGGACGGCGGCGATGATCTCGCGCGGCGGCGTGTAGATCTTGTTGTGACGGCCCAGGTAGCACGGGTCGTGGTAGGTGATGATGCCCTCGACCGGGGTGACCGGGATCAGCTCGCCCTCGTCGACGAGGTGCTGGAGCAGCTGGGTGTGGTGGATGACCTCGTAGTCGCCGCCGAGCTGCGGGTACTCGTTGCCGAGCGTGTTGAGGCAGTGCGGGCAGGTGGCGACGATCTTCTTGGCGGACTTGGGCTTCGCCGACTCGGCGACGACCTTGCCCTCGTCGTCCATCTCCTCGCCGAACGCCATGTTCAGCGCCATGACGTTCTCCATGCCGAGCTCCTGGAACAGGGGCTCGTTGCCGAGACGCCGGGCGGAGTCACCGGTGCACTTCTCGTCGCCGCCCATGATCGCGAACTTGACGCCCGCGATGTGGAGCAGTTCGGCGAAGGCCTTCGTGGTCTTCTTGGCGCGGTCCTCCAGGGCGCCCGCGCAGCCGACCCAGTACAGGTACTCGACCTCGGACAGGTCCTCGATGTCCTTGCCGACGACCGGGACCTCGAAGTCGACCTCCTTGAGCCACTCCAGGCGCTGCTTCTTCGCCAGGCCCCAGGGGTTGCCCTTCTTCTCCAGGTTCTTGAGCATCGTGCCCGCCTCCGACGGGAACGACGACTCGATCATCACCTGGTAGCGGCGCATGTCGACGATGTGGTCGACGTGCTCGATGTCCACCGGGCACTGCTCGACGCAGGCGCCGCAGGTGGTGCAGGACCACAGGACGTCCGGGTCGATGACGCCGTTCTCCTCGGCCGTGCCGACCAGCGGGCGCTCGGCCTCCGCGAGAGCCGCGGCGGGGACGTCCTTCAGGGCCTCCTCGGACGCCTTCTCCTCGCCCTCCATCGTCTTGCCGCCACCGGCCAGCAGGTACGGCGCCTTGGCGTGCGCGTGGTCCCGGAGCGACATGATCAGCAGCTTGGGGGAGAGGGGCTTGCCCGTGTTCCAGGCGGGGCACTGCGACTGGCAGCGGCCGCACTCGGTGCAGGTGGAGAAGTCCAGCAGGCCCTTCCACGAGTACTGCTCGACCTGGGAGACGCCGAAGACGTCGTCGTCGCCCGGGTCGGTGAAGTCGATCGGCTTGCCGCCCGAGGTCATCGGCTGGAGCGCGCCGAGGGCCGTGCCGCCGCTCGACTCGCGCTTGAACCAGATGTTCGGGAAGGCGAGGAAGCGGTGCCAGGCCACACCCATGTTGGTGTTGAGCGACACCACGATCATCCAGACGAACGAGGTGCCGATCTTGATCATCGCGACGAAGTAGACGAGGTTCTGCAGCGCCGTGACGCTCAGTCCCTTGAACGCGAGTACCAGCGGGTACGACGCGAAGTACGACGCCTCGTAGTGGTCGACGTGGTGGAGCGCGCCCTCCAGGCCCCGCAGCACGTAGATCGCCAGGCCGATGGTGAGGATGACGTACTCGACGAAGTACGCCTGGCCGGCCTTGGAACCGGCGAAGCGGGACTTGCGGCCCGGGCGGCTCGGCAGGTTCAGCAGGCGGATCGCGATGAGCACGGCGATGCCCAGGATCGTCATCACGCCGATGAACTCGATGTACAGCTCGAACGGCAGGAAGTCACCGATGACCGGCAGCACCCAGTCGGCCTGGAAGAGCTGGCCGAAGGCCTGGGCGAGGGTCGGCGGGAGCGTCAGGAAGCCGACGGCGACGAACCAGTGGGCGACACCGACGATGCCCCACCGGTTCATGCGCGTGTGCCCGAGGAACTCCTTCACCAGGGTCACGCTGCGCTGGTAGGGGTTGTCGGTCCGGGTGCCGGCCGGGACCGGCTGGCCCAGCTTGAAGTACCGGACGAACTGGCCGATCGCGCGTGCGAGCAGCGCGACGCCGACCACGGTCAGAACCAGCGACACGATGATCGCGGCGAGTTGCATGGGGGCTCCTCGGGCCTGCGAGGGGTTTCGTCGGGTGACCTGTCGTTTTGCAGGGTTCCCCGAAATTACTAAGCGGTAACTTATGCAGTCCGTCTGAGACTACCCTCATCCTCCGCCGCACTGTAGCCGGGTGGGCAGTGATCTGAATCGCTGAGGGTTGCCTCAGGAGTGGACCGGATCAGGCCGCGTTCCGTCGTGCGTGCCGTTCGCCTTCTCTCGCCGTCCCCCGCCGCCCCTCGGGGGTCCCGTCGCGAATCTCGTCATGCATCCCGTCGTGTTATTCATACCGAAATGTCATAGTCCCGCCTAACTTATATCCGTGCTCTACGGGATCACCGCCGCCGCAACCGCCCTCGTCCTCACCGCCGTGCTCGCCGCCGCCCTGCGGGCCCCCGCGCTGCGGCTGCGGCTGGTCGAGCGGCGCCGGCAGCGCGACGTACCGCTGTCCGGGGGCCTCGCCGTCGTGCTCGTCACCGGGCTGGTCGTGGGAGGCGGGGAGTGGCTGGGGGTCGCTCCTTCCGCCGACGGGACGCGGGGAGTGCTCTTCGCCGCGGGGGCCGTCGCCCTGCTCGGGCTCGCCGGAGACGTGTGGCGGCTGCGGCGGCGGGTACTGGCCGCCGGAACGACCGTGGCGGCCGCGTGTGTCGTGCCGTACGGGGAGACGGGGATCGGGACCGGGCTGCTGGCCGTCGTCTGGGTGGTGGCGGTGGTGTTCGGGTTCCGGGGGCTGGATCACGCCGACGGCCTGGCGGGTACGGTCGGGGTCGTCGGCGCCTTCGGGGCGGCGGCCTGCGCGGCCGTCGAGGTGATGGACGGGATCGCGGGGCTGATGAGCGTGCTGGCCGCCGCGCTGACCGGCTTCCTCCTCCACAACTGGCACCCCGCGCGGGTGGCGCTGGGCGGCTGCGGGTCCATGGCCGCGGGGTTCGTGATCGCCGTGGGGACCGTGTACGCCCGGGCCGGGTTCGGGCTGGGGCAGAGCGCGGGTGTCCTGTTCGCGCTGACCGCGGTGGTGGCCGCCGACGTCGTCCTCGTGCTGGCGTCGCGGCGGCTGGGCGGGCGCGGTGTCACGCGCAGCGGGCCCGACCATCTGGCGCACCGGCTGCGGCGGCTCGGGCTGACCGCGCCGGGGGCGAGTCTGCTGCTGGGAATCGCGGCGTTGTCCGGGATGCTCGTCGGGGTACTCGCGCATGCCGCCTGGATCGGGGCGAGCGCCCTGTGGTGGGTGGCGGGAGGGGCGCTCGTGGTGGTGTTCACCCTCTCGCGTGTACCGGTGCACAGCCCTCGACGGAGTGTATCGACGCAGGTCAGAGCGCCGTTGCGTGTAAGGAACGGATAAGAGTTGAGTCTGCCCGACTCACGTCTGTTGACCGGTCGGGGGCCGTCGTGCACACTTGAGTCCGTTCCACTCAAGTCAGCTGGAGGAATCAACCATGGCACGTGCGGTCGGCATCGACCTGGGCACGACTAACTCCGTCGTCAGCGTTCTGGAGGGCGGCGAGCCCACCGTCATCACCAACGCCGAGGGCGCCAGGACCACGCCGTCCGTCGTCGCCTTCGCCAAGAACGGTGAAGTGCTCGTCGGAGAGGTGGCCAAGCGCCAGGCGGTCACGAACGTGGACCGGACCATCCGCTCCGTGAAGCGTCACATGGGCACGGACTGGAAGATCGAGCTGGACGGGAAGCCCTTCAACCCGCAGCAGATCAGCGCCTTCGTGCTCCAGAAGCTCAAGCGTGACGCCGAGTCCTACCTGGGCGAGAAGGTGACCGACGCGGTCATCACCGTCCCGGCCTACTTCAACGACTCCGAGCGTCAGGCCACGAAGGAGGCCGGCGAGATCGCCGGTCTGAACGTGCTGCGCATCGTCAACGAGCCCACCGCGGCCGCCCTGGCGTACGGCCTCGACAAGGACGACCAGACCATCCTGGTCTTCGACCTCGGTGGCGGTACGTTCGACGTCTCGCTGCTGGAGATCGGCGACGGCGTCGTCGAGGTGAAGGCCACCAACGGCGACAACCACCTCGGTGGTGACGACTGGGACCAGCGCATCGTCGACTACCTGGTCCAGCAGTTCCAGTCCGGCCACGGCGTGGACCTGGGCAAGGACAAGATGGCCCTGCAGCGTCTGCGCGAGGCCGCCGAGAAGGCGAAGATCGAGCTGTCCTCGTCCACCGAGACCTCGATCAACCTGCCCTACATCACCGCCTCCGCCGAGGGCCCCCTGCACCTCGACGAGAAGCTCACCCGCGCCCAGTTCCAGCAGCTGACCGCGGACCTCCTGGAGCGCTGCAAGACGCCGTTCCACAACGTCATCAAGGACGCCGGCATCTCCATCAGCGAGATCGACCACGTCGTCCTGGTCGGCGGCTCCACCCGTATGCCCGCCGTCGCCGAGCTCGTCAAGGAGCTGACCGGCGGCAAGGACGCCAACAAGGGCGTCAACCCGGACGAGGTCGTCGCCATCGGCGCCGCCCTGCAGGCCGGTGTCCTCAAGGGCGAGGTCAAGGACGTCCTGCTCCTCGACGTCACCCCGCTGTCCCTCGGCATCGAGACCAAGGGCGGCATCATGACCAAGCTCATCGAGCGCAACACCACGATCCCGACCAAGCGGTCCGAGATCTTCACCACGGCCGAGGACAACCAGCCGTCCGTGCAGATCCAGGTCTACCAGGGCGAGCGCGAGATCGCGGCGTACAACAAGAAGCTCGGGATGTTCGAGCTGACCGGTCTGCCGCCGGCGCCCCGCGGCGTCCCGCAGATCGAGGTCTCCTTCGACATCGACGCCAACGGCATCATGCACGTGACCGCGAAGGACCTGGGCACGGGCAAGGAGCAGAAGATGACCGTCACCGGCGGCTCCTCGCTGCCGAAGGACGAGGTCGACCGCATGCGCCAGGAGGCCGAGCAGTACGCGGAGGAGGACCACAAGCGCCGCGAGGCCGCCGAGTCCCGCAACCAGGGCGAGCAGCTCGTCTACCAGACCGAGAAGTTCCTCAAGGACAACGAGGACAAGGTCCCGGGCGAGATCAAGACCGAGGTCGAGGAGGCCGTCGCCGAGCTGAAGGAGAAGCTCAAGGGCGAGGACTCCGCCGAGATCCGCACCGCCACCGAGAAGGTCGCGGCCGTCTCGCAGAAGCTCGGCCAGGCCATGTACGCGGACGCGGGTGCGGCCCAGGCCGCCGGTGGTCCCGCCGGTGACGCGGGTGCCGCCGCCGGTGGCGCCAAGGCCGCTGACGACGACGTCGTCGACGCCGAGATCGTCGACGAGGACCGGAAGGACGGTGCCGCGTGACGGAGGAGACCCCGGGCTTCGACGAGCAGCAGCCCGACGTCCCTTCCGGCGCCACCTCCGAAGACGCCGAGCCGAAGGCCGCCTCCCCCTCCGCGGAGGAAGGGGCGGCCCCGGCCGGGGACACGGGCCAGGACGTGGCTCTGGTGGCCCAGCTGGACCAGGCCCGCACGGCGCTCACCGAGCGCACGGCGGACCTCCAGCGCCTCCAGGCCGAGTTCCAGAACTACCGCCGCCGGGTCGAGCGCGACCGGATCGCGGTCAAGGAGATCGCCATCGCGAACCTCCTGACCGAGCTCCTGCCCGTGCTCGACGACATCGGCCGCGCGCGCGAACACGGCGAACTGGTCGGCGGCTTCAAGTCCGTCGCCGAGTCGCTGGAGAGCACCGCGGCGAAGATGGGCCTGCAGCAGTTCGGCAAGGAGGGCGAGCCCTTCGACCCGACGATCCACGAAGCCCTGATGCACAGTTACGCACCGGACGTCACCGAGACGACGTGCGTGGCGATCCTGCAGCCCGGGTACCGGATCGGCGAGCGCACCATCCGCCCCGCGCGGGTGGCCGTGGCCGAACCCCAGCCGGGGGCGCAGACGGTCAAGGCGGACGAGTCCGCCGACGCCGACGACAAGGAGAGCGGTGGCCCGGACGAGGGCTGACGTCACAGACGAAGGGAAGGAGGGGCGTCGAGGATGAGCACCAAGGACTTCATCGAGAAGGACTACTACAAGGTCCTCGGCGTCCCCAAGGACGCCACCGAGGCCGAGATCAAGAAGGCGTACCGGAAGCTCGCCCGCGAGAACCACCCGGACGCCAACACCGGCAACGTCAAGGCGGAGGAGCGCTTCAAGGAGATCTCCGAGGCCAACGACATCCTCGGCGACCCCAAGAAGCGCAAGGAGTACGACGACGCGCGCGCCCTCTTCGCGGGCGGTGGCTTCCGCCCGGGGCCGGGCGGCGCGGGCGGCTCCTTCAACTTCGACCTGGGCGACCTCTTCGGAGGCGGCGCCCAGGGCGGCGGCCAGGGGGCCGGCGGCTTCGGCGGCGGGCTCGGTGACGTTTTCGGGGGCCTGTTCAACCGCGGCGGCGCGGGCGGTCCGGGGACGCGTACGCACCCCCGGCGCGGCCAGGACATCGAGTCCGAGGTCACGCTCAGCTTCACCGAGGCGATCGAGGGCGCGACCGTCCCGCTGCGGATGTCGTCGCAGTCTCCCTGCAAGGCCTGTTCGGGCACCGGCGACAAGAACGGCACGCCGCGCGTGTGCCCGACCTGCGTCGGCACCGGGCAGGTCGCCCGGGGCAGCGGCGGCGGCTTCTCCCTGACCGACCCCTGCCCGGACTGCAAGGGCCGCGGCCTGATCGCGGAGAACGCCTGCGAGGTCTGCAAGGGCAGCGGCCGGGCCAAGTCCTCGCGGACCATGCAGGTGCGCATCCCCGCGGGCGTCAGCGACGGCCAGCGGATCCGGCTGCGCGGCAAGGGAGCGCCGGGCGAGCGCGGCGGGCCGGCGGGCGACCTCTACGTGGTCGTGCACGTCGACTCCCACCCGGTGTTCGGCCGCAAGGAGGACAACCTCACGGTCACCGTCCCGGTGACCTTCGCCGAGGCGGCCCTCGGCGGCGAGGTGCGGGTGCCCACCCTGGGCGGCCCGCCCGTCACCCTGAAGCTGCCGCCGGGCACGCCCAACGGGCGTACCATGCGCGCCCGGGGCAAGGGCGCGGTCCGCAAGGACGGCACCCGCGGCGACCTCCTGGTCACCGTGGAGGTGAGTGTTCCGAAGGACCTGTCGGGGAAGGCTCGTGACGCACTCGAGGCGTACCGAGAGGCGACCGCGGGTGAGGATCCGCGGGCGGATCTGTTCCAGGCCGCGAAGGGAGCATGAGTCAGATGGACGGTCGTCGGCGCAATCCGTATGAACTGACCGAGGAAACCCCGGTCTACGTCATCTCGGTGGCGGCCCAGCTGTCCGGCCTGCACCCGCAGACCCTGCGCCAGTACGACCGGCTGGGTCTGGTCTCCCCGGACCGCACCGCCGGCCGGGGCCGGCGCTACTCGGCCCGTGACATCGAGCTGCTGCGCACCGTCCAGCAGTTGTCGCAGGACGAGGGCATCAACCTGGCCGGTATCAAGCGCATCATCGAACTGGAGAACCAGGTCGCCGCGCTCCAGGCGAGGGTGGCCGAGATGCAGGACGCGCTCGACGGCGCGGCGGCGGCGATGCGCCAGCGCGAGGCCGCGGTGCACGCGTCGTACCGCCGCGACCTGGTGCCGTACCAGGAGGTGCAGCAGACCAGCGCGCTGGTGGTGTGGCGGCCGAAGCGGCAGCAGCAGTCCGACTGACGCGCGTACGCGGGTGAAGGGGCCGGGAGTCGACTCCCGGCCCCTTTCGCGTGCTTTGCGGGTCTCACCCTGGTTTCGCGGGGCCTCCCGTGGGTGACCGCGTGGTGTACGCCACTTGAAGGTGATTCCGCAGAGTCTTCACAACGCTTGCGGAGCGTGGTGTTGTCATCTCGTTAAGTGGTTCCGCTTGACGCTGGGGGGCGCGTCCGCGTTGGCTTTTCAGTCACATGGGCCGCAAAGCTGTGCCCACGTCCGAATCACACGCGAAGTGAGCCCCCGCATGCGTCGTCGTATCTCCATATCCGTGGCCGCGGCCACGATGTCCGTCACGCTCGCCGGCTGCGGCGTGCTCAACGCGACGGGGAGCAGTGACGACGCGAGCCCGGCCAAGGGCAACGACATCACCGTGGGACTGCTGCTGCCGGAGAAGGCGAACACGCGCTACGAGAACTTCGACTACCCCATCATCAAGCGGAAGGTCGAGTCGCTCACGAACGACAAGGGCCGCGTCGACTACGCCAACGCCGAGGCGAGCGCGGACAAGCAGGCGGGTCAGTTGCAGCAGATGATCGACGACAAGGTCGATGTGATCCTGCTGGACGCCGTCGACGCCAAGGCCATCGCGAGCGGCGTGGAGAAGGCCAAGGAGGCCGGCATTCCGGTCATCGCCTACGACCGGCTGGCCGAGGGCCCGATCGACGCCTACATCTCCTTCGACAACGAGCTGGTCGGCGAGGTCCAGGGCCGCTCCCTGCTGGAGGCCATCGGCGAGAAGGCGAGCCTCTCCGACAAGATCGTCATGATGAACGGCTCGTCCACCGACCCGAACGCCAAGCAGTTCAAGGCGGGCGCGATGTCCGAGCTGAACGGCAAGGTGACGATCGCGCAGTCCTTCGACACCAAGGACTGGAAGCCGGAGAACGCCCAGGCCAACATGGCCGACGCCATCGAGAAGATCGGCAAGGGCGACATCGCGGCGGTGTACTCCGCCAACGACGGCATGGCGGGCGGCATCGTCAAGGCGCTGGAGTCCGCGGGCGTGACCGAGCTGCCGCCGATCACCGGGCAGGACGCGGAGCTGCCGGCGGTGCAGCGGATCATCACCGGTGAGCAGTACATGAGCGTGTACAAGTCCTACCCGCAGGAGGCCGAGAACGCCGCGGAGATGGCGGTCGCCAAGGTCCAGGGCCGGGACATCCAGTTCGCCGCCCTCACCCGCGACAAGGTCGACAGCCCCACCGACAAGGGCATCCCGGCGCAGCTCGTGCCGGTGGTCGCGCTCACCAAGGAGAACATCAAGGACACGGTGGTGGCGGACGACATCTACAAGCTGTCGGACATCTGCACGGCCGAGTACAAGGCGGCGTGCCGCGCGATCGGCCTGAAGTAGCCGCCCCACCAGGCGGGTTCACCACCCCTGGCCCTCCGTCGCGGCCGGGTGCGCGACCGGACGAACCGAGCCCGGAGATACCGCCGCACAGCGGTGGTTTCCGGTGGTCGCCGCGCGGGGAGCCGTGTTGCGGAGCACGTCCGGGCCGCGCATAGTTGCGCTGCGGCAGGACGGCGAAACCGGGGGTGGGATGGGCGATGGCCGGGCACGGGGCGGATGAGCATCCCCATGGTGCCGACCGGCTGTGCGAGGCCGGGGATCGCGTGTATTCCCGGGCCGTACGGCGCGGCCGGGTGCCGCGCCGGGACGCGGAACCGGTGCCCTGCCTGCTGGAACTCGCCCTGCTGCACCCGGACCCCGACGACATGGACTGGCTGGTGCCGACCTCCCCGCAGGAGGTCATGACCCGGCTGCTGCGCGGGATGTACGACGAGGTCAGCGCGAGCCGGCGGCGGGTGGGTTCGGCCGTCGCGGCCGTCGAGTGGTACGCGGGGCTGGGCAACCGGGTGCGGCCGGCCGGGTCGGCGGCGGAGGGCCCGGCGATCCGGGTCCTGGACGGACTCGCCCGGATCCAGGCCGCGATGGACGAGGCGACCCACGCGTGCACGGCCGAGGTCCTCACGGTGCAGCCCGGCGGCATCCGCCGCGAGGCGGAGCTCTCCGAGGGGCTGCACCGGGCGCTGGCGCTGCGCGGCCGGGGCGTGCGGATGCGGGATCTGTACACCCATGTCGCCCGGCACGGGCAGGGGTTGCTGAACTACCTGGAGCTGATGGGCGACGCGGTGCAGGCCCGCACGCTGGACGAGGTGATCGACCGGCTGATCCTCTTCGACCGGACGGTGGCGTTCATCCCCGCCAACTCCGACCGCACGATGGCCCTGGAGCTACGGCACCCGGCGATCGTCGAGTACCTCGTCACGGTCTTCGAACGGCTGTGGCGCCTCGCCATCCCCCTCACGGCCCCGCTCCCCGACACCGGCATCGAGGGCATCTCCCACCGGGAGCAGTCGATCGCGGCGCTGCTGGCGGAGGGGCACCAGGACGCCGTCATCGCGGAGCGGCTGGGCATAAGCGTCCGGACGTGCCGGGCGCACATCGCGCGGCTGTCGGAGACACTGGGGGCGGCGAGCCGTACGCAACTGGGCGTGCGCATCGCCCAGGCGGGTCTGGACGGACCGCAGCGCCCCACCACGTCCCTCAGCGTTCCTGGTCAAGAATCCCCGAGCGTCCGATGAGGAACCCGAGCCGCGCCCTGCTCTGACCGCCCTGCGTCGCGGCGAGCTTGGCGATGTGCACGCGGGCGGTACGGATGTTCATCCCCGGCCGGACGAGGCAGGGGCCGAGCGGGCCTCCCCGGCCGGTGACCGCCCCTCGCGCAGCGCCCGCTCGTACAGGTCCGTGCCCGCGGAGCACAGGTCTTCCGTGCCGTGCTCCGGATGCGGTGCGGTCACTGGGGCGCACCCGCGCGTTCCAGGATGCCGGACTGTGCGATGAGGTAGCCGAGCTGGGCGCGGCTCCCGCTGCCCAGGGCGTGCGCGAGTTTGGCGATGTGGGCCCGGCAGGTGCGGACGTTCATGCCCAGGCGGCGGGCGATGGCCTCGTCGACATGGCCCTCGACCAGAAGCTTGGCGATGGAGTGCTGGAGCTCCGTGATGCCGTCGGGGGCGGTTTCGTAGGGGGCGCCCGCGCTCAGCGGGACGGCTCGGTCCCACATGAATTCGAACACCTTGATCAGGTAGCAGACGAGACCCGGATGACGGAGTTCCAGTGCGACCTTCTGGTCATCGCGCGTGGGGATGAACGCGACCGTCTCGTCGCAGATGATGAGCCGCTCCATCAGCCCGTCGATGGTCCGGTGTTCCACCTTGCCGTCGGAGAACTGGCCCGCGTAGGCCAGCCTTTCGGGGTTGTGCCGCGCCGTGTGGGGATACAGCGTCCGTATGCGCACACCACGTTCGATCAGCGGCCGGTCGCGTTCCAGCCCCTGGATCAGGCTGCGTTCGGGCCGGTGACCGCTCGGCTGGATCGTGAGCATCTCGGTCTGGCACTGGGCCGTGGCCAGGTTGAGCGCCGCGTTGATGCGCTCGCTGCCCTCCAGCACGGTGATGGAGTCGCCGGACGTCGTGGTCTGTGCGCTGAGCGCCATGAAAGGGGCGAAGGTGTCGGACAGTTCGATCGACACGCGCCTGCGCTCGGTGATCTCGTTCTCGATGGGATTGAGCCGCTGCGCGAGTGCCACGGACGGGGGGATGGGGCGCAGCCAGTCCGGGTCGTCGGGGTCCGGGTGGAGAAGGGCGAACTCCATCAGGCAGGGAGCCGCTTCCACGTCCGCTCGCGGAACGCGTCCCGCACGCAGGGCGTTCGCGTAAAGTCGGCCACCTTCCTCGCACATCTCGGTCACCACATGGGGATGTGTCACCTTGGTCCGATTCGTTGTCAAATCTCCACCCCCCAGGGTCCTGAACATGCAGGAACATGATGCATCGATTCTGTGGCCATGACGTGCCCGAATGAGCCATCGTCGTATTCGACGGGGGAAGAGGGGACCTTCAAGTGAGGACGAAGCCGACTATGCGTAACAGAATGCTTCGCTTGGGGCTTGTCGCCGCCTTCTCTGCCGTCGTGGCCTTCGGAACCGTGAGTGGCCTGTCGGGCGCGAACGGCGATGACCGGGCGGACAGTGTCTGGCCGGCGGCTGCCAAGAGTCATGTTCTGGCCGACAGTGTGTGGCCGGCGGCGGCCCGGTCCGCGGTGGCCACTGCAGACGGAGCCGGGAGCTGACGTGACCACTCCACCCGACGACCGCTCCTTCCGTCGTGAAATGGCCACCGCCTACCGCTCCGGCTGGCACTTCATCGACCTGGTCACCGCCATCCCCCACAGCGGTGACTCGTTGATGGTGACCGTGTTCGGCGAGCCGGTGGTCGTCACGCGGGACGACGACGAGGACGTACGGGCGTACCGGTGTCTGCGGCGGCCTCGGGGGGCGCCGCAGCCAGTGCGATGTGCCGTACGGTACGGAATGATCTTTGTGAACCTGGACCAGCGGGACCACCGGCAGGTGGAGGCCGACGCTCCCGCCCCGAGGACCATCTCTGCCACCCCCCGCAGTGCCTGACGCGATTCCCCCGTCGTAACAGATCGCTCAGGTGCTTCCCCCCGCAGCGGCGTCACCGTGACCTGAACACGGTGACGCCGCTGCAGTTTTCGGGGATATATCCGGGTATCGGCATGATCAGGCGGTGGCCGGATCCAGTCGATCACCGGTGTGGATGTTCACTTCTGTCAACCTCGCCCCATCGCCCGCGTCAGGTGAATCTCGATCACCACGCGCGACGGGTTCGGTGACGGGGTCCTGCCGTAGCGCTCGGCGTAGCGCCGCTCCGCCTCGGCGACCCGGTCCCGCTCCTCGTGGACGAAGGCCCGGCCCTCCAGCGTCGCCCACCGGCGGCCCTCCAGCTGGCAGACGGCCACCGCCGCCCCCTGCTCCCCGGCGGCCCGCACGTACCGCACCTTCGCGCTCGTCCTGTTGGTGATCACCCGAGCCAGACGGGCCTCGGGATCGTATGTGACCCCGACGGGTACCAGATGTGGAGTGCCGTCCGGCCGGGGAGTCGTCAGGGTGCACAGGTGCCGCTCCCGCCAGAAGTCGAGATACGACGGGTCCGGAGCGCCCGGGTCCACGGAGTACTTGGTCGCCATGCCCCGGAACCTAGACCCCCGTGACTCCCGGAAACGTCCTTGAGTGCACTAGACTCAACTTTGTGCAAGCCGTTCGGGTCAGTGCAAGGAGGAGAACGCGAACGTGGACGCCGAGCTGACCAACCGGAGCCGGGACGCGATCAACGCTGCCAGCAACCGGGCCGTGACCGAGGGACACGCCGACCTCACCCCTGCCCACCTGCTGCTTTCGCTGCTCCAGGGACAGGACAACGAGAACATCACCGACCTGCTCGCCGCGGTCGACGCCGACCAGGCAGCCGTGCGCTCCGGAGCCGAGCGCGTGCTCGCCTCACTGCCGAGCGTGACCGGGTCGACCGTCGCGCCGCCCCAGCCCAACCGCGAGATGCTGGCCGTCGTCGCCGACGCGCAGGCCCGCGCCAAGGACCTGGGCGACGAGTACCTCTCCACCGAGCACCTCCTCATCGCCCTCGCCGCGAAGGGCGGCGCGGCCGGCGAGGTGCTGTCCGAGCAGGGGGCCGACGCCAGGAAGCTCCAGGCCGCATTCCAGAAGACACGAGGGCAGCGACGCGTGACCACGGCCGACCCCGAGGGGCAGTACAAGGCGCTGGAGAAGTTCGGGACCGACTTCACCGCCGCCGCGCGGGAGGGCAGGCTCGACCCCGTCATCGGGCGGGACCAGGAGATCCGGCGCGTCGTGCAGGTGCTGTCCCGCCGGACCAAGAACAACCCCGTGCTGATCGGCGAGCCCGGCGTCGGCAAGACCGCCGTCGTCGAGGGCCTCGCCCAGCGGATCGTCAAGGGCGACGTGCCCGAGTCGCTGAAGGACAAGCGGCTCGTCGCGCTCGACCTGGGCGCCATGGTCGCCGGGGCGAAGTACCGGGGCGAGTTCGAGGAGCGGCTGAAGACCGTCCTCGCCGAGATCAAGGACTCCGACGGGCAGATCATCACCTTCATCGACGAGCTGCACACGGTCGTCGGGGCCGGCGCGGGCGGCGACTCCGCCATGGACGCCGGGAACATGCTGAAGCCCATGCTGGCCCGCGGCGAGCTGCGCATGGTCGGCGCCACGACCCTCGACGAGTACCGCGAGCGCATCGAGAAGGACCCCGCCCTGGAGCGCCGCTTCCAGCAGGTGCTGGTCGCCGAGCCGACCGTCGAGGACTCCATCGCGATCCTGCGCGGTCTCAAGGGCCGCTACGAGGCCCACCACAAGGTGCAGATCGCCGACAGCGCGCTCGTCGCCGCCGCGTCGCTCTCCGACCGGTACATCACCTCCCGCTTCCTGCCCGACAAGGCCATCGACCTCGTCGACGAGGCGGCCTCCCGGCTGCGCATGGAGATCGACTCCTCGCCCGTCGAGATCGACGAACTCCAGCGCGCCGTGGACCGGCTCAAGATGGAGGAGCTGGCGATCGGCAAGGAGACCGACGCCGCCTCCCGCGAGCGCCTGGAGAAGCTGCGCCGCGACCTCGCCGACAAGGAGGAGGAGCTGCGCGGCCTCACCGCCCGCTGGGAGAAGGAGAAGCAGTCCCTCAACCGCGTCGGTGAACTGAAGGAACGCCTCGACGAGGTCCGCGGCCAGGCCGAACGCGCCCAGCGCGACGGCGACTTCGACACCGCCTCCAAGCTGCTCTACGGCGAGATCCCCGCCCTGGAGAAGGAGTTGGAGGCCGCCTCCGAGGCTGAGGAGGAGGTCGCGAAGGACACCATGGTCAAGGAGGAGGTCGGCTCCGACGACATCGCAGACGTCGTCGCCTCCTGGACCGGCATCCCGGCCGGGCGTCTGCTGGAGGGCGAGACGCAGAAGCTGCTGCGCATGGAGGACGAGCTGGGCAAGCGGCTCATCGGCCAGACCGAGGCCGTGCGCGCGGTGTCCGACGCCGTGCGGCGCTCCCGCGCCGGTATCGCCGACCCCGACCGCCCCACCGGCTCCTTCCTCTTCCTGGGCCCGACCGGCGTCGGCAAGACCGAACTGGCCAAGGCGCTCGCCGACTTCCTCTTCGACGACGAGCGGGCGATGGTCCGCATCGACATGTCGGAGTACGGCGAGAAGCACAGCGTGGCCCGGCTGGTCGGCGCCCCGCCCGGATACGTCGGCTACGAGGAGGGCGGCCAGCTCACCGAGGCCGTGCGCAGGCGGCCGTACTCCGTCGTCCTGCTGGACGAGGTGGAGAAGGCCCACCCGGAGGTCTTCGACATCCTGCTCCAGGTGCTGGACGACGGGCGCCTGACGGACGGCCAGGGCCGCACGGTCGACTTCCGCAACACCATCCTCGTGCTGACGTCGAACCTGGGCAGCCAGTTCCTGGTCGACCCGGTGACCAGCGAGCAGGAGAAGCGGGAGCAGGTGCTGGAGGTGGTCCGCACCTCCTTCAAGCCGGAGTTCCTCAACCGCCTGGACGACCTGGTCGTCTTCGCCGCACTGACCAAGCCCGAGCTGGAGCGCATCGCGAAGCTCCAGCTGGAGCGCCTGGCCAAGCGGCTCGCCGAGCGGCGGCTCACCCTGGACATCACGCCCGAGGCCCTGGCCTGGCTCGCCGAGGAGGGCATGGACCCGGCGTACGGTGCCCGGCCGCTGCGGCGGCTCGTGCAGTCCGCCATCGGCGACCGGCTCGCCAAGGAGATCCTCTCCGGGGAGATCAAGGACGGCGACACGGTCCGGGTGGACCGCTTCGAGGACGGGCTGCTGGTCGGCCCGGCCACCGGCAAGACGCTGTAGGAGCGTCCCCGGTCACATCGTGAACGCCGAGAAGCGCACCAGCGCCGTCTCGGCGTTCACGTGCTCCACCCTCACCTGCACCACATGCGCCTCCGCCGTGCCGGGCAGGCCGTTCTCGTGGGTCACGTCGAGGCAGAGCGCCCCGCAGGCGCCGCCGCCCGTGCGGGGCTCCGGGGCGTCCGGGTACGTCTCGCGCAGCCAGTCGCGGACGTCCTCACGGGGCATCCGCAGCACCGCCGAGTACGAGGTGTCGATGCCCCGCTGCACGGTGCAGTCGTGGGCGCGGGCGTGCGCGGGGCGCTCGGCGGCGCCGAAGGCCAGGGCCTCGGTGCACGGGACCGTCGCCGCCGCGCCCGTACGGGCGTCGCCGCGCGGCTCGTCGTCGTCCGACCAGGCCCACAGGAACAGGCCGATGATCAGCACGCCGAGCACCACCACCGGCAGGGCCAGAAACGGCAGGACGATCCCCCACCTGGTGTGCCCCCGCTCCGCCGCTGCCACCACGACCACGCTCCCTCCGTCGGCTGCTCAGGAGGACGGTTCGGGGTACTCGGAGGTTGCAGTGACCGGATCGTGTCAGCCCAGGGCTGACAGGGTCCGTCGGGGCTTGCCACCCCCCTCCCCGCATGGGGGAGGATGGCGGAATCCGTACGAAGGGAAATTCACGGTGACCATCGACCCGTCCTCGATTCCGAACTTCGGGGGCCAGCCCGAGCCGCAGCCCGGCGGCCCGGCCGGCCCCGTCGTCCCGGATCAGGACCTCGTGAAGCAGCTCCTCGACCAGATGGAGCTCAAGTACGTCGTCGACGACGAGGGAGACCTCGCGGCGCCGTGGGAGCAGTTCCGCACCTACTTCATGTTCCGGGGAGAGGGAGACCAGCAGGTCTTCTCCGTGCGGACGTTCTACGACCGGCCCCACGAGATCGAGGCCAAGCCGCAGATCCTGGAGTCGATCGACGACTGGAACCGCCGGACCCTGTGGCCCAAGGTCTACAGCCACACCCACGACGACGGCACGGTCCGCCTGATCGGCGAGGCCCAGATGCTGATCGGCATGGGCGTGAGCCTGGAGCACTTCGTCTCCTCGACGGTCAGCTGGGTGCGCGCCGCGATCGAGTTCGACAAGTGGCTCGTCGAGCAGCTCGGTCTCGAAGAGGAGATCAACGAGGCGGAGAAGCCCGAGGACGACGAGTAGGCCCCGCCGGGCCCTCGCGGCGCGTCGGCGCGTACGAACGGGTACGCGCTGCACGCGCCGTACGCCTTTTTCGGGCGCCGCCGCCCCCCGCTCGCCGAGTGGGCGGATCAGATCTCAAGACGAAGCTCCGCCCATACCGTCTTGCCCACCGGGCTGCGAGGCGTCGACCCCCAGCGCTCGGCCAGGGCGTCCACGAGGAGCAGCCCCCGGCCGGACTCGCCATCGGGAGAAGACGAGGGCGCGGCCGTGGGCAGCCGCTTCGCGGAGGCGGCGTCCGCGACCTCCACACGCAGCATGCCCGCGGCCCGGTGCAGGACGAGCAGGAGACCGAACTCCCGGCCGGGGATCCGACCGTGCTGTACGGCGTTCGCCGCGAGTTCGCCGACGACGAGGGCGACCGCGCAGGAGACGTCCAGAGACTCGGAGCGGGCGGTTGCCATCCGCGAGTACGCGGCTCATGTGGTGCCCGGCTTGCTGCAGACCGAGGGCTACGCCCGTGCGGTGCTGAGCGTCGGCCGGCGACTGCGTGGAGGTGGCCGACGGGTTCCGGGCCGTCGTCCCGGTCCGTGACAGCAAGGCCCCGCAGGGTCCGGCGCTGTGCTTCGAAGCAGCCTCCTGGGCCGCTTTCATAGGCGAGTTGAAGGCCGGGCGCGACCGTTCCTGAGGCAGCCGGGTTCCGGTCGCCGTCCGCCTTCCGGGCTCACTGGGCCCTTGCCCACGAGGGTCCGGCGGGCCGCTGACCTCCTGAAAGAACCGGGGGAAAGAACTACCCGCCCACCCACCCTCCCCACGCCGGAAGGGCGGCGTCACCCGTCCGAGTGACCGGCTTGCAGCGGCGGGTAACGGACCGTTACGTTCGCCGCGACAACCGCAAACAGATACGGCCCCCGGCCGGGACGGCAATCCCGATCGAGGGCCTGACCGATCAGGAAGAGCAGCTTCCCGATGGATGACTCGCAGTCTAACGCGCGCATGCGCGCCGACGCCGGAGCACCGACTTCCGGCGTGATCCACATCCGCACCCGCCTCTCCGCCGACTTCACGGTGATCTCCAACGCCCTCGCCCAGCGGCGCGGCAGCGCGGTCACGATCGGCGTCGCGGCGTACATCGCCTCCCTGCCCGACGGCTCCCCCGTGACCATCGCCGCCCTGTGCGGGCACTTCCGCGAGGGCGAGATCCTCATCTCGCGAGCGCTCAGGGATCTCGAAGCGGCCGGCTACCTGGAACGCCGCCGTGAGCGCATGCCCACCGGCCAGGTCCGCACCCGGACGTACTTCTACGACGTGCCCGGCGACGACCCGCAGGACCCGCCTCAGCTGCTGAAGCCGCGCCGACCCCGGCCCGCCGTCCGGGAGGAGCCCCGAGGGGACGCGGTGCTCGTTCCAGATCGTGAGGAGCCCGGAAGCGCGGTGCTCGGGCCTGGTCCTGTGGAGCCCGGATGCGCGGCGCCCGTACTCGCCGACGCGGCCCCCGAGGCCCTCGCCGTACTGACCGCCCTGCGCCGGGTCGACCCCCGGCTCGTCCTCTCCGCACACGAGGCGGCCCGACTGGCACCGGCCGTCGCCGAGTGGCTGGCGGCCGGTGTGGGGCCGCGGGAGATCACCGAGTTGCTGACCGTCCGGCTCCCCGACCGCTTCCGGGCCCGCCCGGCAGGCGTCCTGGCCTTCCGCCTCCGGGAAACCCCGCTGCCGGTGCCGCCCCCTGCGCCACTTCCGCCGGACGCAGGGCGCCCGGTCGTGCTGCCGTTCCAGACCTGCGACGGCTGCGAGCGTGCCTTCCGCGCCGAGGGGCCCGGACACTGCCGACGCTGCCGGGACCGCCTCACCGAGGAGCCTCTGCGTGCGGCCGGCTGAGCCGGTGAGGGGGTGTGCTGTCCGCCCTTGGCTGGCAGCGCACCGCCTTGACCAGGTCCGAGGCAGCTTCGGGTCACACCGCTGGTGTAGCGCTTGCCTTCCCTGCGTGCGTCCTCGCGCATGATCGCCAGGTCGGGGGTCGCGTTCTCGTCGGCGGGGGAGTGCAGAAGGCGAAGCCGTCGCTCTCGTCGGCCTCCTTCAGGCCTGCCGCCAGCAGGTTCCGTTTGGTCGGCATGTCATCCCGGAAGGCCGTGAACTACGACTCGGACAGCGCCGGCGCCTCGGCGATCGCGTACTGCTGTCCACCTCGCGTGATGGAAATCAGAGCGCAATCAGAGTACGGTCTGAGTATGAGTATTGCGCCCTCGTCATTCGAATCGGAGTCCGTCACGTTCACTGATCTGTCGCGGAACCCGAAGGCTGTCGCCGCCAGGGCCGCCGCCCTGGGATGCCTGCGTGTCACGCACCGGGATGCACCCGACATGGTGTTGACCACGGCCATATACGCAGAGCGTGCCGAGGAAAACCTGACCACGGCGTCCCGGCTGTTCCTTGCACTCCTGAAACAGGACGACGGTGCCAAGTCGCTTTTGCTCGCGCTGCCCGAGGTGTTCCCGTGGGTGCGCCACCTGGATGCCGAGGAAGTCCGGGAATTCACCGTCGAGCTTCTGGAAGCGCTGTCCGACGCCGCTGAACTGGGTGCCAGGGAGGCTGTGCACCGAGCGATCGTCTCGTGGCGGGCCACCGCCCGCATCAACGCCGACCCTGACCAGCTCAAGGAAGCGCTCCGTCCGCTTGGTGACGTCGACCTCGGCCCGGTCGAGGTGTACGAGTGAACCCGAAAAAAGGCGATCGGGTCAGCGTCCCTCCGCTGAGCGGCTGGAACGTCGTCCACGGAACGACGGAGGCCGCGACCGGTTGGGAGGAGCTGTGCCGGGTGGCGTTGCCGAACGCGCATCGCTGCCTGGAAGCCCTTCGCGCAGACCCGCTGTCGCGGGCCAACTGGAACCGCCAGCACCAGCTCCGAGGCAGACACGCCACCAGGGAATGGAAGGGTTCTGAGCTGGAGCAGTGGGAGTACGAAATCACCAGCGGCGGCAGGGTCCGCTACCTGGTCAGCCCGGACACCTCGACTGTCATCCTTGTGTACGCCTCCCCGCGACACCCGAAGGACACCGAATAGCACCTATTCGCGGGTCGCGCCGCGACCTGTCCGGACAGGCCCACAGCCGTGCCGCCGGGCCCGGGACAGGGCGCTGTCCGCCGTATCCTGACCACACACGGGAAGGAGCCGTTCATGAGCGTCGACGCGATCGTGCACACCGAGTTCCCCAAGGGATACACGGTCCTGTTCGGAGCCGACGGAAAGGTGATCATGACTCCGCAGAGCGAAGAGCACTCGAGCACCATCAGGTCGATGCAGATCGACTCTGCTCTCGCCCTCGGCCGTCACGCGAAGGTCATCTCCGGTGTCTACATCGACTTCCCCGCCGACGAGAACTCCGCCCCCGACCTCGCGATCATGCGAGAGGACGCACGCAAGGAAGGCAAGCGCTACAGCTTCGAGGACGTCCTGCTGATCTCCGAGGTCGTCTCGACCTCCTCCGCACGCAAGGACTACGACGACTGCACCGCCGAGTACGGCCGCTACGGCATCCCGATCTACCTGGTGGTCGACCCATACGCCCAGGAAGTCGTCCTCCACACCCAGCCGACCGGCACCGGTTACATCGCGGCACACACGCACAAGTACGGCACGGGCAAGCTCCCCATCCCCCTGGCCGACGGCCGCACCTTCACCCTCGACCTCGACGAGCTCCCGCGCCCGTAGCCCGAGGCGGACGCCCGCTGAGCGAAGGACTCCCGGTGCGGTGGTCCGGGGCGTGGCGGCTCAGGGCAGCCGTGTACGTGTGGCCGGTACCCCGGGTGCCGGAGCCCACGGCGGACATCGGGTATCTCACGAACGCCGAGCTGATCCGGGAGGCGTGGAAGGATGCCGCGTTGGAGAAGCGGCGCACGCGCGCAGAGCAGTAGGCGTCCGCTTCCTAAGCCCCACCGTGCTGGAGCCCCTGCCCTGGAGCGCCCGGGATGGGGCTCCTTTTCTGAAACGGGCCGCGTTGTGACAGACGTCGCGCTCAGCGACGGCGGCAAACGGCTCCGGGAATGTAAGCGCCAAAGGTAGGTTCTCTCCGGGTATGGGAACCGGTGCACGGTCGGGGGGAGTTCGTATGTACGAGGCCGAGATCATGACGGTGGCGAGTGGCGCTGCAGGCACCCTCGTGGCAGCAGGCGTTACCGGAGGCGCGCAGGCGCTCCGTGCGCGGGTCGTCGCACTGTTTCGTCGTGGCACCGTTCAGGAACAGGACGCCGCAGTTGCCGCCGCCGAAAGCGCTTCGGGGCGTACCGAGACCGAGAGAATTGAGGCTCTGGCCGCCCTTATCGCGGCACACCTCGTTGCGCACCCTGATGCGCGGCCCGACATCGAGGCCGCTGCTGCCGACTCGAACGCCGTCATCTATCACCAGCACAATACTGGGAGTGGCGTCTTTGTCGGCCGGGACCATCTAGGCGACCTGACGATCAATCACGGCGGTTCGACTCAGTGAGTACGACGCCTCCGAACGAGCCGTCGACTACAGAGCAGCGCAACGAAGGATCCGGCACCTTCGTCGGCCGGGATCTGATCGGCAATGTGGTCAACCAGGTGCGCAATGTCTTCATCCGCTCCGGGCACGGCGTTGGGCAGCCGACAGGAGGGTCGGGATCCGCACGGCGGCCGACTGACGCAGAACACGACGACATTGAGGAGGAAACTCCCCGAGTCCGATTTCTGGCCACACTCTTCCTCGCGTACGTGGCTGTTTACGGCATGCGTCGGATCATCCTGGGCGAGCCCCTTGCGGGCGACGGCCCGACGCCTTCCCTTGCCGTCCAGACATTCTGGCTCGTCCTCCTCGGCGGAGGGTTCGTTGCCTGCGTGGGTTACGCCCTTGCCTGCCTGGCGGAACTCCTTGCCGACTGGGCGCACTCAGCGGCCGACTCGGCGGTGTCGAATGCGCCTCGCCACCTCCTCGCGGCCAGGACCAACACCGTTTTCGCACGCGGACTGGCGAGGAGCAGCGGAGCGAGTGCAGCTGCGGCCTCCGTCATCGCGCTGGTATTCGGCTGGTGCCCGCTCGGTAATGCCATCTCGACCCGGGCTCATCACGCGAGTGACGTTGCGTATGCGGCTGTTGCCGCGGCGCGTGCCGCCACGCGGAAGCGCTCAACCTGATCGTTCGCACAGGTGGATGCGCCACCTAGCCGCTCGGCGGCCACCCCCTGCCAGGGAGACCAAGCCGTTGGGCGCATTCCGCCTGCGCAAGTTGGAGGGCTGTAAGCAACGCCGCGCGACGTGCTGCCTGGGCTGTGAGCGTCGGGAGAACCAGGAGGCCGCGCACAGGCGCCAGGCGGCCGACCCGGATGGCCGTCGCGCAGCGCAGCGCATGCAGGCGGCCCGAGCGCGGACCCTGTGGCACCGGGAGCAGCAGGCCGCCACGCAGCGGCCGTGGACGGCAAGGGCTCACCGTGGAGGAGTCCGAGGCCCTGCGAACACGCGCCTGCGCCATCTGATGCGCGAAGGCCCCGGAGGGCGGCAATCCGTGCGCGGCGCCCTGTGCCGGAACTGTTTGCAGTCGCAGCGCCTCGGCGGGCGCGTACTGGAACGGGCCCGCCGAGACGTACGTCAGATACTGCTTCGCCGCCTGCACCGCCATGACCAGCTCCGGGGTCGCCGTCACCCAGCCGACGCCCTGTTCGTACACCTGTATCGGGCAGGTCCACCGGGGGCATCTTCCATCCGGCCCGGCTCAAGAGGCCGCCCAGAGACCTGGAGGAGCCGCTCCCGGCCGCCGGCGATCAAGTGATCACACCCCCAATGCCGCCCACGCCGAAGGTTCGTCCGCTCGCGGTACTGTGCAGCGAGTGCGGTCGGCCCGGGATTTTCCGGAGGTGGGAATTCCGGAGGGGCGTTGATATCAACGGTGCCGGAATCGTGCACGGCCTCGCCGAGGAGAATCATTGAGCGCGCGCATCCTGGTCGCCGAAGACGACGAAAAACAATCCCGTCTCATCCGGATCTATCTGGAACGGGAAGGCAACACCGTGCAGGTCGTGGCCGACGGCCGGGCAGCGCTGGAACGGGCGCGTTCGACGGCGCCGGATCTCATCGTCCTCGATGTGATGCTGCCGCTCGTCGACGGACTCGACGTCTGCCGCATCCTGCGTGCCGAGGGTCACGAGGTGCCGATCCTGCTGCTGACGGCGCGCAGCACCGAGGAGGACATGCTCCTCGGCCTCGACCTGGGGGCCGACGACTACCTCACCAAGCCGTACAGCCCCCGTGAACTCACCGCGCGCGTAAGGGCGTTGCTGCGGCGTTCCAGGAAAGGCGGCGCGGCCGGGAGCGAGGTGCTGCGGGTCGGTGCGGTCGAACTGGACACCGCCCGCTTCGAGGTCCGGGTGGCAGGCCGTCCGGTGGCGCTGACCTCCAAGGAGTTCTCGATACTGGAGGCTCTGGCCCGCGAGCCGGGGCGGGTGTTCACGCGGGCCCTGATCATCGAGCGCGCCTTCGGCTTCGACAGCGACGTACTCGAGCGCACGGTGGACGCCCATGTGCGCAACCTGCGCCGGAAGCTGGGGGACGACCCCGCCCGGCCACGCCACCTGGAGACCGTGTACGGCCGGGGATACCGCCTGGTGGAAGGCTAGGCGCCCACCCGGGCGCATGCGGGGCCCTGACCGGGTCGATCAGCCGGCGTCGGCCGGCGGCCCGGCCGTGGCGAGCGTGACGGTGAAGGCCGTGCCGACGCCGACGGTGCTCTCCACGGCGATCGTCCCCTGGTGGTCGGTCACGATCTGGCGGGCGATGGACAGCCCCAGGCCACTTCCTCCGGTGGCGCGGCCCCGTGCCGCGTCCGCCCGCCAGAAGCGGTCGAAGAGATGCGGCAGGTCCTCGGCGGGTATTCCCTTTCCGGTGTCCCGCACCTGAAGGAACGCGAGATCGCCCTGCCGGGCCAGGGCCAGTGTCACCGTGCCGCCCGGCGCCGTGGCTCTGAGCGCGTTGCCGACCAGATTGCCGACGACCTGGCGCAGCCGGTCGGCGTCGGCGAGGACGTCCACCGGTCGCGGCGCCTCCAGCCGCAGCGCGACACCGGCCGCGTCGGCCTGGGCCCGGTGAGCCGTGCCGGCGGCTTCGAGGAGCTCACGCAGGTCGATGCGCACCCGGTGGTAGGTGAGCGCACCGGCCTCGGCCAGCGCGAGGTCCTGCAGGTCGTCGACGATGCGCTGCTGCAGCAGTGCCTCCTCGTGGAGGGAGTCGAGCAGCTCCGGGGTCGGTTCGACGACCCCGTCCCGCAGGGCCTCCAGATAGCCGCGCAGATTGGCCAGCGGGGTGCGCAGTTCGTGGGCGATGTCGCCGGTGAGGCGGCGCTGGCGTTCCTCGCCGGCCTGGATGGACTCCGCCATCCGGTTGAAGGCACGGCCGAGTTGGGCGATCTCGTCCCGGCCGGAGACGGGCACCCGCCGCCCCAGGTCTCCCTCGCCCAGCCCCCCGGCGGCCAGGGTCATGGCACGGACCGGGCGCAGCACCGCCCGGCTCAGGAGCAGGGCGCCGAGCACGGCGGCGAGGGCGACGCCGCCCGCGACGGCCACCGTGGGTGCCGCGGCCAGGGTGGGCGGGGACTCGTCCCGGACGCCGAGACGGATCACCAGGCGTGGCGGGGCGGCGGAGCCCACACGCTCGTTGAACACCCGCTGCAGGCAGGTGGTGAACTGCTGCTCCGACTCGCAGGTCCGGATCACCTCGAGGTCCCGCGGAGTCTGCGGGTCCGGCCGGCCTTTCGGCTCCTCGCACTGTTCCGGCCGGCGCTCCGTGCCGACCCGGGGCATGCCGGTGTCGTCCGGCCGAGCCGTCACCTCGGCCCCCGCCCGGGTCAGACAGGCCGCGTACACCGCTTCGGCGCGGTACTGGGTGATCGCGGTCGCCGTCAGCTTCATCGAGGTCCGCGGCAGCTGTCGCGCGGGGATCCGCAGGACGGGACGCGGGTCGACCAGTACGGGCGGCTGATTGCTCACGGGGCGGGGGGCACGGCCCTCGAGCGCGTCGGAATCGGCGAGCAGGACGTCGTTCTCGGTGGCGACCCGGATGCGCTGGCCGGTGTCCTGGGCCAGGCGCCGCACCGTCGGCGAGAGGCCTTCCCAGGTGCTGTGCGCGAACCCGTACGCGCGGAGGTCGCCGGTGATCCGGGAGACCTCCTGCCGGCCCGCGGTGACACTCTCCTGGACCTGGCGGTTCGCCTGACGCAGGGTCAGCCAGCCGGTGGCGGCGGTGGCGGCCATCGCGACCAGCATCAGCAGGCCGAGCACCCGGAGCCGAAAGCTCATCGCGTACCACCCCGCCCCGCTGCCGGGACGTATGTGCCGGGCGGGACTCGAATGCTCGTCAAGGGGGCGCTTCCGGCCGAAAGAACTGTGGAATGGCGCATTTCCGCTTCCGGCATTTTCGGCCTCTCATGGGCAGTAATTGGACGGTTGAGGGCGGAATAATTTCTTCAGTGTCTCTTTGACTGTGATCGTACTGACGCCGCTTGCACGCCGATTGGTGCAGTGGTCGCTGTTTCGCTCAGGCCTCGTCCGACGGCCCGGGGAAGCAGTGCCGACAGAGAACGCATTCATGGGGGTTCAAAGTGAAGCGTCGAATTGCAGCTGTCGTACCGGCCCTTGCGGCGGTGGCCATGGCCGTCCCGCTCGCCCTCTCCACCCCGGCCACCGCGGCCGCGTCCTGCGGCAGGACCGCCTCCGACATGGACAGCAGCGCCTGGAACAAGACGGCCAACGGCGCCAACGAGAGAAGCGGATCCAGCACCAACTGTGTCAGCAACGGCATCGCCTACAACACCCACCGCCTCGACTACCACTGCTACACGCGCATCGGCAACACCAGTGAGACCTGGACGTACCTCCGGAACGACACCACCGGTACGTCCGGCTGGGTCCGCGACGACCTGCTGAGCGACGGCGGCAGCCTCGTCTACTGCGGCTTCTAGCACCCTCACCGGCCCTCCCGCGGGAGTGCCGGGCAGGCAGGACCGATGGTGCGTCAGGGGCGGTCTCACCGAGGCCGCCCCTGACCCGTACGGCCGTCCCCGACTCGTTCGACGGACGGGCCTCTCAGGATCCGGACAGGGCCTCCGTCGGTGACAGCCGGCTCGCCCGTACCGCCGGATAGAGTCCGGCGATCATGCCGATGACCAGGGTGCAGCCGATCCCCGCCGCACTCGCCCACACCGGGACGACCGTCGGCCAGTCGCGGCTGAGGGCGTAGACCGCCGTGATCGCCGTCCCCAGGACCGTCCCGCCGAGCCCGCCGATGAGCGACAGCAGCAGTGACTCCGTCACGAACTGGGTCCGGATCTGGCCGCGGGTCGCCCCCAGCGCCCGGCGCAGGCCGATCTCGGGGCGCCGCTCCAGAACCGAGATGACCATCGTGTTGCCGACCCCGACGCCACCGACGAGCAGCGCCACGCCACCGAGGCCGAGCAGCAGCCCGGTGAGCGCCGACTCGGTGGCCTCGCGGGCGGCGAGCGCGTCGGAAGGCCGGGAGATCTGCACCTGTCCCGGCTTCTCGGGGTACGCCGTGGCCGGCAGCACGGCCCGCACCGCCGCGACCTGGCTGTCCTCGGCACGGACGTAGACCGTCGACGGATGGCCGTCGAAGCGCAGGTACGTCCGGGCCGCCGGCCAGCCGACCAGCGCCGCGCTGTCGAGCTCCGGCGCGAGCGGTACGGGATCGAGGACGCCGACGAGGGAGAACCAGCGGTTGCCGAGCCAGACCCGGGTCCCCGGTGTGTACACGTCGAGCCGGCGCGCGGCCGTGGAACCGAGCACGACCGCCGGGTACTGCTCGGTCGCGGAATCCAGCCAGCGGCCCCGGCGGACGTGGCCGCCGACGGCCGGCAGCAGGTGCCGGTCCGCCGCGAGGACCTCCAGGGAGCCGGTGCGTCCGATGGCGATGCGCTCGTTGCGGTAGATGTGCGCGTCGGTCGCGCCGGTGGCGGCGACCTGCTGCACGGGAGGGATGCGGCCGATCATCGGGACGGCCTCGTGGGGCAGTTCGGCCTCGGTGCCGTCGAGCGAGTCGCCGGGGGCGACCCGCAGCAGGTTGGTGCCGAGCGCGTCGAGCCGGCGGTCCACCTCCGCCCGGCCGGAGCCGGAGATCCCGACCACCGCGATCATGGCGGCGACGCCGATCGCGATCCCGAGCGCGGAGAGGAAGATCCGCAGGGGACGGGTCCGCAGCCCGGTCCCGCCGAGCCGCACGATGTCCTGAGGGCCGAGGCGGGCGGCCCGCAGCCGGTCACCCGTGCCACCGGCGTCGTCGCCCGCTCGTCCGCGGCCACGTCCGCCGCCCCCGCGGGAGCCGGACGGCAGGGCCGGCGGGGCGTCGTCCATGGGCGGGCCGTTCGTCGTGGCGTCGGTCATCGGACCGCCTCGCTCGGCGCGGCACCGGTCGCGGTGTCCGCCACCACGCGGCCGTCGCGCATCTCGATACGGCGGGGCAGTCCGGCCGCGATCTCCCGGTCGTGGGTGATGATCACGACCGTGGTCCCGGTGGCGTTCAGCTCGCGCAGCAGGCCGAGGACGGCCTCTCCGGAAGCGGAGTCCAGGTTGCCGGTCGGCTCGTCCGCCAGCAGGACCGCCGGTTCGCCGATCACCGCCCGGGCCACCGCCACCCGCTGGCGCTCTCCGCCGGACAACTGGTGCGGGAGGTGGTGGACGCGGTGGCTGAGGCCGACCCGCTCCAGCGCCGCCGCCGCGCGGGCCCGGCGGCGGCGCAGCGGCACTCCGGCGTACAGCAGCCCGTCGGCCACGGAGTCCAGGACCGCAACCCCCACGGCCAGATGGAACTGCTGGAAGACGAAGCCGATCCGGGTGGCCCGCAGCGCCGACACCTCACGGTCCGTCAGCTTCGCCACGTCGTGGCCGTCGACCAGCACCCGCCCGGCGGAGGGCCGGTCCAGGCTGCCCATGAGGTTCAGCATGCTGGACTTGCCCGAGCCCGACGGGCCGACGACCGCGACGAGTTCGCCGCGCCCGATGCGCAAGGTCACGTCCCGTACTGCGGCCACACCACCGGGGTACGTCTTGGAGACCGCGTCGAACTCCACGACCGCCGATGCTCCGCTCACTCCGGGATCCTCACGTTCATGCCCTCGCGCACCGCGCTTCCGCTCACTTCCACCCGGCCGTCAGCGAAGAGCCCGGTCTTCACCGCGACGAACCGGCCGTCCGCCGTCTCCAGGCCGTGGCCGCCCTCGGCCAGGGCGACCAGCGCGGCGACGGGGACGGTGAGGACGTCCGCCCGTTCCCGCCCCACGTACTCGACGGTGACCGGCGCGCTCTCCAGCCGCCCGACGGATTTCTGGTCCTTGACGGTGATGGTCACCGGAACCGTCGGTGTCGCGGAGCCGCCTTCCCCGCCTCCCTCCTCGGGCGTGGTCGCGCTCTTCCCCACCGAGGCGACCTCGCCCTTCACCGATTTCCCGTCGGGCAGCCCGATGGTGACGGCGGCGCCCCGTACGGCCCAGGAGTCCTCCGCCGCCGAGGCGTTGACTACGACCTTCCGGGACGTACCGGTGTACCTGAGGGCGTCATCGGTGGCCGGTGAGCCGAGCCGGACACCCGCGTGGCCGATCCGTACCTTGCCGGTGGAGTAGACGACGTCCCCGATGCCGACCGTGCCGGTCCGGGGAAGTCCGAGGGATTGCTGCCAGCGCTTGACCGCGCGGGCGGTGAGGTCGGTGAACTCCTCGTCGACGGTGAATCCGGTGTAGCCGAGAGCGGCGAGATTGCTCTCGAACTGCAGGACGTCCATCCCGCGCAGCGTGCCCGCCGCCGTCCCTCCGGTCCGGGCCCCGGCCCCGGCCCCGGCTTCGGCCCCGGCTCCGGCTTCGGCCCCGGCTCCGGCTTCGGCCCCGGCTCCGGCTTTGGCTCCGGCGCCGCTCGGCGTCGGCGATCCGGAGGGGTCCGGAGCCGCGGACGTCTCGTCCGTGCGGCCCTGGCCAGCGGAGCCCCGGGTGTCCCCCTCGGCCCCGGTCTCCTGCCGGGTGCCCTGCGGGGTGTCCTGCCGGGTGCCCGCGGTCAGGCCCAGCTCCCGGTACATCGGCAGCGTCCCGTACATCAGCACCACCGGCCGGTCGTCAACGCGCAGCAGAGTGCCGCCGCGCTTCACGGTCGCGCCCTCCGCGGGCAGCCAGGTCACGGTGCCCGTCGCCTTGACGGGCAGCGGTATCTCGGTGCCGTAGCCCAACTGGCCGTCCACCGTGGTGCGTTCGGTCAGTGTGGTCCGGGTGACCGGGACGGTGGAGCCCGAGCGGGGCGGTGCGGAGGAGCCCTCCTGCGCACCATCTCCGCCGAGGCCGAGCGCACCGACCACGGCGACCGCCGCCACGACGACCAGCGCCGAGGCCACCAGGACCGTTCGCCGACCGCGCCGACCGCGCGGCGGCGGCGCGGCAGCCGCCCCGTGCTCGTGATCGGTCTGCACAACCGTCTCCGCCATCGTCAGCCCTTGCCCGCGGGCTGGTCCGCCGGGTCGCCGATGATCGGAGCGCAGACACGGGTGGCGCGCTTGGCTCCCGCCGACGTCTGGTTCCACTCGGAGCCCTGCGCGGTCCCGTCGGGGCCGGGGTCGGGAAAGTCGGGGGCGCCGTTCTTCTGCATGCAGTCGGCGTAGTCGCGCTTGACCTTGATCTGCTCGGGCGTGAGCTCGGGCTGGTTGGCGTTCTCGAGGCCCTCGGGCACGGCCGCCTTGAGCGAGGCGCACTTCTCGGAGGCGTCCAGGAACTTCGTGTTCTTCTTCAGCGCCGCGTTGTCGCCGAAGTCGACCTGCCCCTTGGCGTCCGGGTCGGGGGCGTCGACCCCGTTCTTCCGCAGACACTTCACCCACTCGCGCTGGGCGTTCACGTACGCGGCCACGTCGTCGCCGCCACTCGGCGTCGTCTTGCCGGACGCGTTGCCGGATGCCCTGTCGCCGCCCGCGGTCGGGACCTTCGGGGTGTCGCCCTCGCCCCCGCAGCCGGCCAGGGTGATCGCCATGACCGACGCCGTCACCACGGCCATCAGCACCCGGTTCGTCCTCATCGGTTCTCCCGCCTCCTGTCGCGCCCGACCGCGGGCGCGGCGGGCGTTGTGACCGTAGGCCGGAGGTGATGAAGAACCTTTGAAGAACCTGTCATCCGCTCATGCGGCGCGCATCGGACGGGTGCGCCTGCCGCGGCAGAAGGCGAAGCCGTCGGTCTCGCCCAGGGGGCGGATGTCGGTGGTGACGAAGTACGTGCCCGAGGGCCGGAAGACCCGGAACCCGGCCTCCTCCAGGCCCGCCGCGAGCAGGTTCCGCTTGTCCAGCATGTCGCTGCGGAAGCCCGCGAAGTACGACTCGGGCAGCGAGAGCGCCTCGGCGATCGCGAGCGACAGTGAGCCGTTGTGTACACATGGAACACTCGGTACTCTTGGGCGCATGACGCAGCCAATGCCCATAGAGTCCATCCGCGATGTCCGGGCACACCTGGCCGAGGTCGTGGAGCGAGCCGACCGGGACGACGTGCCTACCGTGATCACCCGGCGCGGCAAGCAAGTCGCCGCCGTGGTGTCCATCGAGGTGCTGCGCAAGTACCAGGAGTGGGAAGAGCGCGAGATCAACCGGATCATCGACGAGCGCATGAGCAACCCGGCACCTGGCATCCCGATCGAGGACATCATGAGGGAGACGCTGGCGCGCAGTGAGTGAGTACCGCACCGTCTTCCGGCCCGAGGCTCAGGCCGAGCTCCGCAAGGTCCCGCGCGACATGGCCCTCCGCATTCTGGCCAAGCTGACCGAGCTGGAGAGCGACCCGACTGGATTCAACACCACGGCCCTCGTCTCTCAGCCCGACCGGCGCCGCCTACGGGTAGGTGACTACCGCGTGATCTACACGATCGACAACGGCGAGCTGGTGGTGTGGGTCGTACACGTCGGGCATCGCTCCACCGTCTACGACACCTGAGCACTCCTGGCATCGGCGGTGGCTGGGATGGCTGCCGCTGTGGGCGCCGCAGTCATGCGTTGCCGGGACGTGGAGGCGGGCGGTGCGGCAAGCGTCATGATGACGGCCGAGACCGGAGCGCCTCCGGCGCAAGTCCCTGGCGGGTGAGGTACGGCAGGCAACGAGGAATGCGACGACCGGCCCCGCGAGGTGGCGGTCAGTGTGCGAATGTCTTGCGGAGTCGTTCCGCCACGTCCGCCAGTACTTCGGTGCGTTTGCAGAACGCGAACCGCACGAAGGGGGCGCCTGCCTCCCGGTGGTCGTAGAAGACGGCGTTCGGGATGGCGACCACGCCCGCGCGTTCCGGCAGGGCGCGGCAGAAGGAGAAGCCGTCGGTCTCGCCCAGGGGGCGGATGTCGGTGGTGACGAAGTAGGTGCCCGAGGGCCGGAAGACCCGGAACCCCGCCTCCTCCAGGCCCGCCGCCAGCAGGTTCCGCTTGGCCAGCATGTCGCTGCGGAAGCCCGCGAAGTACGACTCGGGCAGCGAGAGCGCCTCGGCGATCGCGTACTGGAAGGGCCCGGCCGAGACGTACGTCAGGTACTGCTTCGCCGAGCGCACCGCCGTGACCAGCTCCGGGGCCGCCGTCACCCAGCCGACACCTCGTTCGTACACTCATTCACATGACGCGCAACAGGCCCACCAGGGGCAACACCAGCACCACCGTCCCCGGTGAGCCGGCGGCGATCTACTGCCGCATATCCCAGGCGGACGACGACGACCAGACCGGCGTCGACCGCCAGGAGCGCATCTGCCGCGAGATCGCCGAGCGTCGGGGGTTCGTCATCGATCCCGCCCACGTCTTCGTGGACAACAGCCGCTCGGCCTGGAGCCGTAAGCGGAAGCGGCCCGGCTGGGACCGTCTGCTGGAGGACGCCCGGAATCGTGGGTTCCGGCACATCATCGCCTATCACCCCGACCGGCTCATGAGGCAGCCCCGGGACCTGGAGGAACTGCTCCAGGTCTCCGACGACCACGCGATCACGCTCCACGGCGAGGCGAACCGGCGGGACCTCTCCGACCCCGACGACCGTTTCATCCTCCGCATCGAGGTCGCGCACGCCTGCCGGTCGTCGGATGACACCTCGCGGCGGCTGAAGTCGGCGATGCAGGACCGGGCGCGGGAGGGGAAGCCGCAGGGTGGGGTGCGGCGGTTCGGCTACACCAAGGACGGAATGATGATCGTCGAGGAGGAGGCCGAGATCGTCCGGGAGGTGTTCGACCGCTACCTGAAGGGGGAGGGGGCGGCGCCTATCGCGAAGGACCTGCACAGTCGGGGCATCCGTACGGCCGGCGGCAAGGCGTGGACCAGCGGCACTGTCCGTGCCCTGCTCGACTCTCGACACGTCGCCGGAATTCGGATGCATCAGGGCGAGGAGGTCGGCCCTGGATCTTGGCCAGCGATCATCGACGCTGGCGTGTGGGCGGAGGCGCGGACGCGGCGCGAGTACCGGTCGGCGGTGTACCGGGAGGCGCTCAGTAAGCCGGCGCAGCGGTATTACCTGCTGCGCGGCCTGGTTATGTGCGGGCGGTGCGGGACGTTGATGTCCGGCACCGCCAAGGGCACGGGCCCGGTCTATCAGTGCAACCGTCGGGGCCGGAACGACGAGAAGAAGTGCACCCGGTCGATTACGGCTCTGACGCTGGAGGACTTCGTCGTCGATGCCGCGGTCGAACTGCTCGGCAAGCTGCGGGTGGATGGTCGGCTCGCCAGCAGCAACCTCTCCGAGAGCGTGACCGAGGAGCTGGAGGACGACCAGAGGCTACTCGGCGAGCTGAACCAGATGTGGACCGCGAAGGAGATCTCCACGGCGGAGTACCGCAAGATGCGCAAGGAGATCACCGACCGGATCGCCAAGGCGCAGCGCAAGGTTGTCGTCCGGCCGATGGTGCTCCTCGACGGCCTCACGGGCGCGGGGGCGCGGGCCGCCTGGGATGCCGAGGACATGACGGACGAGCGGCGCAACGCGGTGCTGCGGTTCCTGTTCTCCGGGGTGGTCATCGACGAGCCGAAGAAGTTCGGCCGGTACATGGACTGGGACCGGATCGGCATCGAGCAGAACCCGCTGTAGCGGGTCGGCAGTCCGGTCCTCGCGAAGTCCCGCCGGGGGTGCGGGGAGGCAGGGGCGTGGGTCGTACGACGTCCTCAGGCGCAGCGTCGCCGCCTTGGTTCCGTGTCCGCCCGCTTCTCTGTCCTGCCCAAGTGCGAGTGGGCGAGCCGTAGTTGGTGCCAGGGATCGAGGCCGGCTAAGGGTGTCGAGCGTGCGCGCGGCCAGGCAACATAGCCGATGATCGCCGGTTAGCAAAACCGGGGATTCTCCGGATCATTGACGTCGCTCACCGCCTGCCCGCTCGCTCCGCGTCGCGGCAGGTGGATCGCCGACCGATATGCCCCAAGGACGTCTATGCCCCAACGACAGCCACAGCTCACCGAGATCCAGCCTGACCGCGACATCGCCCCCGAGTACGACTCCGACCACCGCCAGAAGCCGGATGAGGCCAGGGAGGCCGCTCTCCGGCGCGTGTGCGATGGGTTCACCGCGACGATCAGCCCGAGGAGCGCGGCTCGGCTCGCGGACCTGCTCTCTGCCACGAGCTATGTCCAGGCGGCCTGATCACGCCCGCTTCGGCAACCTGGAATTCGGCTCTCCCGTTCCGGGAATGCGGTACAGGACGCGTTCGCCCTGAGCTGTTCGATTTCTCGGCGTAGTGCTGGACTTGTGCCTGGTGGGTGTGGCTGTGTTGGTCGTGCGCCCGGGACGCTGGTTCCGGAGCCGCGAATCCCCGACACGCCATCGCGGGGGCCAAGGTGCCCCTTGCATACGCCTGCGCGCAGCGGTGCTGACAGCCGCAGCCGCGCCGGGCACTCCGAGCCGCGCCCCTTCCTGCACGCCGCCTGAAGCGGACCCGCGCGCAGCCTTCAGCCTCGACGTAGGAGCCGCCTCCAGATGAGCCTTGACGCCCGCGAATGGGTGTGGGACCACAGCCGCAGCAAGGGCACCGCTCGCATGGTCCTCGCCTTGATCGCCGACCGGTGCCCCGACCGGCGCTGCATCGCGTACGCGTCCGTGCCCACCCTCATGAAACGCGCCAACGCCTCCCGTACGGCAGTGCGTGACGCCCTGGCCAAGCTGATCGCCGCCGGGGAGCTGGTCCCGCTCGCTGGCCGCAAAGGGCCGCGCGGAGAGACGTACTACCACCTGCCGGACGCGGCCCGGTTCCTCGCCGAACAGGCCGCCGAGGGGGATCAGGATCTGACCCTCCTGGGGGATCGGGTTCCGACCCCGGGGGGACCGGAATTCGACCCTGTCGACGCCTTCGAAGGGGGTTCGGAATCTGATCCCCCGGTTCGGATTCCGACACCTGGGGGGTTCGGATTCAGACCCTCTGCGGGTGCGGATTCCGACCCCCAGAACAGAAGAGAACCGAAGGTGAACGGTAGTAACAGCAGCAGCTCTGCCCCGCTCATCTCCGCCGCCGACTGGCAGATCGACGACGACGCCGGGGCCTGGCTGCAACACCACGGCCACATCGACCGACTCGGCGAGCACGCCTTCCACGCCGCCGACGAGAAGTGGCGCACCTACCGGGCTGCATCGGCGCCCCGCACCGCCTCCGCATGGGCTGCCGACTGGCGTGCATGGATTACCCGCGAGCACACCCCGACCCCCGAACGCCCGCATCTGCGCGCCCTGCCCGGTGGCAACGCCCCTGCCCCAGCCACCGGCATGAGCCGCGCCGAAGCGCACATGGCCGCCCTGCTCGCCGCCCTCGACGAACCGAACGAAACGGAGTGACCACCCTGCAACGACGCGAAGTCGCCGCCGTCCTCGCCTACATCGGCCGCCTCGACCCCCGAGCCATCCGCACCGGCACGAACGAGGTTCGTGACCAACTCGTCCAATGGCACGAACTGCTCGGCGACGTGCCGCTCGCGACGGAACACGGCTGGGACGTCCGCGAGGCGGTACGAGCACACGTCCTGGACTCCCCGTACCCGATCCTGCCCGTGGACGTCGCCCGCAAGTGGCGCGCGTACCGGCGCGACCGCCTCGACCGACACACCGACCCCACCCCGTCCGCCGATCCGGACGACTCCGCGTCCTGGCGTGCCGAGTTGCTCCGCACGCGGCACGCTGTCGCCGCCGGAAGGGCCGAGCCCTCGACACACCGGCAGATCACCAGCGGTGCCCCGCACCCGGACATCGAGTCCCGCCTCGCCGCCATCGGAACGTGCATCCCGCCGGCAGTCCGTGCCGAGCTGGCCCCCTACCGACCGGCCCGCGCCGCACGTGAGGCGGCCGTCGCCGCGGGACAGCCCGACGCCCTCAGCGTTCCGTGCCAGTGGTGCCACGCCACCCAAGGCGAGCCCTGCCGCAACCGGCGCGTCGGTCTCGACGGCCGCGCCCGGGGTAACGCGCCCCGGGCGACGCCCCACCCGACCCGCGTGGACTTCGCCGTGGCGGAGCGCGCTCGGCAAGAAGCGGCGTGACCCGCACTGGCTCCCTGCCGTGGACGCGCTGATCGCACGCCAGGACCTGCACGGACTCCGACAACTGTCTGGGTCGTCTCGTCGCCAACGGCCTGGCCACCAGAGCCGACGGCGTCGTCGGAGGAGCCGAGGGCAGGCAGCACACCCGCCACTACGCCTCCGCACGCCACCTCACCCCGTCGGCTGAACCCGCTCTCGGCCCGCGCGTACGCACCTCCGCGTACGCCTCTCACTCCCTCGCCTTCCTCCCCCTGGAGACCGTCTGCATGACCCTCGGCAACACCGCACAGATAAGCGCCGGCGGTGGCTTCACGCCGCTCCTGCCTCACTGGGCCACTCCGTCGGCGGTCGGCTCCGTCCTGGTTCTCGTCGGCGTCCTGCTCATTGGATGGCTCCTGCGTCGACGCGCCCAGAAGCCCGGTGCCGCGCAGCGACGTGGCAGCGCCGCCATCCCAGTCGCGGCTGTCGCGGCGATCGGCTGTACCGCCTACAGCGCGGACACCAGCTGGAGGTTCGCCGCCGACTACCTCGACATGGGCGGCACCATCGAGCGCGCAGCGATGTTCGCCGTCGCCGAGCTCGCTCTGTTCGCCGCCGCTCTGATGGCCCGGATGAACCTCAACGGTCCGAAGCAGGCGCCCGGGGTGCCCGGCACGCTCACCTGGGTGATCACCGGCGTGCAGAGCGTGCCCGCCTTCGCTGAGTCCGGGCTGGTCGGCGGAACCGTGCGGGCCTTCGTCGGCCCGGTCCTGGCGGCGGTGCTGTGGCACCTGGCCATGGGCATCGAACTACGCAACCGCAGCCCGCACGCCGACTCCCGCAGCCTGACCGCAGTCCTCACCCGGCAGGCGCGCGAGCGGCTGCTGGCCCGCCTGGGAGTCGCCGACCGGGGCGCGGATGCCGCCCGGATCATCCGCGAGCGCGCCCTCGACCGGGCCGTCACCCTGATCCTCCGTGCAGAGGCCATGACGCCGGAGAAGCGCGCCAACCGGCGCGGCCGACGACTCACCCGCTGCCTGCACCAGGCCCTGGAGCAGGCCGACGTCGACCGCGACGAGCGCCAGGACCAGCTGCTGCTGCGCAAGATCGCCACTCGCCAACAGGCGCTCGCCCTGGCCTCCGTTCCGCTGCCCCGGCGTTGGCCCACCCTCATCACGGACACGACGGGCACCTCCACGACCACCCGCCCGCGGGCCACAGCGACAAAGCGGGCAGAGTATCCGGGCTGCCCGCCCGAGACCGGTACGGGCGATGACGCCGCCCACCGGGCTGCCCGCCCGGAGCCCGTAGCCCGCCCGTACCAGCCCGCCCGCACATCGAGCGAGGAATCGACGGACGCCAACCCGGACGAGGCCGCGCGGGCGAAGCCGAATCGCCCGGGCCGCAAGCCGCGGGCGACACCCGGTCTCCTCACCGAGTACGCCCATCGCATCTTCCGTGAAACCGGACGCCTCTCCCGCGACCTGCTGGAGGAAGCCGTGCGCGAGGACGGCTACAGGGTCGCCAGCGACACCGCCGGAGAAGTCGTCCGCACCGTCAAGGCCGAGCTGAAGCCTGCTCGCGCCAGCCAGCCCCACTGATTCGAAAATCCCCCGTCCCGTGTCCGTAGCCGCTGGTCAGACAGCGCCTTCTGTTTGGAGGGTCACTTGGTAGCCGAGTTGGTTGAGCTGGCTCACCAGGCGTCGGGTCTGCCGGGCCCGGCCGGTGCGTTCGATGAAGTACTGGCCGCCGAGGTCGGCGTATTCCGCGTCGTGGGTGAACATGTGCCAGACGGCGATGAGGATGGAGTGTTCCAGCGCGACCAGGGCGCGTTTCTTGCCGCGGCGGGCGACCAGGCGCCGGTAGCGGGAGGCGAGGTAGGTGTCCTTGGTCCGCGAGGCGGACACGGCAGCCTGGCCGAGGGCGGCCTTCAGCCAGGGGTCGCCGTGCCGGGTGGTGCCGCTGCCGGTCCGGCCGCCGGACTGGTAATTGCCGGGGCAGACGCCGGCCCACGAGGCCAGGTCGGCCGCCGTGGGGAAGCGGGTGATATCGGCGCCGATCTCGGCGAGGATCACCTGTGCGGCGCGGGCTTCGACGCCGGGGATCGTCACGAGGAGCTCGATCCGGCGGCGAAAGGGCCGCAGCATCACCTCGATGTGCTCGCTCAGGCGGGTCTCGGTGGCGGTGCAGGCGTCGATCCGGTCCAGCATCGCCCTGGCCAAGAACGCGTGGTGGGCGGTGAAGTTGCCGGTCAGTGCCTCGACGAGGGCGTCGGTCTTGCGTCGCATGCTGCCTTTGGCAAGATCGGCAAGCGCGCGGGGTCCCGTTGTCCGGCGATCAGGGCTTCGAGCATCGCGCGGCCGGAGACGCCCAGGATGTTGGAGACGGTGGCGGACAGTTTGATCCCGGTGTCCTCCAGGAGCTTCTCCAGCCGCTGGGCCTCACGGGTGCGTTCGCGGATGACCTCGGTGCGGTAGCGGGTGACGTCCCGCAGCTGCCGGATCGGCTCCGGCGGCACGAACGAGGGTCGGCCCAGGCCGTGCTCGACCAGCTTGGCGATCCACTCGGAGTCCTTCACGTCGGTCTTGCGACCGGGCACCGACTTCATGTGACGGGCATTGAGCAGCCAGCACTCCATGTCGTGCTCCAGCAGGTAGAACACCGGCTTCCAGTACACGCCGGTGGCCTCCATACCGACCACGGTGACGCCTTCGGACAGCAGCCAGTCCCGCATCGCCAGCAGCCCGGAGGTCACCGAGGAGAACGTCCGCACCTCACTGCGCCGCCGCTTGCCGGTCTCGCTGGGCACGCGGATGCAGACCTTCACGTCGACCTTGCTGATGTCGATCCCCGCACACCGTTCGTGGATCACTTCCATCCCGTCGGCACCCCCTCCGGTCGTCGGCCGCGAGCACTCGACCGTCCGGCGGGGGTCCGGCAGGCGGAAGACTCTGATTCACGTGCTCGAAGCAACACATCCGGGTGCCTGTCGGTGGACCCCCAGCGTCCTACTGACCCACGGGCTCGGAACGCGCCAAGAGGCAACGACGTCGGCCGGACGACCACACACCGATTTTCACGCACACAGGGTGTCGCCGTCAGGCGACCGGAATACTGACCCGCTCCACCCAGCACCGGAGGAGAACCGCTCAATGCACGACCCGCACCACGAACTCCCCACTTCCCAGGAGGAGATGGTCACCACTCCCGTTACACGCGCAGCAAGTTGTCGGGTAAGGAGTCCTTACCCGGCCCTCGCCCCGATGGGAGCGGAGGCATCCGGCACGGGGGCGCCGGAGGCGGCCGGCCCGGGGGGACCAACCGAGGCAGGGGGCGAGACCCAGTCGCCGTCGCACACTGTGCAGCCGTCCGCTCCGCGTCGCCGACTGCGTCAGCCTCGCCTGCGTAATCGCCGTGTCCATCCCCGCTACAGCGACAGCGAGTTCGCCGAGATCGAACGAGCCGCCGACATCAGCTGTATGCCGATCGGTGGTTACGTCGCTGAGGCGTCCCTGGCCGCTGCCCGCGCTGAGGACCCCACGGCGGCGGTCGCCGACTACCGTGCCATGGTCAAGGCTCTGATGGCCGCCAACGGGCAGCTCGGCGGCGTTGGCAACAACCTCAACCAGCTCACCTGGCACCTCAACAAGGATGGCGTCTGGCCCCAGCCCGACACCGTCCGCCGCCTCTTGGCCCGCATCGAGGACGCGGTGGCCGCAGTCGACACTGCCGTCGCGCAGGTCGTCGAGGGGCGGTGAACCGGTGATACCGAAGATCATCCTCGGTAAAGGCAGCACCCGCCGCCTGATCGCCTACCTCTTCGGCAAGGGCACTGCCAATGAGCACGTCGACCCTCATCTGGTGGCGTCCTGGAACGACTTCGCGCCCGACCCGGGCCGCAGCCCGCACCGCGATCCGAAGGAGGTGGAGAAGCAGCTGTACACCCAGCTCGACCAGCCGGTGGCCATGCTCGGCCGCCGGGCACCCAGGACGACCGTCTGGCACTGCCCGGTCCGCGCCGCGCCCGAGGACCCCATCCTGTCCGACGCCCAGTGGGCCGAGATCGCCCGCCGGATCGTGGCCGCCGCCGGCATCGCCCTCGCCGGGGACACCGAAGCATGCCGATGGGTGGCCGTGCGCCATGCCGCCGACCACATCCACATCGCCGCCACTCTGGTCCGCCAGGACGGCCGGCGCCCCCGACGCGACTACGACATCCGCGCCGTGCAGAGGGAAGCCCGCCGGATCGAAGTCGACTACGGGCTGAGGCGGTTGAAGCCGGGCGACGGCACCGCGGCCAAGCGCCCCACCAGCAAGGAGCACTTCAAGGCCAAGCGCCTGGGCCAGGACGCCACCTCCCGCGAGATCCTGCGCCTGCGCGTCCGCCGCGCAATGGCCGCCGCCTCCACCGAGGCCGAGTTCTTCGCCCTGCTGGAGGCAACGGGTGTGACCGTGCGCCTCAAGCTCGGTCCCTCCGGCGACGCACTCGGCTGCAACTTCGCCCTGCCCGGCGACACCAACGAAAAGGGCGAGCCCGTGTTCTACGCCGGTTCCACCCTCGCACCCGACCTCTCTCTGCCCAAGATCCGCCAACGCCTCGCCACCACCAGCCCGGAGCCCGTGGCCGTCCGGCCGGGCAACCCTTGGCACCAGGCCACCGCCGCCACCGAACGCATCCCCCACCATCTGGCCCGCAGCAACGACGCAGTGGCCCAGGGCCAACTGGCCGCGCTCGGCGGAGCCCTCGACCTGCTCCCGCTCACCGCCCCGGCCGCAGTGCGGGCCGAACTCGAACGAGCCGCCGTCGCCTTCGAGCGCGCCACCCGCTCCCGCATCGCCGCCGACCATGCCAGTGCCGTGGTCCTGCGTCGCAGTATCCAGGCGATCTGGAAGGACCCAGCACGGCAAGGGGACGGTGCCGGGCTGGCGATGCTGCAAGACGTCGCGCTCACCGCGGTCGCCTACGCGATGCACTGGCACCGCACCCGCCAGCACGCCCAGCAGCAGGCGGCAGCCGAGCAGGCCCTCATCCACCTGCAGGCCGCGTACGCGCAGATCACCGAACCGGTCCTGACCGGTCTCGCCAGCCGGGCACCCAGCCCGCAGACCCAGCGCCGCTACGCCCACCACCTGCAGCAGGCGGTCCCCGAGCACGCCGAACGCATCCTGACCGACTCCGCCTGGGACGCTCTGGCCGCCGTGCTCGCCGAGGCGGAAGCAGCCGGCCACAACGCGACCACGGTCCTCGACCAGGCCCTCAACCAGCGCACGCTCGACGACGCCCACAGCCCCGCACGAGCACTGACCTGGCGCATCCGCCGCCTGGGCGAACGACGCGCACCCGGCCCACGCGCCCAGGCAGCCAACGCGCACCGCACCGCCGTGCACGCCACCGCTCCGCGCCTGCAGGAACCCCAGACGCGGCGGCGCTGATCACCCTACGCCCGGCCGCCCCCCTCACTGACACCGATCACACGACACCACACAAGGAACCGCTCATGCCCCAGCCCTCTCTCCGCCCCCATGTCATCGTCCTCCTCACCGAAGTGGACAGCACCCGCCCCGATGACCAATCGCTCCTGTATCGCCGCAATGGGACCCCATTCACCACCGCCGAACACAACCTGATCTGCACCGCCACCCCGGCAGAGATAACCGCCGCGAACGCGCAGCGACGGCTTGAGAACGAGTGGGCGCAGGAAACCCACGCGATGCAGAAGGCCCTCGTCGACCTCTTCATGAAGTACGTCGACCAACTCCCCGACGGCTCATGCAGCAACATCTACGCCACCATGACCGACGAGGACTACGCGGAATACGAGCGCCTGGTCAAGATCGTCGCCGCACGAACCGGCCTCGAATACCGCACCGAGCACGAAGACAGCTGACCGGACGCACGCAAACGGCGGCCCACCCAGTGGGCCGCCGTTGCGACAGGACTAAGACGTCGTCTCATTTGGAGAGTCTGCGGTAGCAGATGAGGCTGCAGGCGATGGCGGTGAAGGCCAGGAAGTGCTCGGCCTTGCGTTCGTAGCGTCGGTGCAAACGGCGGCAGCCGCCCAGCCAGGACATCGTGCGCTCGATCGTCCAGCGATGCCGGCCCAGCCGGGTGGAGGACTCGATGCCCTTGCGGGCGATGCGGTGCCGGATGCCACGCTTACGTAGCCATCGGCGCAGGTGATCGTAGTCGTAGCCCTTGTCGGCGTGCAGCTTGGCGGGCCGTCGTCTGCGCGGGCCACGGCGGGAGCGGATCGGCGGGATGCCGCGCACGAGCGGCTCGAGTGCCTGGCTGTCGTGCAGGTTCGCGCCGGAGATCCCGACGGAGAGGGGTAAACCAGTCCGCTCGGTGATCAAGTGGATCTTCGAGCCCTTCTTGCCCCGATCCACAGGATTCGGACCTGTCAGATCCCCCCTTTCAGGGCCCGCATGTTCACCGAGTCGATCGCGCAGCGCGACCAGTCCAACTTTCCGCGCGATCCCAGTTCGTCGAGGATGAGGCGATGCAGCTTCGCCCAGACCCGGGCAGCACTCCACTCGGTGAAGCGCCGGTGCCGCGGTCGGCCCCGAGGGGCCGAAGACCGGCGGCAACTGCCGCCAGGTGCAGCCCGTCGTGGCCACGAAGATGATCGCGGCCAGCACCTCGCGATCACCGTACCGACGCCGGCCCCCGCCCTGCGGCCGCGATGGAGCAGGTGGGACCACCCGTTGGAACAGCTCCCACAACTCGTCCGGCACCATGCGCTCGACCATCACCACACAGTGCAGAATACCCAGCACCCCAAATGAGACGACGTCTAAAGCGGCTGCCGATTCACCCCGCAGACCTAACCACCATGGCCTTGGCCACCGCCTTGTGCACATGGGCATCGACAAGGCCGGGGCTGCCGGAGACCACGACGACCACCGTCCCGGTGCGGACGGCCGTCTGCTTGACGCTGCTGCTGCGGCCGCCAGCGGCGAAGGTCAGCAGCTGGCTCCACTGCTCGTCGCCCAGCCGGGCGACGAGCGCCTTCTGAGTCGTGACCGTGACGGGTGTACTGCCGGTGAGGACCTGGTAGGTCGGGCAGGAGGTCATGGCCTCGAAGATCCGGTCCACGCTCCGGGAGAGCTTGTCCTCGTTGTCGCTGTACAGCTCCTCGGTCACGACGGAGTCGCTGCCGCCGGCATAGGTGAAGGACGCCTTCGCCTTGTGCGGGAAGTCAAGGCTGCCGCCGACCGCTGCGTCGCTGCCGAGCTTCTCCAGCGCCGGGCAGCCGATCACGGTCACGTCATCGTGCGCCGCGGTGCGCTGCGGCGTGCGGGTGTAGCCCTCGCCCAGGTCGCTCTCGTCCAGGAGATGCTTGGCCAGCACGGCCGAGGACAGCGGAGCGGACGCCGGGGCACTCTCGCCGTCCGGGCGCACCGAGACGGTCGTCGAAGAGGCCGGGTCGATGGACTCAGCGCTCTCGGTCGAACAGCCCGTCAGGGAAAGGACGACGAGGGCACTGAGGCTGAGGACGGTCGTGGTACGAAGGCGCATGCGAACCCCTTGGTGGTCTGCGAAGCGGACAGGTTGACCAGGCCGGTCCTCCGGGCGCCGGCAATGCGAAGGGAAGGGTGCGGTTCGGGGGTTCAGTGGCCGAGATGGCGCAAGCACTCTTCGAGGGTGGGATGGAACCGATCGACGGGACCGGAGTGGCGGTTGAACCAAGCCGCATCCAGGCCAGGCTCCTTCGTCTCGTGGCCTGCCCGGCAGCGCAGCCACACCGAGTCGTCGCGCATGCAGGAGATGATCCAGTCCCGGTACATGCCGCACTCGGGGCACGTACGAACCCCGCCACCAATGACGAGCGGCTGCAGCCAGCGCATCATCACCCCGGCCACCTCCTGCCGGGACGGTACCCTCAAGTCCGGCGGTACGAAGTCGGGCGCCACCGCTTCCTCTTCAGCCGGAGCCGGTGCGGTCTGCTGGGAGAAGTCGGGCCACGACTGTGTGGCCTGTAGCTGAGCGAAGCCCGCACGCTGGGCTTCACGGAATGCGCGGTCCTCGCGAGCGCGTCGAAAGAACAAGATCTCTTCCTCTCTGTCATCTGGCGGGCACGGGAAACGTGCCCCTGCTCGGCGAGACTGGCGACGAGCCGCACACCAGCGGCTCTAATGGGGCAGGGGTCGTCAGCTGCGGCGGACGACGGTGAGCCGGCCCTCGGCGCTCCCGGGCACGGTGCGGCGGGGCACCGGGACCGGCGAGGCAAGCGAGGACGCGAACGCGGCGACCAGGTCATGAGGGACGCTGGCGCTGAAACTCGCGCACCACAGGTACGGGGCGCCGGGAACGGGGTCCGCCCACGCCTGCCAGCCCACAAGGTCAGGACGCGGGTCGACGTCCTCGATGAGCGGCGGCAACACCTCCAGGGAGACACTGCAGGAGAACCCGGGGTCCGTGGCGGTGGTTCGGGGGCAGTCCACGTCGCGGATCCAGCCCCGGCCACTCAGCGTGTTGAGGACGGTCTCGGGCCCCGTGAAGCCGACGTCGGGCGTCTTACGGCTGTCGATCTCCACCAGGAGATCGGCGAGCGCCTCGTACGGGACGCCGGCGGTGAAGTACGCGTTCCACTCCATGATCGCGGACGTGGCATGCGGGCGGGCGCTCAGCTGCCAGGCCACCGGCAGCCCGCCCAGCTCGAACGGGTAGGCCGCGAGGACCCATTCGGCGCCGCACAGCCCGTTGGGGCTCACGTACAGCAGGGTGCGGCGGGCGGTAGGCCACATGCGCCAGCCCAAATCCGACAAGGTGTCGCCGATCCGCTCGGCGAGCGCGTGGTTGTCTCCGGCCAAGTGGCGCGGGGTGACCCAGTACACCGGGTCAGGCAAGTCAAGGCGGGAGGGTTCGCTGGGGTGGTGCGGATGCAGGGGCGCCTCCGTGGGCTCGGGGGTGGTGTCCAGCAGGCGTTGTACGTTGACATGGCTTGCCGCCGCGCACCAGTCCTTCAGGGGGTCTTTCCTGTCTGCCCCCGGCGAACTTGTCCTTTTGACAGTGAAGTTCCTCGGTGGCAGCGCCTGACCTGGGGCTACCAGCTTCCCTGTCAAAGGACACCATCGACTGGGCCGCTCACGATCCCACCTCGGTGTCTGTTGTCAGCGAAGCCAGCCGCTTTGCCATCCAACCCAGTCGAATAGCGGTGATCTCTCGGTGTCGCCGCAACGGACACCGCGGCCATGCCGTCACCCGTGAGCTGCGCACTCTCGGATGGGACACTTGTACACATGAAAGAGGTGCGCTGCGAGCGATGCGACAACATCATCGGCATGGGGTGCGCCTGCCCTCCTGATGGCAGCGTCCCCAAGGCACACCCGGAGGAAAGGCGTGTTCGACAGGAGTGGCGGCGGTTCCCCGGCAACGCCATCTTGATCAAACAGAATGGTAAGGCGCACGTTCCAGGCGCCTGCGATCACATGACAGAAGACGAGGTGCGGCCCCCGAAGTGGGGTTGGATCCTCGATCCGTCGCCCGGAGATTGGGACCGCATCAGCGAAAGCAGCCCAGCCATCGCCACTGGAGGAAACGCGCAGCTGCGGGCGACGAGCCGGTGCATGACGTGCATGGGGACTCTCGGCAGCTGATGAGCTGCAGGGTGCGCTGTGCTGTGGGATAGCTGACCAGAGGGCCGACGGCTTGCCGTCGGCCCTCGTTCGCTTCGTGGTTCTAGCCACGCCGGATGCGGCACGACTCGGTTCGATGGCAAAACGACTGGGTTCGATATCAACGGACACTCGGGACGGCGGGCTGCTCCCAACCTCCCCGTGCTTCGGGCGGTGTCTGATCTGCCAGGTCCTGCCGCCTCGCCCCGGCGAAAACTGCGGGCGCACGCCGACAGGCACGAGGGATCATGAGGCATGCGTCCGGATGGCTGGCACCTCACCGAAGACCTCGACGGCTTTCTTGCTCAAGCCGGAGACTTCCTGCGCTCGCGCCCTGCCCTGCACACCGTCCCGCTGACGGTGGCCGAGGCACTGCGTACGCGCGGGGCGGACGCGTACGGCGCCGAAGCCCCCGTCTTCGGCAGTCTTGAGCGGGCGGGCGAGGTCCGCGCGGCCTTCTTCCGCACCCCGCCCCGCCGCCCTTACCTCACCCCGCTCACCCACGAGGAGGCCGACGCCCTCGCCGCCCACCTGGCCCGCCTCGGCCACCGCCTCCCCGGCGTCAACGCGGACCACGACACCGCCACCGCCTTCGCCGGTGCCTGGGCGCGGCATACGGGCGCGACGCCGACGCTGCACGAGCGGGAGCGCCTGTACCGCCTCGGCACACTCACTCCACCGGAGCCACTCCCGGAGGGCCGAAGCCGAGTCGCGGGCGAGCAGGACCGCGAGCAACTCATGCTCTGGCATCGCGAGTTCGTCACCGCCATCGGAGGAACCCCCGCTGCGGACAACAGCTCATGGACGGATACACGCATCGCCCAAGGACGCGTCACGCTCTGGGGGACGCCGGACGGCACTCCCGTCTCCATGGCGGGCGTGACCCCGATGGTCGCTGGCCAGGTCCGGGTGGCCCCCGTCTACACCCCGGCCCACCTGCGGGGCCGCGGTTATGCGGGCGCCGTGACCGTCGAGGTGAGCAGGGCCGCGCTGGCCGCAGGCGCGGCGGAGGTCCTCCTGTTCGCGGACCTGGCCAACCCCACCAGCAACGGCCTCTACCAGCGGATCGGATACCGCCCGGTTAACGACATCGCGGTGTACGACTTCTCGTGTGCCGGGCTGGTAATTCGTTGAAGAACTCATGTCGAAGGGGCCCCGCAGAGGCGGAGCGATCCGTGCTGTCGGATAGCGGCCGTAGGCTTCCCGCATGAGTTCGGTGCGCGCCCGGGTGTGGCGCTTCACGGTCGAGAAGGGAAAGGCTGGCGCTGAGGCCGTCCAGGCTGTCGAGATCGGGCAAGGCCCTCTGCCGGTGTCCTTGGCCGCAGTGGTCAACATCAACGCCCTTGCCTGCGACTTGCGCAAGACGGTCGACCAGCGTGTGCGCGACCACGAAATCAGCCTCCTCCTCAGCTACATCGCAGGCAGCCCGGGCGCTGGTTCACTCGGGGTCGACTGCCCCGCCCTCGACTCCAGCTCCGGCCATATCCGACGCTTCGTCAGCGAGTGCACCGGGCTCGGGGTGATGACCGCTGCCAGCGAGGCCCTCTTCGACTGGAAGCCCGGGGCTAACGGGCTCAGCAGCTTCGACGTCCTGCCCGGGAAACTTGTCGGGACCTACGCGAAGAAGGGTGTGCGACCCGACCTGCTGTATGACCTGGCGACCGGTCCGCTTGCTGGGGAGGCGCGGGGTCGGCGTCGCGATCACAAGCAGATGTTCCCGGCTGGCAAAGGTACCCAGGCGCAGAAGGCGCGCTTGGAGAAGCTCGCGCAGTGGTCCGTCGACCACGGTGATCACGCCTACTTCATGAGCTGGGTCTGGCTCGGCACGGGCGGCATCTACGTCGACATCTTCCTGCCCGACGACGCCCCAGCCACGGCCGGACTCAAGACCGGGTGGATCGACATGCCGGGCAGCGGACAGCCCTGGCGATTCCGCGTTCCCCGGCCTGATCCCCGTCGGCGCGAGGACCTGGAGCCGGAGGGATCCCTCGGGGTTCGGGCTGATTCCGCGCCGTCCGATGTGGAGGGCTCGGCCGACGTAACCGGGGCCTACGTCAGGACAGCGATCAGGAGGGCCGAGCCGGTGGTCGAGGCGGCGATGAACCGGTCCTTCAGCCGCGAGGACACACTCGGCACGTTCTCCGGCGTGGAGGTCCGCGGCCGTTGGATCCGCGGCGATGCTGTCGGCCAAGCACGCCACGAGGTGCTGCTCGGCGTCCTCGAAGAGCGCGTGCCGGTGGACCACCGGGCTCAGCGCCGACAGCTAGCCTCTCGGACGGACGACCGGCTCGATGTGTTCCTCGAAGGCCGCCTGCTCACCATCGTGCACCCGGTCGACAGTCCGCGACCGAGCTGGGACCGGGTCCAATCAGAGCTGCTGGGGTAGGTAGGTGCCCGGTCAGCTGCTGACACAGCGAACTGACTTCACTGACAACGGACAGTTGGCACTCTCGCGGCTTCCAACTACGCCACGTACTGATCCCTAGATCGCCGGAGAGGGCAAACGGAACGGGGCCGGCTCACCCAGGTGAGCTGGCCCCGTTCGTGATCTCAGACGTCGATACGAGCGACCTTACGGCCCACCTTGAGATACAGCTCGGCACCTTCCAGGGCCCCGGCCTCCCCGACGACTTCGCCGAGCGTCTGCTGAACAGACGCCTCCGTGAGCGGCGTCGGCTGCTGCTCTCCGTTCGACTCGCGGATCAGGCGGAGGCCCTTCTGCTGAGCAACACGGCGCACGGCGGAGATGCTGGGAGCGAAGTCCAGCGTCCGGCTGACCAACGCGCCGAGCGTCTCCTCGGAGTGGTCCTTCAGGGAGACGACGGGGAGGTTCTGCGTGTCCCCGAAGGAGCGCTTGGAGAAGCGCGCCGTGAACTCCGCGCGGGCGGCGGCAGCGGCGTCCAGGCCGTGGAGTGCGGCCACCACCTCGCCGGCCAGGATACGCTTGATCGCCATCGGGTGCGCGGTGCCGGCCTCCAGACGCTTGGTGACCACGCGGATCTCGTCGTCCGTCCACTCGGTGAGCAGCTGGAGGTACTGCTCGGTCAGGTGGTCGGGGATGGACATCAGCCGGCCGTAGACGTCATCGGGCGACGCCGTCAGGCCCACGTAGTTGCCCTTGCTCTTGCTCATCTTGGTGCCCGTGCCGTCGGTGCCCTCGATGAGCGGGGTCGTGATGACGACCTCGGGGGCCTGGTCGGAGATCTCCATGACCTTGCGGCACATCTGGAGGTTCAGCAGCTGGTCCACGCCGCCGAGTTCGACGTCGGCGTCGATCGCAACCGAGTCCCACGCCATGACGACGGAGTAGACGAACTCGGCGACGGACAGCCCGTGGCCCTCGGCGAGCCGGGTACGGAAGTCCTCGCGCTGGAGCGACATGGAGACCGGCACCCGGGCGAGGACCCCGACGAGCTCCGGCAGGGTGACCTTGTTCAGCCACTCACCGTTGAAGCGCAGGTCGGCACGCTCGAAGTCGATGAACGGCGTGACCTGCTGCTGGTAGCCGCTCAGGTTGCGGGCGATGTCCTCGTCGGTGAGGGGCGGTCGCTCCGAGGAGCGTCCCGACGGGTCGCCGATCTTGGCCGTGACGTCGCCGATGATGAAGACGACGTGGTGTCCCATCCGCTGGAACCGGCTGGCGAGGATGATCGGCACCGCGTGTCCGAGGTGGACATCGGGCGAGGTCGGGTCGATGCCGTACTTGACGACGAACGGCCGTCCCGCCGCCTGCGCGGCCTCGATCTTCTCGGCGAGCACCGCAGCCGAGGGGATCAGGTGATTCGCGCGCCCCTCGACCAGGGCGGCCTGTTCCTGGGGGGAGAGGTCGGAGAGGTCGAGGGAGCGCCTTGCTGTTGTCTCGCCCAGCAGCTGCGCGACCGTATAGTCCTCGCCCAGGTCCGCTCCATCGAGGATGTGCATGACACGGGTGACGGACTCACTCAAACGGCTCATGGCGCCTATACGCTCCTGGGTCGGACAACTGGCCTGACCAGTAAGGGATTGGAAGCAGCGATTTTATCATCGCCACCCCCGACACATCGTCGGAATGATCACGAATCAGCCTGCCGTTCCTGGTCCGACAGTCGCACCAGTGGCCGCCCCGCGATCGTGCTGAAGAGGGACCTGAGCCACGGCGCTATCGGGCCGTGTGCGCGGAGCGTGCCGATGAGCATGCCCGGAATCAGGAGCATTGCGGACACCCTGCTCTTTCTCTGCATGGCGGATTCCACCTTGTGACCGGAAGCGAGTGCCCGGAAATGCCAGGAGATCCTTCTGAGCTGGCGGGTGCTCGCCCACGCGGGAGGATTTGCGTACATCGCGCGGAGGTGATCCGAGAGCGCGACGCAGACGTCAGCCCGATAGTCCTGTGACACGCCGGGCGTGCTGCGGTCGGTCATGCTGCGGGGGTGGACCCTGTAGAAGGTCAACGGGTTCCGGAGCGCGATGCCTCGGCCGGCCTCACGAAATGCGTGGAAGAAGATCTCGTTGCTCGCCGGCAGGAGGCTGAGGGCGGCATCGCGGTGGACCACGAGTGTGCTCGTGTTTCCGCCCGGATGCGGTTCGTTCAGCATCGGGTTCCCGTCGGCGTCGACCACGTTTTCCCAGTGCTCGATGAACAGCGTTTCATCCCTCATCGCCTCGGCGCATGTGCGCAGCTTCGACGGGTGGAACCAGTCGTCGGCATCGAGCGGAGCCACCCAATCGCCGGAACTGAGGAGAAAGGCATCGGTCAGGGATTGACCGAAGCCCTGCTGGCTTCTCCGAATGACCTTGACCTCGCCTTCGTGACGCAGACACACCTCTTCGGTTTCGTCGGTGGAGCCGTCGTCGATGACGATGATTTCGTGAAGGATGAAGTCTCCTGGCTCCTGCTCCAGGCAGCTCGTTATGGCCCTGTCGAGATATCGGCCGTAGTTGTGGCAAAGGATCACGCACGAAATAAGCGGAGGGGTGCTCATCCGTCACCTCCATACACTCGGGCGTAGTCGTCCAGGATTGTCCTGTGTTCCTGAGCCCTGTATTCGAGGAACTCGCGGTCGAGGCGGCGGGGCTTGGTGTCGAGCCGCGCTGCCGCTTTCTCCAGCGCGGTCAGGAATTTCTCTCCGAAGAGGTTGGGGTGCCCCTGCGACCAGTCGAACCATTCGGGTTCTTCGACGAGCCCCTTGTGCCGCTCGTACTGCTCGGGCAGGTGGCCGGTGAGGGAGCAGACCGGAAGCAGGTTCAGGTCGAAGGCCAGTTCCAGCTGGCCGGAGTGGCTGCCCCAGAGGTACGGCAGCAGCAGCGAGTCAGAAGCCAGCCCGGCTCTGACCACTTCCTCGTCCGTGGGATATGGGCGCATGGTGAGGCGGATGCGGGGATCGCACCGGGCCGTCTCCAGGAGCAGCGGAGCACGGCCGCCGTCGGCGAAGTCGGCCGGGCTGAACGCGCGCAGAAGGACGTGGAGAGTGCTGTGGGGATCCGTGATCCCCAGGCTCCAGTTGGCCATGGTGGACAGCTGGTCCCGGCTGGCCCGTGAGGCACCGAACATGAGGTACCGGGCCGCCGAGCTGCTCGACTCGCGCTCCAGGCCGGCCAGCGACTCCGGAGCGGCGACGTACCCGTGAGGAATGACCGTTGCCCGCGGGGGCTCGCCGAGAACCACTGCGAGCGCTGCGACAGAGCCTTCGGTGAGACAGACCCAGCTGACCTCGGCGGAGTGGAGCATTCGCAGCCGCGCGGTGAAGTCCTCGGCGCTGCCGACCATGGGGCGTGTGTCGTGGGCCGTGAAGACCACGTTGACTCCATGGTTGAGGCACTCATCGAGCAAGCGTTCCAGCGTGGCGAGGTCCTCGAAGTCGATGTGGTGCAGGTGCAGGACGTCGAGCCATGTGAGAGGGCCGTGTTCGAGGAGCCAGGCGGCGGTGACCGCCGCCGGCACCGTGTCGCCGCTGGGGATCTCCGTCCCGTTGACGATGTGGAAGTCACGGCTCTGCAGCTTCCACGCGTACGGAGTGCGAGCCGGGAGGTGGACGACACGCATGCCCTCGGACTGGGGAACCGCGCTCATCGCTGTTCCCCCTCCACCTCTCCCGAGCCGACGAGGAGCAGCTGGGTGGACAGGCCGTTGGAGGCGTCGTCGCTCCGGGTGAGCCCGGCGTAGTGGATCTCGAACCCGGACGCCCGCAGCAGTGCCTGGAACTCGTCGCTCGCCCATTCCCGGACGTGGCTGGGGTTGCGGGGCGGGCCGGGAGCGTCGTAACCGCTGCGGCACTCGCGGGCTGGCGTGGACAGCACGGCGGCGGCGCTGCCCTCCATGAGGAGGCCACGGATCAGGGACAGGGCCGGCATCGGATTCATCAGGTGCTCGATCACGTCGGAGCAGACCACGATGGACCGGCGCACGAGGGAGGGGTCGATGGGCAGCCGCTCGGCCGACTCAAGGTCGACGTCGATCCATTCCCCGAAGGGGTGGTTGTCGCGGCACCACACGAGGTTGTCCCCGAGGTCCACGCCGATGTAGGACCAGGCCGGGTACTCGCCGGCCAGCGAGGCCAGTTTGCCCGCACGGCCGCAGCCGATGTCGATCACGACGTCGCGGCCGAGTTCCTGCGCCCGGGCGGCGGCGTAGGGGTAGACGTCGGGCTGCCAGATCACGGTGTCGTCCGTCTCGTCGAGGAAGTACTCCACCTCGGTGCGGCTGCGGTAGCCGCTCCTGATGAAGTAGGTCTCGGCGCCGCCGATGGGCTGGCGGGAGGTCGCGGTCTTTGTGTGCACGAGGGACTCCTTGCTTACTTCGGCCAGTGGGAGAACAGCGAGAGCATCCGCTCGACCAGCTGCTCGCGTACGGTGCGCCATTCGGGGCTTCCGTCGCGGCGCGCGGCCGAGGCCCGGTCGTATGCCCGTCCGTCGACCTCGGGCAGGCACGCGTACATCTGGAGCAGCGCCGAGCCGTCGTCGGTGGGGGCGGTGTCGGTGTCCGTCTTGAGCAGGGCTCGGATGTCCTCGGCGCACATGGAGGCGTCGATCCCGGAGCCGGGGATGCTCTTGCTCATCTTCGGGAGGCCGCCGAGGCCGGGGATCATCTTGGTGTAGATGCCAGAGAGGTGGTCCGCGGGGAGGCCCCAGCGTTCCGCACCGCGCCGGGCGAGAGCGACGTACTTGTGCTCGTCGACTCCGAGGGAGACCAGGACGTGACGCCCTTCGCGGAGGAGGTGCACGAAGTCCGCGGCCATGAGCAGAGTGGCCTGCTTCATGCCGTAGTTGAGGCGGTCGAAGACCCCGTGGTTGCGGTAGACACCGGCGAGGTCCTCCTCCGCCCAGTGGAAGTCGTCGTCGTCCAGGTGGCGCGACAGCAGGAACGCGGTGGCCAGGACGTCGGTCTCGCCCTCCTGCCTGCGCAGCACGCCGCGCTTGGCGTCGAACCCGAGGCCCAGGACGAACTCCTCGTACTGGTCGGCGAGTTTCCGCACAGAGTCCAGGGGCGTACGGCGGGCGTTGTAGGAGTCGAGGTCGCCCAGCACGATCTGGACGTCGAGGCCGCACTGCTGCAGCTTGATCGCACGCAGCAGCTGGAAAAGGGTGCCGGCGTGGGGCGGCCCTCCGAGACCGACGCCCGTGGTGACGATCGCGGGCTGCCCGTCCGCGACCGCCTCCGCGAACCCGCGCGCTCCCGTATGGCACACCCACTTCGTTCGCAGATCGTCGGGGCTCATCCCCGCGAGGGCGAAGTCGATGGCGCCGAGCCCCAGGCGTTCGTAGCGGTGCTGGTCGATGACGCTCTCGTAGTACGCGGTGTCGAACTTCATGCGATTCCTTCCAACTGTGTCTGCTCGCGGAGGGCGAAGGCCCTGCGGACCAGCGGCTCGAAGCCGTCAACCAGGAGGTTTCCGAGCACCTCGTTGCGGGGAGCCGCGACGCTGCCGAGGTCTGCGGTGACCGTTCCGTCGGCGAGGACCCAGACCCGGAACGGGTACTGGTCCTCCGGGGCACGCGTGGGCTGGGCGTAGATCTCCACCCCGTCGACCATGTCGCGTACGTCGTCCACGGCCCGTACGAAGTCGTCCCGCTCGAAGCCGTAGATCTCCGCCTTACGCGTGTTCGCTCGGCCGATGGGTCGGTACTGGGAGATCAGCCAGTACTCGACGTCCGTCCGTTGGGTCACCCCGGCGATGAGCTGTGCCAGGCGAGGCAGTTCCTTCACGGAGCTGGCTGTGGTGAACGTGTTGAACGCGAGCCGTCGCTGGTCGGCGGTGAGGAACTCGACGTTGGACAGGAACCGTTCGAAGTACCCCTGTCCGCGGAACCAGTTGGCCGTCTCGGCATTCGGGCCATCGACTGCCAGGGAGTAGATGGTCACGTGGTCGCGGAGACCGGCGTAACGATCGCTCAGGAGCAGCCCGTTGGTGTGCAGGTTCGTCTCGAAGCCGACCTCGGTGGCGTGCCGGAGGGCGACCTCCAGGTGGTTGTCGTACGGCATCACGGGGTCGCCGCCGGTGAAGACGCACCGACGGGCTTCGGACTCCGAACGGACGCGGTCGATGACGCGACGGACCGTGTCGGCGTCGGTGCTGACCCGGTTGCGCTCGCGGTAGCAGAAGCGGCACACGCCCGGTGAGGTGCTGGTCGGCTTCAGGTCCCAGGCGTTGCAGTCGGTGTTGAGGACCAGGTGGACGATCCCGAGTTCTTCGTGCGTCAGCATGGAGCTGTCTCCTTGATGCCAGGGCTGATCAGGGAGGCCGGCGGAGAGACAGGCCGCAGGAGCGAGTCGAGCTGGTGCGGGGCGCCGCCCGTGAGCCGAACGAACTGCTGGAGCGTGTCCAGACCCGCGCCCGCGTCGATGATGGCGAGCGCCTTGTCGATGCCGGACTGGATGGTGGAGGCCGCCTCGGACATCACCATGAGCAGGGCCGCGTTGAGGGCGACCGCGTTCCGCGCCTGGCTGGTGTCCCGACCGGCCAGCACGCGGATTACCGCGGCGACGTTCTCCAAAGGGTCCTCGTGCTGGGCGACGGACATCAGGTCCTGCGGCATCGAGGCCGCGCCCCTGCGTACCTCGTCGTTGAAGGCCAGATCCTCGTCGCCGGCGCTGATGCGGCAGGCCCGCACGGTGCTTCCGGGGAGCAGTTCGTCGACCTGGACCGCCTGGCCGACGCTGGAGTTGATCACCGTGACGTCCGGCAGCCCGAGCCGGGAGAGCAGCCGGGCGGAAGCGCCGACAGCGGGGTGCGAGAGCCCGTACACGTAGGCGGGGCAGGTGACCGGGCTCAGGAGAGCGGGGAACGCCAGGCTGAGGGCGTGTACAGCCTGGAACCTGCCTCCGTAGCGGCGGTCGAACTCGGGCACGCGGTTCTCGATGGAGAAGAACCCGAAGCCGACCTCCGCCGTGATGTCCACCATCTCCTGGTGCGGCACCGTGTCGCCCGTCGCCCCCACGACGTCGATGAAGTCGCGCGATCCGGTCTTCGACGACGCACTGCGCGATCCGAGCTTCGCGACATGTGCTCCCCCAGCCGCCGCCACCAGCGCCGCGGCCGTGCTGAGGTTGATCGTCTTGAAGGTCTTCTTCCCGCTGCCCGTGTAGCCGACGAACCGCATGCCCGTGGGCGGCCGGTGGAAGTCCCAGCCATTTCGGTCCAGGGCCGTCGCGGCCCGGACCGCAGCCTCGACCTCCTGCAGTCTCGGCCCTCGCAGGAGCAGGCCGGTGAGGACGCTGCCGAGCATCACGTCCCGGGTGTGACCCTCCGGTAACGCGAGAATGCTCAGGATGCCCTCGTGGATGTCCTCGGGTGAGATGTCGGCGGGCGAGTTGATCTTCTGGGCCAGCAATGGCGTTGTCACCGCCATGGCGTTGGCTCCTTCCTTCAGATGTCGGACGTGAGCAGGACCTTGAACGGGCGATGGCGGGACCCGCTCTTCAGGGCTGCCAGCCCCTGCGGCAGGTCGCTAAGAGGGAATCGGTCCCGGGTCATCAGGGCCGCCCAGTCGCCGTCCTTCGCGAGGGCGTCGATGGCGTCACGGAAGTCGTCGTGGCCGTCTGCGCGGCAGTACGAGAAGGAGCCACGCAGAGTGATCGAGCGCCGGAAGACGTCCCGCAGGGGGACCGAGAGAAGCGCCCGGGGCGCGTAGGCGTTCTGTACGAGAACCGTTCCTCCGTCACGAACGGCTTTCAGAGCCTGGCGTATGGGGGCGTCGCTGCCGCCGGACGCGGCGTCCACGACGACGTCGCATGGCGGCAGTTCGGCGGAGTGGAGGTTGATGTTCGGGTCGAGGACGTAACTCAGTTGATGCGACCGCGAAGGCTCCCTGACCAGCACGTGGACGTCCCACCCGGCATCCGCCGCACAGATCGCCGTGCAGACCCCAATGACGCCGCCGCCTATGACGCCGAGCCGCCCCAGTGGCATTTGGAGGCCGCAGCGGACTCCGTGCAGTGCCACTGCCATCGGATCGGCAAGGACGCCGTGTGCGGGATCGTGCAGATGAGGTAGCGGGAGAATGTTGTCGCGGGGCACCCTCACAGCGCCGGCGAGACCACCGGGCAGGTCCCAGCCGATGCGTCGCAGCTCCGCGCAGAGGTGTACGAAGCCGCGGTCGCAGTAGTGGCACGAGCGGCAGGCCACCATCGGGTCGACCGCGACCCACTCTCCCGACTCCGTGTCGACCCCGACGATCTCGTGCCCGGGGAACCACGGCTCAGGCAGCCGACCCTGCCATGGGTGACTGAGTTTCGCGACGTCGCTCCCGCACACGCCCGTGTAGCGGGTCTCGACGATCGTCGTGTCGCCCATCGGGTACGTGTCGACCGGAGCGGGGAGCCGGCGGAGGGCGCCGCTTTCAACTGCCCAGGTGTACGGGACGCTCATCGTTCCCTCCACGTGCTCAGCAAGGACGGGAGAGCCTCTACTGCGGGTATCTCCCTGCCGGGCCAGGCCGTCTCGCCGAACGCAAGGCCGTGAGGTCCGCCCCGGCGTTCCACGCGCACCGCATGCATCCCGGCGCGCTCCGCGCCGGCCAGCTCGTCACCGCCGCCGTCGCCGCAGTAGAGGACCCGCTCCGGGGCGGCATCGAGTGCGCCGAGCACGGCACGGAAGAGTCGAGGAGCGGGCTTCATCGCATCCACCCGGCAGCTGAACACGGCAGCGTCGAAGTGCGGCGCGAGCTCGCTGCGGCTCCATGCCTCGGCGATGTCGGGGGATGCGTCGCTGAGGACGGCCAGCCTGACCCCGCCGTGCCGAAGCTCCTTCAGGGCCTGCAGGAGAGTGGCATCGGCCTGGAGCCGGTCGCGGGCGAGTTTCGCCAGGAGCCGTTCCAGCTCATCTACACGGGAAGCGGGAGCGTCGCAGCGCGCCACGAGGTGCGCCGCGACCTCGGCTGTGGACCTCAGCTGCCCGTCGTGCCTTGCCCGCCAGCTGTCGGACAGTGCCGCCTCGGCGACCGACGAGGATACGCCCAGGACATCGGCGAACTGGGCGGCGGCAGCACTTCGTTCGACTGTGCTCGGTGCTGCGACGAGTGTGCCGAAGAGATCCAGTACCACCGCGGTCGGCTTCGGAGCCCGGATTGCGGAACTCCGCACCGGGGAGGCGCCAAGCTGTACGTCGCTCACGGGGTGTGTGTTGACCGCAGACAGGCTCGTCGACAAGGCGGTGCTCGTCGGCGGATAGCGCATGGCAAGGCTCCATCAGTAGATCGGTGATCTTGTGCAGAACCCAGTCCTCCGGCCGGCTGGGCATCCACGACCCCACGACGCCTTGTGGAGGCGTCCGATAGACGAAGGAGAGCGGCTTGGCTGCCTCCACCTCGACAAGGCCGTGCGGATCTTGCGGCGATGACTCAACTGTCGCCATGCGGAGGCAACTTCGGGAGCGTGCACTTGGGGGTGCACTCGTGCACTCCTACGTGCAAACCTCCTGCACCCTGGCTGTGACCTGCGTAGAGTGACCGTGCGTCAAGCTGGCACTACGGCTGTTCTCTGGGGGTCCGATGACACAACGGAACGCCCGGCTGGCCGCGCTCATGCAGGAAGCCGACTTCTCGCACAAGTCGCTGGCCCGCGCGGTAGTCGTCGCAGCTGCATTAGCAGGCGAAGACATCACCTGCGATCACACGTACGTCACCCGCTGGCTCAAGAGCTCGATCCCGCGTGGGAACATGCCGCAGTTCATCGCTGACGCCATCGGACGCAAGCTGGGGCGCCGCCTCACCATCGACGACATCGGGATGGGCAACGCGGCGGTGTCCGCCGTGAAGCCCGAGCTGGGGCTCGACTTCGCGGACCGTCCTGAGGCCGCGGCCAAGACCGTGGCTGACCTGTGGCGCGCCGACCTTGCCGAGGCCGAGTCGTTGCTCCGGGCACAGTTGGACTCTGCAGCATGGAACACCGCTGCCCTGCGCTGGCTCGTCGCCCCGCCGGACGAAGTGCTGACGCGGGCAGGCGACCGGGCCATCGGCGCCGTGGACGTAGAAATGGTGCGCTCAACCGCCGACGCATTCAGCATGCTCGATGGGAAGTTCGGCGGTGGTCACGCCCGGCGCGCACTGATTCAGTACCTGCACACGGATGTCCGGCCGATGCTCGATGGGAAGTACTCCGACGCCGTAGGCAAGCAGCTGTACTCGGCTGTGGCCGAAGCACTCTTGCTCGCCGGATGGATGTCGTACGACAGCTGCCTGCACGGCATCGCTCAGCGGTACTTCATCCAAGCCCTTCGCATGACGCAGGCGGCTGGTGACAGACGCCTGGGCGGAAGCATCCTGTCCGCGATGAGCCATCAGGCCACTTTCACGGGCCGGTACCAGGACGCTGTGACTCTCGCCCGAGCCGCGTACACGAACCCGGCCGCAAGCCTGGGGCCGACGATGGCCGCGCAGTTCCGCGCGATGGAGGCGCGGGCTCTGGCTCGTCTTGGCGACGACCGAGGCTGTGACCTGGCCCTGGTGGAGGCAGAACGCCGACTCGGCCAAAGGACAGCCGACAGCGACCCGCCATACATCTCGTACTTCGACGAGGTGGAGCTGGCTGCCGAGATCGGCCACTGCTTCCGCGACCTCGGGCGCTCTGTCGAAGCCACGGAGCGGGGCGCAGGCTCCATTTTCGGCAACGGCATGAACACCCGCAGTGACTTCTTCGCGACGATGGTGCAGGCCGAGGCGTACATCAACCAAGGTGAGATCGGTCGCGGCTTCGAGATCGCCCTGAGCGCGCTGAGCCTCGGTGAGGGCCTGAAGTCGGCACGCTGTCTGCAGTACGTACGGGAGTTTCAGGGCCGCGTCACGGACGGCATGCGGCGGGCCGCGGAGTTCCGCGACTTCACGGAACGAGCTCGCGGCTTCCGCCTCTGGCTGCAAGCCGGAGTCGCCTAGAACGGCGCCCAAGCTCGCCGTGAGCCACCGGATCGCAGCGTCTCGACGCGCTTCTCGACTTCCTCGGCAGCGCGCGGATCCGTGCCGGCATTCTGCGAGAGCCAGGTGACCATCAGCAGTTCGCGGACGCTTCGGAGCACGGCGTACCCGGACCACTGCCGGACGTCGAAGCCGTAGCCGTCCGCGAAGTCGGCGTACTCGGCCTCCGTGTGCCAGCCGAAGCTGTCGTAGTACATGGCCGTCTGTATGAGGTCCCACTCACGGGGACCGGTTACGAAGCCGTCCAGGTCGATGACCTGCGGGTGGCCTTCCGCGTCTCGCAGGACATTGCCGACGTTGAAGTCACCGTGCAGATGCCCCGGCGGAAGCACGAACTCCAGCTCCTGGTACTCGGCCGCCAACTCCTTGGCGCGGCCGGCTAGATAGGCGCGAGTCTCCGCACGGATCTCAGCGCGCCCCAGACGCTGCCTGACCTTGTCGAAGGGACGGAGCTCGGGCAGGGGAAAATGCGGCGGTTCCAGACCATGGAGCCGCCTCAGGAGTTCACCCATCTCACGCGTGCTGGCGTATTTCTCGCCGTTGGCCAGCCCTTCCCAGAAGGTCACCGGATGCCCTTCGACGACGACAGGCTGTTCAGCCTCCGTGACGAGTCGCGCCGACGGGTAGTCCTCAGCTTCGAGCCATCGCGCCACAGCAACCTCTCGGCGCACCGACGGCAGGCGGTCAGCGTGCCGGCCGACTCGCGAAACGACTCGTCCGCCGTCGACGCGGAACACCGCGTGATCACCGAGCCGCACCATCTCGATCCCGTCGGGGTCCAAACCGGCCAGCTCGCAGGCTCTACGCAAGATGGTCTCTGCCGTTGCGGAGTCGAACGCGGTTCGTTCGTTCGTCGTCACGCCGTCTGACCTCCCTGTGTCACAGGCAGAACGAGTATGACCCGCGCCCACCATGGACCGTATCTGCGAAGCCCAGCGGACGCGTGCCCCCTGGCAGAACGAGCGATGCGTCCAGGACCTCGCTGATCGTCTCTGAACGGATGGTGCACGAAGGTCAGCGCCCTCCCCACGCCCAGTTCCGGCGGCAGGCGGGGAGGTGCGTGGCCGGAGGAAACCGATCGTGGAAGGCGCGTTGCTGCTGGCACCCTGGCGCCATGCTGTTCAAGCTCACCGGGTCAAGCTGCTCAGGCAAGACGACCCTCGCCCTCGCGGCGGCCGGTCGGCTCGGGAGGATCGCCGTGCACGACGTCGATGAGATCGGTGTACCGGAGGGCGCCGACCAGCGCTGGCGCCATCGCATGACCGAGATGTGGGTGCGACACGCGTTGGACTACCAGGAACGCGGCATCGACCTTCTGCTCAGCGCGCAGTCCCCCTTGGGCGAATTGCTGGCCGCGCCCTCCGCTCCGCTACTGGATGGCATCGCCGTGTGCCTGGTCGATGTCGCTGACCCGGTTCGACGCGCTCGCCTCGCCGAGCGTGCCCCCGGACGATGGGACACCCAGGCGATGGACGCGTACATCGGCTGGGCTGCTTGGCACCGCAAGCACGCCCTCGACCCGTCTCACCGGCCCGATGTGATCACCGACAACGGCTGGCCCGAGATGGTCTGGCGCTGGACCGGTTGGAGTGCTGGTGATCCCCGATGGCGCACGCAGGTGCTCGATACGACGGACCGGATAGTCACAGACTCTGTGGATCAGGTCGAGCAGTGGATCACCGAGCAGCGCGAGGCACACCAGGCCGGCCGCCTCCCCCTCAGCCACGGCTGGGCTTCATGATCCGCCCGATCTGTTCGGTACAGTGATCCTTTACCCCGGAGGACAGAGCGCCCGCCACGGCGGCTCGGCCGCGTGGTTAGCTCCTTCACGAACGCGGCCAAGGAACGGCCGCTGGTGAAAAGTCTTGTCCCTCAACCGTCTGCTGAGGCCGCGTTGGGCATCCTGTACCACGTTCGCCACCAGTTCTGCGGCTGTCTTTACAGCCGTGCGGATGCGCTTCTTCGAAGTCACCGACGCGATGCTGTTTGCCGATGGTCCGGTGACGTCGCCCGGTTGAGCTGGCCCTCACGGCCGAGCACCGGCGCGGGCACGGGGCGATGTACGACGCGGTCAATCACGGCCGGCCGGAGCCGCGCCGCCTGTGCAACCTGCTGGCCTCCACTCCGTTGCCGAGGGCGGCCGACGGGCGGACCGTCCTCACGGTGGACGTGAACAACTGGCTGCGGCCCGACGCGTCGACCAGCCCGGAGTTGCTGTTCTTCCACGTCTACGGGCAGGGCCGCAGCGCCGATCAGTTCATCCCCGGCTGGCCCTACTCCTTCGTCGCCGCCCTGGAGGCAGGACGCAACTCACGGACCGCCGCGCTGGACGCCGTCCGGCTCGGGCCGGCCGACGACGCCACAGCGATCACCGCCGCCCAACTCCGCGGCGTCTTCAAAACAGCTCCAGGCCAAAGTCGTTCCGCCGACCTAGCTGCCACAGCTTCCTCAGTCAGTCTTCGCCATCAAGTACTCGCAGAATGGCGTCCAGCTTAGTGGTATCCGATTTCTTGTCGCGGTAATCCTTGTACCTCTTCTGAGCTGTGGCGAGCAACTCGTCATAGTACAGAACTCGCCCGTTGATGTGTTCGAGCTGCCGGGCGATAACATCGGCCAGAGCCCTATCCCCTAGGTAACCAGCATCAGGCTCCTGCCCCAAGATGAAAACCAGCGAGATGTTCTTTACTGGCTCGCCTCTCTTTCGAATTACCTCTGACAGAGCCTCGTGATACTTAGCTCCTTGTTCTCGCAGCTCATCCACTGTGGTCTTCCGGCCGTACTTCTTCAACTCCACGATCATGTGCACGCCAGCGGCAGTGCGATATTGGATGTCAATACGGCCTTGCTTTTGATTCTCCTCTTCCGATTTGCCGAAAAGAAGCCCCTTCCTGATTCTGGACAAGCTGATTTCCATGTCGGCGTCTCCTGTTGCGCCCTCCCAAGAGGGATCCAGAAGCCACATGTTTTCGAAGAGATGCTTCTGCAGCACCTTCTCCAACTCGTCCTTGTTGATCATATGTTCTAGCTTCTCGATGGCCTCCAATCGGGATCGCAAAATCTGTACGTACAGTGCATCCTCATAGGAACGTGCGTTGGCAAGCAACGGCAGGATGTCAACGGCATAAAGACCGTCTGCAAATTTCTCAAGCTCTTGAGTGGTGGCATCGAGAGCCATTCTTTCGAACGCAAGGATGCTGGACTTATAGAGTTGCGGCCGCTGCTCCTCGTCGTCCAGCTGTAGAGCCGCGACGGTGCTGATCAGCTTTTGAGCAGCCGTTCGCTGGGAGTCCGGCCGGTCTTCGACCCACTCACGGACTACCGGGTAACGGTCGGTCAGCTCGATGAACTTCTGCTTCGGCCGCTCGTCCGACCACTGTTGCGCGGCAGAGTTGAAGCATTCCCGGAGCTTCGCTACAAGAAGCTTGACCCGCTCGTCGTCCTCAATCAGCCTCTGGCGGTCACTCGTTGCGATGTCATCAGACCCGTCGTCGAGATCAAGAAATTCGGCACGAATCTGCCCGGTTACATAGCTGCCGAAAATCTTGTTGAAGTCAAGCTGATCGAGGATACCTTCCTGAATCGGACGCCGACGGGCGAGAATTATGATATTCCGCAGGGACTCCTGAGTATCTTCAGGGTCGTTCAGCTCGTCCGGCTTGCGAACGGTTCCGAACCACCCTTCAAGCTGCCAGCCACGCGTAGAATCGACAGCATTGTCGGCGATCACCCACCGCCGCTTGGCGTTGGGAGTGTCGCTGGCAGCGATCTCGTCAATCCCGAGCTGCCAGATGTACTCCAGACGCTTGAGGTCTTCGCGGTCTTCGTAGGTGACCGGACGGCCGTCGATCTCGATCACAAACCGTGCTGGATCGTCATCCGCGTAACCGAGAACATCGAATCGACGCGCTATCCTGCGCCGTAAAGCAGTGACAGAGACTCCGGTACGCTTGCGGTTCAGTTCCCGTAGCACGATCCGCGTCCCTTCGGTCGGAAAGTCCTCAGGAATTTCAACGGGAGTCGGGTGATATCGCTTCTTCTCGGCAATACTTTGCTTAAGCTCGTTGAGCTTGATGCGGAATCCGTTACGTTCGCCGCCTTTGGCGGAGTAGACTTCAACCTCTCCCGCCAGAGAAAACACAGATAGCTTACCGATCCCCTTTCGGCCCATGAATGGCCGATTATGCCTCGGTGAAATCTTACCCTCTCTGTCTCGCTTCTTATAGGCGACGGTGAGGTAGCGCTCGTTCAGCTCCTCCCGAGTCATTCCGACGCCATCATCCTCAATCGTTATCTTATCTCCGTTGTCACCCCACTCAATGCTGACTTTGTTAGCGTCTGCATCCCAGGCATTGGCGACCAGCTCTGAAAGAACAGCTGCCGCGTTGCTGTACAAATTGATTCCGAGTGATTCGACTACGGCCAAGTCAACACTGAATGTAAACGGTTCAGCCACGCTCATGACGACAGCTCCTTAGAGACAGTGTCAGCCTTTTCGACGATGACCTTCCCGACTGCCCGACCAAACGCCGGCGGTACAGCGTTGCCGATCAGCCGGCCTACTGCCTGCATTGAAGGCCGCTCCCCCTCGGGCACGAATTTGTAACCGCGAGGGAACCCTTGCAACATTGCCGCTTCTCTCAAAGTCAGGCTCCGGTCCTGTTCTGGGTGACCGAATCGTCCCGTACCGAAGTTGAAGGACTGGGTCGTTATCGTGGGCGAGGGCGCATCCCAAACCATGCGTCCATAGAATGCCTGGAAACTAGACCCACTATTCTTTCTGTGGCAAGGCGCCAGAAGCTCATCCGGCCAGTCGCGCCAGGTGCCTCCAGGCTGAGAAGCGCGCATCCTTGCCAGATTCAAAGGCGATAGGCGTCGAGCCGTGTGCAAAGGATCCAGAGGATCCCCCTCGCCATGCTGAAGAGCAGGGAGCTTCGCAATCGTCTGCCGTACTGTTTTATATTTGGTCTTGGGTGTGCTTCCAACAGGCAAACGCACAACCCCCACTTTCGACGCAATCAGAACCAGGCGACGCCGCTCTTGGGGAAGACCGAAATCTGGACCGTAGAGACTTCCGAAATCTACGGCATATCCTCGGCTACGGAGGTTGCTGACAAAGTTTTGGAATACCGCCATCCTCCCCAGTCGAGGTACGTTCTCCATGGTCACGAAGTCTGGCAGAGTTTCATCTACGAGGCGAGAGAACTGCGTCAAGAGATCCCAGTTCTCCTCCGAACTCGTGTCCGCCCCCCGTCGGTGACTCGAAAAGGGCTGACAAGGCGCACAGCCAGCGAGCAGCCTGAACGCGCTCTTGTCCTTCCACAGGGCCTGAAGGTGCTCGCCGGTGATTCGACTGACGTCCCCTTGGACGAATTTGGAACGAATGTTCCGCTTGAACGGGTAGGCACACGCCGGATCCAAGTCGACCCCCGCCGCCACCTTCACGCCGGCTTGCTTCAGACCAAGCGACAGCCCACCTGCACCGCAAAACAAGTCAATGGCTGAAACTAGAGGCTCTGATGCAGACATGTACCGTACGGTAGCCCGATCACCCCTGAGTCGTCGACGGCTGTGGATAACGAAGATGACGCAGGGCACCGCAGAGCACAGGTGCCCCGGTCCGCAGCCCTGCGGCTGTGGCGGCCCATTGCACTCAGGCTGACTTGCGAGCGTTCGGCAGTTCAAGCTCCTCATGGTGACGCCACAGAAGGTGGCGATCGACACGACGTAGCCGGTGGGCGGCGTCATCGAGAAGCCGGCTTCGTCTTCGAAGCACAGCCAGGCCCCGAGCGCCGCCACCGTGTTCCACCTGGGCCAGCTCTCCTTCACCCAGCCGGTGACGTCTTCCTCGTTACGCTCGGTCGCGCGCCGGGCTGGGGCATGATGGCTGAAGCCGTGCCGGTGCAGCATTTGAGCGATGGCCGACAGCGTCATGCTCTTGTGGAAACGGCGCCCGATCAGGGGTCTTGATCCGCGCCAGTGTCCAGGGCTTGTTCGGCCAGCCGTGCGCCACCGGCCCCCTAGCCAACTCCTGCTTGAGCACCCCGAACAGTGCCTCACTCAGCTTGGGCCTGGACACCTGCCCCTTCAACTCCAGGCCGACGTTCCGCTGTGCTCCCAAGCCTGGCGCCACCGCTATGCAGACCGCACGCTGACACGTAACTCCTTGGCGGTGGCGGCATTGTCGTGTCCCCGGGCGAATGACTCGGCCGCCTGCATCCAGATGCGCTCGCGAAACGCCCGTCGCTCCGCGGTCAGCCTGCCCCCCTTGCGGATACCTCATGTCACCGGCCTACTGAGACAACCACAGCTTGTCGACCCGCGACATCACGCCAGCAAGGTTAGTAATTCGTAACAGCGGCACAAGGAGCAGCCGAGGGAGGCTAACCAAGTGCACAACTGGGAGAGGCCACGCCAACCTGGTGAGGGAACTAGTACTCCAGGGGGCGATTCGCCTACCTCAAATGCCCTCGGACGGAACCGGCCCCCTTGCAGGCTCAGCAGGCGAGGTCCACAGCAGAGGCTGCGTAGTCGTCCTCAAGCAATTGGGGAGCCTCGTCCTTCGCCTGCAGAACGTCAGCGTCGAAGAGCTTGGAGGTCAGCGCCTCGGTTAGAGGCGGAGGCACGGCGTTGCCGATGATGAGCTGAACCTCGGTGCGAGTCAGCTCGTAGCGAGGCTTGGCCCTCTCATCGACGAACTTGAAATAGTCCGGAAAGCCCTGGATACGCGCGGCCTCGTGGGCGGTCAGACATCGGGGGACACCAGGATGGACAAACCGTCCGCGACCCATCGTCGCGAAACCGCTGGTAATGGTCTGAGACGGACGGTCCCACCACAAGCGGCCATACATTGAGGTGTAATTGTGCTCGCCCTGGTGACACTCGGGTCGCTCTTCGTTCGGCAGATTATGCTCGTCGTTCTCAAAGAGATACTTCATACGCCGCTGGTTATCCGCGTTGGGTACGGCAGCTTCATCGAAGAATGACTTCGGTCGAATGTCGAGCAGGTCGCCGATGGCCCAACGCAGGTCATGGGGTGCAGCATGGTGGTCTTCGATCTGCAGCAGGTCAGCAGCCGAAAAGCCAAAAGGCAGCGCATCTTTGTGGACGGCCAGCAGTATGTGGCGCTTGCGTGTCTGGGCGACCCCGAGCTTGAGTAGGTCGATACGACTGGTGGCGACATCGTATCCGAGCTTCTTGAGGTGAACGATGGCGCGGGAGACCACCTGCTGCTTGTCATTGACAACGGCCAGTACGTTCTCAATGACGACTACACTGGGGCGCAGAACCTCTGCGGCGCGAGCCATACGCAGGTACAACCGGTTCTTGGGGTCGTCGCGGCGAGTGTGGTTGTTGAGGTTACTGTGCCCCTGACACGGCGGCCCGCCGATTAGGAGCTCCACCTCACCCACCGTCGAGAGAGTCTCGGACTCCTGAGCGGTCAACGGGGCGCCAAGGTCACCGTCGAAGTAGGATTCGACGGCTCCCTGTTGGACGTTGGCCTTGGGAAAGTTAGCTTTGAACACCTTCGTGGGAGCTGCCTCAAAGTCAACCGCGAGACGAACATCGAGCGAGACGTCATGCTTGCGGGCTGCCTGGGCAATACCGAGGGTGAGGCCACCGCAGCCGGCGAAGAGGTCCACGACTCGCAGGGAGCCGACACCTTCCTCAAACTTCGGCCGCCGCTTGGCCCGCAAGGGGTGCCGCTCACCCACGTGTGCCCCCCATGTGCGCTTGCTTGTAGAACCGGCGGAACGAGGGGTCATCGTACTCGATCAAGGGTGAGGGCGCGCGGTAGACCGATACCTAAGTGTGGCCTGACCTGCCGATCACGACGGTTCTACGCCTCGCCTTCCGGCATCACGGGCCCCTGAACGAGCTCATCAACGGCCATGAGCTGCAGCGCTGTTGCTGCCACGGCGTCGACAAGGCCGACGTCCCCCACTCCCTCAACGCGATCGCAGTCAACATCGAGCGCCGCAGCACCAAGCGCGATGATCTTGGATTCTAAGGTGCGCGACACAGGAACGCGCTGGCGAACCAGGCGTACTTCGGCGCCCTGACGTGGAATTTGATCTACCGTCAGGAGTGCTGGCAGCTAAAATTCTGCAGCGCTCCCGGCCCGGTCGACGAAGGACAGCAGCATGCCGCTAGAGGTCAACAAACACGTCCAACGGATACGTCGTTACCAGCCGTTCGACGCCGACACCTCTGAGATGATCTACGAGCTGCAGGCAGACTGGACGCAGTCGCTGTTCCCCGTCGTGACGCTGAAATACCTGCTGGACGCAATTGAACGGCCAACCACGAAGACCATCGTCCTCACCGGGGACGCCGGGCATGGCAAGACGAGCCTGTGCGCCAGCCTTCTGGCCGAGCTGCGGGTCAATGCCGAGCCGATCACACCAGACGTCCGGAAGGCAGTATTCCTTGAGCTGTCCGGGGCCGGAGATGCCCGCCGCTCTATCGGCCGGACCCGTAGCGGACGCCCGCTGTACATCCTCAGCGATCTCAGCGAGCTCAGCCCGCAGGCGGGCGCTCACAAGCTCGTGGAACTTCTTGACCCTCCGGACGAGGGCATCGCGATCATCTGCGCAAACGAGGGCCAACTGCGCAAGTGCGTCGCCGAGGATGACAACCTGGGCAAAGGCGGCACCGGGCGCGCCAAGATTCTGGTGAAGACCCTCACGGAAGGCATAGTCCGGGGGCAGGTCACCGACCCCGATGGCACAGTCACTGTTATCAACCTCAACTACCAGTCTGTAGCCGCCGACAACCCCAACGGCGGGCTCGTCCCTTGGGTCCTGAAGCAGTGGACGACGAACCAATGGAGGAGCTGGAAGCCCTGCGAGACCTGTGATGCACGGAAGGTCTGCCCAATCCTGGCCAACCGCAACGAGCTAAGCGATCCCGCCCGCGGAACTCAGCGCCGGGACGCAATCCGGGACGTGTTCGCCGCGGCCGAGCGCACTGGGGCCGTAGTCACGACCCGTCAGGCGCTGTCGGTGACCAGCTACATGCTCACCGGCGGCCTGTCCTGCGAGAATGTCCATGCCAAGTACCAGCGGTCACACTCGAACAAGTTGTGGCAGGCTCCCCACTTGTACCACCAGGCGCTCTTCGGGGACCGGCTGACCCAGCAACAGCGCCACCTGGTTCCTGCCTTCTTCGCGCTACGAAAGCTGGACCCGGGCAAGGTCTCCCGTCGTCAGGTCGACGACCGACTGGACCCAGAAACGGCTGGCGACTTCCCTCCCGCGGACGCCAGTAGCTACCTGCAGAAGGTCCGTACGAATCGGGACGTCCAGAAGCAGGCCGAGCAGTTGCGGGGCTTGTACACGTTCCTGCGACGAGCTGACTTCTTCAACAGCGATGACGATACGGACCGGTTCGCCCGCATGGGACTGCAGGCCGGCGACGACTTCGTCCGTGTCCAGGACGAGAACCGGGACCCGGCAGACACCAGGGTGCGGGACCGCTTCCTCAAGGGCCTGGAGGCCGTCCAGGGCATCCACCGGGCGGGGAGCAACCCTGACTTCTTCATACTTGACCCCGCCTTCTTCACCCACCGCGCCCGTGCGGCCGTAATCTCCCGGCGAGTGCCCAGCAAGGGGGTCGAGGTCGTCGACCAGGTCACCCAGTGGCAAAGGGAAGCCGGCGCGGGCGCAGCCCCCGAGATGCAGAACGCCGTCGAGTGGCTCAACCGAGCCATCTACATCCGCATCCCGGCCGTCGCACCTGACCAGGACGCAGTCTCGGTGGAGGCGGACCTTCTGCGCTTCGAGTTGCTGACGCGGTGGGCCGCGGGCCTGCGTAGCGAGGTCCAGCACGAGGCGGAGATCCGCGGCCTGAGTGGATCCCTGGCAGAGCTGGCTGACTCGTCGAACAAGGAGGACGAGATCCAGGTGCTGGTGGGCGACGTCATGAGGAAGCTCATGATCGACGTCGGCGACAAGATCAGGTCGGTGCGTGCGTGATGGCTGATCGTTCCAAGGCCGAGGTTGTCCTTCGCCTCTTCGGGGTGAATCTCGAACAGCAGGGCCGCGGTTTCTACGTCCCGCTTGAGATGCTCGCGATCGCCCGTGGCGTCTACCTGGCGCATCAGGAAGACCCGGAGAAGTTCCCAGGGCTCCTGGACAACGGAGCCGACACGGCTTACAAGAGGACCTCGCACGACCTGGCCCGGCGGATCGCGACCAAGGCCCGCATCGTCGAGGGCGACGAGGAACTCAGCAAGGCCGTCGAGCTGGACTCTCCCGAGACGATGGAAACGCTCCACGCCCTCTTCTCGTCCCTGTTGGTTGAGATCCCTGGACGTCGTAGCCAGCCCAGTTGGTTCGGCGCGCACATCTATCCGTTCGTTGGTGAGCTCATCCACTACGACGCAGTCGAACGACGAATCAAGCAAATCGACGCATCCCCCAAGAGGAGCGCCAAGAAGCGCAAGCAGGCCAGCAAGGTCGCTGCCGGCATCAACGCTCCGAGTATCGAGCGCTACCTCTTCCGCGATGGTGGGAGTTGGGCCTACAAAGTCCTACGCACCGACCCTGATACTGACCGCAAGGAAGCGACCCGACAGGGCCTGCGCGACCTCGTGCAGGACAGCGGCACCCCGCTGGGCAACCTTGCCAAGGCGCTCAGCGCGCACGACTTCGACTACGACGAAGCGCCCGTGGAGGGCTCAGACGCAGGAATCAAGCTGCACGAGGATCTAAGCCCGTGGCCTGATCTGCTGAGGGAAGGGACCCGCAACATCGTCTCTCGGATCGCGACGGTCCCCAGGGCCAAGCGCACCGAGAGCCTCATGCACTGGGTCCCCTACTGCTTGGCACGCCACCAGCTGCACCTCGCACGCACGAAGCTCGGTGCTACCAATCGCGAGTCGATCCTGCTGGACTTCGGCAACGAGGCAACTCCGCTGCGCAGAGAGTCGCAGAAGAACCTCACGGGCTTCCGCAATGACATCGTCAACGCGATCAACGTCCAGGCTCGGGAAATGATCGACGAACTCGAAGCCGAAGGCGACGAGGCCAGGAAGCGCCGGTACGAAAGATTCACCAAGGAGGCCGGCAACGCGGTCGGCTCGCCTCGAGCGTTCTTCAGCGAGACCCTCGCTGCTGTGGGAGCCCTGAACGCGACGGTTGGGCGCCGGCACTTCACCATGAAGCCGCCGATGCTTGAGGGCTTGGTATCTGCCACCGTCCCGCAGGGCACGGAGATGGAGTTCGACCAGTTCTGCGCGCTGCTGTACGAGAAGTACGGGCTCGTAGCGGAGAACAAGGTCGCAGCTGCGAGCCCGTTGGCCTATGAGGTCGACCCATCGGTCCTTGACCACAACGGCAAGGCGTTCCGGGAGAAGCTGGCCGCTATCGGTCTACTCACTCAATATTCAGATGCAACCAGCATGGTTCGAGGGGAGCCCCGGTGACCGACAGCAGCATCCGAGCGCTCGGTCGGTTCGTCGCCGACGAAGCACTCCGCAAGGTCACTGAGATCAATGGAGCCCGTGCCGTCCTGCGAGTCAGCGGGTTCGACCGGCCGACCGTGGCCGAGGCTCTCCGTCGCACGGCCCAGAGGCTGTCGGAGTCGCCCGATCGTCAGGTTGTCGTCAAGGTCGGCACCTCAGAGCCAATCGAAGGCGTACCTGTTGAATACCTGCTGGAACCGCAAGACCAGCTGACCAAGTGGCGAAATTCGGGACAGGGCAAGGCGGTCTTGCTCTTCGAGTGGGGGCAGTCTCCGGACGCACAGGGGCTGGCGGCCATGAACGCCCTCGACGATGCCACGATCCTGGGCGACTACCACGACGCCTCTGGCGAGCGCGGGTTCGACAGGTTCATGGCAGAAGCATGGCGCGAGGCGGGTGGCAGCGGCACCGTTCCGGCCCTGATGGTCACCTTTCTGCCGGAGATCTGGCGTGCCATCACCGATGAGGAGCCCCGGTCCCTGCACCGCTGGGCGGCCTTCCTTGTCGAGACCGCGCAGAAGGTCGCAGCAACTCAGGTCCACACCCCTGACGTGGTCTACCCCGAGATCTCTGCTGCCCTGCCCACTCTTGACCTGTTCCCGGACCGAGGACTCTTCATCAAGCCCGCCGCGCTGCCGGCCCGGATCAAGAAGAACGTCTCGGTCAGTGCCTTCAAGCAACCCACAGGCAAGGAGATCACCGAGGACGACCTGATAGACCGCATCACCGCCACCGAGTTCAGCGAGGAGTCCCTGGACCACATCGGCACGGACTCCGAGACTGCCAAGACGCGTATGCGCAGCCTCGTACTCAACCTCAATCGCAGTGGCTCTACCCCGCAGGATTCTCGTCAGCTGCGCCGCGAGCAGGACCTGACCCTCTGGCTTGAAGTCTTCGAGCAGAAGTCCAAGAAAATTGGCCTAGGCCAGCAGGTCCGGCAGGAGATCGAGAGGACCGGCGCAGATCGGGTCGACGAGTTCGACGCCATGATGATCGAAGATGCGCTCGACCGCGGAGACCAGGAAGCCGCACAGCGATTCCTTGACGAGACTCCCGTCGGTGGGGCCGAGCCGTTGGCCGATCTGCTGTCGAAACGCTCGCGCCGCAAAGTCGAGAAGCTTGCCTTCCCGGACTCTCAGTTCGTCCAGGACCCACTGCGTGCCCTGCTGCGCGAGCTGACCTACTTCTCCGATGAAGAGGAAGGCTCCGTCGTCGTCGGGCTTGAAGGCAACCAGGAAGCCGGGCGGTGGAGCCGTTGGCTGTTCGCATTCCTTTACGCACGCACCCTGCGTGATGTCCAGGACTCCACCGGTCTTCGTCTGACCCTGGAGGTCAAGGACTGCCTGCTGGACCTGACCATGCCGCCCCTGCCGGAGGAGGACGAGCCGTTTGACCCGAACACCGAGTGGGCCCCGCTGCGCATCCTGGTCGAGATGGACGGCGCCACCCAGCGACGCTTTCGCTGGGACCCCCTGGGCATCCCGGGGCAGATCGCACTGGCGGGCCTGATCCACGGCTGGCGAAACCCCCCTGGCTATGCCAGCAATCTGACCTTCGACACCTTCCTCGAGAAGTTCAATGACCCCCGGCAGTGGCAGACCGACGAGCCGGTGCCTGTTCCCGCATCACATTTCGCCGGTCAGCTGGAGCGCCTCAAGCTGGAGCACTTCGAGCGGTTCTCCGACGGGCTTGACGCCGGGAAGATCAATGATTACGTACGCGAGTGGGAAGGCGTACTCCGCGAAGCTCGCACCACTCTGGTTCCCGACAACGCTCCGAACCCAGACCTTGAAGCCGTCGTCCTGACCGATGTCGTCGGTCTGGCCGATCACCGCATGATGATGCTGGCCACCCACCCGCTGAAGCTGCGCTGGCTGGCAAGGAACTACGCGGAGGCGGCCAGCAGCATCGAGACCGCCCTGAACAGGGAGGGAGGTCTGAGCCTCAACCAGGAAAACGAGGACCTCTTCTTCGACGCCATCGACCGAATCTCCCCACATGGGACACCGGCGGTCCTCGTCGGGCCCGGCGGCACGATCGCCATTCCGATGCGCGAATCGGCCGGGCACGAGGAGTACGCGCCGGTCCGCTACGGCGGAAACGAGTCCAAGGACTGGCTCTCCAGCGTCGACGAGACCGCGATCGACGAGATGGTCCGCGTCATCACCGACTACCTGACGACCTACCCCCACAAGCTTGACGGCCTACGCGTACTGCTCCTGGACCGCAACGGCGACCCTGTCCTGCCGATGCGCGTGGCCAAGCAGATGCGTGCCAAGAACCCTCGCCTGAAAGTCGATCTGGTTGTGCTGGCTCCCCAGGCCACCCATCACGAGATCATCCAGGGTTTCGACCTGCAGTTCTCCGGTGCGGAGATGTCCGAGGACAGCTTCCTGCCCGACGTCCAACTCATCCTGCAGGCATGGGAGCCCGACCAGGAAGCAGACCTGTCAGGGCTAGAAGACTCCATCGACCTCGCCCTGGCTCCGGCACTGTTCGGTACCCAGACCAGCATCAAGGAGAGCACCAAGAAGGAGTCCTTGTCGGGCTCCTTCAACCCTTGGAAGCACCCAGCTTCACACAACCTGGCTCAGACCAGCGAGAACGTCGTGCGAGCGCTGTTGCCCGAGACCGCCGACGAGACTCTTGAGTCCTGGTCAACCTTGTGCGTGCGCTACGACCGCCGTTCCCCGGTCTCCCGGGAGAGTGTCGACGGCATCGACTACTTCGAGATGCAGGTGCAGTTTGACCAGCACCAAAACTTGTTCGCCACTTTGCATCGCGTGGCCCATTGGGTCGTCACCCTCGACAGCTTCATCGGCCGTGAGCAGATCGATGCCCTGCGCAACCGCCCTGACGTCATCCTCGTCAAGCCCAGTGTCGGCAAGAACGAGTCCTACACTCTCATCGTCAGCTCGCAGACCGGTCGGCAGTTCGTCGTCCAGCGACTGCGGCGCCGCCTGGAGCAGATCGGCGTCGTCACCCCGCAGGACTCCGAAGGCACCGCTAAGCGAATCTACGAGGTCGGCCGCAACGTGGCCCCTGGCGCCGTGCTGCGCTCCCTCGGCATCGGCACCACGGTCAACGAAGTCGTGGGCCTGGTCGCGACGCGATTTGTCATCGATCAGCAGTTTCCCGTCTCTCGACAGGGTACGAGCCTGGTCACCTGGATCAGCTTCGACGAGCACCACCGCTGGTTCGGTCGCGGACAGAAAACCCGTGCCGATCTGGGCCGGTTCGTGCTGACCATCCAGGACGACGGCACAGTTCGCCTGGATGTCCTGGTCGCTGAGTCCAAGTTTCGCCAGACCTTCGACGTCGGTTCGGCTGAGGAACAGCTCAACCGCACCACCGACCTGTGTGAGGATGCCTTCCGTTCGGACGGCGAGGCTCGCCACGACCGTCCCTTCTGGCTGGACGAGCTTGCCGCCGCAATCGCCCAGACCAGTGGAAACGCCCTGCAGGCCGCAGACCTTCCAGCTCGCACCTTGATCGGTAATGACGACCACCGTCAGGTCGAGGCGAAGGTCCTTGACGCCCTCCGCTCCGAGGATGTCCAGCTCGGTCAAGTTACCGGCGTTGCCGTGGCCATCTCAGCCGAGGACGACCAGCCGGCACCCGCGGTCGGAAGCCTCGGCAAGCACACCCTGGTGAGGCTGCACAAGCAGGAATTGCTGAACCTCATCAAGGCTCTGCGCGCCAATCAGGACCCCACCAGTGCCGACCCCCTTGTTGTCTCCGGACACCTCAGTGGGACCGTTCAGGTCCCCGACGATGTCGTCAAGACCTCCTCAGTGGGTATTCCCGTCGAACTGCCTACCCCGGAAGAACCGACGGCACCTGTCGAGGTTGCCCGGGTAGCCTCCCCAATATCCCTGCCGGAACCGGTAGTTGGGCGTCGCCCTGCCGCAGAGGTAGATCCTGTCCCCCTGAAGATTCACCGCGGTGGGCTCTCCGACGAGGAGCTGAGGCTTCGATACAACAAGGTCGTTGACGTCTTCGCCCGCCACAAGGTCGCGGTCACCGCTCCGGAAGTCGGCAAGTGGCAGGAAGGACCCGGCTTCTACATCTTCCGGTTCATCCCCAGTCCTGGCGTCACCGTGGATAAGCTGACCAACCGACGCGACGAGATTTTCCTGGCCCTGGCATTGCCCTCCGGGTTCAGCATTCGCACCCGTAGCGACCGCGGCTCCGTGCTCTTCGAGATCCCCAAGATCGACGACGAGAAGTACGGGGTCGACGCCAAGGCGCTGTGGCAGCGATGCCCGGCCGATCCTGAGAGCCTTATCGCCCCGCTGGGCACCGACATCGAAGGCAACCCCGTCACCATTGACCTGTCCTCCGCAGACTCCCCGCACTTGCTGGTGGCCGGCACTACTGGATCAGGAAAGTCCGTCGCCCTGGACACGATCCTCAAGGGCCTGGTCCGGTACGACAAGAGCACCCTGCGACTCCGCCTCGTCGATCCCAAGGGCACCGAGCTTGTCGACTTCGAGGACGACCCTCACCTTGACGGCATGATCGGTATGGACGCCGCCGACGCCATCGAGATCCTTGAGGAAACCGTCGACGAGATGGCCGTGCGCTACAAGGACATGAAGGCGATCCGCACACGCAAGCTCGTCGAGTACAACGCCAAGGTCGACAAAGCAGACCGAAAGCCCTGGATCGTCATCGTCCTGGACGAGTACGCCGACCTCACCAGCGATCCCGAAGATAAGAAGCAAATCGAAGCGTTGCTCAAGCGCCTGACGCAGAAGGCCCGCGCTGCGGGCATCCACGTCATCGCAGCCACACAGCGACCGAGTGCGGACGTTATCTCGACGACTATCCGCTCAAACTTCCCTGCCCAACTCGCCCTGCGGGTCAAGACGGCGACCGACAGCCGCATCATTCTGGACGAGACCGGAGCCGAAGCTCTGGCCGGACAGGGCGACGCCTTCCTGCACACGGCCAAGGGCACCATACGACTGCAGGTGGCCTACGACGGAAGCTGACCAGGCCCCGCCTTGCTTGATCAACTCCATCTCGCAGGGGGCCAAGAAGGCCACCAGCGGCACGAGCTCTTCTCGCTGAACCCGGCGAAGATCAGATGGCCGCTACCGCCAGCGAAGCGACGGTCAGGAGGTATTCCTCGGATGCTTCGAGGCTTGGACCTCCTGCCGCCGGGCGGCCACTGCCTCAATGACAGTCGCGGCACACGCCTCTGGTTCGAGGTGTTCCCAGAAGCGGAGCACCAGCCAGCCTGCCTCCGCGAGGCGGTTGTCTGTGTCTCGGTCGCGCTGGATGTTCCGGCCGATCTTTTCTTCCCAGTACGGCCGGTTCGTCTTCGGCATCACGAAGTGCTCCGGGCAGCCGTGCCAGAAGCAGCCGTCGATGAAGACTGCGACTTTCACCGGGCGGAAGACTATGTCGGCCGTGCGGCGCGTCTTCGGGAGCGGCTTTGCAGCCACCCGGTAGCGCAGTCCAGCGGCGTGGACAAGCGAGCGGAGGAGCAGCTCGGGCGCGGTATCGCGATTCCGGTTGCCAAGCATGCTCCGCCGGCTCGCGGCCGACGACGCCCACGACCCCTCCGGTGGTGTCCACTGATCGGCCGGCGCTTCTGGTAGTCCTTGCTCGCTCATATCTCCAGCAGCTTAGGGACAGCTTCCTCCGGGTCGTCCCGCCTGGCGAGGACCCATTCCTATCCCTCCAGCTCTATTCTCGGCACTTCCCCATGGTGCGGACGGGCAGCCGCAAGCCTCGCACTCACCGACGCTACCCGGTCGCACGCCGACGATTCCCGACCGCTGCGACGGGAGTGGCCTAGCGGCGGCGGGATCTCCACTCACAGAGTCCCGTCCTGCAGCAGTGCCTTGAAGGCGTCTGCCTCTCGCTGCAGCACAATGCGCCCGTCGCCGTCGCTGAACGCCAGGATCCGGCCGCCTGCATCCAGGCCAGCCTCCGCGAGGAGTCCCAGCGGCAGGGACACACGGCCGTCGTCATCGATCTGCAGTTCTGCTGGTTCGCGTATCACGATCGCAGTCTGCCAGTCTCCAGGTAGGACTGGGCTGCCCTGACCGGTCCGGCGATCAGCCGCCCAGGAGCATCACCCTCTGTGACACGTAGATCCGTAAGCCTGCTCGCCTCGTCGGCCTCCGCGGACACGGCGCGAAACGCGGACTCAGCGGCCGTTGGCTGAGGTCCCGCTGGGAGCCATCTGGGAGCCAACCCGCTCCCCAAACCCCTTCAGGACCACCTGAGACCACCGCACCCCAACGCCCTGACCAGGCAAAACAGCAAACCAGCCGGTGATGATCACGCCCGAACCTCATTCGGGACGAAGCGGGCGTGAGTTCAGGACGGCAAGCGTTGCAGGCGGTCGGCGGCTTCCTGGAGAACGTCGTCCTTCTTGCAGAAGGTGAACCGAACCTGGCTGCGTCCGGCGTCCGGGTCGTCGTAGAACACGGAGTTGGGGATGGCGACGACGCCGCAGCGCTCGGGGAGGGCGCGGCAGAAGGCGTAGGCGTCTTTCTCGCCGAAGGGCGTGATGTCGGTGGTGATGAAGTACGTGCCCTGGGGCTGGTAGACCTCGAACCCGGCCGCGCGCAGCCCGTCGCCGAGCAGGTCGCGCTTGCGGCGGAGGTCGGCGCGGAAGCTCTCGAAGTACGAGTCTGGCAGGCGCAGCGCCGCGGCGATCGCGTACTGGAACGGGCCCGCGCTGACGTACGTCAGGTACTGCTTGGCTGTCCGGACGGCGGAGACGAGCGCGCTGTTCGCCGTGACCCAGCCAACCTTCCATCCAGTGAAGGAGAAGGTCTTGCCGGCCGAGCCGATAGTGACCGTGCGCTCGCGCATGCCGGGCAGGGCCGCGATAGGGCGGTGCGTACCCTCGAAGACCAGGTGCTCGTACACCTCGTCGGTGACGACGAGCAGGTTGTGCTCGATGGCGAGTGCGGCGATGGCGCTCTGTTCGTCGGCGGTGAGGACCATCCCGGTCGGGTTGTGCGGGGTGTTGAGGAGAAGGAGGCGGGTCCGCGGGGTGATCTTGGCGCGCAGCTCGTCCAGGTCTGGGCGGAAGGACGGGGCCCGGAGAGTGAGCGGTACGCGCTTCGCGCCGGCCATCGCGATGCAGGCCGCGTAGGAGTCGTAGAAGGGCTCGAAGGCGATGACCTCGTCGTCCGGCTCCAGCAGCGCCAGCATGGTGGCGGCGATGGCCTCGGTGGCGCCGGCGGTGACCAGGACCTCGGTGTCGGGGTCGAAGGCGAGGTCGTAGAAGCGCTGCTGGTGGTCGGAGATCGCGGCGCGCAGTTCCGGGATGCCTGGGCCGGGCGGGTACTGGTTGCCCTTGCCCTCCCGCAGGGCGCGGACGGCGGCCTCGCGGATCTCCTCGGGGCCGTCGGTGTCCGGGAAGCCCTGGCCCAGGTTGATCGAGCCCGTCGCGGTCGCCAGTGCCGACATCTCCGCGAAGATCGTCGTCCCGAGTCCGTCCAGCCTGCGGTTCAGCAGCGGCCTGCCGTTCATGTCTCCACCGTTCTTACTCGGGTGTTCGTCGGTTCTCCGGGGCAATCCTCGCCGATGCCCGACCGGGTACTCACGCGGCCAGCATCCAATAGGTAGGCGAAACAGCCTTGACCCAGCCGACCTTCCAGCCGGTGAACGAGAACGTCTTCCCGCTGCTCGAAATGGTGACGGTACGCTCGCGCATCCCCGGGAACGTCGCCAGCGGCACGTGCTCGGCGTCGTCGAAGACCAGGTGCTCGTAGACCTCGTCCGTCACCACCAGCAGGTCGCGCTCCACCGCCAGCTCGGCGATCGCGGCGAGCTCCTCGCGGGTGAGGACCGTGCCGGTCGGGTTGTGCGGGGTGTTGATCAGCAGCAGCCGGGTGCGGTCGGTGACGGCGTCGCGCAGCTCGTCGAGGTCGAGACGGAACCGGCCCTCGTCCTCGTGCGCCCGCAGGGTGACCGGCACCCGGCGCCCACCGGCCATCGCGATGCACGCGGCGTAGGAGTCGTAGTACGGCTCGAAGGCGATCACCTCGTCGCCGGGCTCCACCAGGGCCAGCAGGGCGGCGGCGATGGCCTCGGTGGCACCGGCGGTGACCAGGACCTCCGTGTCGGGGTCCCAGGCCAGGCCGTAGCGGCGCTGCTGGTGGGCGGTGACCGCGGTACGCAGCTCGGGGACGCCGGGACCCGGCGGGTACTGGTTGCCGCGGCCGTCCCGCAGGGCCCGCACGGCGGCCTCCCGGATCTCCTCGGGGCCGTCGGTGTCGGGGAAGCCCTGCCCGAGGTTGATGGCACCGGTGCTCAGGGCGAGGGCGGACATCTCGGCGAAGATCGTCGTCCCGAACTCGGCGAGCCGGCGGTTCAGGAGGGGGCGCGCGCTGGAGGTCATGCCGGTCATCCTGCGCCGAAGCTCTGGAGTTCCTCAACTCTGTGTTGGGCCGTGAGCGGGAAGGGCATCACCGCTTCACGCAAGAGCGAGGCGCCCACGGGGGGCCGCTTCGGGGGACATGGAAGGAGGGTGACGCCATGATCGTCGGCATCATCCTGGTAGTGGTCGCAGTCGTCCTGGTCGGGGCGCTGGTCTCCAAGGCCCGTGGGGGCGGTTCCCGGGGGGCGACGCGTCGTGGCGGGTGGGCGTCCACCGGTTCGAGCAGCAGCAGCGCCGGCGGCAGCTGGTGGGCGGGCGGGGGAGACTCCGGCTCGTCCGGCGGCGGACACCATGGCGGACACCACGGGGGCCACTCCTGCGGCGGCGGCTCGTCCTGCGGGGGCGGGTCGTCCTGCGGGGGTGGTGGCGGTGGCTGCGGCGGCGGAGGCAGCTGACTGACGTCGGCCGTCCTCACGACGGGGGAGCCGCAATCCACCGAACGCGGGGTCCGCACCTGGGGCGGCCCCCGCGTTGCCGTGTCGCAAGGGGCAAGGGGCAAGGGGCAAGGGGCAAGGAGGCCGGCGGGCAGCGGGCCGGCCGGGCAGGAGGCCATGGGAGCAGTGGTCGGTGGGCCAGGGGGTCAGGGGGGCCAGGGGGCCAGTGGCCAGTCGTCCCGGACGGACGACCCGTCGAATGTCTGTCGGGCGGCTTCGGGCGGGCGTCCGCAACGTCCCGTGTCTGTAGGACAACTCGCACCCGGCATGGTGTGCCTCGGACAACTGCGCGCCCTCGACGGCCATTTCAGGATCTCGCCGGAATCCCGGACGCCCCCTGCGTCCCGGCTGCGGGCGTGAGCCACGGCGCACCGGCGCACGCCTCCCCGGCACCGGCGCACGCCGTGGTTGAACAATTGAGCTGTGGAGCCCTCTGAGGGATGGAAACCCTACGAACTTGGGTAAAAACGCTGTGGCGGCGTCACCGTTCATGATTCCCTCTAAGTCACCGACGCAGCCCCCTCGGACGATCTGCGGACACCTTCCTGTAACCGGCCGACCGGGCTGACCCGGGCCGACATCCCCCGGTGCCGTGCCACCGGGGCGCAGCGGCCCCACTCCCTCTCCTTGTGTGCTTGCGGAGCCGATCCATGCTCACGACCCTGAACACCTCCTACACCGACACGCGCGCGGCCGATCTCGCGTGGGCCCTGGGGCGCGAGCCGCTCCCCGCACTGGCCGCGCTCGACCTCGAACTGGCGGACACCAAACTGCAGTTGCGGCTCCTCGGCGCGTCCCACCAGGTCCTGCTGGAGGAGGAGCGGGGCATCTGCTCGGAGACGGTGGCGTGCATCGCGGGCAGCAGCACCCCGCTTCCGCTCGGCGTCGCCAAGCGGGTGGACGACTGGGAGTACGAGTTCGCGGCCCGTGTCGAGGTCCTCTCGCCCGGCTCCTTCGCGGGCCGCGCCCAGGAGTTGCTGGCCCTCGTCGCCGACCACCCGCACGGCCTCGCCGGTGTCTTCCCCGGCAGTCCGTACGCCTTCACGGCCCTGCTCGCCCAGTACCACGAGGGCCAGGTGCACTGGCGGACCTGGCACGCCTACCCGCAGGACGGGCAGTTGGTGGCGACCCGCACGAGAGTGGGCGTGCGCGTGCCGGCGGCGGTGCTCGTCGACTGACCCGGCTCGACGGCGACTTCGGCGCCCCGGCCGCCCACCGGCTGTCCACCCCGGCCGCCCGCCCCCGCTGCCCACCTGGCTGTCCACCGCCGCCCGGCCCGCGGAGCCGCATGCGGTGAACCCGATCTCGTACCGGTGTCCGGGCCCGGTAAACCAGCACCACACGTGTGGGTGACGAACCGCAGTCGAGGCGTGACGTAACGTCGCAGCGTGATCGAGTCGCACGCGCCCGCCCCGCCCGGTTGCCCGCCGCCCCGGAGCGCCGCGGGCGGCCCCACCGGCCCGGCGCGGCTGCCCGTGCGGCCCGGCACCGGACGGTTCCTGGTCCTCGCGGGCGTGTTCGTCTGCGCGGCCTGCGGACTCGTGTACGAACTGGAACTCGTCGCGCTCGCCTCGTACCTGATGGGCGACTCCGTCACCCAGGCGTCCGTCGTGCTGTCCGTCATGGTGTTCGCCATGGGCATCGGCTCCCTCGCCGCGAAACGGCTGCGCCCGCTCGCCGCGGCCGGCTTCGGTGCCGTCGAGGCCGCCCTCGCGCTCGTCGGCGGGTGCAGCGCGATGGCCCTGTACGCGGTGTTCGCCTGGACCGGCGACTGGGGCGGGATGTGGGCCAACGGCCCGCGCTGCCTGCTGGTCGCCTTCTCCCTGGCCACCGGGCTGCTCATCGGAGCCGAGGTCCCGCTGCTGATGGAGCTGATCCAGCGGATCCGCCGCCAGGACGCGGGCGGCGCGGTCGCCGACCTGTCCGCAGCCGACTACGTCGGCGCCCTCGTCGGCGGTCTCGCCTTCCCCTTCCTCCTTCTGCCGTTCCTCGGGCAGCTGACCGGCGCGCTGCTCACCGGCGCGGTCAACGCGGTCGTCGGCGGGGCGCTGGTGCTCGGCCTGTTCCGCCGGGACCTGACCCGGCGCGCCCGCTGGCTGCTGCTGGTCGGCAACGTCCTCGTCCTCGCGGTCCTCGCCTCGGCCGCCGTCCTCGTCGACGACTTCGAACGGGCCGCGCGGCAGGCTGTCTACGGCGACGACGTCCGGGTGGCGCTCCGGACCGAGGTGCAGGAGGTCGTCCTCACCGGCGGCACGCGCGGGCGGCCCCTCGACCTGTTCCTCGACGGCCGGCTGCGGGTCAGCGGACGGGACGAGCTGCGCTACCACGAGGCCCTCGTCCACCCCGCGATGAGCGGGCCGCACGGGCGCGTGCTCATTCTCGGCGGCGGGGACGGGATGGCCGCCCGCGAGGTGCTGCACCATCCCGGAGTGGACCGGGTCGACGTCGTCGAACTCGACGCCGAGGTGATCCGGCTGGCCCGCACCGACCCCGCCCTGTCCGCGCTCAACCGGCACGCGTTCGGCGACCCGCGGGTGCACGTGACGACCGAGGACGCCTTCGGCTGGCTGCGCGGAGCGACTCCGGCGACGTACGACGTGGTCGTGTCGGACCTGCCGGACCCGGGGATGACGGCGAGCACGAAGCTGTACTCGCAGGAGTTCTACGGCCTCGCGCGGCGGGTGCTGGCCCCCGGCGGGCGGCTCGTGGTGCACGCCGGGCCGGTCGCGGCCGGGCCCCGGGTGTACTGGACGGTGGAGGCGACCCTGCGCGCGGCCGGTTTCCGCACCGCCCCGTACGGCACGGGCGGCCGCCGCACCGGTTTCGCCGCCGGGCCCGACCGCACCCCCGCCGACCGCTCCCGGGCGCCCCGCGACTGGGGTTTCGTCCTGGCCGCCCGCACGGACCCGCGGCTGCGGATCGACCCGGACGGCCCACGGCCCCGTGTCCTCACCCAGGCGTCCCTGGCCGCGGGGGAGCGGGCGGCGCGCAGGACGCGGATCGCGGGGTTGCCGCCGTCGACGCTGGTGCATCCGCGCTACTGAGGGGCTGGGCTGGGCTGGGCAGTGTCGGCCGGGCCGGCCTCGCGGGATCTCCTAGCGGGGCCGTGCCCGCCGGGCTGTCCTCGCGGGATCCGTCCGCCGGGCCGGCCTCGCGGGATCCGTCCGGTGGGCCGGCCTCGCGGGATCCGTCCGGTGGGCCGGGCCGGGAGGATACGCCTGGTGGGTGTGGATCGGGGGGTGAATCCCTCAGCCGGGGGTGCGTTCCGGGCTGTGCTGGGTAGAGTCCGTCGACATGGAGCACGAGGTGTTCGTTCCGGTTCCGGCCGAGCGGCTGAGGGAGGTGCTGGACGACCCCGCGAGGGTCGCCCGGGCCGTTCCCGGGCTCCAGCAGGACGCCGGCGCCGAGCCCGTCACCGGGCGGCTGAAGATCCGGGTCGGCAGCCATTCGGTCACCTACCGGGGTGCCCTGCGGGTGTCCCGGCGCGAGGGCGCTTACGCCGTCGAGGGCGAGGCGGAGGAGTCGCGCGGCAGCGGCTCGGTCAAGCTCGCCCTGCGGATCGCCCTGCGCGCGGCGCAGGACGGCTGCACCGTCGTGTACGAGGGCACGGCCACCGCGGACGGACGGATCAAGGACCTCCCGGCGGACGCGGTGGAGGGGGCGGTCACCCGGCTGCTGAACCGTTTCGCGGAGCACCTGGCCGCAGCGGCGCCGGAGACCACCACACCCCCCGCCACGCAGGACTTCGAACCGCGCGCGACGACGGACCACGAGACGACGCCCGGCGCGGACGACGAGGCACCACCGCCCCCGCCCGAGCCCCGGGCCGAGGGGAGCGCGGAGGCACCCTCGGATCCGGGTCCCACCGAGGACCCCCCGGCCCCCGAGCGTCCCTCCGACCCCGGGCTCACCGAGCACCCGCCGGCGCCCGAGCGTCCCCCCGGCTTCGGCGCCGACGCCCCGCCCCCCTCTCCGGGGCCCGTGGACCACGAGGAAGACGACATCGACGAGGACGACGACATCGCCGAGGCGGCGCACGCGCGACGGACCATGATCGGACGCAGCGCCGAGGAGGTCGACCACGCTCCGCCGCGCGGCCGGTACGCCCCCGTGCCCGCGCCCCAGACCGTGACGGCCCCGGCCCCGCTGCGCTGGGCGGCCCCCGCGGCGGCCCTGGCCCTGGCGTCGGCCATCGTGGCGGTCCGGGCCCTGCGCAGACGCCGCTGACCCACGCGGCGGCCGGACCGCCCCGGACCGGACCGCCCCGCCCCGGACCGCCCCGGACCGTCCCGCCCCGGACCGTCCCGCCCCGGACCGTCCCGCCCCGGGCACACGTGGCCGAAGCGGCGCGCGACCGGTGAGGCCCTCTTGATCACCGCAGTAGGGTCGTCCCGTGAGTGACGAAGACATCACGCTGACCGCGGGTGACGCGGAGGTGACCGTGCAGCCGGGCAACGGCGGCCGGGTCGGAGGACTGCGGATCGGTGGCGTCGAACTGCTGCGCCAGGGCGAGCGCTTCGGCTGCTTCCCGATGGTGCCCTGGTGCGGCCGGACCCGGGACGGACGGTTCCTGGACGGCGCCGAGGTGCGGCAGCTGCCGCTGAACGCCCCGCCCCACGCCATCCACGGCACCGTCCGCGACCGTGTCTGGCGCACCGCCCGGACCAGCGCGGACGAGGCCGTCCTCACCTGCGAGCTGGTCGACCCCTGGCCCTACCCGGGTCGCGTCACCCAGATCATCGCCCTCGCCGAGGACGCGCTGACGCTCACCATGTCCGTCGAGACGTACGACTCGTCCTTCCCGGCGCAGATCGGCTGGCACCCCTGGTTCAACCGGAACCTCGGCGGCCAGGACGTCACCCTCGACTTCGACCCCGCCTGGCAGGAGGAGCGCGGCGACGACCACCTGCCCACCGGCAACCGCCTCGACCCGAAGCCCGGCCCCTGGGACGACTGCTTCGGCATGCCCGGCGGCGTCGAGGCGACCCTGACCTGGCCCGGGCAGCTGGAGCTGAAGGTGACCAGCGGCGAGGAGTGGGTCGTCGTCTACGACGAGCAGCGGGAGGCCGTGTGTGTGGAGCCGCAGACCGGCCCGCCCAACGGCCTCAACACCCTGCCGCACCTGGTCACACCCCTGGAGCCGCTGGAGGCCTCGACGACCTGGAGCTGGCGCCGCATCTAAGCTGGGCGGCATGACGGACACACGCGGCGCGCTGCTGCAGCAGATCAAGGACAAGGCCGTGGTGCACGGCAAGGTGACCCTGTCGTCGGGTCTCGAGGCCGACTACTACGTCGACCTGAGGCGCGTCACGCTCGACGGCGAGGCCGCCCCGCTGGTCGGCCAGGTGCTGCTGGACCTGACCGCCGAGCTGGACTTCGACGCGGTCGGCGGGCTCACCATGGGCGCCGACCCGGTCGCCGCCGCCATGCTGCACGCGGCCGCCGCGCGCGGGAAGCGCCTGGACGCCTTCGTCGTGCGCAAGGCCGCCAAGGCGCACGGTCTGCAGCGGCGCGTCGAGGGTCCGGACATCGCGGGCCGCCGCGTGCTGGTCGTCGAGGACACCTCCACCACCGGCGGCTCCCCGCTGACCGCCGTCGAGGCCGTGCGCGAGGCCGGGGCCGAGGTCGTCGCCGTCGCGACCATCGTCGACCGGGCGACCGGCGCCGCCGAGAAGATCCAGGAGGGGGCCGGGGTGCCGTACCTCTTCGCCTTCTCCAAGGACGAGCTGGGCCTGGACTGACCGGGTACTGACCAGGGCGTGGACGGTGGCCTGGACCTTCCGGCCAAGTCTGGAAAGATGGGGCCGACGATGACGTCGCACCCCAAGGTCTAGGTCAGGGCCGTTAGACACAGCAGTACGTCAACCCGCAGATACAAGGAGCGGACGCATGCCCATCGCAACTCCCGAGGTCTACAACGAGATGCTGGACCGGGCGAAGGCAGGAAAGTTCGCCTACCCGGCCATCAACGTGACCTCCACCCAGACCCTGCACGCGGCCCTGCGCGGTTTCGCTGAGGCGGAGAGCGACGGCATCGTCCAGATCTCCACGGGTGGTGCCGAGTTCCTGGGCGGTCAGTACAGCAAGGACATGGTGACCGGTGCGGTCGCCCTGGCCGAGTTCGCGCACATCGTCGCCGAGAAGTACCCGGTGAACATCGCGCTGCACACCGACCACTGCCCCAAGGACAAGCTCGACGGGTACGTACGCCCGCTCCTGGCGCTCTCCCAGAAGCGCGTCGAGGCCGGTCTGAACCCGCTGTTCCAGTCGCACATGTGGGACGGCTCCGCCGAGACCCTCGCCGACAACCTCTCCATCGCGCAGGAGCTGCTGGAGCAGGCCCGCGCCGCGAAGATCATCCTCGAGGTGGAGATCACCCCGACCGGTGGCGAGGAGGACGGCGTCACCCACGAGATCAACGACTCCCTCTACACCACGGTCGACGACGCGATCCGCACCGCCGAGGCCCTCGGCCTCGGTGAGAAGGGCCGCTACCTGCTCGCCGCGTCCTTCGGCAACGTGCACGGCGTGTACAAGCCGGGCAACGTCGTCCTGCGCCCCGAGCTGCTGAAGGAGCTGAACGAGGGCGTCGCCGCCAAGTTCGGCAAGGGCTCCCCGTTCGACTTCGTCTTCCACGGCGGCTCCGGCTCCACGGAGGCGGAGATCCGCACCGCGCTGGAGAACGGCGTCGTGAAGATGAACATCGACACCGACACCCAGTACGCGTTCACGCGCCCGGTCGCGGACCACATGTTCCGCAACTACGACGGTGTCCTGAAGGTCGACGGCGAGGTCGGCAACAAGAAGACCTACGACCCGCGCACCTGGGGCAAGCTGGCCGAGGCCTCCATGTCCGCGCGCGTCGTCGAGGCCTGCGGCAACCTGCGCTCGACCGGCACGAAGATCAAGTAGTTCCGGTCCGCTCGCACACGTCGGAGCCCGGCACCTCCTGAGGTGCCGGGCTCTTCCGTATGCTCCCTGCATGCCCGATGTCCGGTTGGCCTCCCCGCAGGGCAAGTGGGTCCTGCTCACCACCGTCCTCGGCTCCAGCATGGCGATGCTGGACTCGACCGTCGTCAACGTCGCGCTGCCGCGCATCGGGCGCGACCTCGACGCGAGCCTGTCCGCCCTGCAGTGGACGGTCAACGCGTACATGGTCACGCTGGCCGGGCTGATCCTGCTCGGCGGGGCGCTGGGGGACCGGTTCGGGCGGCGCAAGGTGTTCGTCGTCGGCGTGGTGTGGTTCGCGCTGGCGTCGCTGCTGTGCGGGATCGCGCCGAACGCGGGCGTGCTGATCGCCGCGCGGGCCCTGCAGGGGGTGGGCGGCGCGCTCCTCACCCCGGGGTCGCTGGCGCTGATCCAGGCGTCCTTCCACCCCGACGACCGGGGGCGGGCCGTCGGCCTGTGGTCCGGGTTCGGCGGGATCGGGGCGGCGGTCGGGCCGTTCGTCGGCGGCTGGCTGGTGGACGGGCCGGGCTGGCGGTGGGTGTTCCTGCTGAACGTGCCGGTGGCCCTGGTGTGCGTGCCGGTCGCGCTGCGGCACGTCCCCGAGTCGGGGGACGGTTCGGCACACGGGCGGTTCGACGTGCTCGGGGCCGTGCTGGGGGCGCTGTCGCTCGCGCTGGTGACGTACGCGCTGATCGAGGCCGGTGAGGGCGGCCTGGTCGTGGTGGTGTCGGCGGTGGCCGGGCTGGCGGCGGCCGTCGCGTTCGTCGTCGTCGAGCGGCGCAGGCCCGATCCGATGATGCCGCCGGACATCTTCGCGTCCCGGCAGTTCACGGCCGTCAACCTCGTCACGCTGTGCGTGTACGCGGCGCTCGGCGGGTTCTTCTTCCTCGCCGCGCTCCAGCTCCAGGTCGTCGTGGGCTACTCGGCCCTCGCCGCCGGTACGGCCCTGCTGCCGACGACCGTGCTGATGCTGCTGCTGTCCGCGCGCTCCGGGGAGCTGGCCGACCGCATCGGGCCGCGCATCCCGCTGACCGTGGGGCCGCTGCTGTGCGCGGCCGGGATGCTGCTGATGCTGCGGGTCGGGCCGGGGGCGTCCTACCTCGCCGACGTGCTGCCGGCGCTGCTGGTGCTCGGGCTGGGCATGGTCACACTGGTGGCACCGCTGACGGCGACCGTGCTGGGCTCGGTGAGCGTGGTGCGCGCCGGGCTGGCCAGCGGCATCAACAACGCGGCGGCCCGGGCGGCGGGCCTGATGGCGGTCGCGGCGCTGCCGCTGCTGGCGGGCATGGGGGAGGAGGCGTACCGGGAGCCGGCGGCCTTCGACGCGGCGTTCGGCAAGGCCATGGGGTGGTGTGCGGGGGCGCTGGTGGCCGGCGCGGTGATCGCGGCCGCGGTGGTCCGCAGACCCCCGCCGGACTGCAAGCGGCCGGAGTGCCTGCGGCACGGCGGTGTGATGGCACCGCCGCTGGAGGGAGAGCCGGTGCGGAAGCGGTTGTCCTAGCCGCTGGGCGTCGGTGCTGAGGTCAGGGCGCTGCGCACCTGGGCGGCTGCCCGCGGTTCGGTTCATGCCTCAGACTTGAGGCATGTCCATTCACGAGAACCTTCTCGGGGGTCCGCCCCCGACCCATCTCCCCGACGACCCCGGGCCGCGGGAAATGCTCGCGGCGGGTGCCGCGTCCGTCGACGTCGCCGGTGCGCACCCCACCTCCTCGCTCGCCTGGGCCCAGCTCGCCGACGAGGCGTTCGAGCGGGGCGCGGCCGTGGAGTCCTACGCGTACGCCCGCACGGGCTACCACCGCGGCCTGGACGCGCTGCGCCGCAGCGGCTGGAAGGGCCACGGCCCGGTGCCGTGGGAGCACGAGCCGAACCGCGGCTTCCTGCGTGCCCTGCACGCCCTCGCCCGCGCCGCGCAGGCGATCGGCGAGCAGGAGGAGTACGAGCGCTGCTCCCAGTTCCTGAAGGACTCCTCGCCGACGGCGGCGCAGGTCCTGGGCTGAGACCCGGCCGGTGTACGCGAGGCCCGTCCGCGAAAGGGCGGGCCTCGCGGTTTCGGGGGACGATTGCGTTTCGCAGGACGATTGCGCAAGATGCCCCCTGGGGACCGGGGCCCCCGTGTCGGATTCGGCAGGGGCGGACCGCTACCCGGAGTAATACGCAGGAGACAGCGATGTCCCTTGAGGCTCACGAGCCCGAGACCCCGCATCTCGACTTCCACGGCACGACGCCGTACGAGGACTACGTCAAGGCGGACGTACTCACCCACCTCCAGCACACCCTCTCCGACGATCCCGGAGAGATGGTCTTCCTGGTGACGACCCAGGTGATGGAGCTGTGGTTCACCGTCATCGTCCACGAGTGGGAGACGGCCGCAGGCGCGCTCCGGGGTGACGACATCCCCACCGCCGTCGCCGCGCTCAAGCGGTCCGTCCGCGAGCTGGAGGCGCTCAACCACTCCTGGAAGCCGCTCGCCCAGCTCACGCCGGCCCAGTTCAACTCGTACCGCAGCGCTCTCGGCGAGGGCTCCGGCTTCCAGTCGGCGATGTACCGGCGCATGGAGTTCCTGCTCGGCGACAAGTCCGCGTCCATGCTCGTCCCGCACCGGGGCGCACCGCGTGTGCACGCCGAGCTGGAGAAGGCGCTGCACGAGCCGAGCCTGTACGACGAGGTCGTACGGCTGCTGGCGCGGCGCGGGCACGACATCCCGGAGGCCGTGCTGCGGCGCGACGTCTCGAAGCGCTACGAGCCGTCGCCGGAGGTGGAGGCGGCCTGGACGGCCGTCTACTCGGGCGACGAGAGCGACGAGGTCGCCCGGCTGGGCGAGGCGCTGAGCGACGTCGCCGAGCTGGTGTGGCGCTGGCGCAACGACCATCTCGTCGCCACCCGCCGCGCGATGGGCGCCAAGACCGGCACGGGCGGCTCCGCCGGGGTGGCCTGGCTGGAGAAGCGCGCGCAGAAGAACGTCTTCCCCGAGCTGTGGACGGCCCGGTCCTATGTCTGAACTGACGGAACGCGCCCACCAGCTGGACGCCGTCGACGAACTGCGCGGCAAACGCCAGGAGTTCGTGCTCGACACCGGCTCTGATCGTGCGGCTGACGCCGCGGGCGTCTACCTCGACGGCAACTCCCTCGGCGCGCTGCCGGCCGTGGTCCCCGGCCGGGTCGAGGACGTCGTACGCCGCCAGTGGGGCGAGCTGCGCATCCGGTCCTGGGAGGAGAGCGGCTGGTGGACGGCGCCCGAGCGGATCGGCGACCGGATCGCCCCGCTGGTCGGTGCGGCGCCCGCGCAGATCGTCGTGGGCGACTCCACCAGCGTCAACGTCTTCAAGGCACTCGTGGGCGCGGTGCGGATGGCCGGGGAGGGCCGTGACGAGCTCCTCGTCGACGCGACGACCTTCCCCACCGACGGGTACATCGCCGAGTCCGCCGCCCGCATGACCGGCTGCACCCTGCGTCCCGTGGCACCCGCGGACGTGCCGGGCGCGCTGGGCGAGCGGACCGCCGCCGTCCTGCTCAACCACGTCGACTACCGCACCGGCCGGCTGCACGACCTGCCCAAACTGACCGCCGCCGCGCACGAGGCCGGGGCGGTCGCCGTCTGGGACCTGTGCCACAGCGCCGGTGCGCTGCCGGTCGGACTGGACGAGCACGGCGTGGACCTCGCGGTCGGCTGCACCTACAAGTACCTGAACGGGGGGCCCGGTTCACCGGCGTACCTGTATGTGCGGCGGGAGTTGCAGGACCGTTTCGACTCGCCGCTGCCCGGCTGGAACTCGCACGCCGAGCCGTTCGGGATGCGCACCGGTTACGAACCGGCCCCCGGCGCCCTGCGCGGCCGGGTCGGCACACCCGACATCCTCTCCATGCTCGCCCTGGAGGCGGCCCTGGAGGTCTGGGACGGGGTGTCGGTCGAGGCGGTGCGGGCCAAGTCGCTGGCGCTGACGGACTTCTTCCTGGAGTGCGTGGCGGCGTATGTGCCCGAGGGCAGGGTGGAGTGCGTGACGCCGTCGGCGCACGAGGAGCGGGGCAGCCAGATCGCGCTGCGCTGTGCCGACGCCGGTGACGTGATGAAGCGGCTGATCGAGCAGGGCGTGGTCGGCGACTTCAGGGCGCCGGACGTGCTGCGCTTCGGGTTCACACCGCTGTACGTCGGGTTCTCCGACGTGGAGCGCGCGGCGCGGGTGCTGGCGCAGACGCTGGCCTGAGCGGCGCGACGGGGCCGGGACGCCAGGGTGGTGGACGCCACGGCGATGCCCCGGCCCCGCGGGGGCCGTGCGGACTTCACCGAGCGTGACATCTGCATGTCGGCGCATGTCACGCGCCTGGTACCGTCCCGGCCAACGGCGCGGCCCTCAACCGGCCCGCCGCGTACGGTTCTTCGCTGGAGGGTTGGAGCATGACGGACGACGTCGCAGCAGCACGGGCCGCTGCCGAGGAGGAGTCGGCCTTCTCCCACACGCCCGTCGACCCCGACGCCACCGCGGCCTACGGCGACCACCCCGACCAGCTGATCGACTTCTTCGCGCCGCGCCGGGCGGGCGGCCCCGGTCCGGCCCCGGTCGTCGTCGTGCTGCACGGCGGTGCCTGGCGGGCACCGTACGACCGGCGGCACATCACACCCTTCGCGGACTTCCTCGCCCGCCGCGGGTTCGCCGTGGCCGGCGTCGAGTACCGGCGCGGTGGCGACGGCGACGCCGTCGCGGGCCGCTGGCCCGACACCTTCGACGACATCGCCGCCGCGCTGGACGCCCTTCCCGCGCTGGTGCGGGAGGTTCTGCCGCAGGCCGACCCGCGCCGTACGGTCCTCACCGGTCACTCGGCGGGCGGGCATCTCGCCCTGTGGGGTGCCGCCCGGCACGTCCTGCCGGCCGACTCGCCCTGGCGCAGCGGCAGTCCGGTGTCGCTGCGCGGCGTCGTCGCCCTCGCCCCGATCGCGGACCTCGCGATCGCCGACAAGCTGGACGTGTGCGGCGGTGCCGCCCGCCAACTCCTGGGCGGGGACGAGCACTTCGCCGAGCGGCAGCCGTACGCCGACCCGGCGCTGCTGCTGCCCACCGGGATCGCCACCACCCTCGTCCAGGGCCGTGCGGATCTGGACGTGCCGCATGCGGTCGCGGAGTCGTACGCGGAAGCGGCGGCGAAGGCCGGGGAGATGGTGGGGGTGACGCTGCTGGAGGACGTCGGGCACTTCCCGCTGATCGACCCGGCGGCGGACGCGTGCGCGGTCGTCGTGGAGGAGATCGCCCAACTGGCCTGGTGAGCGGTGCGCCGGGCGGCATGAGCGGTGAGCTGCGCGGCATGAGCGGTGAGCTGCGCGGCGTGAGCGGTGAGCTGCGGGGCGTGAGCGGTGAGCTGCGCGGCGTGAGCGGTGAGCTGCGGGGCGTGAGCGGTGAGCTGCGGGGCGTGAGCGGTGCGCTGCGCGGCAGGCGCGATGCGCTGCGCGCGGCTTCGTGACAGCGTCCTGAGACGGTCCGCAGGACCCGTGGGAGCGGTCCCCTGGTCGTACCCGTAGTACCTGAGAGCTACGCCGCAGGTGAGTTCCCGGGCGGGACGCGGGCGAGGTCTCCCGCTCCGTAACTTCCCTTTCACGCAGACCCGATGGCCGGGTGCGCTGGAGGGGGACGACCATGGGGTCCGCGCCGAAGTACCGCCGTGCCGACGGCCGTGATGACGGCCGTGATGACGGCATGCGCCGCTCCGGTCGCCGGCGGAGGGCCGGCCGATGGTGCCGGGCCACGCTCGCCGCGCTCGTGACGGGGGCGGTGGTGCTCCCGCTCTCCGCGGCCGTGCGGCCACAGACCCCCGCCCCGGCTCCCGCCCTGCTCGCACCCCTGCGCGCTGCGACGCTCGGCGAGGCCTACGCGGCCAACCGGGCCAACGCCGCCGAGGCGGCCCGCATGGCGGCGGCCCATCACGACCGGGACCGCGCCGCGACGGACCGTCGTCTGGCCTCGCCGAAAAGACACTTGCTGCACTTCGACGGCCGCGGATCCGGCCGGGTGACAGAGGTCCTCGGCGACCTCGCCCGGGCCGACCGCGTCGCCGTCCTGGTCCCCGGCTCCGACACCAGCCTCGACACCTACGGCCGGTTCCGCGCGGCGGCAGCCGCCCTGCACCGGCAGCTCGCCCGGCAGGCCCCGGCGGGCACCCGCACCGCGGTCGTGGCCTGGCTGGGCTACGAGACGCCGGGCACGGTCAGCACGACGGTCACGACGACCGGCAGGGCACAGGAAGCGGCTCCGTACCTGCGGGCGCTCGTCGCCGACCTGCGGGCCGTCGCAGGCCCCCGGCCCCGTATCTCGCTGCTGTGCCACTCGTACGGCTCGGTCGTCTGCGGCCGTTCCGCCGCCGGGCTCGCCGTCGACGACATCGCGCTCGTCGGCAGCCCCGGCACCGGCGCGGACTCCGTCACCGGCCTGCACACCCGGGCCCGTGTCTGGGCGGCCCGGGGCGGTGACGACTGGGTGGAGCACGTACCGCATCTCAGCGTGGACCTGTTCGGCACCGGCGTCGGCTTCGGCACCGACCCCGTCACCCCGGCCTTCGGCGCCCGGGTCTTCGCGGCGGGCGACGCCCGCCACAGCACGTACTTCGAGCCCGGCTCGACCTCCCTGACCAACCTGGCCCGGATCGTCCTGGGCGAGACCAAGGCGGTGACCCATGACTGACATCGGCGTACGCGCCCTCCGGCAGCGAGCGCACCGAGGCGCCGTCCGGGTCGGTGCGGCCACCCCGCCCGGCCGCGACCGGGCCGTGGACGCCCTGCGGGCCGCCGCGGTCCTCGGCGTCGTCCTCGGGCACTGGCTCGTCACGGCCCTGGTGTCCGACGGCCGCACCCTGCGCACGGCGAGCCCGCTGCAGCACATGCCGTGGCTGGCACCCGTCTCCTGGATGTTCCAGACCCTCGCCGTGTTCTTCCTGGTGGGCGGCCATGTCGCCACCCGCAGTCACGCCTCGGCCCGGGCCCGCTCGGTCCCGTACCGCCAGTGGCTGACGGCCCGGCTGGTCCGGCTGTCCAAGCCGGTCGCCGCCGTCCTCGGCCTGTGGACGGTCGCCGCCGTCGCGCTGCTGCTGTCGGGCACCGAGTACGGCACGGTCCGCACACTGGTGAAACTGGCCCTGTCCCCCCTGTGGTTCCTCCTGGTGTTCGCCGGCCTGACGGCGGCCACTCCGCTGCTCGCCCGGCTCAACCCGCTCTGGCCGCTGGCCGTCGTACTCCACGTGGACCTGCTGCGCTTCGGCCTCGGTGGCCCCGCCTGGCTCGGCTGGGTGAACGTGGCGGCCGGCTGGGCGGTGCCCTTCGCCCTGGGCGCTGCCTGGACCCGGGGTGAGCTGGAGCGCCGTCGCGCAGGCTGGATCCTCCTCGTCGGCGGTGCGGCGGCGACCGCGGGACTCGTCGCGTGGGCGGGATATCCGGCCTCGATGGTCGGCGTCCCCGGCCAGAGCGTCTCCAACCTGTATCCGCCTACCCTGGCCGTCGTCACGTTCGGCCTGGCCCAGTGCGGTGGCGCCCTGCTGCTGCGCGAGCGGCTGCGGCACGCGATGCGCCGGCCCGCGGCGTGGGCGGCGGTGGCACTCGTCAACCTGACGGCGATGACCGTCTTCCTCTGGCACCAGACGGCCCTGATGGCGACGACCGCCACCGGCCTCCTCGCGGGCCGGCTGCCCGGACTGCACACGCCGCCCGACGGCCTGGCCTGGGTGGGGCACCGGCTGCTGTGGCTGCCCGTGTTCCTGCTCGCCCTCGCGGTCTGCTGGGTGGCCTTCCGCTCCTTCGAGGTCAATGGCGCCGAGCGGCCGAGCGGCGCCGAGCGGCTGAGCGGTGGCAAGGGGCTGAGCGGCGAGGGCCGGGGCCGCGGGTCGCGGGTGGTGCGGGCGCACCGTCCGTCCGACCGGAACCCGGCGACGGAGGCGCGTCATGTCTAGGCTGGGCCGCGTGACGGACACGGGGGTGGGCCGCGCGCCGCGAGCGCGCGTCAAAGGCTGGCTGCGGGGCGTGCGCGAGGACCTGTGGACCGTCCGGGCCGATCCGCTGCCGCCCTCCACCTGGCTGCGCTGGCTGCCGCACGGACTGGTGTGCCTGGCCGCCTTCGGCATCACGCTCGGCGGCACGGGTGACATGGCGGACAACGGGCATCTCGGTCCCGGACTCGCTCTGCTGATCGCGGCCGGGCAAGGCGGCGCCGTGGTGCTGGGGCTGTGGCGCCCGGTGCCGGCCTGGTGGCTGTCCCTGGGCCTGTTCACCCTGGGCGCCGTCACGGTGCGCACCCGCATGGGCTTCGACCTGGAGACCTACACCTGGCCCTGGACCGCGGCCGGGATCATCGCCGAGCTGTTCGTGCTGCTGCTGCTCGCCCTGCGGGTGCCGACCCGCGCGGCGGTGGCCGCCCTGGCGGTGACCTGGCTCCTCACCTACGTCGTGGAGAGCCTGGGGGCCGAGGAGCCGTACGACACCACCGGTGTGCTCGCGGTCTCCCTGTTCACGGTCGTCGTGATAGTCGGCACCGCCCTGCGCGGCCGACGCGAGGCCCGCGCGCAGCTCGTCGAACAGACCACCCTCACCGCCGAGGAACGCACCCGCCGCACCCTGCTGGAGGAGCGCAGCCGCATCGCGCGGGAGCTGCACGACGTGGTCGCCCACCACATGTCGGTCATCTCCATCCAGGCACAGGTCGCCCCGCACCTCGTGGAGAACCCGCCCGACGAGCTCAGGGAGAACCTCGCGGGCATCCGCCAGAACGCCCTGGAGGCCCTGATCGAACTGCGCCGCGTACTGGGCGTGCTGCGCTCGGAGCACCCCGGGCCGGGGGAGCCGTTCGCCGACGCGGGTGACGAGACCTCTCCGCATGCCCCGCAGCCCACGCTCGACCGGCTCGACGCGCTGGTGGAGAACACCCGGGCCGTCGGCCGCGAGGTCGTCACCGACATCAGGGGCGAGCGGCGTCCGCTGCCGCCCGGCGTGGAGCTGTCGGCGTACAGGATCGTGCAGGAGGCGCTGAGCAACGCCCTGCGGCACGCGCCCGGCGCGAGGATAACGGTCCGTCTCGCCTACGAGCCGGACGGCCTGGAGGTGGAGATCGTCAACGGCCGCCCCACCGGGCCGCCCCCGCCGTCGACCGGCGCGGGACACGGTCTGCTCGGCATGCGGGAGCGGGTCGCGATGCTCGGCGGCACGATGACGGCCCACCCGTGGCACTGGGACGGCTTCAAGGTCACGGCCTTCCTCCCGGACACCCCGCCCGCCGACACCGCGGGCACCCACCCACCCACCGCCTCCCGGAGAAGGACCTCATGACGAGCGGTACCGGCGAACCCATCCGGGTTCTGATCGTCGACGACCAGGCGATGGTCCGGCAGGGCTTCACCGTGCTGCTCGGCATCCAGCCCGACATGGAGGTCGTCGGCGACGCGAAGAACGGTGAGGGCGGCATCGCCCTGGCCGCGGAGCTCGCGCCGGACGTCGTCCTGATGGACATCCGCATGCCCGGCATCGGCGGCATCGAGGCGACCGAGCGCATCATCGCCGCCCACCCGGACATCAGGGTGCTGGTCCTCACCACCTTCGACCTCGACGAGTACGTGTACGACGCGCTGCGCGCCGGAGCCTCCGGGTTCCTGCTGAAGGACGCCTCGTCCGAGCAGCTCGCCGAGGCGGTCCGGGTGGTCGCGGCCGGGGAGGCGCTGCTGGCCCCGGTCATCACCCGCAAGCTGATCGCCGAGTTCTCCCGGCTCGACGGCAAGCCCCGCGCCCCCCTGAAGGAACGCGTCGGGGATCTGACGGAGCGGGAGACGGAGGTGCTGTCGCTGATCGCGCAGGGCCTGTCGAACGCGGAGATCGCCCGGCACCTGTTCGTGGCCGAGCAGACGGTGAAGACCCACGTCGGCAGGATCCTGGTGAAGCTGGGCCTCAGGGACCGCACCCAGGCGGCGGTGTTCGCCTACGAGTCGGGGCTGGTGCGGCCGTCGGGGTACTGAGGGACGGCGCGGCGACTGCCCGTAGTACCTGAGGGGGACGCTGTGGAACCCCTCTCACTGGGGACGACCGGGGGCCGGGACGCGCTTACCGTTCTGTACGTGACCGAGACGACTCACACACAGACGATGCCGCCGGGGGACGGGGCCGGGCCCCGCAGCCCGGAGTACCGGGTGGCGGTGGACTCCCTGCGCGGACTGCGCCAGGACCTCATCCACGACGCCTTCGCCTACCGGCCGCTGCCGGGCCGGCGCACGGACGGGCGCTTCGTCCGGCGGCTGCCGGGGCGAACGCGGGAGTACGCGGCCTGGATGCCGCACGCCCTGATCGTCACGGCGGCCCTGATCTCCACGGCACTCGCCACCGTCGACTCCGGTGGACCCGCCGCGCTGATGGGTCTGTTCTGCGCGATACCGGTACTGCTGACCATGGTGCGGCCGGTCGGGGCGTTCTGGGCGTCCATGGTCTCCACCCCGGTGGTGGCCGTGCTCGGCGGCCGCTGGTTCGAATGGCCATGGGCGGCCGGCAGTTTCGCCGGCCATCTGACCGTGCTGACGGTGGTCGCGATGCGCACCAGGCCGCGCACGGCCGGGTGGATGTGGGTGCTGACGGCGCTGTACGCCGTAGTCGCGGACAGCGGCATCGGCCCGTACGACGTGTACGGCAGCAACTCCGGCGCCATGCTGATCCTCTCGGCGCTGATCCTGCTCAGCGTCACCGTCTGGCACATCCGCCGCAACGCCGAGCAGGAGGTCACCGCCCAGCAGACGGTCACCGCGCACGAGCGCTCCCGCCGCACCCTGCTGGAGGAGCGCACGACCATCGCCCGCGAGCTGCACGACGTGGTCGCGCACCACATGTCGGTGGTCGCCATCCAGGCGGAGGCCGCGCCCTACCGGGTCGACAACCCGCCGCCGGAGCTGGAGAAGGCGTTCGCCACGATCCGGGAGAACGCGGTGGCGGCCCTGACCGAACTGCGCCGCGTCCTGGGCGTCGTCCGCGCCGAGGACTACGAGGCCCCGGACGCCCCGCAGCCGACGCTCGCCGACCTGGAGAGGCTGCTGGCCAACGTGCGGGAAGCCGGACTGGGCGTCGACAAGGTGGTGACCGGCGCGGTGCGCGAGCTGCCGCAGGGCGTGGAGCTGTCGGCGTACCGGATCGTGCAGGAGGCACTGAGCAACTCCCTGCGGCACGCGCCGGGCGCGACCGCCCGGGTGGAGATCGGGTACGTGCTCGGCGGTCTGGGTCTGCGCATCGTCAACGGCCCGCCGCCGAACCCGAGCCTGATCAAGCCCTCTCCCGGCGCGGGGCACGGCATCACGGGCATGCGGGAGCGGGTGTCGATGCTGGACGGCGAGATGACAGCGGGCCGTACGGACGAGGGAGGCTACGAGGTGGCGGTGTTCCTGCCGGTCGCCCTGCCGGACGAGGGCGGGTCATGACCATCCGGGTGCTGATCGCGGACGACCAGATGATGGTGCGCGAGGGCTTCTCGGTCCTGCTGAACGCGATGCCGGACATTGAGGTCGTCGGCGAGGCGGTGAACGGCCGGGAGGCCGTCGCCAGGGTCCGCGAGCTCGCCCCGGACGTGGTGCTGATGGACATCCGCATGCCAGAGCTGAACGGCATCGAGGCGACCCGCGAGATCGTCGCCGCCGACGGCGCGGCCAAGGTGCTGGTGCTCACCACGTTCGACCTCGACGAGTACGTGTACCAGGCGCTGCGCGCGGGTGCCTCCGGCTTCCTCCTCAAGGACGCCTCGGCTCGTCAGCTGGCCGACGGGGTGCGTGTGGTGGCGTCGGGGGAGGCGCTGCTGGCGCCGTCGGTGACCAGGCGGCTGATCACCGAGTTCTCCAAGCTCTCCGAGAAGCCGCCCCTGATGCCCTCCGCGCAGGCGGCCTACGGGGATCTCACCGACCGGGAGACGGAGGTGCTGGTGCTCATCGCGCAGGGGCTGTCGAACTCGGAGATCGCGGAGCGGCTGGTGGTCGCCGAGTCGACGATCAAGACGCACGTCAGCCGGATCCTGGTGAAGCTGGGGCTCAGGGACCGGACACAGGCGGCGGTGTTCGCCTACGAGGCGCGGCTGGTGACCCCGGGGTGACCCGGGGGCGCCGCCCCTGGTCAGAGAGGGGGGTGCCGGGCTAGCGTCCGTTCATGGCAGCTGTCTCCGACCTCGGCTTCGACCCGTGGGACCCGGCGTTCATCGCCGACCCGTACCCCGCTTACGCCGACCTGCGCGCCCAGGGCCGCGTGCGGTACTTCGAGCCCACGAACCAGTGGCTCGTCGCGCACCACGCGGACGTCTCGGCCCTGCTGCGCGACCGGCGCCTCGGGCGGACGTACCGGCACCGGTTCACGCACGAGGAGTTCGGCCGTACGGCGCCCCCGCCGGAGCACGAGCCGTTCCACACGCTGAACGACCACGGGATGCTCGACCTGGAGCCGCCGGACCACACCCGGATCCGCCGCCTGGTGTCGAAGGCGTTCACCCCGCGCACGGTGGAGGGGCTGAAGCCGTACGTGCGCGCCCTGGCCGACGACCTGGTGTCCTCGCTCGTCGCGGCGGGCGGCGGCGACCTGCTGACGGACGTCGCCGAGCCCCTCCCCGTCGCGGTGATCGCCGAGATGCTCGGCATCCCGGAGTCCGACCGGGGCCCGCTGCGCCCCTGGTCGGCGGACATCTGCGGGATGTACGAGCTGAACCCGTCGAAGGACACCGCGGCCAGGGCGGTCCGCGCGTCGGCCGAGTTCTCCGGCTATCTGCGCGAGCTGATCGCGGCGCGCCGCAAGGAGCCCGGCGACGACCTCGTCTCCGGGCTCATCGAGGCCCACGACGAGGGCGACCGGCTCACCGAGCAGGAGATGATCTCCACCTGTGTCCTGCTGCTCAACGCCGGTCACGAGGCCACGGTGAACGCCACGGTCAACGGCTGGTACGCGCTGTTCCGCAACGAGGCCCAGCTGGAGCTGCTGCGCGCGGACCACACGCTGATCCCGTCCGCGATCGAGGAGCTGATGCGCTACGACACCCCGCTCCAGCTCTTCGAACGCTGGGTCCTGGACGATGTCGAGATCGACGGCACGACGATTCCACGGGGCGCGGAGATCGCGATGCTGTTCGGCTCCGCGAACCACGACCCGGCGGTGTTCGAGAACCCGTCGGCCCTCGACCTCACCCGCACCGACAACCCCCACATCTCCTTCAGCGCCGGCATCCACTACTGCATCGGCGCACCGCTGGCCCGCATCGAACTGGCGGCGTCGATGGGGGCGCTGCTGGAGAGGGCGCCGACGCTGCGGCTCGCCGCGGAGCCGGTGCGCAAGCCGAACTTCGTGATCAGGGGGCTGGAGGGCCTCAGCGTCGTGGTCTGAGACGCCGGAGCAGGGCCCAGGCCGTCAGGGCGGCGGCGACCCCGCCGAGGATCGCCAGCGGCAGTTCGGCGTAGAGCACGCTCCAGTCCGGGGCCGCCTCGAACCGCCGGAACCGCCCCCGGACACCGACGGCCCACACCGCGAGTCCCGCGCCGGCCCCGAGGGCGGCGGTCAGACATCCCGCGGCGGCCTGCGTACGTTGTCCCATGCCCGGCATGGACGTACGCGGGCCGCCGACCGGTTCCGGCCGCCGCTCAGGCCGACATGTCCCGGCGGCGCAGCCCCGCCAGGCCCGCGGCCACCAGCACCACCGCCACCCCGGTCAGCACGGCCACCGGCCCCCACTCCATGGACCCGCCCGGCAGCTTCGGCACGTGCCCGAACGGCGAGACGTCCAGCACGACCTGCGGTACGTCCAGCGCGGGCCCGACCCAGCCGACCAGCAGCACCGCCCCGGCGACCCCCCACGCCGCCATGGCCGCCCGGGGCAGGGCCCCGTGCAGCAGCACCGCCACCCCGCCGACCACCCACACCGCCGGGAGCTGCACCAGGCACGCCGCCAGGATCGGGCCGGTCTCCTTGCCGTAGCCGACGGCGAAGCCGAGCCCCGCCAGCAGCATGATCAGGGCGGCGCCGCCGAAGGCGATCACCAGGTGCCCGGCCGCCCACCGCAGCCGCCCGACCGCGGTCGCCAGCACCGGTTCCGCCCGGCCGGAGGTCTCCTCGCCGTTCAGGCGCAGCACCGAGGAGACGATGTACAGCGCCGCGACCAGGCCGAGCATGCCGATCATGGACGCCAGGAACGCGTCCGTCAGGCCGGACTGCCCGCCCATCCGCTCGATGATCCGCCGGGCGCCCTCGTTGTCGCCGACCAGGTCCGCCGCACCCTCGGTCATACCGCCGTAGACGACGCCGGCCAGGAAGAACCCGATGCTCCAGCCCAGCACACCGCCCCGCTGCAGCCGCCAGGCCAGGGCGCCCGCGGTGCCGACCCGGCCGGACGCCGGGCCCGGCCGGGTCGGCAGGAAGCTCATGCCGAGGTCCCGGCGCCCGGCCAGGGCGTAGGCCACCGCGCCCTGGAGGGCCACCGCCCCGGCGAGCAGGACCAGCACCCACCAGCGCTCGGACGCGTACGGCCGCAGGTTCTCCAGCCAGCCCAGCGGCGACAGCCAGGTCAGGACCGACGAACCGTCGTCGGTGGCCGAGTCGCCCGCCGCGCGCAGGACGAACGCGGCTCCGAGCACCGCCGCCGTCAGACCGCGTGACAGCCGCGCGCTCTCCGTCAGCTGCGCGACGATCGCGGCCGTCGTGGCGAAGACCGTCCCGACGGCGGCGATCCCGAGCCCGAGGGCCAGGGCGCCGGTCGTGCCCTGCCCGGCCAGCCCGGCCGTCACCAGCAGCGCCAGGACCCCGTTCGCGACCGCCGCCGCGAGCAGGGCCGCGGTCAGGGAGGCCCGGCGGCCCACCATGCCGGACGCCACCAGCTCCTGACGGCCGCTCTCCTCCTCGTCCCGGGTGTGCCGCACGACGATCAGCAGGCTCATCACGGCCGCCAGGGCACCGGCGTAGATGCCCACGCGCCAGGCTGTCAGGGCGCCCAGCGAGTCGCCGAAGACCGGGCCGACCATCGCGCGCAGCGAGGAGTTGGTCTCCATCTGCCGGATCAGGCCGGCGCGTTCGGCCGGGGTGCCGTACAGGCCCTCCAGGGTGCCCGGCATGGAGAGGACCATCAGCGCGTTCACCGCGATCCACACGGGGATCAGCAGCCGGTCGCGGCGCAGGGCGAACCGCAGCAGGGTTCCCGTGCCGGCCAGTTGGCGTGAACTGCCGGGCCGTACCGCGACCGTGGTCATCGGGCCACCGCCGCGTCCGGCTCGGCCGTCTCCTCCTGGTAGTGCCGCAGGAACAGCTCCTCCAACGTGGGCGGTGTCGACGTCAGCGACCGTACGCCCGAGTCGCTCAGCGACCGCAGGACGGCGTTCAGCCGGTCGGTGTCGACCTGGAGCCGGACGCGGTGCCCCCGCACGTCGAGGTCGTGCACGCCGGGCAGTTCCGCCAGGCCGTCGGGCGACCCCGCGAGCTCGGCGACGACGCTGGTGCGGGTGAGGTGGCGCAGGTCGGCGAGCGAACCGCTCTCGACCGTGCGGCCGCCGCGGATGATGCTCACCCGGTCGCACAGCTCCTCGACCTCGCTGAGGATGTGGGAGGAGAGCAGGACGGTGCGGCCCCGGTCGCGCTCCTCCCGGACGCAGCGCTGGAAGACCTCCTCCATCAGCGGGTCCAGGCCCGAGGTCGGTTCGTCCAGGATCAGCAGGTCGACGTCCGAGGCGAACGCGGCGACCAGGGCGACCTTCTGCCGGTTGCCCTTGGAGTAGGTGCGGCCCTTCTTGGTGGGGTCGAGTTCGAAGCGCTCGACCAGCTCCGTACGTCGCCTCGTGTCGAGCCCGCCGCGCAGCCGGCCGTAGAGGTCGATGACCTCGCCGCCGGACAGGTTGCGCCACAGCGTCACGTCCCCGGGGACGTAGGCGATCCGGCGGTGCACCTCCACGGCGTCCGCCCACGGGTCGCGGCCGAGCACCTGCGCGGCGCCCGAGTCGGCGCGCAGCAGGCCGAGCAGGACCCGGATGGTGGTGGACTTCCCGGCGCCGTTGGGGCCGAGGAAGCCGTGGACCTCGCCGGCGGCGACCTCCAGGTCGAGCCCGTCGAGAGCATGCGTCCGCCCGAAGGACTTGTGCAGTCCGGAGACGGTGATGGCCTTCGTCATGTTTCAGAACGTACGCTTCTTTCAGAAATTTGTGAAGTTAAGGAATCATGTGAAGCGCGAATAGGATGAGCCCCATGAACGGATCAGCCGGAAGCGGCCGGGACCCGCAGGCCGTGTCGAGGTTCGTGGAGTCCTTCGCGGCCCAGCTCGTCGAGGCGGGGATGACGCGCATGCCCGCCCGGGTCTTCGCCGCGCTCCTGTCCTCCGACGCGGGCTCGATGACCTCCGCCGAGCTGGGGGAGCAGCTGCGGATCAGCCCCGCGGCGGTGTCCGGGGCGGTGCGGTACCTGGCCCAGACGCACATGGTCTCCCGCGAACGCGAGCCGGGCTCGCGCCGGGAGCGCTACCGGGTGCACGGCGACCAGTGGTACGAGGCCCTGACCAACCGCGACACCGTCCTCAAGCGGTGGGAGGGCGCCCTGCGCGAGGGCATCACCAGCCTCGGCGCGGAGACCCCGGCGGGTCGCCGCATGGCCGAGACGCTGGCGTTCTTCGAGTTCCTCGACGGTGAACTCGCCGCGCTGATGGAGCGCTGGCGGGAGCACCGCGAGAAGACGTTCGGGCCTGGGTGATCAACTGACTACACTGGGTGGCGGATGGCTCGCATCCAAGGGGAGGGCGCATCATGACACTCATGGCAGAGCGACCGGTGATGAACGGCACCAGGCCCCGCAGTGATTTCGAGGAGCTTCTGGACCTCGTCGACGAGCTGAACGTGCCCGACGGCTACAAGGCCGAGATCGTCAGAGGGAGCATCGTCGTGTCGCCGTGGTCGAAGGGGTACTACCGCCGCGTCATGCGGCTGGTGTGCAGCCAACTGGAGCCGCATCTTCCCGAAGAGCATGTGATCGAGCGTTCGCCGTTCCTCTACGTCTTCCCGGAGCACGAGCGGGCCTTCGGACCGGACATCCACGCGGCGCATGAGCGTGTCTTCGAGACCACGAGCACCCACCTCGACGGTGAGGCCCTGTCCTTCGTCGCCGAGCTGACCTCCCCCTCCACCCGAACCGACGACCTGACCGACAAGGTCGACGTCTACGCCAAGGCGGGCGTCGCCGTCTACCTGATCCTCGACATGCAGGAGCAGCAGGCCGTCGTCTACGGGGCGCCGTCGGCGAAGGGGTACGAGCTGCGCCTCTCCAAGCCCTTCGGTGAGAAGCTCGACATCCCGGACCCGTTCGGCTGCACCCTCGACACCGCCGGATTCCTGGCTCCCGAGAACTGACTCACGACACCGCCGGCACCGTCAGCCCCCACGCACCCTCCCGCACCACCCACGTCCGGGTCCGTACCGGGCCCGACACCACCGTGTCCGCGCGGTAACGGAAGTGCGCCCCGGACACCCTCACCGTCCGGCCCCGTGCCAGCAGCGGCGAGGCCTCCGCGCCCACCGACACCGGTCTGACCTCCACCGACGCGACCCCCGCCGCGGACGGTGCCACCGACACCGCCTCCACCGGCTGGTCCAGATCGACGAGGGTCTCCCCGTCCACCTCGACCCGCAGCCGGGACGGGCCCGGCTCGGGCGCGGCGGTGAGCCGGGACGGGCGGCCCGCCGGAACCAGCGTCCGGACCAGGGACTGGCAGGTCCGCAGCCAGGGGCGGCCCGGCACCTCGCCCGGGTCCGGCGCGGCTTCGGGGCCCGTCGCGGCCGGGGCGGGCCGCAGCGGCGGTATGCGCAGCGCGCCCAGCACCACCCCGTCGCTGTCGTCGACCATCAGGTCCATGCGCCGCTCGACCCCGTCGAGCACCGCCCGCGCCGCCGCCACCGTCCCCGTGGGGACCCCCAGCGACCGGGCCAGGGACAGCGCGCCCCCGACCGGCACCACCGACAGCGCACATCCGGCCAGCTCCCGGTGACGGTGCAGCAGCGCCACCGCGCGGATCAGGGTCCGGTCGTCGCCCACCACCACCGGCCGCCGCGAGCCCCGCCGGGCCAGCGCCCGGGCGAACTCCTCCGGCCCGTCCGGCAGACACAGCTTCATGCCCGCACCCGCTCCGAGCACGTCTTTCGCGATCCGGACGGACTCGCCGTCCGATCTACGGGCGACCGGGTCGACCACCACCAGCAGCTGCTCGGACGTCGCGGAAGTCGCCACCTCGGCCATGCCTCGCTTCCTCGGGTAGCATCTTTGTGCAAGAGCCCCTTGCGCTATTGCGCCAGGGGCTTCGTCTATTCCGGGGCATCCGGTCCGACGGTTGGCGGCCAACGGCGGTCGCGGTGCACGCGGCTGTGAACCCGCGTACGCCCTCGACCATGGACATGCCCCGCCCGGAAGGGGTGTACGCGCGTGCCCGCACTTGTGCTGCTCGGTGCTCAGTGGGGTGACGAAGGCAAGGGAAAGGCCACCGACCTTCTCGGTGGCTCCGTGGACTATGTGGTGCGCTACCAGGGCGGCAACAACGCCGGCCACACGGTGGTCGTGGGTGACCAGAAGTACGCACTGCACCTCCTCCCTTCCGGAATCCTGTCTCCCGGCTGTACGCCGGTCATCGGAAACGGCGTCGTCGTCGACCCGTCGGTCCTGCTCTCCGAGCTGAGCGGTCTGAACGAGCGTGGCGTCGACACGTCCAAGCTCCTCCTCAGCGGAAACGCGCACATCATCACGCCTTACAACGTGACGATGGACAAGGTGACCGAGCGCTTCCTCGGCAAGCGGAAGATCGGCACCACCGGCCGCGGCATCGGCCCGACCTACGCCGACAAGATCAACCGGGTCGGCATCCGGGTGCAGGACCTGTACGACGAGTCGATCCTCACGCAGAAGGTCGAGGCGGCCCTCGACGTCAAGAACCAGGTCCTCACCAAGCTCTTCAACCGGCGCGCGATCGCCGTGGACCAGGTGGTCGAGGAGCTGCTGGCCTACGCCGACAAGCTCGCGCCGTACGTCTCCGACACCGTCCTGGTGCTCAACCAGGCGCTGGAGGACGACAAGGTCGTCCTGTTCGAGGGCGGCCAGGGCACGCTGCTGGACATCGACCACGGCACGTACCCCTTCGTCACCTCGTCGAACCCGACCGCGGGCGGCGCCTGCACCGGCGCCGGCGTGGGCCCGACGAAGATCAGCCGGGTCATCGGCATCCTCAAGGCGTACACGACCCGCGTCGGCGCCGGCCCGTTCCCGACGGAGCTGTTCGACGAGGACGGCGAGGCGCTGCGCCGGATCGGCGGCGAGCGCGGTGTCACCACCGGCCGTGACCGCCGCTGCGGCTGGTTCGACGCGGTCATCGCCCGCTACGCGACCCGCGTGAACGGCCTGACGGACTTCTTCCTCACCAAGCTCGACGTCCTCACCGGCTGGGAGCAGATCCCGGTCTGCGTGGCGTACGAGATCGACGGCAAGCGCGTCGAGGAGCTGCCCTACTCGCAGACCGACTTCCACCACGCGAAGCCGGTCTACGAGATGCTGCCGGGCTGGAGCGAGGACATCTCCAAGGCCAAGTCCTTCAGCGACCTGCCGAAGAACGCCCAGGCGTACGTGAAGGCGCTGGAGGAGATGTCCGGCGCCCCGATCTCCGCGATCGGCGTGGGCCCGGGCCGGGACGAGACGATCGAGATCAACTCGTTCCTCTGACCGGTCCCGACGTCGGCGGGCCGCTCCTCGTGCACACGGGGGGCGGCCCGCTCTCGTCCGCCGGGAGACTTCGCGGGAACGGGCATACGCTGAAGCCGTACCCCCATGCGCGTCGGCCAGGAGAAGGTGAGTGCGATGCGCGTACTGTTCAAGGCTTCCATGGACACGGAGAAGGCCAACGAGGCCATCCGGAACGGCACCCTGACGAAGCTGATCCAGGAGTCGATGGAACAGATCAAGCCCGAAGCGGCCTACTTCACCACCGACCACGGCAAGCGCACCGCCTACGTGGTCTTCGACATGCAGGACAGCTGGCAGATGCCGGTCATCAGCGAGCCCTTCTTCCTCCAGCTGGACGCGGAGGTCTCCTACACGCCCGTGATGAACATGGAGGACGTGCAGAAGGGCCTCTCTCAGCTGGGACGGTGAGTCGCGGGCCCGGCCGACGACGACCGGACTCAGCTGAAGACGATCATCGACCCCTGAGCCAGGCTGCGGGTCACCGCCGCGTGCAGGCCGAGCCAGACGTGGCGCTCCCGGGCGAACGGGCTCGGATCGTACGGGGCGGGGACGGCGGGTTCCTCCAGTTCTGTAGGGGCGAGCGGCGGCTGGGGGGCTGTCGGCGGGTTGGCCGGGTCGATCCCGATGGCCGGGGCGACCACCTCCAGCTCCCGCAGCAGGGCGTGCGAGGAGCCCAGGGGGCCGCCGCCGGCGAGGAGATCGTCGTCGGCGAGCGGGCCGGGGAAGTCGACGGGGACGTAGGCGCCCGCGTGGTCGTAGTGCCAGACCAGGTGCGACTGCTGGGCCGTCGACTCGAACATCTCCAGCAACTGCTCGTAGTCGCCGCCCAGCTCGTCCACGGGCGTCACCGGCAGGCCGCAGACCTGGAGCAGGTAGGCGCGGCGCAGGAAGTGCAGCGCGTCGTAGTCGAAGCCCGCGACCGGGGCGACGTCGCCGGTCAGGCCCGGCATGTACTGGTACACCGGCACCGGTGGCAGACCGGCCTCGGCGAGCACCTTGTTGTATTGCGCGAGTTCCTCGGCGAAGGGGTTGTCCGGCGTGTGGCACAACACGTCGACGAGCGGTACCAGCCACAGGTCACAGGCCAAAGAAGGCTCCTCGCTCAGCGCGGTCGTCGGGTAACACGTGGTCAAGAAGGGTAGCGGTGCGCCGCGGTCACGGCTCCCGCCGTGCATGTCCCATACCCATACCGGCAGCGGCGACGCGGGTCATCCGGCGGCGAGCCGCTCGATCAGGGTGAGCGAGTGCGCGTTGTACGCGGCGATGATCGCCCGGGCGGCGTCGTTGTCGCGGTCGATCAGGGCGTCGACCAGCTGGGTGTGACCCGCCCACAGCTCGCCGCGCAGATCGGTGAGCCGGCGCAGGTGCTGCACCGCGCAGACCCAGGTCTGGACGCGCAGCCGGTTGAGGAAGTCGGCGAGGTAGGGATTGCCGAAGCAGGCTCCGAGCTCGCGCCAGAAGCGCAGGTCGTAACCGATGAGGACACTGAGATCACCGGCCGCGGCGGCCCGCTGCGCCTCCTCGCCGCGCCTGCGGACCCCGGCGACGACGGCGGCGGACCGGGGATCGTCGGGCCGCACCGCATTGGGGCGCCCCTCGGTGAGGGCGAGGAACATGCCCTCGATGACCAGCCCGCGCGCCTCGATCATGCCGCGGAAGTCCTCGACCGAGTACTCGTGGACCCGGAAGCCGCGGTGCTGGTCGGCGTCGAGGAGTCCCTGCGCGGAGAGGTCGACGAGCGCCTCGCGCACCGGCGTCGCCGACACCCCGTACTGCTCGGCGATCTCCTTGACCGTGAACTCCTGCCCCGGCTGGAGCCGCCCGGCCAGCACCTCGTCACGAAGCGCGTCGGCGATCTGCTGCCGCAGGGTGCTGCGCGTCACGGCGCCGTTGCCGGAGCTGGCGGGCATGGTCAGGGCGTCTCCCTCGTCGCGTTCGGGTGGCGTGCGCGTATATGTATGTCTACGAGCACGCCACCTTACGCGTTCGAACGGAGCGCGAGTCTGTCGGTTACTGACGGGTTTACAGGCGCTTACCGCCGGTGCCCGGGCTCCACCGGCGGGCGCCCCGTCTCCACCGGCGGGCGCCCCGTCTCACCGGCGGGTGTCCGGTGCCCTCCGGCGGTGCCCCGTGTCTACCGCGTGTGCTCGTCCGCCACCGAGAGCGCCGCGTCCAGCGTCGCCAGGCCCTCCTTGAGCTCGGCCTCGCTGATGTTGCAGGGCGGCACGACGTGCGTCCGGTTCATGTTCACGAAGGGCCACAGCCCGCCCTTCTTCGCGGCGGCGGCGAAGGCGGCCATGGGGGCGTTCGCCTCACCGGCCGCGTTGTACGGCACCAGCGGCTCCCGCGTCTCACGGTCGCGCACCAGCTCCAGCGCCCAGAACATGCCGGTGCCGCGCACCTCGCCGACGCTCGGGTGCCGCTCGGCCAGCGCCCGCAGCTCCGGCCCGACGACGTCGGCGCCCAGCCGGGCCGCGTTCTCGACGACGCCCTCCTCCGCCATGACGTCGATCGTCGCCACCGCGGCCGCGCACGCCAGCGGGTGCCCGGAGTACGTCAGACCGCCGGGGTACGGGCGCTTCCCGAACGTCTCCGCTATCGCGCCGGAGATCGCGACACCGCCCAGCGGCACATAGCCGCTGTTCACGCCCTTGGCGAAGGTCAGCAGGTCGGGCGTGACGCCGAACAGGTCCGCCGCGAACCACTCGCCGGTCCGTCCGAAGCCGGCCATGACCTCGTCCAGGACGAAGACGATCCCGTACTTGTCGCAGAGCTCCCGCACCCCGGCGAGGTAGCCGGGCGGCGGGACCATGATCCCGGCCGTGCCCGGGATCGTCTCCAGGATGATCGCCGCGACGGTCGAGGGCCCCTCGAAGCGGATCGTCGTCTCCAGGTGCTCCAGCGCCCGCGCGCACTCCTGCTCCTCGGTCTCCGCGTAGAAGCGGGAGCGGTACAGGTAGGGCGCCCAGAAGTGCACGACCCCGGCCGTGCCGCTGTCGGAGGCCCAGCGACGGGGGTCGCCGGTGATGTTCACGGCCTGCTGGGTGCCACCGTGGTACGAGCGGTACGCCGAGAGCACCTTCGGGCGGCCCGTGTGCAGCCGGGCCATGCGGACGGCGTGCTCGACGGCGTCGGCGCCGCCGTTGGTGAAGAAGATCTTGTCCAGGTCGCCCGGCGTCCGCTCGGCGATCAGCCGGGCCGCCTCCGAGCGCGCCTCGATGGCGAAGGCGGGCGCGAAGGTCGTCATCTTCGCCGCCTGCTCCTGGATCGCGGCGACGATCTTCGGGTGCTGGTAGCCGACGTTCGTGTAGACGAGCCCGCTGGAGAAGTCGAGGTAACGGCGGCCGTCGTAGTCCCAGAAGTACGACCCCTCGGCACCGGCGACGGCGAGCGGGTCGATGAGTTCCTGAGCGGACCAGGAGTGGAACACGTGGTCGCGGTCGGCGGCCTTGACGGCGGCGCCGGCTTCGGGATTCGGCTGAGGGGTCATGCGGGCGAGCGTAGGCATGGCGGGCGGGGGCGGGAAATCGGCGTCGTGTGTGAGGTCTGCGGGTTTCCGCGACAGGTTGTCGACGGGAAGGTGGCGGGCGGGGGACCTATTGACAACATGCTGCCTATTCGACAGCATGTTGTCATACAGGGAAGCCGAGGAGTAGCCATGAGCCGCAAGCCCGTCCATCTCGCCGTCTACGACACCCTCGCCGACTGGGAGACCGGCCACGCCGCGGCCCATCTCGCCCGCGCCGGCCACGAGATCCGCACCGTCGGCCCGTCCACCGCCCCGGTGCGCAGCATCGGCGGACTGCGCATCCAGCCCGACCTGGCGCTCGGGGACCTGCGCCCCGAGGACAGCGCGCTGCTGATCCTCCCGGGCGCCGACCTCTGGGACACCTCGGGCGACCTCGCCCCCTTCGCCCGCACCGCCCGGGCCTTCCTCGACGCGGGCGTCCCGGTCGCCGCGATCTGTGGCGCCACCGCCGGACTCGCCCGCGAGGGCCTGCTCGACGACCGCGACCACACCAGCGCGGTCTCCTTCTACCTGGCCGCGACCGGCTACGCGGGCAGCGGGCGCTACGTCGACACCGACGCCGTCACCGACGCCGGCCTTGTCACCGCCGGCCCGACCGAACCCGTCGCCTTCGCCCGGGAGGTCCTCCGGCTCCTCGGGGTCCACGAAGGGGAGGTGCTGGACGCCTGGTACCGGCTGTTCCACGACTCCGACGCGACGGCGTACGGGGTGCTGGAGAAGGCCGGCGCGCTGTGAGCCGGGAGCGTCAGGACCTGCTCAGCAGCAGCGCCCTCGGGGTGTTCCGGCTCAACGGCCAGTTCCTCACCGTCGCGGAGGAACTGGCCCGCCCCGCCGGGCTCACCGCCGCCTGGTGGCAGGTGCTCGGCGCGGTCCTCGGGGAGCCGCTGCCCGTCTCCGGCATCGCCCGCGCCATGGGCATCACCCGGCAGAGCGTCCAGCGCATCGCCGACCTGCTCGTCGGCAAGGGCCTCGCCGAGTACCGGCCGAACCCGGCGCACCGCCGCGCCAAGCTCCTCGCGCCGACGGAGCAGGGGCGGGCGGCGATCGCCCGGATCGGCCCCGGGCACACGGCGTTCGCCGACCGGCTGGCCGCGGCGTTCGGTCAGGAGGAGCTGGCGGAAGCGGTGCGGATCCTCGAACGGCTGTCGAAGGTGCTCGACCAGGTCGGGACGCCCGGCACGACGCCTGTGCCTGTTACGGAACCGTAGAGGTTGCCCAGGCCGCCCCGCCCCCGCCCCGCACTATTCTCGGTCTGTTGCTCACGTGTGGGGGGAAGGCGGCGGGGCGATGGAGAAGCTGGGGCCCGGGGATCCGCAGCACATCGGGTCGTACCGGCTGCTGGCGCGGCTCGGTGCGGGGGGCATGGGGCACGTCTATCTGGCCCGCTCGGAGCGGGGCCGTACGGTCGCCGTGAAGCTGGTCCGTGAGGAGCTCGCCGCGCAGGAGGAGTTCCGGGAGCGGTTCCGGCAGGAGGTGCAGGCCGCGCGACGGGTCGGCGGGTACTGGACCGCGCCGGTGCTGGACGCCGACACCGAGGCGGCCGTGCCGTGGGTCGCCACCGGGTACGTCGCCGGGCCGAGCCTCCAGCAGGTCGTCGGGCACGACCACGGTGCCCTGCCCGAGCGGACGGTCCGCATCCTCGCGGCCGGTCTCGCGCACGCGCTCAAGGACATCCACGCGGCCGGCATCGTCCACCGCGACCTCAAGCCGTCCAACGTGCTGGTCACCATCGACGGCCCGCGCGTCATCGACTTCGGCATCGCCCGAGCCCTGGAGACCGTGACGGACGGCGGGCTCACCCGTACCGGCGCGCTCGTCGGGTCGCCCGGTTTCATGGCGCCCGAGCAGGTGCGGGGCGACCGCATCACCCCGGCGTGCGACGTGTTCTGCCTCGGCTCGGTCCTCGCCTACGCCGCCACCGGCGCCCTGCCGTTCGGCACCGCCAACAGCGGCGTGCACGCCCTGATGTTCCGCATCGCCCAGGAGGAGCCGGACCTTCAGGGCGTCCCCGAGGGCATCGCCGACCTCGTCCGGGACTGCCTGCGCAAGGATCCCGCCGCCCGGCCCTCCCTCGACCGTGTGCTGCAGCGCACGGGCGCGGACGACACCGTCTCCGACGGCCGTGCCCTCGACCCGTGGCTGCCGAGCGCACTGGTGGCCCAACTGGGGCGGCACGCGGTGCGGTTGCTGGACACGGAGGATCCGGAGGGGGAGACGGACCAGGCCCGGCCCACCGCCGCAGGGGCCCGGGGCGGTGATGCGGTTGGCTCCGCCGCAGGGGCCCGGACCGGTGACGCGGGTGGCTCCGCCGCAGGGGTTCGGGGCGGCGACGCGGGTGGCTCCGCCGCGCGGGCACGGCCTGCCCCCACCGGCCCGCAGCCGGAAAGCGGCGCCGCGCAGCAGCCGGGTCCGGTCCCTGCGGACAGGTTCGGCCCCGGCCCCGGCCCGGCCCCCGAACACGCCCCCGCCGCCGACGAGTCGGCGCCGCGCCCGGCGCTGCCCCCGGCCCCCGCGGCGATCCCCGGCCCGCCCCCGTCGCCCCCGCCGGGCCTGCCCGGCCCGCAGGGCGACGGTCCGTCGGTGAACCATCTGCCCACCATGGCCGCCGGGCAGAGCGCATCCCCCGCACCTCACCACCTTCCGGGCCCGGGCGCCCCGCCCCACCCGCAGACACCCACGTATCCGGCATACGGTCACCCCCAGCAGCACCCTCAGCAGCACCCCCAGCCCGGCGCCCCGGGCGGTCCCGCGCCGCACCCCGCCTACGGCGGCCCCGGCTCCACCCCGCCGTACGGCCCGCCGCCCTACGGCACGATCCCGCCGTACGGGCCCCCGCAGCCCCGGCCGGCGCGGGGGGACGGCCGTTCCACCGTGCTGCTCGTCGTGATCGCCCTGGTCGTCGCGCTCGCCGCGGGCGGGTCGGTGTACGCGCTGATGCAGGGCGGCGACGACCGGGCCGACGACGGCCGCGGCGGCACGCAGAGCACCGGTCCGGCCCCGACCACCCCGGGCCCGTCCCCGGCGACCTCGCAGCCGGACACCTCGGCCTCCCCGGCGGACGGCCCGATCCCGGCCGGGTACCTCGGCACCTGGACCGCGACCATCGACAACGCCGACGGCGAGCACAGCCGTTCGCTCACCCTCCGGCAGGGCGAACCGGGCGACACGGTCCTGTCCCTTGCGGCCGACGGCCCGACCAAGGTCGGCGGCACCTACCACTGCGTCTTCGAGGGGCGGTTGACCGCGGAACCCGGTACCGGCGGCGCGCTGCAGATCGGCCCCTCCACCGTCAAGGTCGGGCAGCCCCGCACCGCCTGCACCCCGGGCGCGGCCAGCGAGGTGACCCTCCTCCCGAACGGCACGCTGGAACGCGTGAACACGAGCAGCGGGGAACGGCTGGCTTACACGAAGCGGTGAGCGACTCGCCTCGGGCGCCGGGCCGTCGAACGTCGGGGCGCCTTCGGGCCGACGGGTGACCGGAGCCGGCACGCCGGAACGCGTGAACACGAGCAGCGGGGAACGGCTGACGTGCACGAGGCGGTGACCAACTCACGTCGGGCTCCGCCCCGTCGAGACCTCAGGCGCCTTCGGGCCGGCGCAGATCGGAGCCGCCCGGGGCCATGTCTCTCACCTCGGCTCGGGTGGGCGCTGGCGGGGCATGTTCGGGCGGGTCCCCCCGGACGGCGGCACCGTGAACCGTCCGTTCACCCCCACCTCGGACCCGCGCCCCGGCGCCGGGAACACCACCGCCTGCAACCCCGCCGGTGCGGCACACCCCGACCGGAACTCCCCCATCCAGTCAGCCGTCTCCACCCGCACCAGCTCCGTCACGTCCTCGGAGAACCTCCGCAGCACCGACAGACACCGCTCGGCCGCCTCACCGGCCGTCCCCTCCGTCGGCCCCAGCACCTCCCGCACGCTCTCCGCCGCCCAGTCGAACTGCAGCGCCTGCAGTCGTCGCTGCACGGCCTGCGCGGTGGCCACGTCCCGCATCCAGCCGGACGTCACCCCGAAGTACCGGTCGACCGCCATGCACGCCACCCCCAGCAGCAGGGTCAGACACCCCCAGGGCGCGATCCCGCCCGCGACCCCGGTCAGATCCAGCAGCGGCAGCGCGACCCCCGTGACCGCCCCGGCCGCGGCCCCGCAGCGCAGCACCCGCGCGCAGCGCCGCTTCCACACCCGGTCGACGAGATACCAGGCCGCCGTCCGCAGCGCCCCGCGCTCCACCCACCGGTACAGCTCGTCCAGCCGGACCGCCGGCTCGCCCCAGTCCCCGAGCGGGAAGACCCGCCCGGTCAGATCGCCCGGCCGCAGCCCGGCCGCCGCCTGCTCGCCCCGCCCGTCCTGAGGCGGCCCCTCGGGCTGCATCTCCGGCTGACCCACCCGGCACTCCTCACTGACCACGAATGACCACGTACGGTTCACCCACCGATCACGCTGCGCGATGAACGAAAGTCCGCATCCGGAACGCGCCCGACCTTCCTACCTCCCAATGGGTGGCGAAGACGTAGCTTTCGCCTCTTTTCCGCCCGGAAGTATTCCTTGGTCAGGTATAGGGCGCGAGGGGGACTCACTCGAAAGAGTGCTGGGGCGACGGCAGCCCCGACCACGTAGGCTCGTGCCGAACGGGAAAACCCGTACCGAGCAAGGAGCTGATCGTGATCCCCGGTGGTGGCCAGCCCAACATGCAGCAGTTGCTCCAGCAGGCCCAGAAGATGCAACAGGACCTGGCGCAGGCGCAGGAGGAACTGGCGCAGACGGAGGTCGACGGGCAGGCGGGCGGCGGTCTGGTGACGGCCACCGTCACCGGCGCCGGTGAGCTGCGCGCCCTGAAGATCGACCCCAAGGCGGTGGATCCCGAGGCCGCGTCCGCCGAGGAGACGGCCGAGACCCTCGCCGACCTGGTCGTCGCGGCCGTCCAGGCCGCCAACGAGAACGCGCAGACGCTCCAGCAGCAGAAGCTGGGCCCGCTCGCCCAGGGCCTTGGCGGCGGAGGCATCCCCGGCCTGCCGTTCTGACCCGGCGCACCGCCTTCCTCGGACAGGCGGCAGACAACTACGGTACGTACGGGACGGTACGCACCGACCCGAAGACCCAGGAAGGGCAGTCCGTTGTACGAAGGCGTGGTCCAGGACCTGATCGACGAGCTGGGGCGGCTGCCCGGCGTCGGTCCGAAGAGCGCCCAGCGGATCGCCTTCCACATCCTGCAGGCCGAGCCGACGGACGTACGGCGTCTCGCACAGGCCCTGATGGAGGTCAAGGCGAAGGTCCGCTTCTGCGCGACCTGCGGCAACGTCGCACAGGAGGAGCTGTGCAACATCTGCCGCGACACCCGCCGCGACCCGGCCGTCATCTGTGTGGTCGAGGAGCCCAAGGACGTCGTGGCGATCGAGCGCACACGTGAGTTCCGGGGCCGCTACCACGTCCTGGGCGGCGCCATCAGCCCGATCGACGGGGTGGGCCCCGACGACCTGCGCATCAGGGAGCTCCTGGCCCGGCTCGCCGACGGCACGGTCACCGAGCTGATCCTCGCCACGGACCCGAACCTGGAGGGCGAGGCGACGGCGACGTACCTCGCCCGCATGATCAAGCCCATGGGCCTGAAGGTCACCCGCCTGGCCAGCGGCCTCCCGGTGGGTGGGGACCTGGAATACGCGGACGAGGTCACCCTCGGACGCGCCTTCGAGGGGAGACGACTCCTAGATGTCTGACGCCACGCTGCACGCGACCGACCAGAACCCGGACGATTTCGCGGTCCAGATCGCGGACCAGATCGAGAGCTTCCTGGTCGCGGTCACGGAGGTCGCCAAGGGCGACGAGCCGGAATCCGCCGTGCCCTTCCTCCTCCTGGAGGTCTCCCAGCTCCTGCTGGCCGGCGGCCGGCTCGGCGCGCACGAGGACATCGTGCCCGACGAGCGCTACGAACCCGACTCGGGCCCCGAGGCGGACGTCGACGAACTCCGCGAGAACCTGGCCCGCCTGCTGGACCCGATCGACGTCTACTCCGAGGTCTTCGACCCCTACGAGCCGCGCAAGGCCCCGGTCCCGGCCCGGATCTCCGACGACCTCACGGACGTCATCACGGACCTGCGCCACGGCATGTCCCACTACCGGGCGGGCCGCACCACGGAGGCCCTGTGGTGGTGGCAGTTCTCCTACTTCTCCAACTGGGGCTCCACCGCCTCGGCGAGCCTGCGGGCCCTGCAGTCGGTCCTCGCCCACGTGCGCCTCGACCAGCCCCTCGCCGAACTCGACGGCCTGGACACGGACCAGGGCATGGGCGACGACACGCTGGAGATCGAGGCGGGCCGGGTGATGGCGGAGGAGATCGCGGGGCCGCTGGGGCTGCGCCCGGCCACGTAGTCGCAGTAGTCGCCTCCGGTTCCCCTCACCCGCCCACGGCGGCGGCCAGGGCCTCCCCGTCGACGTAGGGAGCGGTCGGCGTCGGCTCGCTGTACCACCTGAGCGGCCAGGTGTTTCCCTCGAGGGCCGGGATCCCGATGTACGTGACGGTGACCGTACGCGGGTCCCGGCCGCCCAACTGCTGTACGCCGAGTGGCCAGTCGCGCCTCCGTACCGCCCCGGGGGCGAGCAGGAAGTACACCCATCGCGGCCGGCTCGCCTCGCACACGATCGGCCCCGCGTCCCCGTCCGACACCTCGATCAGCCACTCGGCGACCAGCTCCCCCCGCACGCCCTCGACCCGCACCGCGTCGAAGTGCACGCCCGTCACGTGGAGTTGGTGACCTGCTGCCGGAACCCACTCAGGGCGGTGAATCGCGTTCGTCATGGCCACACTCTGCTGCCCGCCCGGCTACGCTCGGTAGCGACTGTGGTGGTACACACGCTGATGTAACCGTCGGAGGTGGGCGCTGTGCCGGGCCAGTACAACTCCAATTCCCAGCCGCCGGTCGCCTGGCGCTACAGCGGCAACCAGCTGAAGCGCTGGCGCACCAAGGCAAATGTCAGCCGTGAGGAACTGGCCACCGCCGCCAACTACTCCCCGGACACGATCAAGTCCATGGAACAGGGCGTCCGCATGCCGACGCCCCGGGTTCTCGACGCGGCTGACGAGCTGTGCCGGGCGGAGGGGTTGCTGAGCGCGGCCAAGGAGTACCTGCAGAGGGAGAAGTTCCCGGCGCGGGCGCAGGACTTCATGGAGAGGGAGCGGGAGGCGATCAGTCTCTGGTGGTACGAAGCCATGTACATCCCAGGCTTGTTGCAGACCAAGCGCTACGCACAAACACTCATCGAGAACCATGTGCCGCCCCTGGACGCGGAGACGACGGAGGAACGGATCACCGCCCGCCTGGAGCGGCAGGTGATCCTCACTGAACCAAAGCCGCCGGTGGCCCTCTGCTTCGTCATCTACGAGGCGGCACTGCGCAGTTCGCAGGTGGACGCGGAGCAGCTGCACCGCCTGCTGGAGGTCTCCCGGCTGAGGAACGTCGTGGTGCAGGTCCTGCCATTCGAAGGAGCCATCACCGCAGCCCTTTTGGGACCTCTGGTGCTGCTGGAAACGCGTGACCACGAGCGTTTCGCGTACGCCGAAGGGCAGTTGGGGAGCGACATGACGACCGAACCAGGGGCTGTCAGTCGCGCCACGGAGCGGCTTAGCATGATCCGCACGCAGGCTCTCAGTCCGGACGAGTCCGTGCGTTTCATCGAGCGGATGGTGGATCAGTCATGAGTGACCAGCAGCGCTGGATCAAGTCGAGCTACAGCGACTCCGAGGGCGGTGCCTGCCTCGAAGTCGCCCGGTCCGCCGCGATCCACATCCGCGACTCCAAGAACCCCGCAGGCCCCCAACTCACCGTCCCCGCCCCCGCCTGGGCGGCCTTCGTCTCAGCGGTTCAGCCGTTGAGCCGTGGGCCACTGGGCCGCTGAGGATCAGAGCCGTACGGCCGTCCCCGTCACACCGATGCCCGTGCCCGGTTCCGCCGGTACCGTCACGGTGATCGTGCTGGGCCGCCCCAGGTCCACGCCCTGATGAATCGTCAGGGTGGCAGGGGTCGGTACGAGGCCGAACTCGCGCAGGTAGCCGCCGAACGCGGCGGCCGCCGCCCCCGTCGCCGGGTCCTCGACCACACCGCCGGGCGGGAACGGGTTGCGGGCGTGGAAGACGGTGGGCGACTCCCGCCGGACCAGGTCGATCGTGGTCCAGTCCCGGCGCGCCATGAGGGCGGCGAGCGCGGCCATGTCGTAGTCCAGGTCCGCCAGCCGCTCGCGGCTCGCGGCGGCGATGACCGGGTGCCAGGCCCCGGCGAAGGCGACCCGGGGCGGCAGCGCCGGGTCCAGGTCGCCGGCGGACCAGCCGAGGATCGCCAGTAGTTCGCTGAAGTCGGCCTCTTCGAGGGGGACCGTGCGCGGGGCCACGCTCACCAGCGTCGCCACGAGGCTGCCGTCCGGCGCCCGGTCGGTGGTGACGGTGACCGGGCCGGCCTGGGTGCGCAGCAGCAGCCGTCCGGTGCCGTGCCGCTCCGCGTGCGCCACGGCCGTGGCGATCGTCGCGTGTCCGCAGAACGGCACCTCGGCGAGCGGGCTGAAGTACCGCACGTCCAGGGCGCCTTCCCCGGAGCCGGTCACGAACGCGGTCTCCGAGTAGCCGACTTCGGCCGCCGTCGCCAGCATCGCCGCGTCGTCGGCGCCGCCCGCGTCGAGCACCACCCCCGCGGGGTTGCCGCCCTCGGGATCCGTGCTGAACGCCACGTAGCGCAAGGTCTCCATGCCCCGACCGTAGCGCCCGACGCCCGCTCGCACCGCGTGATTTGGAGGCTCCTTGTACGTCCCCTGTACGTGGGCTGCACGGGCCCTGGCCGGTGGAACGCGAGGCTGGAGTCACTTCCACCGCGGACAACGCGGAGGGAAGCGGACTCCCCTCGATCCCATGGAGATGTCATGGACCGCCGCCCCGCCCGCAGGCGCACAGCCATAGCCACCGCCACCGCCGTCCTGGCCGCCGGCGCCTTCGCCCTCGGCACCGGGGTCGCCGGAGCGGACGCGCGGGGCAAGGGCGAGAAGCACGCCAAGCCGATGACCAGGGCGCAGGTGCTCGGGCTGTTCGACAACTGGAACGCCGCGCTGCAGACCGGCGATCCGAAGAAGGTCGCCGACCTGTACGCGAAGGACGCGGTGCTGCTGCCGACCGTGTCCGACCAGGTCCGCACCGACAGAGCCGGGATCGTCGACTACTTCGAGCACTTCCTGCGGAACAAGCCCTACGGGACGAAGGTCGAGTCCGTCGTCAACGTCCTCGACCGCGACACCGTCATCGACACCGGCGTCTACGAGTTCTCGCTCACCGACCACGAGACGGGCGAGAAGAGCACCGTCGAGGCCCGCTACACCTACGCCTACGAGAAGCAGCCGAACGGCAAGTGGCTGATCGTGAACCACCACTCCTCGAAGATGCCGCAGGGCTGAGCCCGGTCAGCCGCCGCCGCGGTGGGACGCCCGCAGCGTGATCGTCACGCACAGGCCGCCGCCCTCCGGCACGTCCGTCAGCGCCACCGTCCCGCCGTCGTCGGTCACCAGTTGTCTGACGACGGCGAGACCGAGACCGGAGCCGGACTTCCCGGTCAGGCCCTGGCCCCGCCAGAACCGGTCGAAGGCACGGGACTTCTCGGCGTCCGACATACCGGGCCCCTCGTCCAGGACCCGCACCTTAACGACCTCGCCCCGGGGCTCCACCCGCACGGTGATCGTCCCGCCGTCGGGCGAGACCTCCAGGGCGTTGGAGAGCACGTTGTCCAGCATCTGGTCCAGATGACCGGGACTGGACAGCACAGACGGCCGGCCGTCGGTACTCCCCCTGAGCGCGATGGTGACACCGCGCTCGTCGGCGGCCGGCCTCCACACGGCGAGCCGCTCCCGCACGACGTCCAGCAGCGGGAGCGGCTCGGCCGCCGTCACCTTCGCCTCGGCCCGGGCCAGCACCAGCAGCCCGCTGACCAGGCGGCTCATCCGCACGACCTCCGCCGTCGCCAGCTCCACGTCCTCCCGCACGAACTCGTCGTCCACGCCGTCGGCGATGTTGTCCAGGGACAGCCGCAACGCCGTGAGCGGGGTGCGCAGTTGGTGGGAGGCGTCCGCGACGAAGATGCGCTGGGCCGCGATGAGCGTGTCCAGGCGTTCGGCGCCCTGGTTGAGGGTGCGCGCCAGGGTCTGGGTCTCGGGCGGGCCCGTCACGGGGGAGCGGGCGGTCAGATCGCCGTCGCTGAACTTGCTGGCCATGTCGTTGAGCTGGCGCAGCGGCCGGGTGAGGCGCCGGGCCACCGCGACGCCGAGCAGGGCGGCCACGCCGAGGACCAGCACGGCGAGGACCGCCCGGAAGCCCCAGATCCGCCACAGCCGGCTGGTCATCTCGCCGGTCGAGTAGACGATGCGTACGGCGCCGACGACCCGGTCCGTGCCGGCAGCCCGGGCGGGCACGGTGATCACCAGCTCGGGGCCCCAGATGAAGGAGGAGCCCCAGTCGGTCGTGGGGGCGCCCTCCTTCAGCGCCCGGGTCAGTGCCGCGTCCGCCGCCGGGCGCGGCAGGTCCGCCGGGCAACCCGCCGTGCGGGTCACCTGGATCTCGTCGTCGTAGGCCCTGGCCATCTCCTCCAGCGCCTGGCAGGAGGCGGCGCGGCCGTCGCCGAGCAGCAGGGCCATGGCGTCGGCCTCACGCGTGACGGCCGACCGGGTGTCGTCGCGCAGCTGGTCCGTGAGCGTGAACGCCACCGGCACGGTGAACAGCGCGATGGCGACCGCGACGAGCAGCACGTAACTGCGGACGAGCTGGCGGATCATGAGGCGGCGTCGTTCCCGCTCGCGTCGGTGCCGGCGTACCCGGCGATCTCCAGCCGGAAGCCGACTCCGCGGACCGCCTCGATGGTGATCGCCCCGGCGAGTTTGCGCCGCAGCGCCGCCACGTGGACGTCGAGGGTCTTCGTCGGGCCGAACCAGTTCGCGTCCCAGACCGCCTCCATGATCTGTTCGCGCGACATCAGCGCCCCGGGCTCCTCGGTGAGGAAGGTCAGCAGGTCGTACTCCTTGGGCGCGAGGGCGACCTCCTCGCCGTCCAGGCGTACCCGGGCCGCCTTGCGGTCGATCGTCAGGCGGCTGCCGTAGCGGTCGGGGCCGGGATCGGGCGTCCCGGTGGGGGTGCGGGGCCGCGTGCGGCGCATGACCGCCCGTATGCGTGCGATGACCTCCCGGACGCCGAACGGCTTGGAGACGTAGTCGTCCGCGCCGAGCTCCAGCCCGACCACCCGGTCCGTCTCGTCGCTGCGGGCGCTGATCACGATGATCGGGACGTCGCCCCGCTCGCGCAGCGCCTTGCAGACGTCCAGCCCGTCGGTGTCGGGCAGGCCGAGGTCCAGCAGGACGACGTCGTAGGGACCCTCGTGCCCGAGGGCGGCCTCGCCCGTGGTGACCCACTCCACCTCGAAGCCGTAGCGCCTGAGGCCACGGCGCAGGGACTCGGCGACCGGTTCATCGTCTTCCACCAGGAGTACGCGCACAGCCGAACCCTAGTGCTTGAAAGTTGTGCGACCGGGGGCCGTGGCTCGTGCGATTGTGACGCCGGGCACTTTCCCGAGTGGCCTGTGCCCAGATGGGCATGAGCGACTCTGGACGGGCGGCCCGAGATCTCACCATGCGATATCGCGGAGGGGTTTTTCGGACGCTCGTTAGACTGAGCCGACCGCGGTACGAATGCGTATGAGCGGATAGAGACGGATTGAGCGAGGAGCGCACGTGGGCCTTGTCGTGCAGAAGTACGGAGGCTCCTCCGTAGCCGATGCCGAGGGCATCAAGCGCGTCGCCAAGCGGATCGTGGAAGCGAAGCAGAACGGCAACCAGGTGGTTGCCGTGGTTTCCGCGATGGGCGACACGACGGACGAGCTGATCGATCTCGCCGAGCAGGTTTCCCCGATGCCTGCCGGGCGCGAGCTCGACATGCTGCTGACCGCCGGAGAGCGGATCTCCATGGCCCTGCTGGCGATGGCGATCAAAAAGCTGGGCCACGAGGCCCAGTCGTTCACCGGCAGCCAGGCGGGTGTCATCACCGACTCGGTCCACAACAAGGCCCGGATCATCGACGTCACGCCGGGCCGGATCAAGACCTCGGTGGACGAGGGCAACATCGCGATCGTGGCCGGTTTCCAGGGCGTCTCCCAGGACACCAAGGACATCACCACGCTCGGCCGCGGCGGCTCCGACACCACCGCGGTGGCCCTCGCCGCCGCCCTGGACGCCGACGTCTGCGAGATCTACACCGACGTCGACGGCGTGTTCACCGCCGACCCGCGCGTGGTGAAGAAGGCCCGGAAGATCGACTGGATCTCCTTCGAGGACATGCTCGAACTGGCCGCCTCCGGGTCGAAGGTGCTGCTCCACCGCTGTGTGGAGTACGCCCGCCGGTACAACATCCCGATCCACGTCCGGTCCAGCTTCAGCGGACTGCAGGGCACATGGGTCAGCAGCGAGCCCGTCGTTCGCACGACACAGCAAGGGGAACAGCAGGTGGAGCAGGCTCTCATCTCCGGTGTCGCGCACGACACCTCCGAGGCCAAGGTCACGGTCGTCGGCGTGCCGGACAAGCCCGGCGAGGCGGCCTCGATCTTCCGCACGATCGCCAACGCCGAGATCAACATCGACATGGTCGTGCAGAACGTGTCCGCCGCCTCCACGGGCCTGACGGACATCTCCTTCACGCTGCCGAAGACCGAGGGCCGCAAGGCCATCGACGCGCTGGAGAAGAACAAGGCCGGCATCGGCTTCGACTCGCTGCGCTACGACGACCAGATCGGCAAGATCTCCCTCGTCGGCGCCGGCATGAAGACCAACCCGGGCGTCACGGCCGACTTCTTCACGGCCCTGTCCGACGCGGGTGTGAACATCGAGCTGATCTCGACCTCCGAGATCCGCATCTCGGTCGTGACCCGCGCCGACGACGTGCCCGAGGCCGTCCGCGCCGTGCACTCCGCGTTCGGGCTCGACTCCGACAGCGACGAGGCCGTCGTCTACGGGGGCACCGGCCGCTGATGGCCGACCTCCGACTGGACGCCCGGACCGTACGGTCCGGGCGTCCGACGCTTGCCGTGGTGGGGGCGACCGGAGCCGTCGGCACGGTCATGCTCCGGATCCTGTCCCAGCGGGCCGACGTCTGGGGCGAGATCCGGCTCATCGCCTCCCCGCGCTCGGCCGGCCGCAAGCTGACCGTGCGCGGCGAGGAGACCGAGGTCCTCGCGCTCACCGAGGAGGCCTTCGACGGGGTGGACGTCGCCATGTTCGACGTCCCCGACGAGGTCGCCGAGCGGTGGGCCCCCGTCGCCGCCGCCAAGGGCGCGGTGGTCGTCGACAACTCCGGCGTGTTCCGGATGGACCCGGACGTGCCGCTCGTGGTGCCCGAGGTCAACCCGCACGCCGTGCGGATGCGCCCGCGCGGGATCATCGCCAACCCCAGCTGCACGACGCTCTCCATGATCGTCGCCCTGGGCGCGCTGCACGCCGAGTTCGGGCTGCGCGAGCTGGTCGCCTCCTCGTACCAGGCCGTCAGCGGCGCCGGGCGTGCCGGGGTGGAGACCCTGCGCCGGCAGGTGTCCCTGGTCGCGGGCACCGAGCTGGGCGTGCACCCCGGTGACGTGCGCCGGGCCGTCGGCGACGACACCGGGCCCTTCCCCGAGCCGGTCGCACTGAACGTCGTGCCCTGGACCGGTACGGCGTGCGAGGACGGCTGGTCGTCGGAGGAGCTGAAGGTGCGGGACGAGGCCCGCAAGATCCTCGGCCTGCCCGGCCTTCCCGTGGCCGTCACCTGTGTCCGGGTGCCGGTGATCACCACGCACTCGGTGACCGTGCACGCCCGCTTCGAAGGCGAGGTCACCGTCGACAAGGCCCGCGAGATCCTCGCCACGGCCCCCGGGGTGGTGCTGTTCGACAATCCGGCCGCGGGGGAGTTCCCGACCCCCGCCGACGTGGTCGGCACGGACCCGACCTGGGCCGGGCGGGTCCGGCGTGCGCTGGACGACCCCACGGCGCTCGAACTGTTCGTGTGCGGGGACAACCTGCGCAAGGGCTCCGCGCTCAACACCGCCCAGATCGCCGAGGTGGTCGCGGCCGAGCTGTCCTGACCGTGTGAGCCGGCGCGCAGGCTGCCCTGCCCGTGTGAGCCGGCGCACACTGCGGACACCCCCGGCCGCGGGCCGCCCGGTGCCGTCGCGTCCCGCCGCGCAGAATTCCCCGGCCGATGTCAGAGGTGGTTTGTAGGATCTGTGGACGACATGTGAGCCGATCGATGATCCGGACCACTTGTCGGTGGCGCTTCGACATCAGAGGATTTACCTCCCCGTTCTCCGCAACCGCGCGAAGGGCGGGGAGCGTCTTTGCGGTCGCCCTTCGGCCGTGGGAGCGCTTACAGGCGTGGGGACGCCTGGAACCGGGCGTGGGGACGTCCGTTCACATTTGGATATAAGGGAAGAGCGGGACGCATGAGGGCCATGAACGCACCATCGACTGTGCTGCCTGACGCGGGTAGACCGGCAACGGCGACGGTCGGCGTGAAAGTGATGCCCGGCACGTACAACCCTCACGGGGGTCAGCGTGTCCAACAGGCGTGGCAGAGGTACTCGACTTCAGTGCGGCGCGCGGCACGGTCCTTCGACCGCCCCGCCCGGCGGCTCTCCGACCCCGCATGGCCGGTACGCCCGGTGGCATGCCGGTGATCGCGCCCGTGCCCGCAGCGCGGCCGACCCGCATACCCAATCAGCGCGACGGCGCGGAGGACGGCCTCGCGGCCGGCACCACCGTCGACCACCTCACCGAGACCTACCGCGCGCACTACCGCTCGCTGCTGGGTCTCGCCGCCCTCCTCCTCGACGACACCGCCTCCTGCGAGGACGTCGTCCAGGAGGCGTTCATCCGTGTCCACTCCGCCCGCAAGCGCGTCCGGGACCCCGAGAAGACCCTGGCGTACCTGCGCCAGACCGTCGTCAACCTCTCGCGTTCCGCGCTGCGCCGCCGCATACTCGGCCTGAAGCTGCTGTCGAAGCCCATGCCCGACATGGCCAGCGCCGAGGAAGGTGCCTACGACCAGCTGGAGCGCGACTCCCTCATCAAGGCGATGAAGGGGCTGCAGCGCCGCCAGCGCGAGGTGCTGGTGCTGCGCTACTTCGCCGACATGACCGAGGCGCAGGTCGCCGAGACGCTCGGCATATCACTCGGCTCCGTCAAGGCCTACGGATCGCGCGGCATCGCGGCGCTCCGGGTGGCCATGGAGGAGCCGGTATGAGTGGCGGCAACGGCACGGGCGGCAAGGGGCGCGACGGCCCCGAGCCCGTCCGGCGCCTGGGAGAGTGGCAGGCGCCGACAACACCGCACGGGCAAGATCCGAAGCAATCGCACGCTGGGAACGGAACTGTGAACCACGGCCCCGACGACCAGAGCCCCGACAGGCTCGACTCGGACGAGCTGGACCTGCGCTCGATGCTGCACCAGGTGGTGCAGGAGGTGGAACCGCGCGACGGCACCCTGGACTACCTGCGCAAGGCGGTGCCGCAGCGGCGGGCCCGCAAGCGGCAGGCCGTCGTCGGCATGGCGGCCGCCGCGCTCTTCATCGGCACGGCCGTCCCCGCCCTCGTGCACGTCTCCAACGCCACCGGCTCCGAGGCCAACCCGGCCGCCATCGGCCACACCTCGCAGGCCCAGGGCGGTGCGAGCCAGGGCAAGGGCCCGGACGGTGGCGAGAGCACCGCGGGCGGCTCCTCCGGCAAGGCCGAGGGCAAGGAGAAGGGCGAGAAGAAGGAGAAGGACAAGGGCAAGGGACCCGGCGCCTCCACCGGCGCGACCCAGGGCGCCGACCCCTCCTCGACCGTCGCCGCCGGCATCCCGGCGTGCACCGCCGCCCAGCTCGGCCCCGCCTCCGGAAGCAGCAACGCCCCCGACTCCACGGGCGCGGTCTCCGGCTCCTTCCGTGTCACCAACGTCTCCGGCGCGGCCTGCACCGTCACCGGACCCGGCTCGGTCAGCGCGTCGCCGCAGGGCGCGGCCGACGCCGGCAAGGTCGGTTCGTCCCGGCACACCGCGGGCGACGCGGCGGCCGGTCTGCTGCCCGACCCGTCCCTGGAGGCCGCTCAGCTGGTGCTCCAGCCGGGCATCGGCTACGACGTGAAGTTCGCCTGGGTCCCCTCCGAGACCTGCCCCACCCCCGGCGGCAGCGTCGGCGGCCCCGACCCCAGCCCGGACCCGACCCCGTCGGAGGACCCGACGACCACGGCCGGCACCTCCACCGGCGGCGACACGGGCACGGCCCCCCAGCTGGTCAGGGAGGACGGCACGGTCGACGGCAGTGTGGCGGTGACGTACACCCCGGTCACCGGCTCGGGCGCGAGCTCGGTGACGGTGTCCAACGCGTGCGCGGGCACGGTGTACTGGACGGGCGTGCTGGCGGGATCGTAGGCGGAGGGCGCGGCACCTCGGGGCCCCCGGACCACCCGGCAGCCGCGTCGCGGCGGCGGGCACTGCGGCCCTACCCGGCAGCCCGTCAGGGGCTGAGGCCCCACGCGGCGCGGGCGGAGGCGCCGCTCACTTCACAGCGGCGTCCACCGTGACGGGCTCCTCGTCCGCGACCAGGCCCAGCTCGGCGTCCCGCGCGAACTCCACCTCGCGCCGCAGCAACCGGAACCACATGAAGATCACGAATCCCACGAAGGCGAACCACTCGGCGGTGTAGCCCAGGTTCTGGAACGCCTTCAGGTCCAGGCCCGAGTCCGGCGGCGCGGCAGCGGGCACCGCCTTCATCCCCGCGTCGCCCTTGGACAGGGTGATCCACGCGTCGTACACGTCGTACGGCACCAGGTTGACCAGGGACGCGGCGCTGATCGCCGCGGTCTGCCCGGCCGGCAGGCCGCCCTGAGCGCTGACCCCGTTGTCCCCGGGCGTCTCCGACGCCTGCAGCGCCCCGGTGACCGTGACCTCGCCGGACGGCGGGGCGGGAACCTTCGCCGCGCCGGGAGTCCCCGGCAGCCATCCGCGCACCACCGGCAGCGCCTCGCCCGCGTCGGTCCGCAGCAGCGTCAGCACGTAGAAGCCCTGCTTGCCGTCGAGCTCCCGCCCGGGCACCAGCAGCTGCCTGCCGTACCGCCCGCTCGCGGTGACCGGCTTCCCGGAGGTCGCCTTGTCCACCGGCAGCATGTCCTTCAGCGGCCGGGGCACCTCGTGCCGGGCCTCGGAGACCTGCTCGGTCGCGGTGCGATGGTCCTGCACCCGGTCCTCGAACCGGCTCAGCTGCCAGGACCCCATGAAGATGCAGAAGGGGATGGACAACAGCACGAAGACGTTGATCCCCCACCATCGGGGCGTCAGCAGAAACCGGTACACACCCCCACGGTACGGGGGTGTCGGGCGGCCCCGGCCCGCGGGGTGGGCAACGGAGCGGGGCCGCCGACCGGTTCCTGACGCCCGTGCGCCCCCCCGCGCTCAGTCCTTGCGCGCCCGGATCGAGTACATCAGCGGAATCCGCGGCCGGCCCTCGGGGAAGCGGAAGCAGCCGTCCCGCCGCTCGAGGTTCCCGAACCGCCGGAACAGCGACACGTCGTGCTCGTGCAGGAACTCGATCCGCAGCCCGGCCGCCGCGAGCGCCGAGACGACCTCGCCGACCGGATGCTGCCACTCCACCCGCCGGCCGTGGGTGAACTCGGCGTCCTCGGCCGCGTACGACCCCGCCCTCTCCTCGATCCAGGCGTCGCGGGCGAAGTAGTCGTGCACGATCCGCGAGCCGGTCTCGTCGTCGAGGACGTCGGTGAGCGGGTGGAACTCGGCGAGGTAGAGGAACCCGCCGGGCGCCACCAGTGACGCCGCGGTCCGGGCCCAGCGCCCGATGTCGGGCAGCCAGCACAACGCGCCGCCGCCGGTGTACACGATGTCGTACGACGGGTCCGGGACCGCGGCCGCCGCGTCGTACACGTCCGCCGCCACGAACGCCGCCCGGTCCGGGCCGAGACCCAGGTCGCGCGCGAGACCGCGGGCCAGGTCGACCGCGGGTCCGGAGAAGTCGAGGCCGACGACCCGGGCGGCGCCGTGCCGGGCCCAGGACAGGGTGTCGAGGCCGATGTGGCACTGCAGGTGCAGCAGAGAGCGGTTGCCGACCTCGCCCACCTCGGCGAGCTCGAAGTCGCGCAAGGGGTCCTGACCGGCCCGGAAGCCGTCCAGGTCGTAGAAGTCACCGGCGACGTGCAGCGGAACGCGCTCGTCCCAGTGGGCGCGGTTGGCCTCGTTCCAGTCGGCGGGGGTGGGGGAGTACATGGGCCGGGACTCCTGACCTGCTCGGAGGGCGGACTGGTGGAGGTTATCCACAGGCTGGGGACCTCGCGAGCGAATTGTCGGCCCGGGCGGGCAGTATGGGGCCATGACTGAGAGCAACGGGTCCGACGAGCGGGATCAGCGGGACCAGCAGCAAGCGGTACGGGCGGGGCGGCAGGAGCGGATGCCGGACTGGGAGAAGCGCTTTCGGGCGCCCCGGGTGTCCCTGCCCGACTGGGCGGAGGACGCGCCGGACCGCTCCCTGTTCGTCTCGAACGCCACGGGCACGTACGAGCTGTACGCCTGGGACCGGTCGACCGGCGAGCAGCGCCAGGTGACGGACCGGCCCAACGGCACGACGGACGGCGTGCTGTCCCCGGACGGCGCGTGGATCTGGTGGTTCGACGACAAGGACGGCGACGAGTTCGGCGTGTGGCGCCGCCAGCCCTTCGAGGGCGGCGCCGACGAACCGGCCGCCGGGGGCCTGGAGCCCTCCTACCCGGCGGGCCTCGCCCTCGGCCGCGACGGGCGCACGGCGGTCGTCGGCCGCTCCACCGACGAGGACGGCACGACCGTCCATCTCGTCCGCGCCGGCGAGGACCCGGTGGAGCTCTACCGCCACCGCGAGTCGGCCGGCGTCGGCGACCTCTCCCACGACGGCTCGCTCATCGCCGTCGAGCACACCGAGCACGGCGACGCGATGCACTCGGCGCTGCGCGTCCTGCGTCCCGACGGCACGGCGGTCGCCGACCTCGACGACACCGAGGGCGGCACCCGCGAGCTGGGCCTGGAGGTCCTCGGCTTCGCCCCCGTCGACGGCGACACGCGCCTGCTCATCGGCCACCAGCGCCGCGGCCGCTGGGAGCCCCTGGTGTGGGACGTGGCCACCGGCGAGGAGACGGACCTGGCGCTGGAGCTGCCGGGCGACGTCAGCGCCGAGTGGTACCCGGACGGCAGCGGCCTGCTCATCGCCCACAGTTTCGAGGCCCGCAGCGAGCTGTTCCGTTACGACCTGTCCGGCCGCGCCCTGTCGGAGATCCCGACCCCGAAGGGCACGGTGTCCGGTGCGACGGCCCGGCCCGACGGCAGCGTGGAGTTCCTGTGGTCCTCGTCGGCCGAGCCGTCGGCGGTGCGCTCCACGACGGGCGGTGTCGTGCTCGACCCGCCCGGCATGAAGTCGCCCGGCTCGGTGCCGGTGGAGGACGTGTGGGTGGAGGGCCCGGGAGGCCGCATCCACGCCCTCGTCCAGAAGCCGCGGGGCGTGACCGGCCCGCTCCCCACGGTCTTCGACATCCACGGCGGCCCCACGTGGCACGACAGCGACTCGTTCGCGGCGGGCCCCGCGGCCTGGGTCGACCACGGCTACGCGGTGATCCGTGTCAACTACCGCGGCTCCACGGGCTACGGCCGTGCCTGGACGGACGCCCTGAAGCACCGCGTCGGCCTCATCGAGCTGGAGGACATCGCCGCGGTCCGCGAGTGGGCCGTCGGCTCCGGCCTCGCCGACCCCGACCGCCTGATCCTCACCGGCGGCTCCTGGGGCGGCTATCTCACCCTGCTCGGTCTCGGCGTCCAGCCCGACGCGTGGACCCTCGGCATCGCGGCGGTGCCCGTCGCCGACTACGTCACGGCGTACCACGACGAGATGGAAGCGCTGAAGGCGATGGACCGCACGCTCCTGGGCGGCACGCCGGAGGAGGTGCCCGACCGCTTCGAGGCCTCGTCCCCGCTCACGTACGTCGACCGGGTCAAGGCGCCGGTGTACATCTCGGCCGGGGTGAACGACCCCCGCTGCCCGATCCGGCAGATCGAGAACTACGTCAAGCGCCTGGAGGCGCGGGGCGCGGTGCACGAGGTGTACCGCTACGACGCCGGGCACGGGTCGCTGGTGGTGGACGAACGGATCAAGCAGGTGCGGCTGGAGCTGGAGTTCGCGGAGCGGTACCTGAAGGGGGTGCCGGGCGCCCGGTAGCCCGGGAGGCGGGGCGGTGGCGACTGCGGGTGGGTGGTGGCTGATCGCGCGGTTCCCCGCGCCCCTCGGGTTGCTCCGCAACCCTCGGGCGTCTGACGCCGAGCAGGGAACACCCGCTCGGCGTCACGCCCCCGCCCGCTCCCGCCGCCTGCGTCCCAGCAGCTCCGCGAGCCCCCGCCGCGTCGCCGCCAGCACCACCCGGTCTCCCGCCTTCAGCACATACGCAGGAGGCAGATCCCACACCAGGCCCGAAGCCGGCACCCGCTCCTCACCCGGGGGATCGGCCTCTCCCCGACGTCCCCCGGGAGGCGCCGTGTTGAGCGCCAGCACCCGCCAGGCCCCCGCACGGAACGCCTCGCCGACCGTCCGCCCCTCCAGCTGCGGATGCCCGGCCACATCGACCTCGGCGAACAGCAGCACCCGCCGCTCCACGGGGATCGCGCCCAGGATCTGGCGCCCCATCATCGCCCCGGCGAACGCGGGCGCGGCCAGATGCGACACGCTCCGGCTGCGCGTCAGGGCGTGCGGGTGCGCGGCCCGCAGCGTCCGGTACACGGCCGTCGCGAAGTCGTCGTCGTACAGCCGCAGTACGACCCGCAGGTCGGGCCGTACCGACCGCGCGTACAGCGACGCCTCCAGATTCGTCGTGTCCGCGCTGGTCAGCGCCAGCAGCGCATGGGCGCGGTGGATCTTCGCGGCCTCCAGTACGCCCTCCTGCGTGACGTCCCCGAGCACCACCGGCACCCGCAGCCGCCGCGCCGTGGCCAGACCCCGCGCGTCCGGGTCGGACTCCACGCACACCACCGGGATGTTCAGCTCCCGCAGCCGGGTGAGCACCCGCGTCCCGATCTTGCCGAGCCCGAGCAGCACCACGTGCCCGCCGAGCCCCCGGGGCGGCTTGCGCAGCGCGGACGCGCTGCGGAACGTGCCCAGCGCTTCCAGCACCGCCGCCAGCAGCACGGGCAGCAACAGCAACCCCACCAGGCCGGACAGCAGTTGCAGCACCTGCCGGGCGGTCGACTGGTGGAGCGCGGGATCGTTGATGCCGAAGAGATCGAGCAGCGTGATGTACGTGGCGTACAGCGGATGCTCGTCGGCCACGATCATCAACGCGACGGCGAGCGCCAGCACACAGCCCACCAGCCCGGCCAGTGACCACCGCAGCCGCCGCGAGAACAGCGAGGCGAACGGCGGCACACCGCCCCGCCCGGCGGGCAGGGACGACCCCGAGTACGACACCTGTTCCAGGACGACGGTCCCGCGCCCGGTCGCCGACGCCACCGCCGCCTCGTCCGGCAGCAGGCGCGGGCCGTGCTCCCCGCTGCCCTCGGAACCGTCCGCGCCGGCCGGATCGTTGCTCGTGGCGGACAGCAGCGCCAGGGTGCACAGCCCCGGGTCGGCCACCTCGCCCGGCCGCGGCTGCCGTTCCACCGCCCGCAGCACCAGCCCTTCCGTCTGGACGACCTTGCCGGTGCCGGCGAGAGCGGTGGCGGCCAGTGCGGGAGCGGCCGTGTCGGCGTCGGACAGCACCGTCGTGGACGCGTCGAGGCCCTCTCCCCGACCGTCCCCGGAGGCGAGGGCGGCGGTCTGGTCCAGCAGATCCTCGATGTGCTGCCCCAACCGCCGGTTGTAGAGCCGCAGTACGAGGCGGATGCGGGGGTTGAGGCGGCGGGCGGTGAGAGCTGCGCGGATGTTGGTCTCGTCGTCGTCGAAGACGAGGGCGAGCGCCGCCGCCCGGTCGGCACCCACCTCGGTGAGCACCGCCTCGGTGATCTCCGGTGCCTCCACGACCGGTTCGCCCGCGGCCGGTTCGCCGTTCGCGCCGGTCCGGTTGACGGCCGCGTTCACGACCCGGTCCAGCAGCGCGGCCGAGGCGGCCCGGGCCCGTCCGGCCATGGGCTGCCGCAACCGTCGCCCGGAGGGCGGCACGACCAGCGTGACCTGCTCGGCGTAGACGCCACGGAGTTCGGCGGCCAGCCGGTGCGCGAGGCCGTCGTCACCGCACACGATCATGTGCGTGGCCGGATCACTCGGCTGACCTTGGTTCGGAACGCTCCCCACGAGGAGAAGACTGCCTCACCGGGACGACCGGTTCCAGAAGGGGACGGCGCGACGTGAACGCCCGGCCGTCGCCGCCCGTACGCAAGGGGAGGGAATGGGCAAAGCCCTCGCGCACCACCGGAGGTACCGGGCCCGTGGCCATCACGAACAGAGCCCCGCAGGACAGCGGCGAGCACGGCGACGCCGGGGAGGACCGGGGCACGGGGACAGGCCCGGACAAAGAGGAGGCCCGGCGGCTCAACTCGCCGCTCCTGCTGACCCTTCTGCTGCTCACGGCCGTGATGTTCCAGGACCCGGTCCGTGGAGCCCTGGCCGCACCGGTGATGCAGAGCTGGATGACGGTGTTCGTCGCGGTCATGGTCCAGGCGCTGCCGTTCCTGGTGCTCGGGGTGCTGCTGTCGGCGGCCATCGCGGTGTTCGTGCCGCCGTCGTTCTTCGCCCGGGCCCTGCCGAAGCACCCGGCCCTCGCGGTGCCGGTCGCGGGCGCGGCGGGCGCGGTGCTGCCGGGCTGCGAGTGCGCGTCCGTGCCGGTGGCCGGCGCCCTGGTCCGCCGCGGGGTCACGCCGGCGGCGGCCCTGGCCTTCCTCCTGTCGGCGCCCGCCATCAACCCGATCGTGCTGACGGCGACGGCCGTGGCGTTCCCCGGCAACCCGGAGATGGTCCTGGCCCGCTTCGTCGCGAGCCTGCTGGTGGCCTGCTCGATGGGCTGGCTCTGGCACCGCCTCGGCCGCACGGACTGGATCCGCCCCCCGGCCCGCGCCTCGCACGAAGGGCTGGGCAGGGGAGCGGCCTTCTGGGGCTCGGTCCGCCACGACGTGACGCACGCGGGCGGTTTCCTGGTGATCGGCGCGATGGCCGCGGCCACCCTGAAGGCGGTCGTCCCCGCGGGGTGGCTGAGCCTCGCGGCCGGCCACCCCGTGCTGTCGGTCCTCGTCCTCGCGGCCCTGGCCGTCCTGCTCTCCATCTGCTCGGAGGCGGACGCGTTCGTGGCGGCGTCCCTGACCCAGTTCTCCCTGACGGCCCGTCTGACGTTCCTGGTCGTCGGCCCGATGATCGACCTGAAGCTCTTCGCGATGCAGGCGGGCACCTTCGGCCGCTCCTTCGCCCTGCGCTTCGCCCCCGCGACCTTCGTCCTGGCCGTCGTCGTGTCGGCCCTGACCGGAACGGTCCTGCTGTGAACCGCCTGGCCCAGACGGCCCTCCTCTTCCTGCTCGGCGCGACCCTCCTGCACGCCGGCACGACCGACCTCTACCTGCGGTACGTCAAGGAGGGGCTGCGTCCCCTGGTCCTCCTGGCGGGCGCGGTCCTGGTCGTCACGGCGGCGGCCACCCTCTGGTACGACCGCCGGGGCACCCCCGCCCACGACCACCACCGCGAACCCCGCGTCTCCTGGCTGCTCACGCTCCCGGTCCTCGCCCTGATCCTGGTCGCCCCGCCGGCCCTGGGCTCCTACAGCGCGGCGCACACCGGTACGGCCCTGACGAAACCCTTCGGCTTCCCGGCCCTCCCCACCGGCGACGCCCCGCTCCGCCTGGCCGTGGCGGACTACGCCGCCCGCGCGGTCTACGACGACGGCCGCGCCCTCCACCACCGCGAGCTGAAGATCACCGGCTTCGTCACCCTGGACCGGACGGGCGCCCCCTACCTGGTCCGCATGGGCCTCAACTGCTGCGCCGCCGACGCACAGCCCGTGAAGATCGCCCTGACGGGCAACACCCCGCCGGTCCTGAGCCCGGACACCTGGCTGGAGGTCACCGGCACCTACAGCCCCCGCCGCACCGAGGACCCGGTCAACAACGGCCCCGTCCCCTACCTGGAGGTGACGACCGCGAGGCCGGTCCCCACCCCGCACGACCCGTACGACGAGACGTGGAACTCCTGAACTACGGTGTGGGGCAGCCCCTTTGGGGTACTCGGAGGAGACCGCTGATCAGCGAGGGGTAGGCATGACCACACTCCGAGGCGAGCACACGGCGGACCCTGCCCGGCCGCTTCCGCCCGAGGCGGTCCGAAAGGAACTGGCGAGGGCCGACCACCGGGCGGGCCTGACCCTGGCCACCCTCGGCGCCGCCCTGGCCGCCCTCCTCACCGCGATCACCGCCGGCGTCATCACCCCCGCCCAGTACGCCGCGATCCCCCAGCTCCTGCTGTGGACCGGCTGCGCGGCCTGCGCCCCGTCCCTGGTCCTGCTGAGCCTGGCGAGGACGCCCCACCCGGCCCCGGCCGCCGACACCCCGCCGCAGCTCCTGACCCGGACCACCCGCGTCAAACACCGCCGGATACGGCACGCGATGACGTGGGGCGCGGCGTTCCTCGCCCTCACCCTGGCGGGGACGCTGGCGGGGACGCTCTCCTAGACGGCCCGCCGGATCACCGGTCCTGAGCGAAGGGCCGGGACCGTGCCCGCGGCCCACCGTTTGGAGTGCGGCTGGAGTCTCGCTCGCGAAGGCATCCAGGGCCGTCGCTCGTGGGGACGGCGTCTGTAACTCTCGGCGAAGAGACCGCGAACGTCTCGAGACTCGTGACGGGGAGTTCCGCATGCCCAGTGCCGTTTCCTGTACCGACCCTGCGTCCGATGCCGCCGTTCCCTCCTTCGAAGCCGCCACCGGAACCCTCCTGCGGCAGCTGGTGCTGGCGGCCGGGCCGCTGACCGTGCTCCAGATCGGCTGCCCGTCCGCGTCGTTCACCACCGGTGTCGCGGCCGCGATGCGCGAGAACGGGCACGGCCGGGTCATCGCTTGCGAGCCGGAGGCCGTACGTGCCGAGGCCGCCGCCGCGGCGGTCGAGAAGGCCGGACTCGGACGGTACGCGGACGTACGGCCGGGCCGTCCCGAGCGGGCGCTGGCGACCGTCCCCGGGCCGGTGGACCTGCTGCTGCTCGGTGGCCCGCCGGAGTCCTTCCTGGCGCTGCTGAAGCTGGTGGAACCCAGGATGCTGCCGGGCGCGGTGGTGGTGGCCCTCGGCGTGCGGGACGTGACGTCGGCGTGTGCGGAGTTCCTCGCCCATGTCCGGTTCTCCGGCGGCGGCTACGTGTCGCTGCCCCTTCCCTTCGACGGCGGCGACGGCGGCGGCGTGGAGATGGCAGTCCGCGCCGCCTGACGATCCGCGCCGCCTGACGACTCGCGCCGCCTGACGATCCGCGTCGCCTGACCACCCGCGTCGGCCACCTCGCCGGCCGTCCCCTAGGAGTGCCGTGCCCCTTCGTCCGTTCGACCCGGGGTTCCTGCCCGAGGGACACCCCGACAAGAAGACCGTCCCGCCCCGCGTCACCGCCCCGCGTGTGGTGTGGCGCGGGTTGGTGCGCTACCTGCTGCTGCCGGCGTACCGCGCGCTCGTGGCCCTCGGCTCCGTGCACGTGGCCGCGCTCTGGCATCCGGAGCTCGGCCCGGCGTGCTGCCCGCCGCGGGAGGAGCCGCCGCCCGGCTACAGGGCGTTTCGAGCGGGTCTTGAGAGCGGGCCGGAAGCCTGGCCGGGACAGTCCCACCCACCGGTTCCCCCGGAGAATCGAGGAGATCTGTGATGAGCGACGTACGGCTGGTCGGCACCTGGACCACGCAGTTGGACGACGACGGCAAGGCGGTCCCCGGGCTCGTCAGCTTCTCGGCGGACGGCACGGTGGTCTCCACCCAGCTCAACACCAAGAACATCGGCCTGGGCACCTGGCGCGCCACGGGCCCGGACAGTTTCGAGTACGGCTTCCACATCCTGGCCGCCGACCCCGAGGGCAACCACGTGGGCGAGGCCCATGTGCGGGTGTCGGGCGAGTTCGTCTCCGACACCGAGTGGCAGGGCACCGGCGGTGCCGAGTTCTTCGACCCGCAGGGCACCAAGCTGCGCGGGCACGCCGGATCCAAGGTGACCGCCGGCAAGTTCGGCATCGACGACTGATGCGGGCGGCGGCGCTGCGGGACCGGCTCGACGGGGATCTGGTCCTGCCGGACGAGGCGGGCTTCGCCCTGGCCCGGCAGCTTCAGAACACCGAGTACGACACGATCGAGCCGTACGCCGTCGCGTACTGCGCCTCCGAGCGGGATGTCGCGCTGTGCGTGCGGTACGCCCGGGAGCGGGGGGTGCGGCCGCACGTCCGGGGCGGCGGCCACAGCTTCAACGGCTGGTCGACCGGTGAGGGGCTCGTCGTCGACCTGTCCTGGATGAACCACGTCGTCGCCGAGGGGCCCGTGGTGCGGCTGGGGGCGGGCGTGCAGTCGCTGGACGCGCTGGACGCCCTGCGGGACCAGGGGCGGCAGATCGTCACCGGGACCTTTCCCACGGTCGCCGCGGGCGGATTCCTGACCGGCGGCGGGATCGGCTGGCAGACACGCAAGTTCGGTCTGGGCAGCGACCGGGTCACCGCGGCGCGCGTCGTGCTCGCGGACGGCAGGACCGTCCGCTGCTCGCCGACCGAGGAGCCCGACCTGTACTGGGCGACGCGCGGCGGCGGCGGAGGCACCTTCGGGGTGGTCACCGAGTTCGAGGTGCGCTCGATCGACGCGCCCGCCCTGACCGCCTTCGAGACGCTGTGGGCGTACGACGACGCCGTGGAGGTCCTGACGGCCTGGCAGGAGTGGGCGGTCGACGGTCCCGACGAACTCGGCACCTCCCTGGTCGTGCTGCCGGGCATGTTCGGGCCCGGCGGGCGGCCGGTGGTCCGGGTCTGGGGGGTGCACCTGGGGCCGGACGAGGTGCTGCGCGACGGCCTGGACGAACTGGCCGAGCGGGCCGGGTGCAAGCCGCTGAGCAGGACCGTCGGTGCGCGGGGCGGGTACGCCGAGGTGATGCACGAGGCGCTGTGCGGCTCGAAGACGGTGTCCCAGTGCCGTCGTACGGGCACCGGCCCCGAGGCCGAGGGGCACCGCCACCCGTACACCCGGCAGAGTTACCGGCTCACCGGCCGGGCCTCGACCCGGGCGGAATCGGCGGCGCTGCTCGACGCCTGGGATCCCGCGCTCGACGCGACGGGGCAGGAGCGCTATCTGCTGTGCATCGCCCTGGGCGGTGCCGCGAGCAGGGTGCCGAGCGGCGCGACCGCCTACGCGCACCGGGACGCGCGGTTCCTGGTCGGCTATCAGTTCGCCTGCCGCCAGGCGGCGACGGACCCGGCGGCGCCGCAGCGGCTGACCGAGCTCGCGGACCGCGCGGCCACGGCCCTCACACCGCTCGCCTGCGGCTCGTACATCAACTTCCCCAGCTCACGGGTGGACGAGGACGGGGAGAAGGAGTACTTCGGCGCCAACCGGTTCCGGCTGCGCGATGTGAAGCGGGCCTACGACCCGGACGACTTCTTCCGGCACGCGCAGAGCGCCGGCCGTGCCCCGACGACCGAGGTGGACTCATGAGGACGGATCTGCGGAACAAGGTCGTGCTGGTCACCGGCGCCTCCTCGGGCATCGGCCGGGCGACGGCCGTGGCCTACGGGGAGGAGGGGGCCAGGGTCGCGATCACCTACCACAGCGACGAGGACGGGGCCCGGGAGACGGCCCGCCTGGTGACCGAGGCGGGCGGGACACCGCTGGTGGTGCGCTACGACCTCGCGGACGAGAGCTGCATACGGGACGCCGTGGGGCGGGTCGCCGAGGAGTGGGGCGGCATCGACGTGCTGGTGGCCAACGCCGTGGTCTGGAGCGAGGCGATCCCGCGGCCCGGGCAGCCGGTGCCGCGCTTCGAGGACGTCCCGGCGAAGCAGTGGCAGGAGGTGCTGCGCACGTCGGTCGATGCCGTGTTCCACACGCTGCAGGCCGTCCTGCCGTGGATGCGCGGGCGGCCGTGGGGCCGGATCGTGCTGATCGGCGCGGGCCTCGCGGACACCGGCAAGGCCGGGGCCGGGGCCTACGGCGCGGGCAAGTCCGCGCTGTTCGGCCTGATGCGCAGCCTGGCCTGGGAGCTGGGGCCGGACGGCATCCTGGTCAACATGGTGGTGCCCGGCCAGACCAGCACCGAGACCGTGCGGGCGCACGTGCCGCCGGGCTTCCTGGAGGAGAAGGGCAGGACCCTGCCGTCGGGCCGGATGTCCGCGCCCGAGGACGTGGCCCGGGCCGTCACCTTCCTCGGCTCGGCCGCCAACGGCAACACCAACGGCGAGACCCTCCGGGTCACCGGGGGCGCCTGAACCCGCCGGGCCCCCGGGCCCGGCGGGCCCCGCAGCTCTCCAGGGATCCTCCATATGCCCTCGAGAGCGGCGGGGCTCAATGACCTGTGTCGGAAACCGGCCCAGGAGGCACACGATGCAGAACACCAGACCACCCGAGGACACCGCGGCTCCGGCCTACCCGATGACCCGGGCCTGCCCCTACCAGATGCCCGTCGGCTACGAGGAACTGCGCGAGCGCGGTCCGCTGACGAAGGTCACGCTGTACGACGGCCGTCAGGTGTGGCTGGTGACCGGCAGCGAGGTCGGCCGGGCCCTGTTCCCCGACCCCCGGCTGTCCTCCGACGTCCTCCACCCCGGCTTCCCGTTCCTGGCGCCGCGGATCGCCGCCCAGACGCAGCAGCGGGCCGCACCCCCGCTGGTCGGCGTGGACGACCCCGAGCACGGGCGTCAGCGGCGCATGGTGATCCCGGGCTTCGGTATCCGGCGGGTCGCCGCGCTGCGCCCGGAGATCGAGCGGATCGCCGAGGGACTCGTCGACGAGATGCTCCGCCGGGGCAGCCCCGCCGAGCTGTTGTCCCAGTACGCCCTTCCGCTGCCCTCAGCGGTGATCTGCGCCCTGCTCGGCGTGCCGTTCGAGGACCGCGGGTACTTCGACGAGCGCTCCCGGCACGTGCTGTCCTCCTCGGGGGAGGGCGAGGCGGAGCAGGCCCGGACGGCCTTCACCGAGATCCTCGCCTATCTCTTCGACCTGATCGCGAAGAAGGAGAAGGAGCCGGGCGACGGCCTGATCGACGAACTGATCGCGCATCAGCTCGCGGAGGGAGCGGTCGACCACCAGGAGCTGGCGATGATCTGCTCGCTGCTGCTCGTCTCCGGCCACGAGACCACCTCCAACATGATCGCGCTGGGGACCGTGACACTCCTCGAACACCCCGACCAGCTCGCGCTGTTGCGGGCGGACGAGTCCCTGCTGCCCGGCGCGGTGGAGGAGCTGATGCGGTTCACCTCCATCGGGGACGTGCTGATGAGGGTGGCGGCCGAGGACATCGAGATCGCGGGGCACACCATCAGGGCCGGCGACGGGGTGGCCATGTCCACGATGCTGATGAACCGGGACCCGAGGGCATGGGAGGACCCCGACTCCTTCGACGTCCGGCGCTCCGCAGGACGCCATGTCGCCTTCGGCTACGGAATCCACCAGTGCATCGGCCAGAACCTGGCCCGGGCGGAGATGGAGATCGCTTTCCGCACCCTCTTCCGGCGCATCCCGGGCCTGCGGGTGCCGGTCCGGTCGACCGAACTGCCGCTGAACGCCCCGTACGTGCTTCAGGGCGTCGCCGAACTCCCCGTCGAGTGGTGAGCGGGCCCCGGACGGGTGTCAGCGTGGCGACGGACCGGTGCATCGGCGCCGCCATGTGCGCGATGACGGCGCCCGAGGTGTTCACCCAGGACGACGACGGGGTGGGGCAACTGCTGCCCGGCGGAGCGGAACGCGCCGGGGACCCCATGGTGAAGGAGGCGGCCAGGGCCTGCCCGGTCCAGGCCATCATCCTGCACGACCAGGGCAGGCGCAGTCACTCTCGGCCGACCTGATCCGAATGACAGGCCCTGGGTTCCGTCCCCTTGTGCCGATGTCGAGCTGTCCTCGACGGTGCTTCGAGAGGTCCGGGTCACCGTGTGGGGCATGGAGATTCGTAGCCTCGACGGCGATGAGCCGGCGACCATCGCCGCGTTGCTTCCCGGGTTCCGGGACACCATGAGCCTGGAGCTGCCCGGCGATCCGCCGGTGACCGAGGCCCTGCTGGCACGGCTGTTCCAGCGGCGGCACGGGACGGAACGGATCGTGCTGGCCGCGTACGACGGCGGCACCCCGGCCGGTGTGCTGAAGCTCGGCCTGGACCTGGGGGACCCGGGCGGGCCGGGACACGGTTCGCTGTGGGTGTTCCCCGGCTTCCGGCGGCGCGGTGCCGGGCGGGCACTGGCGGCCGCGGGGCTGGCTGCCCTGCGGGAGCGGGGGCGGGACCTGCTGCTGGCCGACGCGCCGAGGGCGGTGGCCGGTGAGCGGTTCGCGGCCGGGCTCGGAGCCGAACTCATCGGCGAGAGCGTGCGCCACCGGCTCCGCCTGGCCGGGCCCGCCCGCGCGGTGCTTCAGGCCGCGGCGGCCCGGCCGGTGCCCGGCTACCGGCTGGTGCGGTGGCAGGGGCCCTGCCCCGACGACCTCGTCGGTTCCTACGCGCGGGCCTGGAGCGGGCTGGAGGAGCGGGTCAACGGCCAGGCCAGGATCCGGCGTCCGTCCGCCGACGACGTACGGGCGCGGGAGGCCGAGGCGGAGCGGGCCGGGCATCTGCCCCATGTGGTGGCGGCGCTGCCCGAGCACGGCACCGCGATCGTCGGGTACGCCACCTTGTTCGTGCGCAACAGCCCGATGGCCGACGGCGGCGAGACGCTGGTGCTTCCGCAGCACCGGCGGCGCGGTCTGGCCACCTGGCTGAAGAGCGAGCTGCTGCTCGGGGCCGCCCGGGAGAACGGCCGGCTCGCGCTGGTCCAGGTCTTCAACGACACCGCAGACACGGCCGTGGTCGCGCTCAACCGCAAGCTCGGCTTCGAGGCCGACTCCCACTGGTCGACCTACGCGCTCAAGGCCTGAGCGGCCGGCACCGCCTGATCCGGCCCCCTTCCCGAACCCCTGGCAACAGCCGAGCGAGAGGAACCCATGACCACCGTGATCCCTGCCGGGCAGCGCACGCGCAACGCCGAGCTGATCCGCGAGCTGTACGGAACGCTCTACCGCGAGCGCCGCTCGGAGGAGGCAGGCCGCTTCTTCCACACCGACTGCCTGGAACACGACCCGGCCGACTGGCGGACATCGGACCGTACGTTCCCGGCGCTGCGCGCGGACATCGACCACCTGGTGGCCGGGAACGACCGGGTGATGCTCTTCGCGACCTGGACCGGACGCTCCCGGTCGGGCGCCGAACTGCGGTTGCACACGGCCGAGCTGTACCGCCTGGCGGACGGCAGGGTGGCCGAGCACTGGAACGTGGTGGACCGTGACGTGCTCGTCGCGCACGGCGTGGACGGCGGACCGGACCGCAGCGGCCAGCCGGCCGCACCCGGGCTGCACGGCCCGCACAGCGACACCGAGCGGGCCAACGCGGAGCTGGTCCTCGGCGCGTATCGCGACGTCTTCAGCGAGCACCGGCTGGACATGGCCGAGCACTACTACCACCAGGACTACCGGCACCACAACATGCGTACGGACGCGGTGCCGGACGGGCTCGACGCGTTCAAGGCGTTCTTCGCCGACAACATCGCCGCCTTCCCCGACCTGGTCACCACCGTCGACCACATCGTCGCCGCCGACGACCGGGTGATGGTCTTCGTGACCTGGACCGGCACGCTCACCGGCGCGTGGAGCGGAGGCGGCCCGTCCGGGCTGCCCCTGGAGATGCGTACCTGCGACCAGTTCCGGATCGAGCGCGGGAAGGTCGCGGAGCACTGGGAGGTCGTGGACTACCTGGCCCTGGGACGGGCCGGACTGCCGACCCCGTGAACCCGTGCCCGAGCCTGATCACCCAGAGAGGGACCGTGTGATGACCTCCGCTTCCGACCGTTCCGGCAGCGCGCCCGTACTGATCGTCGGCGGCAGCCTCGTGGGGCTGTCCACCGCCCTGTTCCTCGCCCGGCACGGGGTCCGCTGCACCCTCGTCGAGCGCCGTCCGAGCACGTCGATCCATCCGAGGGCCGTCGGCTACTACCCCCGCACCGGGGAACTGCTGCGCCAGGCGGGGGTCGAGGACGCCGCCGTGCGGGAGGCGTCCGGCTTCGCCACGCACCGCACCCGGGCCGGAGTGACCTCGCTGGCCGGTGAGGTGCTGTTCAGCAAGGAGGAGCTGGAAGGCGACGACGACCTGGGCGACCTCACCCCGTCCCGGCTGCTCCTGCTGCCGCAGGACCGGCTGGAGCCGCTGCTGCGGGAGAGGGCCGTGGAGCTCGGTGCCGACCTCAGGTTCGGCACGGAGCTGGTCTCCTTCGCGGAGGACCCGGAGGGGGTCACCGCCGTCCTCGACGACGGCGCCGGCGGCACCCGCACCTTCCGCAGCTCCTACCTGGTGGCCTGCGACGGGCCGCGCAGTACCGTCCGGGAGGCGCTGAAGGTGCCCCGGCAGGGGCGCGGGGTGCTGTCCCGCCATGTGAGCATCGCGTTCGGCGCGGATCTGCGCCCGGTGCTGGGGGACCGCCGCTACAGCGTGGTCCACATACAGAACCCGCAGGTCACGGGCATCCTGGTGCATGACGACACCTTGACCGGGGGCACGCTCATCGTCGGGTACCGGCCCGAGGACGGGGAGAGCCTGGAGGACTTCACCGACGACCGCTGCGCCGAGCTGGTGAGGGCCGCGGTGGGAGCACCGGGGACCGACGTGACGATCCGCTCGCGCTTCCCCTGGGACATGGCGGAGCAGGTGGCCGAGAGGTTCGTGCACGGCAGGGTGCTGCTGGCCGGGGACGCGGCGCACGTGGTGCCGCCGACCGGGGGCTACGGGGCCAATACCGGTATCGCCGACGCCCACAACCTCGCCTGGAAGCTCGCCCTGGTGGCCGGGGGCGTCGCGGGGGCCGGCCTGGTGGAGACGTACGACGCCGAGCGGCGTCCCGTGGCTCTGTACACGGCCGAGCAGGGGTCCCTCCAGCTGGCGCTGCGTTCCGGCACGGCGACCCCGGAGCAGCGGGCGGCCGTCGCGGACGCGGTGACGGTGACGTCGGGTCAGGCCTACCGGTCCGCCGCGGTGGTGGCGGAGCCGGGCGGCGCGGACCTCCCGGTGGCCTCCGATCCGCGCGCGCTGCGCGGGGCACCGGGCACCCGGGCGCCGTACGTGGAGCTCGTGCGCGGCGGTGAACCGGTGTCCACACTCGACCTGTTCGGGCGGGACTTCGTCCTGCTGACCGGAGAGAACGGCCGCGAGTGGATCTCGGCGGCGGTCGCCGTCTCCGCCGCACTGGGCCTGAAGATCACGGCCCGCCGGGTGGTGCCGGGGACGGACGCCGGGGCGGGCACCCTGGCCGATCCGGACGGCACCTGGTCCGAGCGCTACGGCGGTCTGCGCCCCGAAGGGGCCGTGCTGGTACGGCCGGACGGCGTCGTCGCGTGGCGGTCGCCGGGCGCGGACCCGGAAGGCGAGGAGACCCCGGTGCTGACAGCGGTGCTGCGCGGCGTCCTCGCACGAGGTTCCCGCACGGGCGGGAGGTAGCGGGCCGGGGTCCGTGGCGGTCACCGCCGCGGACCTCTTCCGTGCGGACGGCCGGGCCGCGAACCCGGCCGGGGCGCCGGAGGGTCAGGCGGAGCCCGACTCGTGCTGCAACTCGCCCACGGAGTCCACGTACTTGATGAGCAGCCGGGCGAACTCGAGCCGCTCGTCCTCGGGCCAGTCCTGCGTGATGCGCTCGAAGGCCGCCCGCTGGTGGCTGCGGAAGCGGGCGAGCGTCTCGTGCCCCTCCGGTGTGAGCTGCAGGATCGTACGACGGCCGTCGCGCTGTGAGGCCGCGCGGATCAGATAGCCGGCGGAGATGCAGTCGGAGACCATCCGGCTCGCCACGGAGGGGTCCACGGCGAGCCGCTCGCCCACGACACCGACGGTGATCTCCTGACCCTCCTGGTCGGGCCCGTCCTGCACGATGTTGAGCACCAGCGTCCTGGTGAAGTCCTTGCGGGACACCTGCTTCTCCACGTTCAGCGCCTGCGCACGCCGCAGCCGGGAGAAGGCGGGGCCGACGGCGTCGAGCAGATCCGCCGCCCGCGGCGGGGGCTGAGTCGAAGTGTCCATGGCCCACATTCTAATCGAGTTGATTACGACAGACGAGCATCTGTATGCTCACAATCGACTGCATGACATTAAGCATATACCTGTGAGCTAACATCTATCTCACGCATCCACCGAGGGGGAACCTCATGTCCCAGTCCGTGCCACCCGAGCACTCCGGGCCCTCCGAGCACTCCGATCGCGGCGTCGAGATCGCCCACGACACCGACGTCGACTTCGACGTGCTGATCGTCGGCGGCGGCCCCGTCGGCATGCTGCTCGCCGCGGAACTCCGGATCTCCCGCGTACGGGCGGTGGTGCTGGAGCGGCTGCCCGAGCGCACCCCACACTCCAAGGCCTTCGGGCTGCACGCCCGCTCCCTGGAGTCCCTCGACCGGCGCGGCCTGCTCAAGAGGTTCCGCGAGGGGGCCCGCTCCTGGAACAACGGCCACTTCGCCGGCCTCGACGAGTGGGTCGACTTCTCCACCCTCGACAGCGCGCACGGCTATGCCCTGCTCTCCGAGCAGACCCGGACCGAACGGCTGCTGGAGGAGCGTGCCGCCGAGCTCGGCGCCGAGATCCGGCGCGGTCACGAGGTCACCGCGATACGCCAGGACGCCGACGGCGTCGACGCCGAGGTGACCGGCCCCGACGGCACCTACACGCTGCGCGCCCGGTACGCCGTCGGCTGCGACGGCGCCCGCAGCCTGGTGCGGCGGGAAGCCGGCATCGCCTTCCCCGGCACCGGCGGACGGGTCACCGCCCGGCTCGGCGACGTGATCCTCGCCGACCGCGAGAACGCCCCCATGGGCATGGAGCGCACCGAGCGCGGCCTGCTGTTCTGCGTCCCGCTCGACGACACCTACCACCGCGTCTCCACGTTCGACTTCGAGGCCGACCGGGAGCCCGGTGCGGAGCTCACGCTGGACGAGCTGACCGCCAGCCTGCGCGAGATCTGGGGCGACGACCTCGGCGCGCACGCACCGCGCTGGCTCTCCGTCTTCACCGACTCCGCGTGCCAGGCGGACCGCTACCGCGAGGGGCGGCTGCTGATCGCGGGCGATGCCGCCCACACCCACTTCCCGGTCGGCGGCCAGGGCGTCAACCTCGGCCTCCAGGACGCCTTCAACCTCGGCTGGAAGCTCGCCGCCGCGGTGCACGGCTGGGCTTCCGAGGACCTGCTCGACAGCTACGACCGCGAACGCCAGGCCCCGGCCCGCAAGGTGCTGGCCAACACCCGCGCCCAGATCGCGCTGATGAACCCGGACCCCTACGTCACCCCGCTGCGCGAGCTGTTCACCGACCTCATGCGCACCGAGCAGGTGAACCGGTACCTCGCCGAGATGCTCAGCGGCGTCACCGTCCGCTACGCGATCGACGGCCCCGAGCACCGGCTGCTCGGCGACTTCGCCCGCGACCTGGAACTGAAGATTGAGGACGGCGTCCGGCCCCTCCCCAAGTACCTGAAGCGCGGCACCGGTCTGCTGCTCGACCTGACCGGGGACTCGCTGATCGGCCAGGTCCACGAGAAGTGGGCCGCGGGCGTCTCCTGGGACGGCCGGCTCCAGCACGTGCGGGCCGAGTGCGCCGAAGAGCCGCAGCTGGCCGGTCTGCTGGTCCGCCCCGACGGCTATGTCGCCTGGGCCGCGGACCGGGACATGCCCGAGCCGGAGCTGCGCGAATCGCTGACCGCGGCCGTCACCACCTGGTTCGGCACGGTCTGACGAAGGGCCGCCCGGCCGGAGGGGGCGCCTCCCTCCGGCCGCCACGGCACTTTCCCCACCCCCCCACATCGCTTGTGCACGTGAGAGGAAGCAGTGAGCAATCCCCCCTGGTCGCAGGAGTTGCTGGAAAAGAGCGATCTGATCACCCCCATGGCCATCAGAGTGGCCGCCACCCTCGGACTCTCCGACCACATGGCCGCCGGTGCGGTCACGGTCGAGTCGCTGGCCCGGGAGGTGAACGTGGACGCGACCGCTCTGGGACGGCTCCTCGGTCACCTGGTCAACGCCGGGATCTACCGCACCCTCCCCGACGGGGGCTACGAACCGACCGACCTCGGTGTCCTGCTGCGCGACGACGTCCCGCAGTCGGGCCGGGACTGGCTCCGCCTGGACGGCCCGACCGGCCGGGGCGAGGCCGCGGTGTTCCGCCTGCTCGACGCGGTGCGCACCGGCGGACCGGTCTACTCCGCGCTGTACGGACAGGAGTTCTGGACGGACGTCGAGTCCGACGGCGCGCTCGCGGAGGCATTCGCCCGGCGGATGGCGTCGAGCATGCGCTGGGTCGTCCCCGAACTGCTGGCCCGGGGCGACTGGCAGGACGTCCGTCACGTCGTGGACGTGGGCGGCGGCAGCGGTGACCTGCTCGCGGCCGTGGTCGACGCCACCCCGGGCGCACGAGGCACCCTGCTCGATCTGGAAGCGCCCGCGGCGGCGGCCGAGCGGGACTTCGCGGACGCCGGCCTGGAGGAGCGCTGCCGGGCGGTGGTCGGCAGCTTCTTCGATCCGCTGCCCGCCGACGGCGACGTGTACCTGCTCTCCAACGTCCTGCTCAACTGGCCCGACGAGCGGGCGGTCGAGATCCTGCGGCGCTGTGCGGAGGCCGTCCGTCCGGGCGGCCGGATCATGGTCCTGGAGGGTCTGCTCGACGTGCAGACCGACCAGACGGATCTGGACCTGCGGATGCTCATCTACCTGGGCGGGCGGATGCGCACCACCGAGCAGCTGCGCGGGCTGGCGGCCGATGCCGGCCTCGCCCTGCGCCGCGTGGTCGACCTGGGACCGGTGCGCTCGCTCGTCGAACTCACCCGGGCCTGAACCGGCCCGCTCCCTCCCCCCCCGGGGGGGCCCCCCGCGGGCCCGGGCGCCGCGACCCTCCTCATCGCCCCGGGC
>NZ_JBHJPX010000011.1:263288-368177 GCF_042262425.1 Streptomyces sp. NPDC056373
TCGCCCGGGGGCTGGGGGCGTTTGTGCGTCAACCCGGCGGGGCCGCGCCGGGCGCGCCCCCCCCCCCCCCCCCCCCCCCCCGGGGGGGGGGGGGGGGGCCCCCCCCGCCCCCCCCACGCCCACGAACGAACGAGAAAGAAGGAGTACGTCCATGCGTATCGTCCGACACCACGAGTTCGGCGCCCCCTCGGTGCTGCGGCTCGAAGAGGGCGAGAAGCCCACCCCCGGCCCCGGCCAGGTGCTGATCCGCTCCGAGGCGGTCGGCGTCAACTTCGCCGAGTGCCAGCGCCGTCAGGGCTTCCCGGTCGGCGGTCCCGCCACGCTTCCCGGCTCGCCCGGTGGTGACGTCGCGGGTGTCGTGGAGCAGCTCGGCGAGGGCGTCGACCAGGTGAAGGTCGGTGACCGGGTGGTCACCGGCGTCGCCGCCGACGGGTACGCCGAGTACGTCGTCACCCAGGCCGACTGGCTGTTCGCCGTCCCCGAGGGGATCGACGCGGGCCAGGCCACCTCGCTGCCCATCCCGGGCCAGACCGCCTACCACGTGATCGTCACGGCGGCGAAACTCCAGCCCGGTGAGAGCGTGCTGATCACCGCCGCCGCGGGCGGCATCGGCCATCTGCTGGTCCAGATGGCCAAGGCGCTCGGCGCGGGCCCGGTCATCGCCGCCGCCCGCGGGGCGGAGAAGCTGTCCTTCGCCGCCTCGCTCGGTGCCGACGTCACCGTCGACTACGGCGAGGACGGCTGGGACGAGAAGGTGCGGGCCGCGACCGGCGGCCAGGGCGTGGACGTGGCCCTGGAGACCGTCGGCGGGGACATCCTCACCAAGTCCGTCAACCTCACCGCCCAGTTCGGCCGGACGGTGGTGTACGGCGCGGCCGGAGGCGAGCTGCCCGCCATCGACGTCGCCGACATCTTCGACAACCGCATCGTCATGGGCTTCAGCATGTGGGGCGTGATGCGCGCCAAGCCGGACGTCATGGCCCGGGGCGCCCGCGAGCTGCTGGACATGGTGACCTCCGGCACGGTCCGCCCCGTCGTCCACGCCGAGCTGCCGCTCAAGGACGCCGCGGCCGCGCACGAGCTGATGGAGTCGCGCTCCCAGCTCGGCCGTGTGGTGCTCGTTCCCTGACGCACCCTCAGGCCGTGCATCGAATCAGTGATGTGCGGTTGACAAGTGCATGCATGAGCGCATGTAATTGTTCCACACCATGTAACCCGGATCCCTGGGCGGAGCCGCGCGACGACCTCCGCGGCTCGACAAAACCTCCTAGTTGGGAGAAAACCATGCGAATCGTCCGCCACTACGAGCACGGCGCCCCCTCGGTGCTGCGTGTCGAAGAGGCGGAGAAGCCGCAGCCCGGACCGGGCGAAGTGCTGATCCGCTCCGAGGCCGTCGGCGTCACGTTCGCCGAGGTCCAGCGCCGCCAGGGCATCCCGATCGGCGGCCACGCCACGCTGCCCGGCGCCCCCGGCGGCGATGTCGCCGGCGTCGTCGAGGCCCTCGGCGAAGGCGTCACCACCGTGAGCGTCGGGGACCGTGTCGTGGTCGACGTCGACCACAGCGCCTACGCCGACTACGTGACCGCCGACGCCGCCTGGGCCATCACCATCCCGGACACCATGGACGCGGCCGAGGCCACCCTGCTGCCCAGCCCGGCCCAGACGGCGTACCACGCCATCAAGGAAGCCGGCCAGCTCAGAGCGGGGGAGTCGATCCTGATCGACGCCGCCTCCGGGGGCGTCGGCCACCTCGCCGTGCAGATCGCCAAGGCGATGGGCGCCGGCAAGGTCATCGCCACCGCCAGTACGCAGGCCAAGCTGGACTTCGTCCGCGACCTCGGTGCCGACGTCACCGTCAACTACACCGACGACGACTGGGACGACCAGGTCCGGGCCGCGACCGACGGCCGGGGCGTGGACGTCGTCCTGGAGACCGTCGGCGGCGACATCCTCACCAAGTCCATCGCCCTCACCGCCCAGTTCGGCCGGCTGGTCTTCTACGGCTCGGCCAGCGGCGACATCCAGCCCATCCACCCGCTGATGCTCAGCCGGATGAAGACCGTGGCCGGATTCGCCCTCTACGCCATGCTCTACAACAAGCCCGAGGCCATCGCCGCGGGACAGCGCGACCTGCTCGACATGATCGCCACCGGCAAGGTGCGCCCGATCGTCCACGAGCGGCTCGGTCTCGACGAGGCCGTCAAGGCCCACGAACTCATGGAGGCCCGGGCCCAGCTCGGCAAGGTCGTCCTCGTCCCCTGACACGGGGCAGGCGACCCACCGCCTCCGACCACGTGGCCGGTCACGACTTCCCCCGTTCGGGACCGGCCACTCGCCGTACGGCACGAGAACCCTCGTGCCGTACGGCGCAATCCACAGCAATCCCCTGACGGATCCCACACCGCAGCGACGCCGGCCGGCCACGGCCCGCGGGACGGGGATGGCACCCACTCCAGCCCGAAAGGCGAATCACCGTGCCCTCCCGGACCACAGGGGCAGACGGCCCGCTCACGCCCGTCGCCGCCCCTGCCCAGACCCGGATCAAACCCGTCATCACCGCCTGCCTGCTGGCCGTCTTCCTGGCCATGCTGGACTCGCAGATCGTGGCCACGGCGCTGCCCCGCATCGTCGGGGACCTCGGCGGTCTCGACGTCTTCGCCTGGGTGACGACCGCGTACATCATCGCCGCCGGCGTCACCACACCCGTCTACGGCAAGCTCGGCGATCTCTTCGGCCGCAAGAAGATCTTCCTGATCTCCGTCACGGTGTTCCTGATCGGCTCCGCGCTGAGCGGCGCCGCCCAGTCCATGGACCAGCTCATCTGGTTCCGCACCGTGCAGGGCATCGGCGCCGGCGGCCTCTTCGTCTCCGTGCTCGCCATCATCGGGGAGCTCTTCAACCCCCGTGAGGCAGCCAAGTACTTCAACCTCTTCGGCATCGTCTTCGCCCTCGCGGCGCTCGCCGGGCCCGCGGTCGGCGGTGCTCTCACCGACCTGCTGAGCTGGCACTGGGTCTTCCTGATCAACCTGCCCGTCGGCATCGTGATCCTGGTGCTGGTCTCCACCTGCCTGCACCTGCCCCGGGCCGACCGCGCCGCGCGGATCGACTACACCGGCTTCGTCCTGCTCAGCTCCGCCATCGTCGCCCTCACCCTGGCCGCCAGCTGGGGCGGGGTGAAGTACGAGTGGCTGGACTGGCGGATCCTCGGGCTCGCCGCGGGAGCGGTGCTGCTCGCCGTGGCGTTCGTCGCCGCCGAGCGCCGGGCCCCCGAACCCGTCATCCCGCTGCACCTCTTCCGCGACTCCACCTTCAGCGTCAGCGTGCTGGTGAGCGTCGCGGCCGGCATCGTCTTCCTCGGCTCGGTCAACTTCCTGGCGATCTACATCCAGGTGGTCACGGGCGCGAGCCCCACCATGTCCGGAGTGGTGCTGCTGCCCATGATGTTCGGCCTGGTCGCCTCCTCCGTCGTCAGCGGCGCGGTGATCACCAAGACGGGGCGCTACAAGTGGTACCCCGTGCTCAGCATGGCCGTCGGCATCGTGGGCGTGCTGCTCCTGGCCACCATGGACACCGCGACCCCCCGTGCCGTGGTCATCGCCTACATGCTGGTCTTCGGCGTCGCCGCCGGACTGAACATGCAGGTCCTCACCATGGCCGCGCAGAACACCGCGCCCCGCGACGACATCGGCGCCGTCCACGCCACCGTGTCCTTCGCCCGGCAGCTGGGCAGCACCGTGGGCATCTCCCTGTTCGCCTCGATCTTCTACAACCGGCTCACCGAGGAGATCGCCGACCGGACTTCCCCGGGCGCCCTGCGCGGCATCGACCACGACGCGCTGAGCTCGACCGAGACACTGGACCGGCTCACCCAGCCCGTGCGCAACGCCGTGGAACAGGCGTACGCCGCCGCGCTCACCCCCGTGTTCCTCACCGCCGTACCCGTCCTCGTGCTGGGGCTGCTGGCCGCGCTGACGATGAAGAACCTCCCCTTGCGCGGTGAGCACCAGGGCGAGGCGCACCAGGATCACGAGATGGCCGCCGAGGAGAACTGAGCGTCCGCACCCACCGGTCGAGAGCCGCCGCCCCGCACGGGACGGCGGCTCCCTTGCGTCGGCCCGCCGCGCCCGGGCCGCCCTTCAGCGCCCTTCGAGCCCGAATCGACGGCTCGCGACCATCGTCGGCACTGCACAGCCGTAGGACGCAGGACGCAGGCCGACGAACCGGCAGAGGCAGACCAGGAGGCTCGTGTGACAACGACCGAAGACCCGCAGACGGCTCCGGCGGTCGACCCCGGACCGCTGATCCGGCTGACCATCGCCGACTGCGCCGCCAAGGTGCTGCACAGCGCCGTCACCCTCGGCGTGTTCGGCGCGCTGGCCGAAAGCCCCGCCGACGCCGCCGAACTGGCCCGGCGCACCGGGACGCACCACCGGATGGTCCCGGACTTCCTGGACGCGCTGACCGGGCTCGGTCTGCTGGAGCGCACCGAGAGCGGATACCGCAACTCCCCGCTGGCACAGGCCTATCTGGTGCCCGGCTCCTCCTCGTACCTCGGCGGCTTCGTCGAGCTCACCAACGAGACCCTGTACGGCACCTGGGGCCGGCTCACCGAGGCGATGCGCTCCGGCGAACCGCAGCACCTCGACCCGGACAAGGGCGGCTTCGTCGGGGACCGGCACAAGGACCCCGCCAAGATGAAGCGCTTCCTGGCGGGACTCGACGCGTACAGCGACCGGATGGGCGCCGAACTCGCCCGGCGCCTCGACTGGGACCGCCACGGCTCCTTCGTCGACCTCGGCGGCGCCCGCGGTAACCTCGCGGCCGTCCTGGTACGGGAGCACCCGCACCTGAAGGCGACCTGCTTCGACCTGGAGCGGACCCGTCCCCTGTTCACCGAGCACATCCAGGCACTGGGCCTGACCGGCCGGGTCGCCTTCGCCGGCGGCGACTTCTTCACCGACCCGATCCCGCCGGCCGACGTCGTCGTCCTCGGCCACATCCTGCACGGGTTCGACACCGCCCGGCGGCGCGAGCTGCTCGGCCGGGTCTTCGAGGCGGTGCGGCCCGGCGGCACGGTCCTCGTCTACGACCGCATGATCGACGACGACCGCAGCGACCCGGAGCGGCTGCTCAGCAGCCTGCACATGCGGCTGGTCAGCCCCGACGGCTCCGAGTACCGGATCGCGGACTGCCGGGCCTGGCTGCGGGGGGCCGGCTTCACCGACGGCGACGCACAGCCCCTGCTCGGCACCCACACCCTGGTCACCGCCCACAAGGAGGCAGCATGACGTCGCACCGGACCCCCGTTCTCATCGTCGGGGGCGGACTGACCGGACTGTCCGCGGCCGTCTTCCTCGCCCACCACGGCGTCACCGCCACCCTCGTCGAACGCCACCCGGACACCTCCACCCACCCCAAGGCCCGGGCCATCAACCCGCGGACGATGGAGCTGTACCGGGCGGTCGGCATGGAGGAGCGGGTCCGGGCCGGGCGTTCCCCCATCTCCGGCAACACCGACCTGGTGCACGTCGAGAGCCTCGCCGGCAAGGAACGCGTCCGGATGCCCAGTGCCTCACCGGAGGACATCGGCCGGATCAGCCCCACCCAGTGGACGCTGATCGACCAGAACCAGCTGGAGCCGATCCTGCGGGAGCGGGCCGTGGAGGCCGGGGCGGACGTCCGCTTCTCCACCCGGGTCGACGCGCTGGAGGAGTACGAGGAAGACGGGGAGGAGGGGGGCGGCGTGCTGGCCCACGTCACCGACCTGTCCACCGGGGAGAGTTCACGGATCCACGCGCAGTACGTGATCGCGGCCGACGGCAGCCGCAGCCCGCTGCGCGAGATGCTGGGCATCGGGGCGCACGGCCGCGGCACCATCACCAATCTCGTCAGCTTCTTCTTCGAGGCCGACCTGACCGAGGCGCTGCGCGGCCGCCGGATCATCGCGGCGTACGTCAACAACGCCGAGGTGCGCGGCACGATCATCCCCATCGACAACGACCGCCGCTGGGTCATCAACGTCTCCTTCTTCCCCGAACAGGGCCAGCGCGCCGAGGACTTCACCGAGGAACGGTGCACCGCCCTGGTGCGCGCCGCGGTCGGGGTGCCCGACCTGCCGTTGAAGATCGAGTCGGTGGACATGCCCGCGTGGGACATCTCCGCGCGCGTGGCGGACACGTTCGCGACGCGCCGGGTGTTCGTCGCCGGGGACGCCGCCCACGTGATGCCGCCGACCGGGGCGTTCGGTGCCAGCACCGGCATCCAGGACGCGTACAACCTGGCCTGGAAGGTGGCACTGGTGCTGTCCGGCACGGCGGGCCCGGGGCTGCTGGAGAGTTACGACGCCGAGCGGCGGCCGGTGGCCGAGGAGACCGTACGGCAGGCGATGCTGCGGTTCGCGGTGCGGGAGGGCAAGCAGTACCAGGAGGTCGCCGCGGAGCTGGTCGACGAGACGACCATGACGTTCGGGTACTGCTACCGGTCCGGGGCCTTCGCCGCGGAGGAGGGGGCGCCCGACGCGATCCTCGAGGACCCCGAACACCCCGGCGCCCGGCCCGGAGCGCGGGCCCCGCACATCCGGCTCGACGGGCCCGAGGGCCCGGTGCCGGTCACCGACCTGTACGGCGACGGGTTCACCCTGCTCGTGGACGAGGCGGCGGGCCGGTGGACCGGGGCGGTGGAGCGGGAGGCCGCGCGGCTGGGGGTCGGCCTGAAGGTCGTGCGGATCGGGCGGGGGACGCGGCTGTGGGACCAGGACGGATCCTTCCGCCGACGCTACGGGCTGCTGGCCGGCGGCGCGGTCCTGGTACGCCCCGACGGTTTCGTGGGGTGGCGCACGACTGCCGGCCGCAGCGGACCGATCGACCAGGCGGCTACCGCCGCACTGCGGGGCATTCTGCACCGGGCCTAGGCGGGATGTGAGCGCGGGGTGGCTGCGGGCCGGCGGTGGCTGGTCGCGCAGTTCCCCGCGCCCCTTTGGAACGCGCTTCGCGCGCATCGGACGGCCGCGACGCCCCGCCAAGGAGCACCGCGGCCGCTTCATGGGACGCGCAGCGCACCGATAGGGGCGCGGGGAACTGCGCGACCAGCCACGATGGTGCCGCAGCCGCCCGACGGCCCACTGGGGCACCGAAGAGAGCGCGCAGCGCACCGATAGGGGCGCGGGGAACTGCGCGACCAGCCACGACGGTGCCGCAGCCGCCCGACGGCCCACCACGGCACCCCCCGTAGGCTCACGTACGCCGCAGCACCGCGCCCAGCACCGCCCTCAGCGACCCGGCCGGCTCCCCTACCGCCCCACCGGAACGCCACGCGATGAACCCGTCCGGCCGGACCAGCACCGCACCGGCCTCCCGCACGCCGTAGCGGCTGAGGAAACGCTCGACGACCTCGGCGGACTCCTCCGCACCCACCCGGTGGAAGGACAGACCGAGCGCGGCCGCAGGCCCCTGCCAGGCCGTGCCGCCGGGGCCGGCGAGGAGCCAGAAGTCGCCGTCGAGGAGATCGTGCAGGGCGACGTCCTTGCCCTCACGGACCAGGGCAAGGTGCGGAGCACGGGTGCCGGGGCGCCCCGTGGGGGCCGTCGGGTCCTCGACGACGGCCCCGTCGTCGTCCCCGGCCTCCCGCAGAACCGCCTCCGACCGGTACACATGCCCGAACAGCACCGTGGTCTCGGGCCGGTGCCGAGCCGCCGCCTCCTCGTCGAGGCCGCTGCGCTGGAGGTAGCGGATGACGCCCTGGTCGACGGTGAACTCGGCGACCGGTGCCCGCTCCTGCTCGTAGGTGTCCAGCAGCCCCGGCCCCGCCTGACCCCGCAGCACCCGCGCGAGCTTCCACGCCAGGTTGTGCGCGTCCTGGATGCCCATGTTGCCGCCGAAGCCCCCGGTGGGCGGCATGACGTGCGCGCAGTCGCCCGCCAGCAGCACCCGTCCGGAGCGGAAACGGTCCGCGACCCAGGCGGCGATCTCCCAGCTCGTCGCGGACTCCACGGTGACCGGCAGACCGGACACACCCACCGCGGCCCGTACCAGCTCCACGCAGTCCTCGGTGTCGAAGACGCGGTGGTCGGACCCGGGCGGCAGGCTCGGCGCGAGCACCCAGCGGTCGGAGTCCGCGCCGCCGAGCTTGCCGAGCACACCCTTGACGACCGGGTTGCTGACGAAGCAGAGGAAGAAGGTGCGCCCCGCCACGTACGGGTCGAGGTCCGCGTGGAAGACGATGTTCATCTGCCGGCCGAACACCCCCGGCCCGTGATGGCCGATGCCGAGCGAGGTACGGATCGGCGCCCGTGAGCCGTCGGCGGCGACCAAGTACCGTGCGCGCACGGTCCGTTCAGCACCGCCGCCCGCGCCGCGCAGCACCGCCGTGACGCCGTCCGCGTCCTGGGTGAACCCCGTCATCTCGGTGGCGAACCGGATGTCCGCGCCGAGCTCCTCGGCCCGCTCCCGCAGCACGGGCTCCAGACGGTCCTGCCCGATCAGGGTCCAGCCGGTGGTGCCGACCTCGTGCCGGTCGAAGCGGAACGGCCCGTCGAAGCGCCCGAGTTCGGCCCCGGTGAGGGACTCGGCCTGGAGGATGTCGCCGTACTGGGCGTGCGGGTTCTCCCGTGCCCGTACCGCGTCCTCCAGGCCCAGCGCGCGCAGCAGTTCCATGGTCCGCGGGCTCGCGGCCTGGGCCCGGGGGTGCGCCGAGATCTCCGCGTGCCGCTCCACCAGCAACGTCCGTATGCCCTGCCGGGCCAGGAACAGGGCCTGGGCGAGCCCCACCATGCTGCCGCCCACGATGAGTACTTCGGTCGTCTCGTCCGCCATACCGGCTCCTCCAAGGGTGTGGATCGCGTTCGGTCCGGCGGGCCGATGCAACACCGGGCGCCTCGAACCGGGCTCGCGGCGCGGGCGAGCGCAACCGGTGCGCGGCGGTGCCCTCCCAGGCGGATTCGAGTGTCGTGCGAGGGGCGGCTGACAGGTTCGGGCGAGCCCGGAAGGACTGCCGAGGCCGGAAGGACGGCGCGAGGCCCGAAGGACGGGCCCGAAGGGCGGCGCAAGGCCGGAAGGACGGCGCAAGGCCCCGTAGGGCTGCGCAAGGCTCGAAGGAGGGCGGAAGCGGTGGTGGAGGCTTTGAGTGTGCTGGTGCTGACAGGCACCGGCCTGGTGGCGGGGGTGCTCTTCGCGGTCGCGGTGAGCGTGATGCCCGCGCTGGTCGCGATGTCCCCGGAACGGTACGTGTCCACGCACATCCTGCTGGGCAGACGCTACGACCGGATCATGCCCTTCATCGTCACCGGCTCCACCGCCGTGGACGTGGGGTTCGCGATCCGGGCGTCGGGCGGCCCCCGGGTGCTGTTCGCGGCCGCCGCGCTGTGCATGGCGGGGGTGGCCGTGGTGTCGCAGACCCGCAACGTGCCGATCAACCGGACGGTCAAGCGGACCCGGCCCGAGGACCTCGGACCCGGCTGGCGGGACCCCCGCCCGGCCTGGCGCGGCTGGCACCTGGTGCGTACCTGCCTCGCGATCGCGGGCTGCGCGCTGACCGCCGCCGCGGTGGTGCTGTCATGAGCCCCGTCGTCGTACGTCATCTGCCTCAGGGGCCGGAGCGGGCGGCGGCCGATGCCCGGATGCGGGAGCTGCTGTCCCGCCCCGGGCCCGGCCCGGTGGCCGAGCGGCTCGCGCTGCTGCACTTCACGGGACGGCGCAGCGGACGGCCGTACACCGTGCCCGCCGGGGTGCACACCCTCGGTGGCGCGCTGGTGGTGGCGACCGGCAGCGGCTGGCGGCACAACTTCGCGGGCGGCGCGCCGGGCGAGCTGACCTGGCGCGGGCAGCGGCGGCCGGTGCGGTTCGCGCTGGTCGACGACGCGGAGCGCGGCGCGCGCGGCTATCAGGAGCTGTACCACCGCTACGGGGAGGAAGCCCCGCGGCGGCTCGGAATCGCGGTGCTCGGCGAAGGGGCGCCCGGACTCGGCGAGTTCCGGGAGGCGGTCGCCCGGCACGGGCTCTCCCTGGTGGAGGTCACCCTCCTCACCCACGCCCCGGCGGAGAACAGCGCATCCCCATCAGACGCAGAGAGCGAAAGGACGCCACGATGAGCGGAATCGCCGGCTGGGTGGACTTCGAGCGGGACCTGACAGCGCAGGCGCCCACCGTACGGGCGATGGCGGCGGCTCTCGCGCACCGCGGCCCGGACGGCTCCGGCGAGTGGATCGAGGGCCATGCCGCGCTGGCCCACCGGCACCTCGCCCTGACCGGCTCCGGACGCACGGGCGGGCCGGCCCTCGTGGAGACGGAGGCCGGCCGCCCGGTGGCCGTACTGACCCTGGACGGCAGCGTCACCAACCAGGTGGAGCTGCGCCGTGAACTGGCCGCGAAGGGGCACCGGTTCACCGGTGACGACGAAGCGGAGGTGGCGCTGCACGCCTACCTGGAGTGGGGTGCCGCGTTCCCGGAGCGGCTGGAGGGCCTGTTCGCCCTGGCCGTGTGGGACGTGCGGCGGCAGGAACTGCTGCTGGTCCGCGACCGGCTGGGGGTGAAGCCGCTGTGCTACTTCCTGACACCGTCCGGTGTGGTCTTCGGCTCCGAGCCCAAGGCGCTGCTGGCGCATCCGGCGGTGCGGCCGGTGGTCGACGCCGACGGGCTGCGGGAGTTGTTCGCGCACAGCCGCAAGCCGGGCACCGGGGTGTTCCGGGGCACGCGCGAGGTGCTGCCCGGTCACACGATGACCGTGCGGGCGCCGGGCACCGGGCACCGTCGCTACTGGTCGCTGCCCGCCCGCCCGCACACCGACGGTCTCGACACCACCGTGGCCACGGTGCGCCGGCTGCTGGAGGAGGCGGTCGCCACGCATCTGCGCGCGGACGTGCCGGTCGGCGCGATGCTGTCCGGGGGGATCGACTCCAGCGCGCTGACCGCGCTCGCGGCCCGCCGCAGGCGTGCGGAGGGGGGCGTCCTGCGGTCGTTCTCGGTGAACTTCTCCGGCTACGCGGAGAACTTCGAGCCGCACCCGACCATGCGCGCCACTCCGGACGCCCCCTACGCGGCCCTCGCGGCCGAACACATCGGAACCGAGCACACCGAGATCCTGCTGGACACGGCGGCCCTCGCCGATCCGGAGACGCACGCCGCAGCGCTGCGCAGCCAGGACGCGCCCTCGCCGCTCGGCGACATGGACGTCTCGCTGCTGCTGTTCTTCGAGGCGCTGCGCGGCGCGGGGATCACCGCGGTGCTCTCCGGGGAGACCGCGGACGAGGTGTTCAACGGCTACTTCTGGGCGTACGACCTGGCCCACAGCAACTCCACCACCTTCCCGTGGGTCTCCTTCGAGCGCGGGCACGACGCGGCCGCCGGCGGTCTCGGCTGCTCGCTGGTGGACCGCACGCTCCGCAAGGAGCTGGACTTCATGGAGTACGCCGACCAGCACTACCGCGACGCGCTCACCGAGGTCCCGCAGGTGGCCGGGGAGAGCCCGGCCGAACGCAGGGCGCGTGAGGTCACCTATCTGGCGCTGACCCGGTGGGCCCCGACCCATCTGGACCGCGCCGACCGGATGAGCATGGCGCACGGCGTGCAGCTGCGCCCGCCGTTCTGTGACCGGGCGCTGGTGGAGTACGTCTACAACGTGCCGGCCGAGCTGAAGCGGGTGAACGGCCAGGAGAAGAGCCTGCTGCGGGCCGCGGTCGCCGATCTGCTGCCGGAGCGGGTGCTCAACCGGCCCAAGAGCGCCTACCCGACCGTCCAGGAGGCGGCGTACGGCGAGTTCGTACGCCACCGCTTCGGGGACGTGGCCGCGGACCCGGCGGCGCCGGTCGCCCCGCTGCTGGACGCCGAGGCGACCCGGGTGGCGCTGGGCGCGACGGCGGCCCCCAGCGGCGCCTTCGCGTGGGTGGAACGGGCGAGCATGGAGATGGTGCTCCAGCTGAACACGTGGCTCGCCGACTACGGGGTCGAACTGCGCACGTGAGGGTGCCCGCCGCCGCACCACCCCTCCGCGCAGAAATGTGCTCCTTGTCATCCATGTGTGCGAAGCATAGGATGCGAGAAGGCGAAGACCGGGAATGCGGTAATCGGTTTCCATTCCGGTCGCCGGTGCGCGCAGGGATATTGATGGTTTCAACTTCTTTTTGGCGAAGCGCAATTTCCCGAGTAAAGGGCAGGCAATTTTTCAGGCCTTCCGAGCGTTTGATGTTTCGCCCAAAAATGAGTGACGCAGAAAGGTGAATAACCGATGGCCGCCACCCCACAGAGGCGGCTCACTCAGGGGGAATGCAGTGATAGAGATCGGTCTGCTGGGCTCGATGCGAATACGCAGGAACGGGGAGGACGTCACACCGTCGGCCCCCAAGCTGCGTCAGGTGCTCGCCCTGCTGGTGCTCAATGCCAATGCGCTGGTCAGCGTGGACCAGCTGTGCGAGGAACTGTGGGAGGACCACCCACCGCTCAGCGCGCTGACCACCTTGCAAACCTACATTTATCAACTGCGTCGCAGACTGCTGCTGGCCACCGGGCAGCACGGTGCGGCTTTCGGCTCCCGTCCGCCGCACGGCTGCCCGGCGATCCTGACCAGGGTGGGCGGCTACGAACTGCGACTCGACGACAAGCAGTCGGTGGACGCCTACCGGTTCGACCAGCTCACCGAGCGGGGCATGGCCCAACTGCGCACCGGCGCGGGGGAGGAGGAGGCGGCCTCCACCCTCAAGAGGGCACTTTCCCTGTGGCACGGCGGAGCCCTCGTCGACATCAGTACCGGACGCCGGCTGTCGGCCTGGTCGACCCAGCTGGAGGAACGCCGTAAGAGCGTCCAGGAGCAACGTTTCTCCTTGGAGCTCGAACTCGGCCGCCACCACGCCGTCCTGGACGAGCTGTCCGAGGCCTTCCGCGCCCACCCCACCCACGAGGCCTTCGCCGGGCAGCTGATGAGGGCCCTGCACCGCTGCGGCCGCCGCCCCGACGCCCTCAACACCTTCCGCACCCTGCGCGGCCATCTCGTCGAGGAACTCGGACTGGAGCCCTCCGCGCAGCTCCAGCGGCTCCACCAGGAGGTGCTCGCCGACCGCGGCCACCTCAGGGGGCCGGCCCCCGCGAAGGGCGAGACCGCGCCCGCCGGGCGCCGCCTCGTACCGGGCCCGGCCCAACTCCCCGCGGACGTGGGCGACTTCGTCGGACGCGAACGCGAGATGGACCAGCTGGAGACCTTCCTCGGCGCGGACCGGCCCAGCACCGGCATGCGGGTGGTGGAGGTGCACGGCCCGCCCGGTGTCGGAAAGAGCGCCTTCGCCGTGCGTGCCGCACACCGGCTGCGCCCGCGCTTCCCGGACGGGCAGCTGTTCATCGACCTGTCCGCCGTGGGCGAAGGCTCCCAGCAGCTCGCCGACGTGCTCTCGGCCTGCCTCACCGCCTGCGGCATCCAGCGCGAGAAACAGCCCAGCGGGCTCGACGAGCTCAGCAGGCTCTTCCGTACCTGGACCGCCGACCGCAGGGTGCTCGTCGTGATCGACGACGCGCTCACCGCCTCCCAGATCCGTGCCGTCCTGCCGGGCGGCTCGGGCTGCGCGGTGATCGCCACCAACCGCTACCGGGCGCACAGCCTGTCCACCGGCCGCAAGATCGTGCTCCCCGCCCTGTCCCCGGACGAGTCCCTCCAGCTCTACGACCGGGTCGCCGGGGAGCGCTCCCGGCAGGAGGACCCCACGGCGGTGCAGGAGCTGACGGGGCTGTGCGAGGGACTGCCCCTGGCGATCAGGGCGGTGGCCGGCCGCCTCACCGCGCGGCCCGGCTGGTCGGCGGCCCGGCTGGCGCTGCGGCTGCGCGGCAACCCCCGGATGCTGCTCGAACTCCCCGACGGCACCCAGTCCCTGATGACCACGGTGGCCGCGAGTCACCGGCATCTGCCCGCCCGTTCAAGTGAGTTGCTGCGTCTGCTGCTCCAGCGGGAGCGCCGCTGGAGCCTGGACGAGGTGGTGACCCGACTGCCCCCCGGCGCCGGAGACGCCGAGACACTCCTCGAATACCTCGTCGACGTCCACCTCGTACAGGAGCACCTGACCCCGGACGCCGAGCTGCTGTACTCCGTGCCCCGGCTCATCCGGCAGGCCCTGATCCTGCTGTCCCGGGGCGCGCCCGCGGGCGACGTACCGAACGGCCGGATGGTCGGCGCCGGTGTCGCCGGCGGCAGCGGCGTCACCCTGATGAAGGCCGACATCCGCCGGTAGCAAGTCCCTCACGGCCCGCCGCACCCCAGGTGCGGCGGGCCGTCGTGCTGTCTCCCCGCACACCGCACCGGGTCCGTCAGCGGTTCTCCAGGCGCCTTCGAGAGCGTCTCGACCCTCGCCGACCAGGGTGAACACAGCACCGACAAGCCGGGAGGACATCGTGCACCGAACGCTGATCGTGGCGAGGATGGACCTCGCCGACGCCGAGGGCGTCGCGCAGGTCTTCGCCGATTCGGACAGCACCGAACTGCCGCATCTGGTGGGGGTGTCGAGGCGGACGCTGTTCGCGTTCCACAACCTGTACTTCCACCTGGTGGAGGCCGACCAGGACATCGCGCCGAACCTGTACAAGGCGCGCAGCCACCCGCTCTACGAGGAGATCAACACCCGGCTCGGCCGGTTCATCTCGCCGTACGACCCCGACTGGCGCGAGCCCAAGGACGCCATGGCCGTCCCCTTCTACTCCTGGACACCCGAGGACGGCCCGCGGACCAGCGCCCCGCGCTCGGCGAACCTGGGCGGTGCCCGATGAGCGCCCCCGCCACCACCAAGGTCGCCGCGAACGAGGTCGCCGCCAACACCAAGCGCGGCGGCGACATCCGCGTCACCCTCAGCCCCAAGACCGTGGGCTGCACCTCGGGCTTCGGCGGAGTGCTGCGGCTGGCCCCCGGCCACCACGTCACCGAGCACCTCCACCCGTACTCCGAGGAGTTCCTGCACGTCGTCCAGGGCCGGCTGGAGATGACGCTGGACGGCGGCACCCCGGTCGCGCTCGGCCCCGGCGACTCGCTGCTGGTGCCCATCGGGGTCCGCCACCGCCTGGTGAACACCGGGTCCGTGCCGGCCGAGGCGGTCTTCCACCTCTCCCCGCTCGCCCCCCGCCCCGAACTCGGCCACGTCGACACCGAACAGCCGCTGGACGCGTCCGCGGGCAACCCCGATGTGGGAGCGGCCCGATGACGTCCGGACACCGGCGCGCGGTGATCACCGGAGTGGGAGCCGTCGCGCCCGGCGGGATCGGGCGGGACGCCTACTGGGACCTGCTCACGTCCGGACGCACCGCCACCCGCCGTATCAGCCTGTTCGACCCGGCGGGGTTCCGCTCGCAGGTCGCCGCCGAGTGCGACTTCGATCCGATGGCCGCGGGGCTCACCCCCCAGGAGGTCCGACGGATGGACCGGGCCGCCCAGTTCGCGGTCGTCGCCGCCCGGGAGGCCGTCACCGACAGCGGGATCGACCTGCCCGGCACCGACCCCGAACGCGTCGGCGTCAGCATCGGCAGCGCCGTCGGCTGCACCATGGGCCTGGAGGAGGAGTACGCCGTCCTCTCCGACGGCGGCCGCGACTGGCTGGTCGACCACAGCTACGGCGTCCCCCACCTGTACGGCTACATGGTGCCCAGCACCCTCGCCGTCGAGGTGGCCCGGCAGGCAGGTGCCGAGGGGCCGGTCGCGCTGATCTCCACCGGCTGCACCTCGGGTCTTGACGCCATCGGGCACGGCGTCCAGCTGATCGAGGAGGGCACGGCCGACATCGTGCTCGCCGGTGCCACCGACGCCCCGCTGTCGCCGATCACCTCCGCCTGCTTCGACGCCATCAAGGCCACCACCGCCAACAACGACGACCCCCAGCACGCCTCCCGGCCCTTCGACGGGCAGCGTGACGGCTTCGTCCTGGGCGAGGGCTCCGCCGTCATGGTGATCGAGGAGCGGGAGTCGGCCAGACGCCGCGGCGCCACCGTGTACGCCGAGATCCTCGGCTTCGCCGGCCGCAGCAACGCCTTCCACATGACCGGACTCAAGCCCGACGGACGGGAGATGGCCGAGGCCGTCCGGGTCGCCCTGGACCGGGCGCGGCTCGACCCCGGTGCCATCGACTACATCAACGCCCACGGCTCGGGCACCAAGCAGAACGACCGGCACGAGACCGCCGCCTTCAAGCGCAGTCTCGGGCAGCGGGCCCACGAGGTGCCGGTCAGCTCCATCAAGTCGATGATCGGGCACTCGCTCGGCGCCATCGGCTCCCTGGAGATCGCCGCCTGCGCCCTCGCCCTGCGCCACCAGATCGTCCCGCCGACGGCCAACCTGTCCACGCCCGACCCCGAGTGCGACCTCGACTACGTGCCGGTCACGGCCCGCGAGCACCGCATGGACCGGGTGCTCAGCGTCGGCAGCGGCTTCGGCGGCTTCCAGACCGCGATGGTCCTGGGCCGTCCCGGGCTCGCACACGGGGAGGCGGCATGAGCGCCTCCGGCATACGCCCCGGCCGGCGCGGCCGGTCCGTGGTCACCGGGCTCGGCGTCGTCGCCCCCACCGGGATCGGCGCCGCCCGGCACTGGGAGTCGGTTCTCTCGGGCAAGAGCGGCCTCGGCCGGATCACCCGCTTCGACCCGACCGGCTACCCCGTCCGGGTGGCGGGCGAGGTCCCCGGATTCCGCGCCGCCGAACAGGTCCCGGGACGGCTCGTCCCGCAGACCGACCGCTTCACCCACTTCGCGCTGGCCGCCGCCGAGGACGCCCTCGCGGACGCCGCCGCCGACCCGGCGACCCTGCCGGAGTACGAGATGGCGGTGGTCACCGCCGGCTCCTCGGGCGGCACCGAGTTCGGACAGCACGAGATGGAGAACCTCTACCAGAAGGGCTCCTCCTGGGTCGGCGCCTACCAGTCCATCGCCTGGTTCTACGCGGCCACCACCGGCCAGGTCTCCATCCGGCACGGCATGCGCGGCCCCTGCGGGGTCATCTGCGGCGAACAGGCCGGCGGTCTCGACGCCCTCGGCCAGTCCCGGCGGCTGCTGGACACTGGCTCCCGGCTGGTGCTCAGCGGCGGCACCGACGCCTCGCTGTGCCCGTACGGCCTGGTGGCGCAGCTGTCCACCGGCCGGCTGTCCACCGAGGACGACCCGGCCCGCGCCTACCTGCCCTTCGACGCGGCCGCCTCCGGCTTCGTCCCCGGCGAGGGCGGCGCCATCCTCGTCGTCGAGAGCGCCGACGCGGCACAGGCCCGGGGGGTCCCCTCGTACGGCGAACTCCTCGGCTACGCGGCCGGCTTCGACCCCACCGCGGACGGCACCACCGCGCGCCCCCGCGTGCTGGTGTCCGTCGTGCGGCGGGCCCTCGCCGACGCCGGGCTCGCCCCGGGCGACGTCGACATGGTGTTCGCCGACGCCTCCGGCACTCCCGCCGAGGACCTCGCCGAGGCCGGCGCGATCACCGAGGTCTTCGGGCCCGGCGGGGTGCCGGTGACCGCCCCGAAGACCCTCACCGGGCGCCTCTACGCGGGCGGCGCCGCACTGGACGTCGCGACCGCGCTGCTCGCCCTGAACGCCGGAGTCGTCCCGCACACCGCGGGGCTCGGCCGCCCGGCCCCCGGCTGCGAGATCGACCTCGTCCTGGACCGCCCCCGCCAGACCGACCCGCGCACCGCCCTGGTCCTGGCCCGCGGGCACGGCGGCTTCACCTCCGCCCTGGTCCTCGGCGCGGGCGACCGCGGCGCCCCCGGCAAGTGACCGGCCCACCACCCACGACGTACGAAAGGCGGCTCCCCATGGCGGAGTTCACCCTCGACGACATACGCCGCATCCTCCGAGCCAGCGGCGGAGTCGACGAGCAGACCGACCTGGACGGCGAGCACTTCGCCGACACCTCGTTCGCCGACCTCGGCTACGACTCCCTGGCCCTGCTGGAACTCGTCAACCGCATCGAGCGCGAGTACGACATCCGGATCCCCGACGGCGACCTGGCGCACACCCAGACCCCGCGCGAGGCCCTGACCTACGTCCACGCCCGGCTCACGGAGGCCCGCGTCTGATGGCAGGACACACCGACAACGCGATCGTCGTCGAGGCACCGATGGACCTGGTGTGGACGATGACCAACGACGTGGCCGCCTGGCCGCGGCTGTTCAGCGAGTACGCCTCCGCCGAGATCCTCGGCCGGGACGGCGACACCGTCACCTTCCGCCTCGCCCTGTACCCCGACGAGAACGGCACGGTCTGGAGCTGGGTCTCCGAGCGCACCCCCGACCCGGCCACCCGCACCGTCGTGGCCCGCCGGGTCGAGACCGGCCCCTTCGCGTACATGAACATCCGCTGGGAGTACGAGGAGGTGCCCGGCGGCGTACGGATGCGCTGGATCCAGGACTTCGCGATGAAGCCCGACGCCCCGATCGACGACGCCGGGATGACCGCCCGGCTCAACCGCAACACCGCCGTCCAGATGCGGCTGATCAAGGCCAAGGTGGAGACCGCGGCCCGGTCCGGCCGCCAACTCCAGGGCAAGCGCCTCCTGGTGACCGGCGGCACCCGGGGCATCGGCCGGGGCGTCGTCCTCGCCGCCGCCCGTGCCGGGGCCGACGTCGTCACCTGCTACCGCACCCCCGGCGAGGCCGTCGCCACCCTGGAGGAGGAACTCGCCGGCACCCCCGGCAAGCACCAGGTGCTGCGGGCCGACGCCGCCGACGAGACGGACGTGGACCGACTGGTCACCGCGTGCGAGGCGAGCCCCGGCGGACTGGACGCCGTCGTCAACAACGCCGGGTCGTTCCGCCCCCAGCCGTACGCCGACCTCACCCCCGCCGAGTGGGCCGCCACCCTCCAGGGCAACCTCACCGCCACCCACCTGGTCACCCGGCGCACCCTGCCGCTGCTCTCCGCGGGCTCCTCGGTGATCAACATCGGCTCCACGGTCGCCTTCATCGGCATGGCCGGCGGTGTCCACTACACCGCCGTCAAGTCCGCACTGGTCGGCATGACCCGCTCGCTGGCCCGGGAGCTCGGACCGCGCGGCATCCGCGTCAACACCGTCTCACCCGGCCGCATCGCCACCGAGGCGCTCGACGAACTGCCCGCCGAGGAGGCCGAGCGGCAGCGCGCCACCTTCGCCTCCTTCACCGCGCTCGGCCGGCTCGGCACCGTCGACGACATCGCCCAGGCCGTGCTGTTCCTCGTCAGCGACCACGCCGGCTACGTCACCGGCCAGAACATCCACGTCGACGGCTGCGTCTGAGCAGCGCTCCCAGCCATGAAGGGAATCCCCATGGAACTCGCACTGCACGGCAGGAAACTGCTCGTCACCGGCGGCACCCGGGGCATCGGGCGGGGCATCGTCCTCGCCGCTGCCCGGGCGGGCGCCGACGTCCTCACCTGCTACCGGCAGGAGGGCGAGGCTGTCGACAGCCTGACCGCAACGCTGAAGGAGACCGCCGGCGACCACCACGTGATCCGCGCGGACGTCGGTGACACCGCCGAGGTCGACCGCCTCGTGGGCGAGGCCAAGGACCGCTTCGGACGCCTCGACGGCGTCGTCAACAACGCGGGCGTGATCAGCCACATCCCGTTCGGGGAACTGCCGGCCGACGAGTGGTCGCGCATCCTCGACACCAACCTCACCGCGGCTTACCGGATCATCCACCAGGCGCTGCCGCTGCTCGGCGCCGGCTCCTCGGTCGTCAACATCGGCTCGCGCGGAGCCGCCGCGGGCATACCGCTGCGCGCCCACTACACCGCCGCCAAGGCCGCCATGATCGGACTGACCCGCTCGCTCGCCAAGGAACTCGGCCCCAAGGGCATCCGCGTCAACGTGGTCGCCCCCGGCGTCATCGAGACCGAGGCCTTCGCCGCCATGCCCGCCGAGCGTGCGGAGGGACTGCGTGCCACCTACGCCCAGAAGACCGCGCTGGCCCGCCTGGGCACCGTCGAGGAACTCGCCGGACCGGTGCTGTTCCTGCTCTCCGACGCCGCCGCCTACATCACCGGCGAGACCCTCAACGTCGACGGGGGGATCTGACGTGCCCGGGCCCGCCGAGCAGGTCTTCCGGGTCACGCTGCGCATGCAGATCAAGCCCGGCATGGAGGACGAGTTCGAGAAGGTGTGGCTGGAGGTCGGCGACTCGGTCACCACCCACCCCGCCAACCTCGGCCAGTGGCTCTCCCGCAGCGCCGAGGAGGAGGGCGTCTACTACATCGTCAGCGACTGGGTGAACGAGCCGCTGTTCCGTGCGTTCGAGACCAGCGACCGGCATCTGGAGCACCGTCAGAAACTGCACCCGTACCGCAGCGGCGGCTCCATGACGACCATGCACGTCGTCGCCGCCCTGTCCGGCGCCGCGGCGTGACCGGCGGCGCCGTCGAGGTGGTGCTCTACCACCTGAGCGACGCCCCGGACCGGGTGCTGCCCGCCTACCACGAGGCCAGCCGCCGGATGGCGGGCACCGCCGGGCTGCTCGGCAACAAGCTGCTGCACGCCCTCGGCGACCCGCGCTCCTACGTCGTGGTCAGCCGCTGGGCGGACTGGGAGGCGTTCACGGCCTGGGAGAGCGGCTCCGCCCACAAGGACCAGACCGCCCCGCTGCGGCCGCTGCGCGACACCGGCCGGGACCGGCCCTTCGAGATCTACCGGGAACTCGCCGCCTACGCGGGGGACCGGGCGGCCACCCCGGTCGCCGACGTCAGGGAAGCCGCCGACGTCAGGGAAGCAGCGCACGCCTCGGGGGTCGCCGATGCTACGGGGGCCGCCGACGCCGCGGGGGCCGCCGATGCCACGGAGGCCGCCCTCGCCGCGGGGGCCGCCGATGCTACGGGGGCCGCCCTCGCCGCGGGGGCCGCCGATGCTACGGGGGCCGCCCTCGCCGCGGGGGCCGCCGATGCCACGGGGGCCGCCCTCGCCGCGGGGGCCGCCGATGCTACGGGGGCCGCCCTCGCCACGGAAGCCGCCCACACCACCGAAGTCGCCCATGCCACGGGGGCCGCCCCCGCCACGGAAGCCGCCGACGTCAAGGAAACGGAGGGAGTCTGAGCATGGCCCGCACGGACGCCCCGCACACGGCCCCACCGGCCGGCCCGCCCACCGACCTGTTCACCCCCGCCTTCCACCAGAACCCGCACGAGGCGCTGGCCGGCCTGCGACAGACCGCGCCCGCCGTACCCGTGACGACTCCGAACGGCCTGCGCACCTGGCTGGTCACCGGATACGAGCACGCCCGGGCCCTGCTCGCCGACCCCCGGCTCAGCAAGGACATGCGGGTCGGCCGGGACCTCATCCCGCGCAACTTCACCGACCCCGACAAGCAGCGGCAGTTCCTCGCCGAATCGGGGGAGCGCAGCCAGTTCCCGCACGTCCTCAGCGTGCACATGCTGGACAGCGACCCGCCGGACCACACCCGGCTGCGCCGGCTCGTCGGCCGGGCCTTCACCGCACGCCGGGTCGAGTCCCTGCGGCCGCGCGTCACCGAGCTCACCGACGAACTGCTCGACGCCATGGCCCGCCACGAGCGGCTGGACCTCATGGAGGCCCTGGCCTTCCCCGTGCCGTTCACGGTCATCTGCTGGCTGCTCGGCGTGCCCCCGGACGACCGGGCCGCCTTCCGCCGCTGGTCCAACCTGCTCGTCTCGGGCGCGGGCACCGACGAGGTGCGCGAAGCCAGCGCGTCGATGATCGCGTACCTGAAGGCCCTGATCGAGGCGAAGCGGGCCCGGCCGGCCGACGACATGCTCACCGACCTGGTGCACGCCCAGGACGCCGGCGACCAGCTCTCGTCCGACGAACTGATCTCCATGGCGTTCCTGCTGCTGGTGGCCGGCCACGAGACCACGGTCAACCTCATCGGCAACGGCACCCTCGCCCTGCTCACCCACCCCGACGTGCGGGGGCAGCTCGCCGCGGACGCGTCGCTGTGGCCCTCGGCCGTCGAGGAGTTCCTCCGCTACGACGGTCCGGTCACCAACGCCACCTGGCGGTTCACCACCGAGCCCGTCGAGGTCGGCTCGGTCACCATCCCCGAGGGCGAGTTCGTGACCATCTCGCTCGGCGCCGCCGGCCGGGACCCGGGTCGCTACCCCGACCCGGACCGCCTCGACATCACCCGCGCCCACACCGCCTCGGTCGCCTTCGGCCACGGCATCCACCACTGCCTGGGCGCCCCGCTCGCCCGGCTGGAGGGACAGATCGTCCTCAGCCGTCTGTTCACGCGCCTGCCCGGACTGCGACTCGCCGTGGACGAGGGCGAACTGCGCTGGCGCAGCAGCCTCATGATGCGCGGCCTCGAAGAACTCCCGGTGTTCACGGCGTGACCGCCGAACCCGCCCCGCACCCGTTGAAGGAGACACCCGTGGAACGTCAGGACACCGGATCGGCACCCCGGGCCACCGAACGCCCCTCCTGGGCCCCGCCGGAGGTCGACATCGACACCCCGAGCATCGCCCGGGTCTACGACCACTGGATCGGCGGCACCCACAACTTCCCCGTGGACCGGGAACTCGCCCGCAAGGTCGCGGCCGGCAACCCCGACCTCCCGGCCACCCTCAAGGCCAACCGCGCCTTCCTGCGCCGCGCGGTACGCGAACTGTCCGCGCTCGGCATACGGCAGTTCCTCGACATCGGCTCCGGCATCCCGGCCGAGGGCAACGTGCACGACGTCGCCCTCGCCGCCCACCCCGACAGCAAGGTCGTCTACGTCGACATCGACCCGGTGGCCGTCGCGCACGGCCGGGCCCTGCTCGCCGACGAACCCCGGGCGGCCGTCTTCCAGGGCGACCTGTACAAGTCCCGGGAGATCCTGGAGGCGGAGGACACCCGCCGGCTGATCGACTTCGACCGGCCGGTCGCGCTGATCCTCGCCGCCGTACTGCACTTCGTCCCGGACGCCGACGATCCGCTCGCCCTGGTGCGCCAGTACACCGAGCGACTGGCCCCCGGCAGCGCCCTGGTGATCTCGCACGCCGGGGCGGAGGAGGTCCCGACGACGGCACCGGAGGCGGCCGAGCAGTACCGGGGCGCCGTGAGCCGGGTGATCTGGCGCGACAACCGGGAACTCGCCGCGCTGTTCGAGGACTTCGAGCTGGTGGAGCCCGGCGTGGTGCGGGCCCCGCTGTGGCGCCCGGAACCCGCCGAGACCCCCGACCCGGCGCTCGCGATGCTGGCCGGAGTGGCGCTCAAACCGGCCCGGTGACCTCCGGTGGACACCTCCCTCACCCCGCAGGACTCCTCGTCGGCGTCCGCCACCGCTGCCGCCGTACCGAGGCCCGCCGGTGACCGCAGGCCCGGCTTCGGCACGCTGCTCGCGGTCGACCTGTGGGAGCGGTTCAGCTTCTTCGGCATGGCGGCGATCCTGGTCCTCTACCTGACCGCCTCGCCCGCGCGCGGCGGCATGGGCATGGCGCCGCAGACGGCCACGGCGATCTTCGCGGCGTACATGTCCCTCAGCTTCATGGCCGGGCTGCCCGGAGGATGGATCGCCGACCGTGTGCTGGGCGCGCGCCGGGCCGTACTGCTCGGCGGCACGCTGATCACCTGCGGCCACGCGGTGCTCGCCCTGCCGCTGACGGGCTCGCTCTACGTCGGTCTGCTGCTGGTCGTCGCGGGGACCGGCCTGGTCAAACCGGCCATGGCGGCCATGGTCGCGGGGGTCGGCGGGGACGGGAAGGGCCGCCGCGAGGCGGCCTTCTCGCTCTTCTACATGTGCATCCAGGTCAGCGCGCTCATCGCCCCCGTCGTCACCGGCCTGCTGGCCGAACGCGTCGCCTGGCACCTGGGCTTCGCGGCGGCCGCCGTCGGCATGACGGCGGGACTGACCCAGTTCGCCCTCGGTCTGCGCCGGTTCGGCGACGTGGGCGCGCGTCCGCCCCACCCGGTGCGGCGCTCCGAGGCCGCCGTGATGCTGCGGCGCGCCGCGTGGGTCACGGGGGCGGTGGGCGCGCTCGTGGTGGTGCCGGCGGCCTGCGGGCTGCTGCCGCTGCCCGCGGTGCTCGCCGTCCTCGGCCTCACCACGGTCACCCTGCCGTTCTGGTACCTGCGCTCACTGAGCCGGACCCACGCACGGGGCACGGTCCACCGACACCGCCTGGCCGGCTTCACGGTGCTGATGGCAGCCTCGGCCGCCTTCTGGATGATCTTCGCGCAGAGCGGTTCGGTGCTCAGCCTCTTCGCCGAGCGTCACACCGACCGGGACGTGCTGGGCTTCCAGGTCCCCGCCAGCTGGTTCCAGTCCGTGCACCCGCTCTTCGTCCTGCTGGTCGCCCCGCTCTTCGCCCGGCTCCGGCTCAGGGCACCGCGGGTGGACGTACCGGTCAAGTTCGCGGGCGCGCTGATCGCGGCGGGCGTCAGCTTCCTCCTGATGGCGATGGCGGCCAGGCTCTCCGAACACGGCCCGGTCGGCCCGCAGTGGCTGCTGCTGGTCTACCTGCTCTACTCCTGCGGCGAGGTCGCACTGGCCCCCGCAGGCCTTGCCCTGGCCGCCGCGGTGGCCCCACCCGGCAGCACCAGCCGCCTGCTCGCGGTGAACGGCCTGTTCGGCGCGGTCGGGGTGGTGGTGGGAGGCCAGCTCTTCCGCCTGACCACGGTGCTGTCGCCGACGGTGTACTTCCTGCTGCTCGGCGGCTTCGTGCTGACGACCGGCACGGCGGTCGCCCTCGGCACACCCCGCCTCCGCCGCCTCCTCGCCCTGCCGGCCGCTCCCGGCACCTTCCGGTCCGATTAACGAGAACGAGAAGCGCCGGCCTTTACGCCGTCCATCTCACGACCATTTGCATGGCGACGACTCGATCGAAGACCTTCGGATCGAACAGCCCGCTGCCGTGCAGGGAGTACTGGGTGTTGCGGGACGGCATATCGAGAAGATACGGCCGCCCAGGAGATGCCCAGTTGTCCACGGAATCCTCGACAACCCGGGTCTTGTTGAGGAGCGCTACTCTTTCGAGCACCCAGGTGCGCGACTGGTTGTACACGTCATGGCTGCCCTTGGCTTCGAACGAAGCGTGGCCATTGGACTGGAGTTCCCAGGCGATGTCCGCCATCAAGCACGGACCCTCGTCGATGTCCCCCCACCGGAACGTCTTCTTTTCGATGGGGGTCGCATTGTCAAATATGAATTCGGCGACGCAACTCCTACAGGCGAACGACCCGGACGCCATGGACCGCAACTGCTCGCCGTGATCGACTCGTCGACCGCCGGCCCTGAAGCGGTCAATGAGCTTTCCTGCCTGGATGGTGCTGGAGAGCCAGCCCTGCGACCCGGAGGCAATCCACCGGCCACCAGTGCCAGGAAGTCGAGTCGGCCACTCATTCGCCGTCCGCTGCCTGGCGTCGGCGACTGCCGATGCGGTCCGGACAAAATACGCGATGGCTTCGCGGGCGCTGGAGAGGCGCGGGTCGGATCACACTTTCTTGACGACGATCGTGTCCGGGACCAGCTTCTCCAGGTCGTCGACGTCCGAGGTGAAGACGGTGACCTGTCCCCTCTGCTGTCGCGCGATGACGGCGAGCACGGCATCGATCGCGTACTTGTGGCCGTGCAACTTGGCGCCGGCCAGAAGTCGACGCGCCTCGCGGGCCTCGTCCTTCCCGATGTCGACGACCTGGAGCCGGGACAGTACCCAGTCCCAGCGCTGCTCGGTCGTTCTGCCGTCGTACGCCTCGACCAGTGTCATCGGGGACGTCACCACTTCGGCCTCCCCGCGTGCCGCGAGGTCGAGCCAGGCGATCATCTTCCGGTCGCCGCGCACCGCAAGGGACAGGGCTTCACAGTCCAGTACGAAGACGCGGAGGGGTCGCTGTCCGTGCTCACCGGCTCGCTTCTTCACGCAGCCTCTCCGCCGTTGTGCTTTCCGGCGGTTCTACGCCGCTCGTGTTCGGCGTCGAGTTCGTCCAGCTCGACGAGCGCTGCCCCATGCTCGTCCTTGGTGATGCGGCCGTGCTCTTCCTGCAACCAGTCGACCAGTTCCAGGAGCCGGTCCCGGTCACGCTTGAAGCGCAGCGCCTCGGCGACATACGCCGACAGGCCCCGCTCTGCCGCGTCCGCGCGGATCTCGTCCAGGAGATCCTCGGGAATCGTCACGGTTACCTTCTTCGTTGCCATACAAGGGACCATACTCCCGGTATCGCACTCCTTACCAGCGGGTCACGTGATAGGCGCTCGGCGATCAGGCGGCCGGGGCGGGGCGTGGGCTGCCGTGGAAGACCTGGCTGGTGTGCCAGGAGCGGTGGACCGCCGCGACGGGCCTGGCACCCGGTTGAGGTCCGATGAGCGGGCGGCCGGCGAGCGCCATGACGTGCTCGCGGGCGGCGGGGCTGTGGCCGACGAAGCGCTGCGAGACCAGGATGCGGTGACTGTCACCGATGCCGAGGACGCCCTTGTCGAAGAGCTTGTGGTGAAGCGAGCACAGGCACAGGCCGTTGTCGACGTCGTCAGGGCCGTCGAACGCCCACCAGCGCACATGCGCGGCCTCCAGCCCGACCGGCACCGCGCCGATCCTGCCGTCGTAGCCGCAGAAGGCGCACTGGTACTCGTATGCCGTCAGGACCTGCTCCCGCATCCGGGGATCCCGCCGCCCGCGCACGGCCGAGAACTGTTCGCTCTCCGTCGGCTCCAGCTCCAGGCCGACGGCTTCGCACAGGTCGCCGTGGAGCGAGGGCGGGAAGTTCAGGTCGAGCAGGACCCGTGCCATCCGGCCGAGCAACGACGGCTCGCGCCGCAGCGCCGCCCGTAGTTCCGGCGTCAGCCGCCCTGCGGCTCCGATCTCCCGCAGCTCCTTCACGCGACTGCCGGGGCTGCCCGGTCCGCGATCGGTGCGCACCTCCCACACGCCATCGCTCACCAGATGGTGGAACGGGTAGGCGGGTGTCGTTCTGTTGGGCGGACCGTACTCGGCCAGCAGCCGTCCGAGGTCGTCCTCCACCGCGCTGTACCGCAGTTCACCGTCGGCGTCCCGCTGGAAACGCCCGAGCGCGTACAGGAACAGCAGCGGCTTGTGCGGAGCGCGGGTCCCGCTTCTGCTCCACTGCCTCAGCTTCGCGGCACGCTCCAGCCAGTCCATGACCGGCGATCGTAGTGGCGTTGAGGTGCGGTGATTTCGAGGGGGCATGGGGAGCGGGTCGACTCCCAGATGGCGCCCGGACACGGTGGGGTCAATGGCTTCGTGCCGACGTTGCCTGTTGCGGCCCAACGAGACGTGCCGAGGCAGAAAACAAGTACCGGCGCGGCGACTGGCGCGACCCGGCACTCGGCCAGGAGACCTTCGGCGAGTACGCGAACCGCTGGTACGAGGCCCAGGATCTGGCCGCCTCCACCATGCAGAACTGCAAGCGCCACATCGAGGAGCACCTGCTCCCCGAGTTCGAGGACAAGGCACTCGCCGGCATCCTCCGCACGGACGTCGACCTGTGGGAGAAGAAGGAGAAGGCGGTCTACGCGGCCTCCAGCGTCAAGATCTGGCGCTCGACGCTCCACTTGATCTTCGAGGACGCGATCGACGAGGGCCTGATCATCTCCAACCCGGCCGCCAGGCGGCGTGGGCGCGGCAAGCGCGCCGGCCGCTCGCGGGACCGTGGTCCGGAGAAGGTCGTCACCGACGCGCTCGGCATCCTCCTGACCGCCGAGCGAGCGGCCCTGCTGTCCGGCCGCGACAACGAGTTCGTTGCCGTGGTCCTCTAGGGCTACACGGGCAAGCGCTGGGGCGAAATCGTCGGCCTCGAAACGGAGTTCGTCCGACCTGGTACGTTCCGTGTCGAGTGGCAGCTGTACGAGCTGGACAACGGCGAGCTGGTGCACATGTCCCGGATACTGTGGGGGAGTTGCCGAGAGGGGGTGGGGGTTCGGATGAAGCAGGGCGATGCCGAGTACCTGTCTGCGCTGGACGGGACGATGGAAATCCTTCGGCGCTGGGCACGAGAGGGTCGTACCGACGGCTGGTACAAGTCCCTTAGCGAAGAACTGAAGGCCAAGGGGCACAATGTCCATTACCGCGGCCTGATCATCAGCCTCTTGCTGGGTGACGCCTGCCGCCGAGACAGTCAGGGGCTTGAGCCGATGCTCTCGTCCATCGTGATCCTCAAGGCAACCGGCAGGCCCGCCGGCCAGTTCTTCGAGTTGGCCAAAGGGGCGCCGTTCTATCGGACGGCCGCGGAGTGGACCTGGGAACAGGAGCGCTCTCGCGTCTTCGCGCGCTATCGCGAGCGTTGATCGGTATCGACGTCGCTGTCGGAGTACTGCCGACGTGGCCTCGCATGCAGCCCAAGATCTGACTCTTGCTGCTGATGGTTGCCGAGATCGCAGGGCCGACGGCATGCGTTTGAGCACACCCCTCCGGACCCACCGGGAGGCTGAGCGACAGAAGAACTGGCGACTGGCAGAGGATGTCGGAGGAGTTCGACGGCCGCAGCCGGTCGATGGGCTCGGCGCAAGGAATCCGGGAGCCGCCGGGGAGCCGGATCCCGAACTTGGCTCCCAAACGGCTCCCAAAACGACCCCCGGAACCACTCAGGGGCCCGACCCGCGATGCGGATCAGGCCACTGACCTGGTACTTCACTGTCGGGGTGGCGGGATTTGAACCCACGACCTCTTCGTCCCGAACGAAGCGCGCTGCCAAGCTGCGCTACACCCCGATGTCGCTGCTCTCGCGGCGACGACGTTTACTTTAGCCCACCCGTGGCTAGAGACGAAATCCGGTTTTGCCGCGGTGGCGGATGGGGTTCGGGCGGGCGTGGTCGAGGGCCACGAGGAGGACGGCCAGGGCGTAGAAGGAGAGGCCCAGGAGGAGGGCGTTGCCGAGCACCCGCTTGAAGCCGTCCTGGCCGACGTCCAGGAAGGGGTAGAGGTAGCGGTCGGGGGTGCCCGGGAGGAGCAGCTCGCCCCGGGTGAGGCAGAAGGCCAGGTAGGCCATCGGATAGAGGAGCCAGGTGCTGGCCTGGCGGAGGTGCATGCGGCCGGGGGACGTGAGCAGGAGCCAGTCCACTACTGCCGCGATCGGCGTCACCGTGTTCAGGACGCCGTGGGAGAGGGCATGCCAGCCCTTCGGCGTGGCCGCCTCGCCCGTGAGGGAGAACGGGCTCGCCTCGTTCGCCAGCAGCAGGTGGTGCACCAGAGCGGCGATCACGACGTAGAGCAGCGTCGCGCCCGTCACCGCACCCGGCAGGGGACGTCTGGCCGTCCAGGCGCGGCGGGCCGAGAGGGTCATGACCAGGGCCAACAGCAGGTTGCTCTGGATCACGAAGTAGCTCAGGGCCCGGGACGGGTCGCCGAGGAGGAGTTCCAGTGCCACGCCCCCGGTCGCCACGAGGGCGACCAGCAGGCGGAAGGCCGCGGCCGCGGGGCGGCGGACCGGCGTGACGACGGCCGTGGCGGGAACGGGAGCGGGCTTCAGCGCCGGCGGGGACGGTATCGCTGGGAGGTCCGGGATGTCCCGGGGTATCGGGGCGGTCATGCCCCCACGCTGGCAGAAACGGACATAGGGGGCGATGTGGGCGGGGCTGTGCGGGTTACCCCCACCCGGGACGGGGCGGGGTCAGCCCCACCCGGGACGATGCCGCCCCCGTCCCGGCACCTCCCCTGCCGGGCCCTACCTCCCGGCCGCCTCGCGCCCGACCAGCGTCAGCAACGTCGCCTCCGGCGGGCACGCGAACCGTACCGGTGTGTAGCGGTTCGTGCCGCAGCCCGCCGACACGTGCAGGTACGACGTACGGCCCTCCGCCGTGTGCGTGGACAGGCCCTTCACCCGCTCCGTGTCCAGGTCGCAGTTGGTGACCAGGGCGCCGTAGAAGGGGATGCACAGCTGACCGCCGTGGGTGTGGCCGGCCAGGACGAGGGGGTAGGCGTCGGCCGTGAAGGCGTCCAGACTGCGCAGGTAGGGGGCGTGGACCACGCCCATCGAGAAGTCCGCCGACTCGGACGGACCGCCCGCCACCTGCGCGTAGCGGTCCCGCTTGATGTGCGGGTCGTCCAGGCCCGTGAGCTCCACCGAACCGCCCTCGAGCTTGAGCTCGCCGCGCGTGTTGGTCAGGTTGAGCCAGCCCGCCGCGTCGAAACCGTCCCGCAGGTCCTCCCACGGGTTGTGCACCACGCCCTCGGCCGGCGCGTTGCCGTTGAGCCCGTGGCGGCCCTGGGCCTTCTCGAGCAGGTAGCGGCCGGGATTGCGCAGCTTCGGGCCGTAGTAGTCGTTGGAGCCGAAGACGTACGCGCCGGGGAACTCCATCAGGGGGCCGAGCGCGTCCAGTACCTCCGGGACGCCCTCCGGGTCGGAGAGGTTGTCGCCCGTGTTGATCACGAAGTCGGGGCGCAGACCCGCCAGGGACCGCAGCCAGCGCTGCTTCTTGCGCTGGCCGCCGACCATGTGGATGTCGGAGACCTGGAGCACGCGCAGGGGGCGCATTCCCGGCGGCAGAACCGGGACGGTGACCCGGCGGAGGCGGAAGGAGCGGGCCTCGAAGCCCGCCGCGTACACCAGACCGGCGGCGCCAGCCGCCGCGATTCCCAGGGGGACTCCGTATCGCGCGCGCATACGACCATCGTGTCAGACCCCGGCCGTGGTCCGTGCCGGGCGGTGCCCGAAATCCCCTGATCGCACCGGCCCTTCGGACACGGCCCCCTAAATCGAGGGCGCCGTTCCTTGCGGACCTGCGACAATCGACCGCATGACCACGCTCAAGTCGAAGCTGCAGGATGACCTCAACGTTGCGATCAAGGAGCGCGACGAGCTGCGCTCCTCGACGCTCCGGCTGACGCTCGCCGCGATCACCAAGGAGGAGGTCGCGGGCAAGGAGAAGCGCGAGCTCTCCGACGACGAGGTCCAGAAGGTGATCACCCGGGAGGCGAAGAAGCGGCGTGAGGCGGCCGACGCCTTCGCCCAGGGCGGTCGCGCCGAGCAGGCCGAGCGGGAGAAGGCGGAGGGCGAGGTCCTCGCCACGTACCTGCCGCAGCAGCTGTCGGACGAGCAGCTCCAGCAGATCGTCACCCAGGCGGTCGAGGAGGCGAAGGCCGCCGGTGCCGAGGGGCCGCGGGCCATGGGCGCGGTCATGAAGATCGTGAACCCGAAGGTGGCCGGACAGGCCGAGGGCGGCCGCGTCGCCGCCGCGGTGAAGAAGCTGCTGGCCGGCTGACCTGCTCATCGGCCCCGAGGCCCCCGGCCTCCTCCGCCGCGGAGCCGGCGCCCAGCGGCCACCGTGCTGCGACCGGCTGAACCGGCTGACCATTTGACCGGCTGACCGGCTGACCGGCTGACCGGCTGACCGGCTGACCGGCTGACCGGCTGACCGGCTGACCGGCTGACCGGCTGACCGGCCCACGGACGACGAGGGCCACAGACGACGAGGGCCACAGACGACGCCGGACCACGCACCACGCACCACGCAACGCAGACGGCCCCTCCCACCCACCCGGGTAAGAAGGGGCCGTCCCCGTTCCGTCACACCGCCGGCTCAGCCGAACCTGCCGCCGTTTCCGTTGCCGCCGCCGTTGCCCTGCCCCCGGAAGAAGCCCTCCGGGATGGAGAACGAGGGCGTCGGGAAGGTCTCGCCGCCGCCTCCGCCGTTGTTGTTGCCGCCGACCAGACCGCCGATGAAGCCGTCGTCGCCACCGTTGCCGCCGTCGCCACGGCCGCCGCCGTTCTCGTCCCCGTCACCGCGGTCCCGCGGCTTGCTGTCGGGGATGTGCACGGTGTTGAAGTCCTCGACGGGCCTGCCCTCCAGCGCGCCGGACATCATGTCGCCCCAGATCGGACCGGGGACCTCGCCACCGAACACCTTGCCGTACGACCGGCCGCCGATGGTGATGCCGGACATCTTGCGCTTGTGCGCCGGGTCGCCGACCCAGACCGCACCGGCCATGTTCGGCGTGTAACCCACGAACCAGGCCGCGTAGCGCTCGTCCGTCGTACCGGTCTTGCCGGCGCTGGGTCGGCTGCCGAGACCGGCCTTCTTGCCCGTACCGTCCTCGACGACGCCCTTCAGCAGCGCGTTGATGGTGTCGGCAGTGTTCTCCGACATCGCGCGCGAGCATGTCGACTTCGGCACCTCGAGCGACGTCGTCTTGTCACCGACCCGGCGGCTGACCGACTCGATGGCGACCGGCGTGCAGTACATGCCCCGCGAGGCGAAGGTCGCGTACGCGTTCGCCATGGTCAGCGGCGACATCTCCTGGGTGCCGAGGGCGATCGAGGGCACCTGCGGCATCTTGTCGCCGTCGGCCCGCACGACGCCCATCTTCTTCGCCATCGTCGTCACCGGGCAGATGCCGATGTCGCTGATCATCTGCACGTAGTAGGTGTTGACCGACTTGGCGGTCGCCTCCCGCATGTCGTACGGGCCGACCTCGGAGGAGTTCTCGTTCTGCAGCTTCGCCGGGTCGTTGGGGTCGTTCACCCACCGCTTGCCGTCGCAGGCCGAGACCGGGCTCGGGTACGCCATCCGGTAGGGCGAGGAGTACACCTTGTTCGCCGGCATGCCGTCCTCGAGGGCCGCCGCCGCCACGATCGGCTTGAACGTCGAACCGGGCTGGTAGCCCATGCCGCCGCCCATCGACTGGTCGACGGAGAGGTTGATCTGCGTCTCGTTCTTCTTGAAGCCGTACGGACGCGACTGGCCCATGGCGAGGATCTTGCCGGTGCCGGGCTTGACGATCGTGGCGGCGGTGGCCACCTCGTCGCTCTTGTAGACGTGCCTCTTGATGGACCGCTGTGCGGCGTTCTGCGACTGCGGGTCCAGCGTCGTGCGGATGGTGAGGCCGCCCTGGTTCCAGATCTTCGCGCGCTGCTCCTTGGTCTTGCCGAAGACCGGGTCGGTCAGGAAGACCTCGCGCACGTAGTCGCAGAAGAAACCCGCGCCCTTGACGGCGGTGATGCAGCCGTTCTTGGGCTTGCTGACCTTGAGGCCGAGCGGTGCCTTCATGGCGTCGGCGGCCTGCGCGGAGGAGATGTCGCCGACGGCGGCCATGCGCTGGAGCACGGTGTTGCGGCGCTTGGTGGCCTCCGTCTCGTCGTTGACCGGGTCGTACCGGCTGGGCGACTGGACGATGCCGGCGAGCAGGGCCGACTGCGCCAGGGTGAGGTCCTTGGCGGACTTGGAGAAGTAGCGCTGGGCGGCGGCCTCGACGCCGTAGGCCTGCTGGCCGAAGAACGTGATGTTCAGGTAGTTCTCGAGGATCTTCTTCTTGCCCAGCTCCTCCTCGACCTGGATCGCGTACTTGAGCTCGCGGATCTTGCGGCCGATGGTCTGCTGGGTGGCCTGCGCGACCTTCGTCGGGTCGTCGCCCGCCTCCTCGACGAAGACGTTCTTCACGTACTGCTGCGTCAGCGTCGAGGCGCCCTGGGAGACCTCACCGCTGCGCGCGTTCTTGTCGAGGGCGCGCAGGACGCCCTTCAGGTCGACGGCGCCGTGCTGGTAGAAGCGCGAGTCCTCGATGGCGACGATCGCCTTCTGCATGTACGGCGAGATGTCCTTGAGGGGGACCACCGTGCGGTCGCGCGAGTAGACCGTGGCGATCTGGCCGCCGTCGGCGTCGAGGATCGTGGTGCGCTGACTCAGCGGCGGGGTCTTCATGCTGACCGGGAGCTCGTCGAAGCTCTCGACCGATCCCTTGGCCGCCAGGCCCAGCGCGCCCACGGCGGGCAGTGCGATGCCGGCCAGCACGGCTCCCGCGAGGACACTGACACCGAGGAACTTGGCGGCCTGCTGCGTGGGAGACAGACCACCGCCCGAGCGCTTCTTTGGCATGAGGGCAGCCTACGTTCTCATTCGCCGGACAGGCGTATAGGCCTTGGCCTAAGCTGCTCTCAACTGTCACAGCAGTGAGGCCACGTATCAATACGTCCGGCGACCCCGAATCGTTCTGGGTGTTCCCCGACTTTTTTGTCGGGGTCGTGTCCGAATCCGCCTTGTGTGTCATACGGCGTCCGTTGTGACGCAACTGAACTGTCCTGGTTTGCCGGGAAAGTTACGTATGTCGCCAGCTCACTCCTCCGGGTGATCTGCCGCTTACCCATAGTCCGTTCGGGCCATTCAAGATTGGGCCCGCTGGGGGTGTTGCGCTGTGCCCGCCTTCCGTAACGTCCTCAACTGGCGGCGGTGAATATGCCGCTGCCGCCGTGGGGGAGCCTCGATTCGGGAGAGGACGGCGCCGGTATGGGCTGGGTAGTCGACTGGAGTGCGCAGGCGGCCTGCCGCACTACCGATCCGGATGAACTGTTCGTTCAAGGAGCAGCGCAGAACAGGGCCAAGGCGGTGTGCACCGGCTGCCCGGTGCGCACGGAGTGCCTGGCCGACGCGCTCGACAACCGCGTCGAGTTCGGTGTGTGGGGAGGCATGACGGAGCGGGAGCGCCGCGCACTGCTGCGCAGGCGTCCCACGGTGACCTCCTGGCGCCGGCTGCTGGAGACGGCGCGCACGGAGTACGAGCGGGGGTGCGGTGTGCTGCCCCTCGACGACGACGAGATCTACGAGAACTTCGCTGCGGTGAGCTGAGGAATTCCCACGGAGTTCCCCTCGGGGACTCCCGGGCCCTGGCACGAACCCTCGCCGCCGGGGCCGACGAGTCCCGCAGCCGGCTGACCCGCCCGCTCAGGCACTCGCCTCGGGCGGTTCCGGAAGGTCGGCGGGATCGGGAAGCTCACGCTCGTCGGCCGCGAGCCGGTCGCCGATCTCGCGCAGTCCCGCGAGGTCGTGCACGTCCCCGGGCAGCGCGGCCACTTCCGTCACGGCCACCTCGGGGTGGAGCGCGGTGAAGCGGTCACGCGTGCGCTGCTCACGGGAGAGCAGCTGCATGCGGTCGGCGTGCAGCCTCAGCAGGCCTGCCGTGAGCTGCTCGACGGACCGCTCGGGGTCTTCCGTGTGCTCCGCGTCCCCGTTGTCCCCGGTCTGCTCGGTGTCCTCGACGTCATCGGTGGGGGAGCCACCTTCGGGAGCCGTTGCACGAGCTGGTGTTCCGGGCGTGGGAGAGTCTGAACTGTCCTGTGCGTCTTGGGAGTTACGAAGTAGTGCTTTCCCGTCCTCCTGATCCACAATGCGGGGCTCTTCAAGATTTTCCGCAGCGGCGAGCGCCCGCTCGGCCGACAGCCCGTCGGCGCCGCTGCCGTGGACCCGGTTGAGCACCAGGCCCGCCAGCGGCATGTCCTCCGCGGCCAGCCGCTCCACGAAGTAGGCCGCCTCGCGCAGCGCGTCCCGCTCCGGGGCGGCGACCACGAGGAACGCCGTGCCGGGCGCCTGGAGCAGCTTGTACGTCGCGTCCGCGCGGGTGCGGAAGCCGCCGAAGGTGGTGTCCATCGCGGACACGAACGTCTGGACGTCCTTGAGGAGCTGACCGCCGAGCAGCTTGCCGAGGGTGCCGGTCATCATCGACATCCCGACGTTCAGGAACTTCATCCCGGCCCGGCCGCCCAGCTTCGCGGGCGCGGTCAGCAGCCGGATCAGCCGGCCGTCCAGGAACGAGCCGAGCCGCTTGGGCGCGTCCAGGAAGTCCAGCGCCGAACGGGACGGCGGGGTGTCGACGACGATCAGGTCCCATGCGTCCCGGGCACGCAGCTGCCCGAGCTTCTCCATCGCCATGTACTCCTGCGTGCCCGCGAAGCCCGCCGAGAGCGACTGGTAGAAGGGGTTGCCCAGGATGGCGGCCGCCCGCTCGGGGTCCGCGTGCGCCTCGACGATCTCGTCGAAGGTGCGCTTCATGTCGAGCATCATCGCGTGCAGCTCGCCGCCCGCCGCGTCGTCGATGCCCTTCACCCGGCGCGGGGTGTTGTCCAGGGAGTCGATGCCCATGGACTGGGCCAGCCTGCGGGCCGGGTCGATGGTCAGGACGACCACCTTGCGGCCCCGCTCGGCCGCGCGCAGCCCCAGCGCCGCCGCGGTCGTCGTCTTGCCGACCCCGCCCGAACCGCAGCACACCACGATCCGGGTCTTCGGGTCCTCCAGCAACGGGTCGACGTCGAGCAGGCGCGCGGGGGCGAGGTGCGGGCGGGCCGGATCGTGGGTGTGGGCCGGGTCCGGACGACTCATGACATCCCCTGCTTCCGACTCATGACGGGCCTTGCCTGTCTGTCCTGGCGCGTGACGCGCGCCGCACGCGTGCCCCGTCCGGCCTGGCGCGTGACGCGCGCTGCTCGCGTGCCCCGTCCGTGCCGGCTCATGACACGCCCCGCTCACGTGCCTGCCCGCGCCGGCTCATGACACGCCCTGCTCGCGCAGCTCGCGGGCCAGCTCGTACAGCCCCGCCAGGTCCATGCCCTCGGCGAACAGCGGCAGTTCGTGCAGCTGCAGGCCCAGCTCGGACAGGACCGCTCGCTGCTCGTGCTCCAGCGTGTACCGCTCGGCGTACTCCTCGGCCTGCGTGAGCAGCGGGGCCACCAGCCGCTCGGCGTGCCCGCCGCGCCGCGCCCCGCCGAGGCCCGCGGACGACAGGGACCGCGCGACAGTGGAACGCGGGACCGTCCGCAGGAGTTCCAGGTCCGTCTCGTCCAGCACCTCCGGCCGGACCATGTTCACGATGATCCGCCCCACCGGCAGCCGGGCCGACCGCAGCTCGGCGATGCCGTCCACGGTCTCCTGGACGGGCATCTCCTCCAGCAGCGTCACCAGGTGCACCGCCGTCTCCGGCGACTTCAGCACCCGCATCACGGCCTGCGCCTGATTGTGTATCGGGCCGATCTTGGCGAGGCCGGCGACCTCGTCGTTCACGTTCAGAAAGCGCGTGATCCGGCCGGTCGGCGGGGCGTCCATGACGACGTAGTCGTAGACGAACCGCCCGCTGCGCTCCTTGCGGCGCACCGCCTCGCACGCCTTGCCGGTCAGGAGGACGTCCCTGAGGCCGGGCGCGATGGTGGTGGCGAAGTCGATCGCGCCGAGCTTCTTCAGGGCCCGTCCTGCGCTGCCCAGCTTGTAGAACATCTGGAGGTAGTCCAGAAGGGCCAGTTCGGGGTCGATGGCGAGGGCATACACCTCCCCGCCCCCGGGTGCTACCGCGATTTTCCGTTCCTCATAAGGCAGCGCCTCCGTTTCGAAGAGCTGCGCGATGCCCTGACGGCCCTCGACCTCGACGAGAAGCGTCCGCTTCCCCTCCGTGGCCAGGGCCAGCGCTAGGGCCGCGGCCACCGTGGTCTTGCCGGTACCGCCCTTGCCGCTGACGACCTGGAGCCTGCTCACGTATTCGAGCCTAACCAGTCCGCGCCCGGGCTACGCGGGAGGCTGTGGACAACCGGTGCGGTGGTGGCCGCGTGGCCCCCGCCCGCCAGGGGCTAGAGTCGGCCGCATGACCAAGTGGGAATACTCGACTGTGCCGCTGCTCGTCCACGCCACGAAGCAGATTCTGGACACCTGGGGCGAGGACGGCTGGGAGCTCGTCCAGGTCGTGCCCGGGCCGAACAACCCCGAGCAGCTCGTGGCCTACCTGAAGCGGGAGAAGCAGTAGTGGGCGCCGTCGAGGCGAAGCTCGCCGAGCTCGGCCTGAGCCTGCCCGACGTGGTCCCGCCGCTCGCCGCCTACCAGCCGGCCGTGCAGTCCGGCCCGTACGTCTACACCGCCGGGCAGCTCCCGATGGTGGAGGGCAAGCTTCCGGTCACCGGCAAGGTCGGTGCGGAGGTCACGGCGGAGGAGGCCAAGGAGCTGGCACGCACGTGCGCTCTGAACGCCCTGGCCGCCGTCAAGTCCGTCGCCGGTGACCTGGACCGCATCGCGCGCGTGGTGAAGGTCGTCGGTTTCGTGGCCTCGGCCTCGGACTTCACGGGCCAGCCCGCGGTGCTGAACGGCGCGAGCGAGCTGCTCGGCGAGGTCCTCGGCGACAAGGGCGTGCACGCGCGCAGTGCCGTGGGCGTCGCGGTGCTGCCGCTGGACGCGCCGGTCGAGGTCGAGATCCAGGTGGAACTCGCGTAACTCCCCTCGGGCGCGTCAGCGGGCCCTTCAGCGGGCTCTTCAGCGGGTCCCAGCTGCGGAATCCGTCCCCGGGGGCCACTCGAACATCCGCCCGTCACGGGATAGCCTCGCGCCCATGGCGAACGGTCAGTGGTACCCCCCGGAGTGGCCGGACCGCATCCGCGCACTCGCGGCCGGCACCCTCACCCCGGTGACTCCCAAGCGCGCGGCCACCGTCATGCTCCTGAAGGACACCGGCAGCGGCCCCGCCGTCCACATGCTGCGCAGACGCGCCTCCATGGCCTTCGCCGGAGGCGCGTACGCGTATCCGGGCGGCGGTGTCGACCCGCGCGACGACGACCACCAGGTCCGCTGGGCGGGCCCCACGCGCGCGTGGTGGGCCGACCGGCTCGGCGTCGACGAGACGGCGGCCCAGGCGATCGTCTGCGCGGCCGTGCGCGAGACGTACGAGGAGGCGGGCGTGCTGCTCGCCGGGCCGGCCCACGACTCGGTCGTCACTGACACCACGGGAGCCGGCTGGGAGGCCGACCGGGCCGCCCTGGTCGCCCGGGACCTGTCCTTCGCGGAGTTCCTGGACCGCCGCGGCCTGGTCCTGCGCTCCGACCTGCTGGGCGCCTGGACCCGCTGGATCACCCCGGAGTTCGAGGCCCGCCGCTACGACACCTGGTTCTTCGTGGCCGCGCTCCCCGAGGGACAGCGCACCCGCAACGCCTCCACGGAGGCCGACCGCACGGTGTGGATCGCCCCGAGCGAGGCCGCGGCCGGGTACGACAAGGGCGAGCTGCTGATGATGCCGCCGACGATCGCGACCCTGCGCCAGCTGACGGCGTACGACACGGCCGCCGGGGCACTCGACGCGGCCCAGGGGCGTGACCTCACGCCGGTCCTGGCCACCGCCCGCCTGGTGGACGGGGAGCTCGTGCTCTCCTGGCCGGGCCACGACGAGTTCACCAAGCACATCCCGACCGGTGGAGCCACCGCATGACGGACGCAAGCGCCCTTCCCGGCCAGCCCCGCGGCGGGGTCCTCTCGGGGCCCGCCACCGCGCGGGCCGTCAACGTGCTGGCCCCCAACGCGTCGGCCATGACGCTGGACGGCACCAACACCTGGATCGTCTCCGAGCCGGATTCGGACCTGGCCGTGGTGGTCGACCCGGGGCCGCTGGACGACGCGCACCTGCGCCGGGTCGTCGCCACGGCCGAGCAGGCCGGCAAGCGCGTCGCCCTCACCCTGCTGACCCACGGCCACCCCGACCACGCGGAGGGCGCCGCCCGGTTCGCCGAACTGACCGGCACGCGCGTGCGTGCCCTCGACCCGGCCCTGCGCCTGGGCGACGAGGGTCTGGCCGCCGGAGACGTGATCACCACCGGCGGGCTGGAACTGCGTGTCGTACCGACCCCCGGCCACACCGCGGACTCCCTCTCCTTCCACCTCCCGGCCGACCGGGCGGTCCTCACCGGCGACACGGTCCTCGGCCGCGGCACGACGGTCGTGGCCCACCCCGACGGCCGCCTCGGCGACTACCTGGACTCCCTGCGCCGGCTGCGCTCCCTGTCGGTCGACGACGGCGTCCAGACGGTCCTGCCGGGCCACGGCCCGGTCCTGGAGGACGCACAGGGCGTCGTCGAGTACTACCTCGCGCACCGCGCCACCCGCCTCGCCCAGGTCGAGACGGCCGTGGAGGACGGCTACCGCACCCCCGCGCAGGTCGTCGCCCACGTCTACGCCGACGTGGACCGCTCCCTGTGGCCGGCGGCGGAACTGTCGGTACGGGCGCAGATGGACTACCTGGAGGAACACGGGCTCATCTAGAGCCCGCTGCGACAGGAGAGCCGGCAGCGCGGCAGGTTCCCCTTCTGACGACGTCGGGCCCCGTCTCGTGAGGAGACGGGGCCCGACGTCGTAGGGCAGGGTGCGCGTCAGCGGGAGCGCTTGGCGAGGCGCTCCACGTCCAGGAGGATCACCGCGCGGGCCTCCAGGCGGAGCCAGCCGCGCTGGGCGAAGTCCGCGAGGGCCTTGTTGACCGTCTCGCGGGACGCGCCGACCAACTGGGCCAGCTCCTCCTGCGTGAGGTCGTGCACGACGTGGATGCCCTCCTCGGACTGCACGCCGAACCGGCGCGACAGGTCGAGCAGAGCGCGGGCGACGCGGCCCGGGACGTCCGAGAAGACGAGGTCGGACATCGCGTCGTTGGTCTTGCGCAGTCGGCGCGCGACGGCGCGCAGGAGCGCGGTGGCCACCTCCGGGCGGGCGTTCAGCCAGGGCTGGAGGTCGCCGTGGCCGAGGCCGAGCAGCTTGACCTCGGTCAGTGCCGTGGCCGTCGCGGTGCGCGGGCCCGGGTCGAACAGCGAGAGCTCACCGATGAGCTCACCGGGGCCGACCACGGCCAGCATGTTCTCGCGGCCGTCGGGGGACGTGCGGTGGAGCTTCACCTTGCCCTCCGTGACCACGTACAGGCGGTCACCGGGGTCGCCCTCATGGAACAGCGAGTCACCGCGGGCGAGGGTCACCTCACTCATGGAGGCGCGGAGCTCCGCGGCCTGCTCGTCATCGAGCGCCGCGAAGAGCGGATTGCGCCGCAGAACGTCGTCCACGAGTTCTCTCCTTGTCGACCTGCTCAGGGGATCTTGCTCCCCCGTGTACCGAGGGACCGTGGTGCCCATTTTGTCGGGCGGTCCAAACAGTGTGATCTGTCACAAGGATGCCGCACACGTGTCCCGGGGTACGCGGCAGGGGTCCAATTGGGCGCCGATCTTCAGGGGCCGGGCCGGATGTCGGTGCCGGGCCTTAGGCTGGCCGGGTGTCCAAATCGCCGGTGAGAGCACAGGCCGAGGGGGCTGCGCGGGTGGTTGTACGTCGCGATTCCGCTGTGGGCGAACAGAGCCCCGATGGCGGTAGGAAAACGGCGAAAGAGAACAAGACGGAACCGGTGAGGAAGGCGGCGTCCGGGGAGCAGGCCGGGCCCGGGAAGAAGGTGGGGTCCACCAAGAAGGCGGCCTCCGCGAAGAAGGCGGCCTCCGCGAAGAAGGCGGCCTCCGCGAAGAAGGCGGCCTCCGCGAAGAAGGCCGCCCCTGCGAAGAAGGCGGCCTCCGCGAAGAAGGCGGCCTCCGCGAAGAAGGCCGCCCCTGCGAAGAAGGCGGCCTCCGCGAAGAAGGCCGCGTCCAGGACGTCCGCCGCCGGGAAGGCCGCCGCCGGGAAGGCCGCGAAGGGGGCTTCCAAGAGTGCCGGCGTGAGGAAGGCGCCCGCCGCCAAGAAGGTGGTGGTCGCGCCGAAGAAGGCCACGGCCCGCGTCAAGGGCACCGCCCCCGCCAAGGCCGTCGTCCACCCGCCGGGCGACGAGTCGCCCACCGCCCTGGTCCGCCGGGCCCGCCGGATCAACCGCGAGCTCGCGGAGGTCTTTCCGTACGCGCACCCCGAGCTGGACTTCGCCGACCCCTTCCAACTGGTCGTCGCCACGGTCCTGTCCGCCCAGACGACCGACCTGCGCGTCAATCAGACGACCCCCGCCCTCTTCGCCACGTACCCCACCCCGGAGGACCTGGCCGCCGCCAACCCCGAGGAGGTCGAGGAGATCCTGCGCCCGACCGGCTTCTTCCGGGCCAAGACCAAGTCGGTCATAGGGCTGTCGAAGGCCCTGGTCGAGGAGTTCGGCGGGGAGGTTCCCGGCCGGCTGGAGGACCTGGTCAAGCTGCCCGGCGTCGGACGCAAGACCGCGTTCGTCGTGCTCGGCAACGCCTTCGGCCGCCCCGGTATCACCGTGGACACCCACTTCCAGCGCCTGGTGCGCCGCTGGCAGTGGACCGGCGAGACCGACCCCGACAAGATCGAGGCCGCCGTCGGCGCGCTCTTCCCGAAGAGCGACTGGACGGATCTCTCGCACCACGTGATCTGGCACGGCCGCCGTATCTGTCACGCCCGCAAGCCCGCGTGCGGCGCCTGCCCGATCGCTCCGCTCTGCCCGGCGTACGGCGAGGGCGAGACCGACCCGGAGAAGGCGAAGAAGCTCCTCAAGTACGAGAAGGGCGGCTTCCCCGGGCAGCGTCTGAACCCCCCACAGGCCTACCTGGACGCGGGTGGCAAACCGGCGCCGCCACTGGGGGCCGGATGAGCCGCCCGAACCGTCCGGTGAGCCGCCCGAACCGACCGGCGCACCACCCGAACCGACCGGCGCACCACCCGAGCCGTCCAGCGCGCCGTCCGCGCCGTCCGGCGCACCCCCCGGCGGGCAGGGCGCGCCGCCCGTTCAGGGGATCCCGGGGGTTCGCGGAACGATCTCAGGCCGGTTGCGCGTTGGACGCGGCAGGACGACGGGGGTGGCGATGACGCGCGCGAGCGACACACAGGGTGGCCCGGTGACGCTGAGCAAGGACGGGCTGCCCGGCTGGCTGGGCCCCGTGGTGCACGCCGTGGAGACGGTCCGTCCGGGGCAGCTGAGCCGGTTCCTGCCGCCGGAGGACGGGGCGGGCCGGCAGTCCGCCGTGCTGGTCCTCTTCGGCGAGGGCGCACACGGCCCGGAGCTGCTGCTCATGGAGCGCGCCAGCTCGCTGCGCTCGCACGCCGGGCAGCCCTCCTTCCCGGGTGGCGCCCTCGACCCCGAGGACGGCGACCCCGGCGGCGACGGCCCGCTGCGGGCCGCCCTGCGCGAGGCCGAGGAGGAGACCGGCCTCGATCCTTCCGGCGTCCAGCTCTTCGGCGTCCTGCCGCGGCTCTACATCCCGGTCAGCGGCTTCGTCGTCACGCCCGTGCTGGGCTGGTGGCGCGAGCCGAGCCCGGTCGGAGTCGTCGACCCGAACGAGACCGCCAGGGTCTTCACCGTCCCCGTGGCGGATCTCACGGATCCGGCCAACCGGGCGACCACCGTCCACCCCAGCGGCCACCGGGGTCCGGCATTTCTGGTCGAATCAGCCCTTGTCTGGGGTTTCACGGCCGGAATCATCGACCGGCTGCTGCACTTCGCGGGCTGGGAGCGGCCCTGGGACCACGAGAAGCAGGTCCCCCTCGACTGGCGCGCATGACAGGGTGGCCTCCGTGAACGTGCTGGACATCTTGTTGCTGGTCGCCGCCGTGTGGTTCGCGGTCGTGGGGTACCGCCAGGGGTTCGTCGTCGGCATCCTGTCGGTGATCGGCTTCCTGGGTGGCGGCCTCGTCGCGGTCTACGTGCTGCCCGTCATCTGGGACGCGCTGACCGACAACGCGGAGGTGAGCACGACCGCCGCCGTCGTCGCGGTCGTCGTCGTCATCGTCTGCGCATCCGTCGGCCAGGCCCTCACCACCCACCTCGGCAACAAGCTGCGCCGGTACATCACCTGGTCCCCGGCCCGCGCCCTGGACGCCACCGGCGGCGCCCTGGTCAACGTCGTGGCGATGCTCCTGGTCGCCTGGCTGATCGGTTCCGCCCTCGCGGGCACCACGCTGCCGACCGTCGGCAAGGAGGTCCGCAGCTCCAAGGTCCTGCTCGGCGTCTCGCAGGCCCTGCCGGACCAGGCGGCCACCTGGTTCGCGGACTTCTCCTCCGTCCTCGCGCAGAACGGCTTCCCGCAGGTCTTCAGCCCCTTCTCGAACGAGCCGATCACCGACGTCCGGCCGCCCGACCCGGCCCTCGCGAACAGCCCCGTGGCCGACCGCGCCCAGCGCTCCATCGTCAAGGTCATGGGCACGGCCCCGAGCTGCGGCAAGGTCCTGGAGGGCACCGGCTTCGTCTTCTCCGACCGGCGCGTGATGACCAACGCGCACGTGGTGGGCGGGGTCGACGAGCCGACCGTGCAGATAGGCGGAGAGGGCAGGAAGTACGACGCCAAGGTCGTGCTCTACGACTGGCGGCGCGACATCGCCGTCCTCGACGTGCCGGACCTGAAGGCGCCCGTGCTGCGGTTCACCGAGAAGGACGCGAGCAGCGGCGACAGCGCGATCGTCGCGGGCTTCCCGGAGAACGGCGCGTACGACGTGCGCGCCGCCCGGGTGCGCGGCCGTATCACGGCCAACGGCCCGGACATCTACCACCGCGGCACGGTCCGCCGCGACGTCTACTCCCTCTACGCGACCGTCCGTCAGGGCAACTCCGGCGGCCCCCTGCTCACACCCGACGGCAAGGTCTACGGCGTCGTCTTCGCCAAGTCGCTGGACGACGCCGCGACGGGCTACGCGCTGACCATGGACGAGATCCGGCAGGACATCACCAAGGGGCGCACCGCCGTCCGGCAGGTGAGCAGCGACAGCTGCGCCCTCTAGGAGCGGTGGCCCCGGAGCGGCAGGTGTCGGGGTGTCACTCGCGCGAGTGATGCCTCAGTCGCGTGTGTGGCGAAGACGTACGGAGACCCAGCGGGCGCGGCGGCGGAGGATGCGCGGAATCCCGACCCGGGGGTCCGCGGTCGCCATCTGCGGTGTGCCGCTTCGATGGTGGGGGTTCGCACCGCCTGCCGAGCGGCGATTGCGGGTTGCGTCACTGTAGTCGTGCGTCCAGCCCATACCCCGACGTGTGCCCCCGCCCCATGGTCGATAACCGCTCCCGGGGCCTCCAATTGGCCTATGCGCCAGGCAATTGGCCGTTCGTAGGACAGGCGTTCACCAGCCGGTACCGGGTGCGGTCGGCCGGTCACCGGTCGGGTTCGGGATCCCGCAGCCAGTTGATGAGTTCCGAGGAGAAGGCGACCGGGTCCTCCTCGTGCGGGAAGTGCCCGAGGCCGTCGAACAGACGCCAGCGGTAGGGGGCTTCGACGTACTCGCCGGAGCCGGCCGCGCTGCGGGTGCGCATCACGGGATCGAGCGAGCCGTGCAGATGCAGCGTCGGCACCCGCACCGGCCGCTTCATCCGGCGGTTGAACTGGATGCCGTCCGGGCGGGCCAGGGAGCGCACCATCCAGCGATACGGCTCGACCGCGCAGTGCGCCGCGGAGGGGATGCACATGGCGCGGCGGTACGTCTGCAGCGCGTCGTCCTCGGGCGGGCGCGGCCCGGACCACTCCTGGATCAGCTCCGCCACGAGCGCCCCGTCGTCGGCGGTGAGCTGCCGCTCCGGGATCCAGGGCCGCTGGAACCCCCAGATGTGTGAACCGGCGCGGGTCTGCTTGACGTCCCGCAGCATGGCCGAGCGCCAGCGCCGCGGGTGCGGCATGGACGCGACCGCCAGGCGCCGCACCAGCTTGGGGCGCATCGCCGCCGCCGTCCAGGCGAGGTATCCGCCCAGGTCGTGGCCGACCAGCGCGGCATCGGGCTCGCCGAGGGAGCGGATGACGCCGGTGACGTCGAGCGCGAGGTTGGCGGGGTCGTAGCCGCGCGGCGTGCGGTCGCTGCCTCCGACGCCCCTGAGGTCCATGGCGACGGCCCGGAAGCCCGCGTCGGCGAGTGCCACCAGCTGGTGCCGCCAGGTCCACCAGAACTGCGGGAAGCCGTGCAGCAGCAGCACCAGCGGCCCGTCGCCCAGCTCGGCGATGTGGAAGCGGGCGCCGTTGGCGGCGACGTCGCGATGGCTCCAGGGGCCGTCCAGGAGGACGGCCGAAGCCGGTTGAGCAGGGGGCGGGGCGGGGTCCGTCATGACGACGAGCGTGCCACAGCCTCGATGGCCTCGGGGACCCGGTCCTGCGCGAGCTCCGGCCGCGGGTGCGGCTTGGCCTTCTGCAGCACGACCGCGGTCTCCTTCATCGACGCGGCGACCTTCTGCGGGCCCTTGCTCTTCTTGGCCTTCTTCGCGAAGGCCACGCCGATCAGCGCGAGCACCCCGGCGACCAGCACGTTCGCCGCGAACGACAGCAGGAAGCAGACCGCGAGGTTCCAGTCGCTCCAGGTGCGGATGCCGTACGCCAGCGCGAAGTTCAGCATCGGCAGGGAGAAGATCAGCACCGCGCCGGCCGCCGAGAAGGCGCCGCCGCTGGTCGCGCCGCGCTTCACGTCCTGCTTGAGCTGAGCCTTCGCCAGCGCGATCTCGTCGTGCACCAGCGCCGACATTTCCGCCGTCGCCGAGGCGAACAGCTGGCCGATGCTGCGTTCGGCGCCGACCGGGCTGCCGTCGGGTGCGCTCATCGCGGGTCTCCCTCTTCTGCGTACGGTCCGTTTTCCGCGTCTTGTTCCTGACCCGCCGCAGTCGTCCGACTGGGTACGGCCCGACTGCGTACGGTCCCGTCTTTGTACCGTCTCGTCAGATCATGCCGGACGGTGGTGGTCATCGCCTGCCCCGCCCGGTACTTCGGCAAGCCCGTGGCGCGCCGCTGCCTTCTCCTGGGCGATCCTGCGGTGTTCGGCTGCCTTGCGCTCGTAGACGGCGGCGAGCCGCAGGTGGTACGCCGGATCGTCCTGCTCGTACACGTCCGGGATGCCGTCGGCGTCCTCGTCGCGCTCCTCGTCCTCCCACAGTCGTCGGTACTTGGCGTTGCGGATCTTCAGCAGGACGGTCGCGAGTGTCGCGGCGATGAGCGAACCCAGCAGGACGGCCGCCTTCACCTCGTTCGTCATCGTCGCGTCGCCGTCGAAGGCGAGTTCGCCGATGAGCAGCGACACGGTGAAGCCGATGCCGGCGAGGGTCGCCACCGCGAACACGTCCGCCCAGGCGAGGTCGTCGCTGAGCGAGGCCCTCGTGAAACGGGCCGTCAGCCATGTCCCGCCGAAGATGCCGAGCGCCTTGCCGACGACGAGACCGAGGACCACACCGAGGGTCTCCGGCTTGGTGAACACGTCGGCGAGCGCTCCGCCGGACACCGCGACGCCCGCACTGAACAGCGCGAACAGCGGCACCGCGAGGCCCGCCGACAGAGGCCGTACGAGGTGCTCGATGCGCTCGCCTGGGGAGCGGTCCTCACCCTCGTACCGGTGGCAGCGCAGCATCAGGCCCATGGCGACACCGGCGACGGTGGCGTGGATGCCGCTGTTGTACATCAGCGCCCAGACGACGAGGCCCAACGGCACGTACACGTACCAGCCGCGCAGCCCCGTCCGCAGCAGCAGCCAGAAGAGCACCAGGCCCGCGACGGCACCGCCGAGCGCGGCGAAGTTCAGGTCGGCGGTGAAGAACACCGCGATGATCAGGATCGCGAAGAGGTCGTCGACGACGGCGAGCGTGAGCAGGAAGGCCCGCAGCGCGCTCGGCAGGGAGGTGCCGATCACGGCGAGCACGGCGAGCGCGAACGCGATGTCGGTCGCCGTCGGCACGGCCCAGCCGTCCAGGGAGCCGCCGCCGGTGACGGTGGTGAGCGTGTAGACGAGGGCCGGTACCGCCATGCCGCACAGCGCGGCGACGACCGGCAGCGCGGCGGCCCTCGGGTCGCGCAGGTCTCCCGCCACGAGTTCCCGCTTGAGCTCGATCCCGGCGACGAAGAAGAAGATCGCCAGCAGCCCGTCGGCGGCCCAGTGCGCGACGGACAGGTCGAGGCCGAGGGCGGCGGGGCCCAGGTGATAGTGGGAGACGCTCTCGTAGCTGTCGTGCAGGGCGGGGATGTTCGCCCAGAGCAGCGCGGTGACCGCGGCGGCGAGGAGCAGCACCCCACCGACGGTCTCGGTGCGCAGCGCGTCCGCAACATAGTTCCGCTCGGGCAGCGACAGCCGGCCGAGGACCTTGCGGGGAGTGGTGGGGCGGGGCGCGGTCACGAGGGAGACCTCCGGTCGGTGGGCAGGACGGAACACATGCCGACCAGACTTCCCGGCGCACCATGGAGCACTTGTTCTGCTCGCATGACGGAGCAGTTGTGTTGCTTAGTTTAGGTAAACGTACGGCTGTACGCATCCGGCGGTCTTCGCCGCCGGAGCGCCCTGACGGAGGGCACCCGGACCTGGGTGCCCTCCGCCGGCGCCGTCATGCCGGTGCCGTGCTCAGTCCTCGCTGGGCGCGGCGGGCAGCTTGGACTGGATGAGGTCCATGACCGTGGAGTCGGTCAGTGTGGTGACGTCACCCAGCTGGCGGTTCTCGGCGACGTCCCGCAGCAGCCGGCGCATGATCTTGCCGGAGCGGGTCTTGGGCAGCTCCGCCACCGGCAGGACCCGCTTGGGCTTGGCGATCGGGCCGAGGGTGTTGCCCACGTGGTTGCGCAGCTCGGCGACCAGGTCCTCGGTCTCCGCGGCCGTACCACGCAGGATCACGAACGCGACGATCGCCTGCCCGGTCGTCTCGTCCGCGGCGCCGACCACGGCCGCCTCGGCGACCGAGGGGTGGGAGACGAGGGCCGACTCGACCTCCGTGGTGGAGATGTTGTGCCCCGAGACGAGCATGACGTCGTCGACCCGGCCGAGCAGCCAGATGTCGCCGTCGTCGTCCTTCTTGGCGCCGTCACCGGCGAAGTACTTGCCCTCGAAGCGCGACCAGTAGGTGTCGATGAAGCGCTGGTCGTCGCCCCAGATGGTGCGCAGCATCGACGGCCACGGCTCGGTCAGCACCAGGTAGCCGCCACCGCCGTTGCCCACCTCGTTCGCCTCGTCGTCGACGACCGTCGCGGCGATGCCGGGCAGCGGCGTCTGCGCCGAGCCGGGCTTCGTCGCGGTCACGCCCGGCAGCGGGGTGATCATCATCGAGCCGGTCTCGGTCTGCCACCAGGTGTCGACGACCGGGGTGCGGTCGCCGCCGATGTTCTTGCGGTACCAGACCCACGCCTCGGGGTTGATCGGCTCGCCCACCGAGCCCAGCACCCGCAGGCTCGACAGGTCGAACTTGGCGGGGATGTCGTCGCCCCACTTCATGAACGTGCGGATCGCGGTCGGCGCGGTGTAGAGGATCGTCACGCCGTACTTCTGCACGATCTCCCAGAAGCGGCCCTGGTGCGGGGTGTCGGGCGTGCCCTCGTACATGACCTGCGTCGCGCCGTTCGCCAGCGGGCCGTAGACGATGTACGAGTGGCCGGTCACCCAGCCGACGTCGGCGGTGCACCAGTAGACGTCGGTCTCCGGCTTGAGGTCGAAGACGGCGTGGTGCGTGTAGGCGGTCTGCGTGAGGTAGCCGCCGGAGGTGTGCAGGATGCCCTTCGGCTTACCCGTGGTGCCCGAGGTGTACAGGATGAACAGCGGGTGCTCCGCGTCGAACGCCTGCGGGGTGTGCTCCGCGCTCTGGCGTCCCACCACGTCGTGCCACCACACGTCGCGGCCCTCGGTGAAGGCGACCTCCTGGCCCGTGCGGCGCACGACCAGGACGTGTTCGACGATGCCGGCCCTCTCGACGGCCTCGTCCACGGCCGGCTTGAGCGCGGACGGCTTGCCCCGCCGGTAACCGCCGTCGGAGGTGATGATCACGCGCGCGTCGGCGTCCTGGATACGCGTGGCGAGCGCGTCCGAGGAGAACCCGCCGAAGACCACCGAGTGGGCGGCGCCGATCCGGGCACAGGCCAGCATCGCGATCGCCGTCTCGGGGATCATCGGCATGTAGACGGCAACCCGGTCGCCCGCCTGGACTCCCAGCTCCAGCAGGGCGTTGGCCGCCTTGGAGACCTCGTCCTTGAGCTCGGCGTAGGTGATCGCGCGACTGTCGCCCGGCTCGCCCTCGAAGTGGATGGCGACCCGGTCTCCGTGCCCGGCCTCCACATGGCGGTCGACGCAGTTGTAGGCGACGTTGAGCTCGCCGTCCTTGAACCACTTGGCGAACGGCGGGTTCGACCAGTCGAGGGTCTCGGTGGGCTCCTTGGCCCAGGTCAGCCGGCAGGCCTGCTCGGCCCAGAAGCCGAGCCTGTCAGCCTTGGCCTGTTCATACGCCTCCGCGGTGACGTTGGCGTTCGCGGCCAGGTCGGCGGGGGGCGCGAAGCGTCGCTCCTCCTTCAAGAGGTTGGCCAGGCTTTCATTGCTCACGGCATCTGCCTTTCCCAGGGTGTCCGTTGTGTCCCAGGCCACAGCTCATCAGACCCGGGGGTGCGATGACAAGGGCCGACCGCCGATTGGTTTAGACCTGTTGGGCGGTGCTGTCGGGGACCGGGGTCATCCGTACCCACGGACGCCGACCAGGGAAAGTTCAGTGCGTGTGCTGCCCGCCACATGTGTCGTGAGGGAGCCGAGGGGGCAGCGCCGATGGTCGAGAAGACCTCGACGGCCGCCGGTGACCGGGTCTCCGGCGGCGTCGTGGGGTTGCAACGGTGCTGGCGCCGGCGGTGGCGGGGGTTGCAGCGGCGGTGGCGCCGGCGCGGCGGGGGCTGCGGTGGCGGTGGGGGTGGCGGCAGCGGCCGGGGCGAGGGCCGGGCCGGGGGCGCCCCGGCCCGGCACCGGGCTCATGTCGTCAGGTCCGACTCCCGGACCCGGTCGAAGACGCCACCGGCGTTCGTCTCGGTGAGCAGGTACGCCTCCGCCTCGCCCACGTGGAAGTACATCCCGTGCAGCTCCAGGCTGCCCTCTTCGATGGCCCGGGCCACCGAGTCGTGGGCGCGCAGGTGCTCCAGCTGCTGGACCACGTTGGTCAGGCAGAGCTGTTCGACCGTGTCCGCGGGGGAACGCCCGGCCAGCCTGCCCCCGGGCAGACTGTCGTCGGCCATGCGCTCCAGGCTGGGCAGCCCGTGCCGCAGCCACCGCTTCAGCGGGCTCCGGGCGCCCCTGGGCTCGGATGCGAGCAGCGCCTGCATGGCGCCGCAACCCGAGTGCCCGCACACCGTGATGGAGCGCACCTGGAGCACGTCCACGGCGTACTCGATCGCCGCCGCCACCGAGTCGTCACCGCTCTCTTCGCCCGGGCGTGGGACGAGGTTGCCCACGTTGCGCACGACGAACAGGTCACCCGGACCGCTGGAGGTGATCATCGAGGTGACCAGCCGGGAGTCGGCGCAGGTCAGGAACAGCTGCGAAGGCTGCTGCCCCTCTCTCGCCAGCCGTGCCAGCTCGCTGCGCACCAGCGGTGCGGTGTTGCGCTGGAACGCGCTGATGCCACGCGCCAGTTCGTGCCCGCTGGCTCCGCCGGTGCCCGCCGGATCCGGGTCGGAGCGGTCCGGCCCGTCCGCCTTCTTCTCGGCAGGGGGTACGGACCGGGGACCGTCGCACTGGTGGTTGCGCCAGGGCGTCCAGGGCCGGCAGCGGCAGTCGCCGGAGGTTTGGGGCTCGGAGATACGGGTGCCGGGATGACGGCCGGTGATCTCGACGGTGCCGCCCTGCGCGGTGTGTGTCTTCTGCCAGTCCTGCAGCGTCTCGTACGCCGCGTGGTCCATGAACGACCCGTCCAGCTCGACGACGGCGTCGGCACCGTGGGGCACGAGATGCAGGGCCCGGCTGAGCCGCGGCACGGCGAGGAACGTCAACTGTCCTCTGACGTGTACGTGATGGGCTCCTTCCGACTCTTCGTGCGTGATGCGGGTGCGGGTGAGGCGGTGCAGGGCGACGCCGACGGCTGTGGCGATGCCGAGCGCCACGCCCTCCAGGACGCCGAGGGAGACCACGCCGAGGGTGGTGACGGCGTAGACCCACACTTCACGGTGGCGGGTCACCGTGCGGATGTGGTTCAGGGAGACCATCTGGATGCCGACGGCCATCACCAGGGCGGCGAGCGAGGCGAGCGGGATGAACTCCAGGATCGGGACCATCAGCAGCGTGGCGATCACTACGAGAACGCCGTGCAGCATCGTGGAGTTCCGGCTGACCGCGCCCGCGTGCACATTCGCCGAACTTCGCACGGCCACACCGGCGATGGGCAGTCCGCCGAGCGAGCCGGAGACGATGTTGGCCGCTCCCTGCCCGAGCAGTTCGCGGTCGAGGTTCGAGCGTCCGACGCGGGGCGAGAGGCCGGGGCGGCCGGCCACCAGCTTGTCCACGGCGACCGCACCGAGCAGCGACTGCACGCTGCACACCAGCGTGGTGGTGAGCACGGCGGCGACCAGGCCGAGCACGGGGCCCTCCGGCAGAGAGGCCAGGGCGTGGTTGCTCCAGGACGGCAGGTCGACCTTGGGCAGGCGGAGCCCGGCGAGGGCGGCGGCCGAGGTGGCTCCGGCGACGGCGACGAGCGCCGCCGGGACCGTGCGCAGCAGGCGTCCGGCGCGGCCGGGCAGTCGCGGCCAGAGCAGCAGCAGTGCCAGGGTCAGCACGCTGACCGACACCGCCGCGGGGCGCATGTGCGCCAACTGGGCGGGCAGAGCACGGAGGTTGTCCGGCACGGAGCTCTGCGGTGTGCCGCCGAGCACGATGTGCAGCTGGGCGACGGCGATGGTGACGCCGATCCCGGCGAGCATGCCGTGCACGATCGCGGGGCTGACGGCGAGGGCGCCACGGGCCACGCGCAGGCAGCCGAGGCCCAGTTGGGCGATGCCTGCGAGGACGGTGATGGCGCAGGTGGTCCGCCAGCCGTACCGATGGATGAGGTCGGCGGTGACGACGGTGAGTCCGGCGGCCGGTCCGCTCACCTGGAGCGCTGAGCCGCCGAGCCGCCCGGCGACCAGCCCGCCCACGGCGGCGGCCACGAGTCCGGCCTGGAGGGGGGCGCCGGTGGCCAGGGCGATGCCCAGGGACAGGGGCAGTGCGATCAGGAAGACCGCGATCGAGGCCGACACGTCGGCACCCGCGATCCGGAATCGGCGGGGCCCGGCCGGCGGCGGACTGTGGGGCGGATGGGTGCGTTCGGTTCGGTTCGGGTCGGTGACGCGTGTGGGGACGCAGGCTGACATGTCTTTCCCGTCTCCTCCGGGGCTGCGCGGTCGCATGACTGGGGGGCCGCTCGGGGCGGGGTATCGGTCGCGGCGGTCACGGCGTAAATCGGCGGGATGAATCAACGCTCGGTAAACGAATCGTAATGCAGAGTAAAGGGCAAGCATGGACTTTACGGGCAAATGGGCGAATGGATCACTCTGAAGAGTGAAGTGGCCATTTGATCGGCTTGTCCTACTAATTCCTTCTCGGTCTCGTGCGAATTTGGCGGCGCTGTCCGCACCCGAGAGAAGGAAGAAGGTGGACGGAACATGGCCGCCACCCACAGGATCGCCGCGGGTTCCGTGATCGCAGCGGTCTGCGCCGCATCGCTCGCCGGCTGCGCGACCGACACCCCCCCGCCCAAGACTCCGGAACCGCAGAAGGCGACGCCCGCACAGGCGCCGAAGAGCGCGGTCCGGCTGATCGGAGACGGCTCCACCGCCTACACCGGGGCCCAGCCGCACCTGCCCCGGCCCGAACGCCTGCGACCCGGCCAGAAGCCCCCGCAGTTCGTCGTCTTCTCCTGGGACGGCGCGGGCGAGGACAGCCAGAAGCTGTTCTCCCACTTCCGCGAGGTCGCCAGGAAGAACAACGCGACCATGACGTACTTCCTGAGCGGCGTGTACATGCTGCCGGAGGACAAGCGCGACCGGTACCGGCCCCCGCAGCACTCCCCGGGCCGCTCCGACATCGGCTTCAACGACCGCCGCGGCATCGCCGCCACCGCGAAGCAACTGCGCCTTGCATGGCTGGAGGGCAACGAGATCGGCACCCACTTCAACGGCCACTTCTGCGGCAGCGGCGGCGGCGTCGGCGAGTGGTCGGTGCGGGACTGGAAGGACGAGATCTCCCAGGCCAAGCAGTTCGTCAAGACCTGGAAGACCAACGCCGGCCTGAAAGGCGCTTCCCCGCTGCCCTTCGACTACGACAAGGAGCTCATCGGCGCCCGCACACCCTGCCTGGAGGGCCAGCGCAACTTCATGAGGGCGGCCCGCGACATGGGCTTCCGCTATGACACCAGCGGCGTGAACGACCAGGTCTGGCCGAAGAAGAAGCTGGGCCTGTGGGACGTCTCCATGCAGCTCGTGCCGTTCCCCGGCCACTCCTTCGAGCAGCTCACCATGGACTACAACTTCATGGTCAACCAGTCCGGCACCACCACCCAGGGCAATCCCGCCAAGTTCGACTTCTGGGGCGACCAGATGCGGGACGGCCTGCTCAGGGGCTTCTCACGGGCCTACAAGGGCAACCGCGCGCCCCTGATCATCGGCAACCACTTCGAGTCCTGGAACGGCGGCACCTACATGCGGGCCGTCGAGGAGGTCATCGAGACGGTGTGCACCAAGGAGGAGGTGCGCTGCGTCTCGTTCCGGCAGCTCGTGGACTGGCTCGACGCGCAGGACCCGAAGACGCTGGAGAAGCTGCACACCCTGCCGGTCGGCCAGGCGCCCGAGGCGGGCTGGGCGTCCTTCCTGTCGGACCGGCCCGCCCCCGCGCCCAAGGGCGTGCCCGGGGCTCCGGCGGCCGGTAGGTAGTCCTGTCGGTAGTCCACTGGGCAGTCCTTCGGTCGGACGCCGTGTGGCGCACGCGCGCGTGAATCAGATGTCGTGTGGCGCACGCGCGCGTGGATCGGATGTCGTGTGGTGCACGCGCGCGTGAAGAAGGCCACTCCCCGGTGGGACGGGGCCCCGGGGTGCGTAGGGTCGTACTCATGAGTACAGCAGGCGCGACCGCCGACCCCCTCGCGGCCCTGGGGGCGCTGCCCGGAGTGGCCGATTCCGTGGAGTCCGTGCGCAAGGCCGTGGACCGGGTCTACGGACACCGGGTCATGCGGCGGCGCAGCAACGCGATCACCTCCGAGGCCGCGCTGCGCGGCGCCCGCGGTTCGGCCGCACTGTCCGGCGCGGACTGGGCCCTGGAGGAGGTGCGGCGGCGTACGGACTTCAGCGGTGACGACGAGGCCCGCACCGTGGGTGCCGCACTGCGGCTCACCGCGGAGGCGGGCCAGCTGCTGTCGATCTGGCGTCAGTCACCCCTTCGGGTGCTGGCCCGGCTGCACCTGGTGGCCGCCGCGGACAAGGGTGACCAGGTGGGACGGCCGCGCAAGGAGGGCGAGCCGGTAGACGAGCCGCTCGTCGGGCTGCCGCTGCCGAGCGCCACCGAAACGCACGGCAGGCTGGACGGACTGGCCGGGCTGATCATCGCGGGCGGCTCGGCTCCGGCGCTGGTGACGGCCGCCGTCGTGCACGGCGAGCTCCTCGCGCTGCGTCCCTTCACGTCCCACAACGGCCTGGTCGCCCGCACGGCCGAGCGCATCGTCCTGGTCGGCAGCGGGCTGGACCCGAAGTCGGTCTGCGCGGCCGAGGTCGGTCACGCCGAACTGGGACGCGACGCCTACCTGGAGGCCCTCGCCGGATACGTCTCCGGTACCCCGGAGGGTGTCGCGGCCTGGATCGCCCACTGCGGCAGGGCGGTCGAACTGGGGGCGCGCGAGTCGATGGCGGTGTGCGAGGCGCTGCAGCGCGGAGCGGCCTGACACCGCCGGTCCACATAAATGCGGCGGTACGAGTTCTCGTACCGCCGCTGGCATGAGCATCGGGTTACCAAGCGTCCTCGATATGTGCCCATCAGGTCGGGAGCTTTGCCCGTCCCCTGGTGTGGCTGGCCCGTATTCGACGGGTCGACGTCGCGTGGGTGCCCGGTGTTCATGCTCGGTCCGTGGGGCCAAATGCGTAAAAAAGGTGATCCTCTCGGATGTCCTTGGTCTCGCGGGCCGTTGAATCCTTTGTACTCCTGCCCCGCAGCAAGCGGAAGTCCAGGTCCTACTTCTTTACTTTCGGGTCCATGCGGGAAAGGCAATCGTCACAGGTCAAGCGACTGAAGCCCGGCGCCGGTTCGCATACCAGACGAGTCCCGCGGTGGCCGCGGCGGCGCCTATCGCGGCGACCGCGACGAGCGCCGGGCGCGGCGGTACGGAGAACGCGGGGATGCGCTGCTTGAGCCGGACCGGGCGGTGGAAGTCCAGGATCGGCCATCCGCGCGCGAGGGCCTCGCGGCGCAGTGCCCTGTCCGGGTTCACGGCGTGCGGGTTGCCCACGGACTCCAGCATCGGCACATCGGTCGCCGAGTCGCTGTAGGCGTAGCAGCGGCTGAGGTCGTACCCCTCGGATTCGGCGAGCTCCCTCACCGCCTCCGCCTTGGTCGGGCCGTACGCGTAGTACTCCACCTCGCCGGTGAAGCAGCCGTCGTCGCCCACGACCATGCGGGTGGCGACCACGCGGTCCGCGCCCAGCAGCTCGCCGATCGGTTCGACCACCTCCGCGCCGGACGTGGACACGATCACCACGTCGCGGCCGGCGGTGTGGTGCTCCTCGATGAGGGAGGCGGCCTCGTCGTAGATGATCGGGTCGATCAGGTCGTGCAGCGTCTCGGCGACGATCTCCTTGACCTGCTGCACGTTCCAGCCGCGGCACAGGGCGGACAGATATGCGCGCATGCGCTCCATCTGGTCGTGGTCGGCGCCGCCGGCGAGGAAGACGAACTGGGCATATGCGGTACGCAAGACGGCCCTGCGGTTGATCAGACCGCCTTGGTAGAACGACTTGCTGAACGTGAGCGTGCTCGACTTCGCAATGACCGTCTTGTCCAGGTCAAAGAAGGCGGCTGTGCGGGGCAACGAGTGGTTTTCCACGCCCCAGAGCATAGGGGCAGCCCATTCGGCGTAAGGTGGGGCGCGTGGGTTTGCCTGAGAAGGCTCTCGGGTACACCATGGAAGTCACGGATCGTTCGCGACCGTGCTAACCCGGCCCGACTCCTCCCCCCCCGAGTCGGCCGTGGGGACGACCCCCGCTCTCCCCCCCGGCGGGGGTCGTCGCATGTCCGGGTGGGTTTTTTCCTTCTTCTCGCGGCCTGATGGCCGCTCTGATGCGGCTTTCCCCAGCACCTTGTCATGCCCATGCTCTATCACGGTGTGTAGCCGTCGGGCTGCTCTGTGAGGGTCGTGCACAGGGCCTGAGTGGCTCACCGGTATGGGTGATGGCGATATTCACAACTCCCGGGACGTCCACAGTTATCCACCAAGATCCACACGATTTCCGGGATCGCTGCACCGTGATTCCAACGCGTCCCGCTCGCGGCGAGTTCATGGCCGGTTCCGAGTACCTGGGGGCGTTTGGCCGGTTTCTGTCGGCCGTTCACAGGGAGGCCGCTTGCCGGTTCTTCCCACGTATGGGAATCGCGGGGCCACAGGGGCCACGCGAGTCGTGCAGCGAAGGGGGTTGGAAACCGTGGCCGGAACCGTCACACACGATCCGCCGCCGGCCGCCGGAGGGCGGCAGGGAGGACCGCTGATCGTCACAGAGGACACCGAGCTCCTCGACGATCTGCTGCGCCTGTGCGCGGCAGCCGGCGCCACACCCGAAGTGCACCACGGGGTGCCGGAGCGCAGAGGCAGCTGGGAGGCCGCACCGCTGGTCCTGGTCGGCGACGACGCGGCTCGGCGGGTGCGCGGGGCCGCGCGCAGAAGGGGTGTCGTCCTCGTGGGCCGGGACCAGGACGACTCCGGGGTGTGGCGGCGGGCCGTCGAGATCGGTGCCGAGCACGTTCTGATGCTGCCCGACGGCGAGCAGTGGCTGGTCGACCGGATCGCCGACGTGGCCGAGGGCGTCGGCCGGCCCGCCCTCACCGTCGGCGTCATCGGCGGCCGGGGCGGAGCAGGAGCGTCCACGCTCGCGTGCGCCCTTGCCGTCACCTCCGCGCGGGAGGGACTGCGCACCCTCCTGGTGGACGCCGATCCGCTGGGCGGCGGACTCGACGTACTCCTCGGCGGTGAGACGGCCGCAGGGCTGCGCTGGCCCGCCTTCGCGTCCTCACGCGGACGGGTCGGCGGCGGAGCCCTGGAGGAGTCGCTGCCCGAGCTGCACGCGCTGCGGGTGCTCAGCTGGGACCGCGGCGACCGGATCGCGGTCCCGCCGCAGGCGGTGCGCGCGGTCCTCGCGGCGGCCCGACGCCGGGGCGGCACCGTCGTGGTCGACCTTCCGCGCCGGATCGACGACGGCGTCGCCGAGGTCCTCTCCCAGCTGGATGTGGGCGTGCTGGTGGTGCCGGCGGAGCTGCGGGCCGTCGCGGCCGCGGGGCGGGTCGCCTCGGCGGTCGGCATGGTTCTCCGGGACCTGCGGGTGGCGGTCCGCGGGCCGTACCCGCCGGGGCTCGACGACCGCGAGGTGGCCCGGCTGCTCGGACTGCCCCTGGTCGGCGAGGTGCCGGTGGACCCGGGGCTGTCACGCCCGGCCGCGGGCACGGCACCCCCGGGCGCCGCCCCGCGGGGACCGCTGGCCCGGTTCTGCAAGGAGTTCTGGGAGCGTGCGCTCGTCGAGGCGGGTACGGCATGAGCACCCTGGCCGGACTCGAGGGCGCGGCGCTGCTCGACGGGGTGCGGCGGTGGCTGGCCGAGAGCGGGGCCGAGCCGACTCCCGCGCGCGTGGCGCAGGCCCTGCGCGAGCAAGGGCGGGTCCTCGGGGACGCCGAAGTCCTCGGAGCCGCCGCGCAGTTGCGGTCCGAGCTGGTCGGCAGCGGGCCGCTGGAGCCGCTCCTCGCCGATCCGTCGGTGACGGACGTACTGGTGTCGGCCCCGGACCGGATCTGGGTGGACCGGGGCGGCGGACTGGAACTGACACAGGTGCGGTTCGCGGACGCCGCGGCCGTGCGACGGCTCGCCCAGCGTCTCGCCGCCGTGGCCGGACGCCGCCTGGACGACGCCCGGCCCTGGGCCGACGCCCGGCTGCCCGACGGGACGCGGCTGCACGCGGTGCTGCCGCCGGTGGCCGTGGGCTGCGCCTGTCTGTCGCTGCGGGTCGTGAGGCCGCGTGCCTTCACACTCGGCGAGCTGGTCGCGGCGGGCACCGTGCCGCCGGGCGGGGACCGCGTGTTGCGCGCCCTGCTCGACGCCAGGCTGTCCTTCCTCGTCAGCGGCGGCACCGGCACCGGCAAGACCACGTTGCTGAGTGCCCTCCTGGGGCTGGTGGGGCCTGGGGAACGGATCGTCCTCGCCGAGGACTCGGCGGAGCTGCGGCCCGACCACCCGCACGTCGTGCGACTGGAGACCAGACCCGCCAACCAGGAGGGCGCCGGCCTCGTCACCCTGGAGGACCTGGTGCGCCAAGCGCTGCGCATGAGGCCCGACCGGCTGGTCGTGGGCGAGGTGCGCGGGCCCGAAGTGGTGCACCTGCTGGCCGCTTTGAACACCGGCCACGAGGGCGGTTGCGGGACCGTCCACGCCAACGCCGCCGCCGATGTACCGGCCCGGCTCGAAGCGCTCGGGACAGCCGCGGGACTCGATCGGGCAGCACTGCACAGCCAGTTGGCGGCCGCCCTCTCCGTGGTGCTGCACCTGGTGCGCGACCGGGCCGGGCGGCGGCGGATCGCCGAGGTGCACGTGCTGGAGCGGGACGCGTCCGGACTGGTGCGGACGGTCCCGGCACTGCGGTGGGGAGCGGAGGCGTTCGTGCGCGAGCGCGGATGGGAGCGGCTGAGGGGTCTGCTGCGGGGCGGGACGAGTGGGATCGAGCCGGGCGTGGACGAGAGGGGAGAGTCATGACGGGGGCTCCTGGGATGACGGTGGGTGCGGTCGCGGCGTGCACGGGGGCGGCTGTCTGGCTGCTGGCCGAGCGTGATGCGACGGCACGGCGGGCGCGGTTGCTGCTCGCGGAGGGCGGCCCCATGGGGAGGGGATCCCCGGGGTGGCGGCGCACGGCCGGTGAGCTGCGGCGCGTCCGTGGGCGGTTGCGGGCCGAGTGGTGGTCGGCGGTGGCCGGGCTGGTGCTGGCGGTGCTCGGGGCGTCGGTGCTGCCGGTCGTCCTGGGGGCGGCCGGGGTGCCGTTGCTGCGGCGGGCCCGGCTGGCCGGACGGGCGCGGCGGGACCGGGAGCGCCGGACCGACGCGGTGATCGCGTTGTGCGGGGCACTCGGCGGCGAGGTGCGCGCGGGACGTCAGCCGGGTGAGGCGCTGCTGCGGGCCGCCCGGGACTGCGGCGGACTCGCCGACGCGCGGTCCACGGTGCTGGCAGCGGCGCGGTTCGGCGGTGACGTGCCGGACACGCTCGCCACGGCGGCACGGCAACCGGGCGCCGAGGGCCTGCGCGGACTGGCGGCGTGCTGGCGGGTGGCCGTGGACCAGGGCGCGGGGCTCGCCGACGGACTCGACCGGCTCGCCGCTGCCCTGCGCGCCGAACGCGACCAACAGTGTGATCTGCGAGCTCAGTTGGCGGGAGCCCGGGCCACGGCGGTGATGCTCGCCGGGTTGCCTGCCCTGGGGCTTGGCATCGGGACCGCCCTGGGCGCCGATCCCCTCCACGTCCTGTTGCACACCGGAGCGGGTCTGGGCTGTCTGGCGGCCGGCGGGGTGCTGGAGGGCCTGGGGCTGTGGTGGGTGCGGCGGATCGTGCGGGGCGCGGAGGCCGCGGCATGAGCGGGGACGTCGTCCACAGGCTGTGGGTGGCCGTGGGGATCGCGCTGGCCGCCGGATGGCTGGCCCGCCGACTGGTACGGGCGAGGCGCCTTCGGAGGATGCGCCGGCGCCTGACGGAGCTGTCAGGGGTACGGGGAGCGACTGTTCCTGTCCCGCGGACGGCATGGCGTGAGGCCGCACGGACGTGGCTGGCCCCGGTGGGCGTGGCGTGCGCCGGCTGGATGCTGATCGGAGGCTTCGCCGGGGCCGCCGTGGGACTGGCCGGGGCGGTGGGGCTGCGGCGGTGGCGATCGGGCCAGGAGACGGCCGGCGCGGAGCCGGACGCCCCCGGCCTGGCGGAGGCGGCGCGGCAACTGCCCCTCGCCGCCGACCTGCTGGCGGCCTGCATCGCGGCGGGCGCCGGCCCGGTGATCGCGGCCCAGGCGGTGGGTGAGGCCTTGGGCGGCCCTGTCGGCGATGCCCTCGCCCGGGGTGCGGCGGAGATGCGGTTGGGCGGCGAACCGGGCTCGGCCTGGCGGCGGTTGGGTGCCGTGCCGGGCGCCGAGGGGCTGGCCCGGCTGCTCGAACGGGCCGATGTGTCCGGGCTGCCCGCGGCGGTGCCGGTCGCACGGCTCGCCGCCGAGGCCCGGGCCGACTGGGGCCGCGCCGCCACGGCCCGGGCCCGTCGAGCGGGAGTGATGGTCAGCGCCCCGGTCGGTCTGTGCTTCCTGCCCGCCTTCATCGCGGTCGGTGTGCTGCCCGTGGTGATCGGACTCGCGGGCGGGGTGCTCGGAGGGGGTGGTGGGTGACGCGGCGACGGACCCGGAGCAAGTGAGCGACAAGCAGTGATGGTTCGGACTCTTTCCTACGGGGGTTGAGATGTACAAGGCGGTACGGGCACGGCTGCGTGCCCTGGTGTGCGGGATGCGTGCGGCGCGGCGGGACGGAGGAATGGTCACCTCCGAGTACGCGATGGGAATCGTCGCGGCGGTGGCGTTCGCCGTGGTGCTCTACAAGGTCGTCACGAGCGGCGCCGTCAGCGCGGAACTGCAGAAGATCGTGAAGGACGCCCTCAGTGCGCGGATGTGAGCGGGGAGCGGACCGGGGGTTCGTCACCGCGGAGTCGGCCGTGGTGCTGCCGGTGCTGGTGATGTTCGCGATGGCGCTGGTGTGGGGGCTGCTGGTCGTGGCCGCGCAGATCCAGTGCGTGGACGCGGCTCGGACGGGCGCGCGTGCGGCGGCCCGCCAGGACCCGCCCGGCGCGGTCGTGAGGCTGACCCGCGAGGCGGCGCCGCCCGGCGCGAAGGTGACGGTCAGCCGGGACGCGGAGCACGTCCGGGTGACCGTCGTGGCTGAGCCGCCGGTGTTGCGGGGACTGTCCTTCGCCGTGCGCGAGGAGGCCGTGGCGTCGGTGGAGGAGGCGGTGGGCACATGAGAGGGGGCCGCGCGGTGGTGGGCTCGGACCGGGGCTCCGCCACCGTGTGGAGTGTCGGGGCGATCGCCGCTCTGTGTGTGGTGTTCGGAGTCGTTCTCGCGCTCGGGCAGGCCGTCGTGGTCCGGCATCGTGCGGCGGGCGGTGCCGACCTCGCGGCGCTCGCCGCGGCGGACCACTGGGCCGAGGGCGGCACGACGGCTTGCGCCCGGGCCGGACGGGTGGCCCGGGCGCAGGGCGTACGGCTGGTGCGCTGCGAGGTCGCCGGCGATGTCTCCGACGTGACGGCGGCGGCGGGCCGGGGCCCGTTCACGGCGGAGGTCAGGGCGCGGGCGGGGCCTCCGACGGCTCCGCTGGACCTCCCGGCGGAGCCGGAGGAGGAGGCACCCCGTCCTCCGGCTCCTTCTCCTCCGGCGCCCCCTCCAGCAGCACCGTGAGGAGCCGCACCGCCCCTCTCTTGTGCAGCGGGTCGTTGCCGTTGCCGCACTTGGGGGACTGGATGCAGGAAGGGCAGCCGGCGTCGCACTCGCAGGAGGCGATGGCCTGGCGGGTGGCGGTCAGCCAGGTGCGGGCGGTGTGGAAGGCACGCTCCGCGAAGCCCGCGCCACCCGGATGGCCGTCGTAGACGAAGACCGTCGGCAGGAGCGTGTCGGGGTGGAGCGGGATCGAGACGCCGCCGATGTCCCAGCGGTCACAGGTCGCGAACAGGGGCAGCAGGCCGATCGACGCGTGCTCGGCGGCGTGCAGGGAGCCGCCGAGGATCTCCGGGTTGATCCGGGCGCGGTCCAGCTGGTCCTCGGTGACGGTCCACCACACGGCGCGGGTGCGCAGCGTACGAGGAGGGAGGTCGAGTTTCGTCTCGCCCAGGACCTCACCCGTGATGAGCCGGCGACGCAGGAAGGAGACGACCTGGTTGGTGACCTCGACGGAGCCGTAGCAGAGGCGGCCGTCGCCCCAGGGGATCTCCACGTCCGTCTCCAGGACGGAGATGGACGTGGTGTCCCGGGCGACCGTGGAGTACGGCGGGGCGGCCTCCCCGACGAGGGCGACGGAGTCCTCCAGGTCCAGCGACCGCACCAGGTACGTGCGGCCCTGGTGGAGGTGGACCGCTCCCTCGTGCACCGTCGAGTGCGCGGCACCGGCGTCGACCGTGCCGAGCAGCCGGCCCGTGCCGGTCTCGACGACCTGGACCGGGCGCCCGCCCTCGCCGCGGATGTCCGTCAGGTCGGCGGCGCGCTCGCGGCGGGTCCAGTGCCAGGCCCTGGTGCGGCGGCGCAGCAGCTTCGCGGCCTCCAGCTGGGGCAGCAGGCCCTCGCTCGCCGGGCCGAACAGGGCCAGGTCCTCGTCCGTCAGGGGCAGCTCCGCCGCGGCCGCGCACAGGTGCGGTGCCAGCACGTAGGGGTTGTCGGGGTCGAGGACGGTCGATTCGACGGGCTGGTCGAACAGGGCCTCGGGGTGATGGACGAGGAAGGTGTCCAGCGGGTCGTCGCGGGCGACCAGGACGGCCAGGGCCCCCTGCCCGGACCGTCCGGCCCGGCCCGCCTGCTGCCAGAGGGAGGCCCGGGTGCCCGGGTAGCCGGCGATGACGACCGCGTCGAGGCCGGAGATGTCGATGCCGAGTTCGAGGGCGTTCGTCGCGGCGAGGCCCAGGAGTTCACCCGAATGGAGGGCTTGTTCGAGAGCGCGGCGCTCTTCCGGGAGATAGCCGCCCCGGTACGCCGCGACACGCCGGGCCAGCGACCGGTCGACCTCGCCCAGCCGCTCCTGGGAGATGACCGAGATCAGCTCGGCGCCGCGCCGGGAGCGGACGAAGGCGACCGAACGCACGCCCTGCACCGTGAGGTCGGTCAGCAGGTCGGCGGCCTCGGCCGTGGCCGTGCGGCGGACGGGGGCGCCCTTCTCGCCGTGCAGCTCGGTCAGCGGCGGTTCCCAGAGCGCGAACACCAGTTCACCGCGGGGGGAGGCGTCGTCGGCCACTTCCAGCACCGGCAGGCCGGTGAGGCGGCGGGCGGCCACCGAGGGCTCCGCGGCCGTCGCCGAGGCCAGCAGGAACACGGGCGACGCGCCGTAGCGGGCACACAGGCGGCGCAGCCGGCGCAGCACCTGGGCGACGTGCGAGCCGAAGACGCCGCGGTAGGTGTGGCACTCGTCGATGACGACGTACTTCAGCGACTTCAGGAAGGAGGACCAGCGGGGATGGGACGGCAGGATGCCCCGGTGCAGCATGTCCGGGTTGGTCAGGACGTAGTTGCCGTACTGGCGGATCCACTCGCGTTCCTCGAACGGAGTATCGCCGTCGTACACGGCTGCGCGCACCGAATGGCCCAGAGGGTGTGAAAGTTCCTTCACCGACCGGCACTGGTCCGCCGCGAGTGCCTTGGTCGGAGCCAGGTAGAGGGCGGTGGCGCCCCGGCCGTTCGGGGCCTCCGCGCCCTCCAGAAGGGTGGACAGGACCGGCACGAGGTAGGCCAGGGACTTGCCGGAGGCCGTGCCGGTGGCGACCACGACGGACTCGCCGTCCAGGGCGTGTTCGGCCGCCCGTGCCTGGTGGGCCCAGGGATGCTCGATGCCCGCGGCTCGCACGGCCGCCACGACCTCCGCGCGGATCCGGTCGGGCCAGACGGCATGCCGACCCTCACGCGGGGGCAAGTGCTCCGTATGAGTAATGCGCGAAGCCCTGCTCGGACCGGACGCGAGCCGGTCCAGGACCGCGCCTGGCGCGGGCCGGGAGGCGGGGTCCGTCGGGGTTCGATCGGATCGATGATTCTTGGCCATCGGCACCGAGTGTGTCACTGGAGTGACGGACAATGGAGCCAAGGCGTCGTGCACGCCTGCCGGTAAGTGATTGAATGCCATCGCGGCTGGCGAAGCGTCCAGGGGCTGAAGCCGAATGCCCCTAGGGCGACCGCTCGATAGCAAGGTGCTGGAGGATCCGTGGACCTGTCCCTGTCGACCGAAACCATGGGCGATCGCACGATCGTCAGGGTCGGTGGCGAAATCGACGTATATACCGCGCCCAAGCTGCGCGAGCAGTTGGTCGAGCTGGTGAACGACGGCAGTTTCCACCTTGTCGTCGACATGGAGGGCGTGGACTTCCTCGACTCCACCGGACTCGGCGTACTGGTCGGCGGCCTGAAGCGCGTGCGGGCCCATGAGGGCTCCCTGCGCCTGGTCTGCAACCAGGAGCGCATTCTGAAGATCTTCCGTATCACCGGCCTCACCAAGGTGTTCCCGATTCACACCTCGGTCGAGGAAGCGGTTGCGGCCACCGACTGACGCCGGTCCCGGGCCGTGTGCCCGGGTCGGCCGATGGTCGGCGAAAGAAGACCGAGGGGGCCCGGGCTTCGGCGGCCCGGCGCCTCTCGACAGCACGCCCGAAGTTGCGAGGGGGATGCATGGCCACCGTTGAGCTCCGCTTCAGCGCGCTGCCCGAGCACGTCCGGACCGCCCGGCTGGTGGCGGCAGCGGTGGCGCGCAGGGCCGGAGTGGACGAGGCCGTCCTCGACGAGGTCAGGCTCGCCGTCGGCGAGGCATGCACCCGGGCTGTCGGGCTGCACCAGACCGTCGGGATCTCGGCACCTGTGAAGGTGCTGCTGATCGAGGAGGAGAAGCAGTTCTCCATCGAGGTCGGCGACGAGGCCCCGCACGCGGTGGCCGGCGAGCGCGCTCCCGGCGCGGGACCCGGCGATCCCGACGGTGAGGCCGACGAGGACGAGATGGGCCTCGCGGTCATCAGCGGACTCGTCGACGACGTCGAGGTCAGTGCGGGCGAGCACGGCGGACTGATCAAGATGACCTGGCCGACCACGCCGCCGCCGACGATTCTGGTCTGACCCCGCCGCCGCGCACACCCGTTCTTCCGAAGGGCCCCACCACCCGTGGGGCCCTTCGTCGTGTGCGGGTGTCAGTGCTCGCCTTTACAGTAGTTCCTGTGCTGTTCATCGCGTGAATTCGTTCACGATCATTCGCGTGCTCCCGGCAACCCAAGAATGCTTTCAGGGTATTACCCCGGAAGGCCAATTCCGTTTATCGCGCTCTGTTTTGATCAGGTTCCGGTACCTACAATCCCGTCCACATCTTGAGCTCAGCCCAAGCGTCAAGGAGGACGAATGGCGGGGCTTTCTCTCTCACAACAGTCGGGCCATCCCACAGACCTCGCAGCCGCCGTACTGACCGATGGCAACCGCGTTCTCATCGTGGTCATCGCGGTCGTCGCACTGGCGGCGCTGGCGGTCGCGGGCGTCCTGGTGCGCCAGGTGCTCGCGGCCGGCGAGGGCACCGACAGCATGAAGAAGATCGCGGCGGCGGTCCAGGAAGGCGCCAACGCCTATCTGGCCCGTCAGCTGCGCACGCTCGGCGTATTCGCCGTGGTCGTGTTCTTCCTGCTCATGCTGCTGCCCGCGGACGACTGGAGTCAGCGTGCCGGACGGTCGGTGTTCTTTCTGATCGGAGCGGCGTTCTCGGCAGCCACGGGCTATATCGGCATGTGGCTCGCCGTGCGCAGCAATGTGCGTGTCGCCGCGGCGGCGCGTGAAGCCACTCCGGCTCAAGGCGAGCCGGAAAAGGATCTGACCGCGGTCTCGCACAAGGCGATGAAGATCGCTTTCCGTACGGGTGGCGTGGTCGGCATGTTCACAGTGGGCCTCGGCCTGCTCGGCGCCTCCTGTGTGGTGCTGGTGTACGCGGCCGACGCGCCCAAGGTGCTCGAGGGCTTCGGCCTCGGGGCCGCGCTGATCGCGATGTTCATGCGGGTCGGCGGCGGCATCTTCACCAAGGCCGCCGACGTCGGCGCCGACCTGGTCGGCAAGGTCGAACAGGGCATTCCGGAGGACGATCCGCGCAATGCCGCGACCATCGCCGACAACGTGGGCGACAACGTCGGCGACTGCGCGGGCATGGCGGCCGACCTCTTCGAGTCGTACGCCGTGACCCTGGTCGCCGCGCTCATCCTGGGCTCGGCGGCCTTCGGGAACGCAGGGCTCGGCTTCCCACTGCTCGTGCCGGCGATCGGTGTGATCACCGCCATGATCGGCATCTTCGCGGTGGCGCCCCGGCGCACCGACCGCAGCGGCATGAGCGCCATCAACCGCGGTTTCTTCATCTCCGCGGCGATCTCGCTCGTGCTGGTGGCGGTGGCCGTCTTCGTCTACCTGCCGGGGAAGTACTCGGAGCTCGACGGCGTCACCGACACCACGATCCTGGACAAGGACGGCGATCCGCGGGTCCTCGCGCTGGTCGCGGTGGCCATCGGCATCGTGCTCGCCGCTCTCATCCAGCAACTGACCGGCTACTTCACCGAGACCACCCGCCGGCCCGTCAGGGACATCGGCAAGACCTCGCTCACCGGCCCGGCCACCGTCGTCCTCGCCGGAATCTCCGTCGGTCTCGAATCGGCCGTCTACACCGCCCTGTTGATCGGACTCGGTGTGTACGGGGCGTTCCTGCTCGGCGGCACGTCGATCATGCTGGCGCTGTTCGCGGTGGCACTGGCCGGCACCGGCCTGCTCACCACGGTCGGTGTGATCGTCGCGATGGACACCTTCGGGCCGGTCTCCGACAACGCGCAGGGCATCGCGGAGATGTCCGGCGACGTCGAGGGCGCGGGCGCGCAGGTGCTCACCAACCTGGACGCGGTCGGCAACACCACCAAGGCGATCACCAAGGGCATCGCGATCGCCACGGCCGTGCTCGCGGCGGCGGCGCTGTTCGGGTCGTACCGCGACGCGATCATCACCGGCGCGCGGGACGTGGGCGAGAAACTCAGCGGGGACGGCGCCCCGATGAGTCTGATGATGGACATCTCGCAGCCCAACAACCTCGTGGGCCTCATCGCCGGCGCGGCGGTCGTCTTCCTCTTCTCGGGGCTGGCGATCAACGCCGTGTCGCGGTCGGCGGGTTCCGTGGTCTACGAGGTGCGCCGGCAGTTCCGTGAGAAGCCCGGGATCATGGACTACAGCGAGCAGCCGGAGTACGGCAAGGTCGTCGACATCTGCACCAAGGACGCCCTGCGCGAGCTCGCCACGCCCGGTCTGCTGGCGGTGACGGCGCCCATCTTCATCGGGTTCACGCTCGGCGTCGGAGCGCTCGGCGCGTTCCTCGCGGGCGCGATCGGCGCGGGCACGCTGATGGCGGTGTTCCTCGCCAACTCCGGTGGCGCCTGGGACAACGCCAAGAAACTCGTCGAGGACGGTCACCACGGTGGCAAGGGCGGCGAGGCCCATGCCGCGACCGTGATCGGAGACACGGTCGGCGACCCCTTCAAGGACACCGCGGGCCCCGCGATCAACCCGCTGCTGAAGGTCATGAACCTGGTGTCGCTGCTCATCGCGCCCGCGGTGATCAAGTTCTCCTACGGTCCGGACCGGAGCATCGGGGTGCGGATCCTGGTCGCCGTCCTCGCGTTCCTCGTGATCGCCGGAGCGGTGTACGTCTCAAAGCGGCGCGGAATCGCCATGGGTGACGAAGACAACGCCGACTCGCAGCCCAAGTCGGCCGATCCGGCGGTGGTTTCGTAGGGAGGTTTCTCCAGCCCCAGCTCAAGGTGCGGGCGGGCGGCACGCGTTGGCGTGTCGTCCGCCCGCGCTGTGTGGGTACAAGATCAAGCGTGAGCCTTCTCTCGCTTGGTGCAAAAGGTTACAAAACGGTCTTAATAGACGCCTGGCGTGCGGTTGTCGTGCATCTGGCGTGTATGTTCCGGGGCCGAGAGCCATGGAAGGGACCAATCCGGTGAACAAGAAGCTCGCGGCCGCACTGTCCGGCGGTGCGGTACTGGTACTGGCGCTGTCGGGCTGCGGCGGCGACGACGGCAACGACAAGCTGGACTCCTGGGCCAAGCAGGTCTGTGACGCCGTACAGCCGCAGGCCAAGAAGATCGAGTCGGCCAATGCCGCGATCCAGAAGGAGACCTCGGACAACAGCACGCCGAAGGACGTCCAGAAGACCGACGCACAGGCCTTCCAGGACATGTCCGACGCCTACAAGGCGATCGGTACCGCTGTGAACAAGGCCGGGGCGCCCGACGTCGAGAACGGCGAGAAGAAGCAGCAGGACGCGGTCAAGGAGCTCAACGCGATCTCCGCCTCGTACGCCTCCCTCAAGAAGCAGGTCGACGAGCTCGACACCAAGGACCAGGGCAAGTTCGCCGACGGTCTGAAGGACATCGCCACCGAGCTGGACAAGCTGAGCCAGAGCGGGAACGACGCCCTCAGGAACCTGGAGGAGGGCGAGGTCGGCCAGGCGATGGCCCAGCAGTCCAGCTGCAAGGCGGCCACGGCGTCGGCGGGGGCCACCCAGAGCTGAGGGAAAACGAGCCGCAGGGGCAGCCGGCCCCTGCACGGGCACGTGCGACATCCGTCCCGGCGGCCACAATGGGGGGCGTGAGTAACGCCAGCCAGTCATCCCTGCCCCCGCTGCCCTCCTCCGACCGTCCCGATGTCGCCGCCCGGCTCAGGGACGCCCTGCTCGCGGCCTCCTTCACCGCCGACGGACTGCTCGAACTGCTCGGCGCCCCCGCGTACGCGGCGCTCGCCCGGAGCGAGACCGTGCCCGCGCTCCGGGCGACCCGCGGGGACACGCCGCTGGAGATGCTCGTCCGGCTGTTCCTGCTCCAGCAGCCCGTGCCGCACGCGCGCGTGGCGGCGGTCCTGCCCGTGGACGCCTGCCTGGAGACCGGCTGGCTGACCCGGACCGGCGGCGACGGCATCTCCGCGACGGTCGATGTCCGGCCCTACGGCGGTCCCGGCGGTGAGGACTGGTACATCGTGTCGGACCTCGGCTGCGCGGTCGGCGGCGCAGGCGGTGTCGGCCGGCGGGACGAAGGCGTCGTCCTCGGAGTCGGCGGCGCCTCCACGACCCTCGCCGGCATCACCGTCCGCGCGCCCGTCTCCGCCGCGCTGGACCTCGGCACCGGTTCCGGCATCCAGGCCCTGCACGCCGCGCAGCACGCGACGCGCGTGGTGGCCACCGACCTCAATCCGCGCGCCCTGCACATCACCGGCCTCACGCTGGCGCTGTCCGGCACCGCGGCCGCCGACCTGCGCGAGGGCTCCCTCTTCGCACCGGTCCGCGGCGACGAGACCTACGACCTGATCGTCTCCAACCCGCCGTTCGTGATCTCGCCCGGCGCCCGGCTCACCTACCGCGACGGCGGGATGGGCGGGGACGATCTGTGCCGCACGCTCGTTCAGGAGGCGGGGGAGCGCCTGAACCAGGGCGGGTTCGCGCAGTTCCTCGCCAACTGGCAGCACGTGGAAGGGGAGGACTGGCAGGACAGGCTGAGGTCATGGGTGCCCCGCGGGTGCGACGCGTGGATCGTGCAGCGCGAGGTGCAGGACATCAATCAGTACGCCGAGCTGTGGCTGCGGGACGCCGGTGACCACCAGGGCGACGCGGCGGAGTACCAGGCGCGGTACGACGCATGGCTCGACGAGTTCGAGGCGCGCAAGGTGAAGGCCGTCGGCTTCGGCTGGATCACCCTGCGCAGGACGGACGCCGCCGTGCCCTCGCTCACGGTGGAGGAGTGGCCGCACCCGGTCGAGCAGCCGCTCGGCGACACGATCCGGGCCCATTTCGACCGGCTCGACCACCTGCGCGACCACGACGACGCCGCGCTGCTCGAAGGGCATTTCCGGCTCGCCGCCGAGATCGTGCAGGAGCAGGTCGGGCTGCCCGGCGCGGAGGACCCCGAGCACGTCGTGCTGCGCCAGAACCGCGGCATGCGCCGGGCGACCCGGGTGGACACGGTGGGCGCCGGCTTCGCGGGCGTCTGCGACGGCACGATGAGCGCCGGCCGCATCCTCGACGCCATCGCCCAGCTGATCGGCGAGGACCCGGTGCTGCTGCGCGACCGCACCCCGGCCCAGATCCGGCTGCTGGTCGAGCAGGGGTTCCTGGAACCGGTCCGCTGAGCGGACCGCCAAGGGGCGAGCGCAGGGGGCGTCGAGGTGATCAGCCAATAAATTCGAGTCGATTTGAACACCTCGACCGAAACGGGTCACAAGGGAGCGGACGCCCTTGATCCACCGTCGTGTCGCCCCGGCGTTCACCTCGGGTTCGCCTGCCCGCCGCCCACGCGTGTCAGCCTCCCGTCGCTGGGGATGCGCGACAGGGGAAAAGGGGCACGACGGGTCATGGAGAGCGAACCGGCGATCTTCGCGGGAGCGGTGTTCTCCCTGTTCGGAGGCGCACTGCTGGCCTGGACCGTGATGCGCGTGCGTCGGCACCTGCCCGTCGCCGAGGGGGTGCGGCCGGTCTCCTCGGCGACCCTCGCGAGCATCGTCGCGGTGGTCGCCCTGGCGCTCGGGGCGTGGTGCTTCAGCCGCCTCTGAGGCCCACGCCCGCGGCACAGCTGCCGGTGACCGGTACGTCGCGCTCCGCACAGGGCCGGGCCTGCCCCCGGCACTCCGGGCGGCAGGATCGGTGGTAGTCGGGTTACCGTTCGAGTGGCCGTTGCGGGCTTTTCCCGTTTGACACGGGGGCGGGATGTACCGTCACACTCCGCAGCGTCACCACGTACCCAGCCCCGGTAAGCGACTCCGGGGAGGCCCCAGCGTCGACCGGAGAGAAGAGCGAAGTTGTCCCCGACCAGCGAGACCGCAGAGGGCGGCCGCCGACTCGTCATCGTCGAGTCGCCCGCCAAGGCGAAGACGATCAAGGGCTATCTCGGCCCCGGATACATCGTCGAGGCGAGCGTCGGGCACATCCGCGACCTTCCCAACGGTGCCGCCGAGGTGCCCGAGAAGTACACCGGCGAGGTCCGCCGCCTCGGTGTGGACGTCGAACACGACTTCGCGCCGATCTATGTGGTCAACGCCGACAAGAAGGCGCAGGTCAAGAAGCTCAAGGACCTGCTGAAGGAGTCCGACGAACTCTTCCTCGCCACCGATGAGGACCGCGAGGGCGAGGCCATCGCCTGGCACCTCCAGGAAGTGCTGAAGCCCAAGGTCCCGGTCAAGCGGATGGTCTTCCACGAGATCACCAAGGCCGCGATCCAGGCCGCCGTGGCCAATCCGCGCCAGCTCAACCAGAAGCTCGTGGACGCCCAGGAGACCCGCCGCATCCTCGACCGCCTCTACGGCTACGAGGTCTCGCCGGTCCTGTGGAAGAAGGTCATGCCGCGGCTGTCCGCGGGCCGCGTCCAGTCGGTCGCCACACGACTCGTGGTGGAGCGGGAACGCGAGCGCATCGCCTTTCGTTCTGCCGAGTACTGGGACCTGACGGGCACCTTCGCGACCGGCCGCGCGGGAGACTCGTCGGACCCGTCGTCGCTGGTCGCGCGCCTGCAGACCGTCGACGGCAGGCGGGTCGCGCAGGGCCGCGACTTCGACTCCCTGGGACAACTGAAGAGCGCGAACACCCTCCACCTCGACGAGGCGAACGCCCGCGCCCTGGCCGCCGCCCTCGAGGACACGCGGTTCGCGGTGCGCTCCGTCGAGTCCAAGCCGTACCGCCGCTCGCCGTACGCCCCGTTCCGTACGACGACGATGCAGCAGGAGGCCAGCCGCAAGCTCGGCTTCGGTGCGAAGGCCACGATGCAGGTCGCGCAGAAGCTGTACGAGAACGGCTACATCACCTACATGCGTACGGACTCCACGACCCTGAGCGACACGGCGGTCTCCGCCGCCCGCGCCCAGGTCACCCAGCTGTACGGCGCCGACTACCTGCCGCCGCAGCCGAGGACGTACGCCGGGAAGGTCAAGAACGCGCAGGAGGCCCACGAGGCGATCCGCCCCTCGGGTGATCGTTTCCGCACTCCCGCCGAGACCGGACTGACCGGTGACCAGTTCAAGCTGTACGAGCTGATCTGGAAGCGGACCGTCGCCTCCCAGATGAAGGACGCGACCGGCAACAGCGTCACGGTGAAGATCGGCGGCACGGCGGCCGACGGCCGGGACGTCGAGTTCAGCGCGTCCGGCAAGACGATCACCTTCCACGGCTTCCTCAAGGCCTACGTCGAGGGTGCCGACGACCCGAACGCCGAGCTGGACGACCGCGAGCGCCGGCTGCCGCAGGTCTCCGAGGGCGACGCCCTGAGCGCCCAGGAGATCACGGTCGACGGGCACGCCACCAAGCCCCCGGCCCGCTACACCGAGGCCTCCCTGGTCAAGGAGCTGGAAGAGCGCGAGATCGGCCGCCCGTCGACCTACGCCTCGATCATCGGCACGATCCTCGACCGCGGCTACGTGTTCAAGAAGGGCACGGCCCTGGTGCCGTCCTTCCTGTCCTTCGCCGTGGTCAACCTCCTGGAGAAGCACTTCGGGCGGCTCGTCGACTACGACTTCACCGCCAAGATGGAGGACGACCTCGACCGCATCGCCCGCGGCGAGGCGCAGTCCGTGCCGTGGCTGAAGCGGTTCTACTTCGGTGAGACAGGGCCCGACAGCGGCTCCGCCGCGGGAGTCAGCGGAGCCGCGGCCGACGCGGGCAACGGCGACGGGGACCACCTCGGCGGCCTCAAGGAGCTGGTGACGGACCTGGGCGCGATCGACGCGCGCGAGGTGTCGTCGTTCCCGGTGGCCAACGACATCGTGCTGCGGGTCGGCCGCTACGGGCCGTACATCGAGCGCGGCGAGAAGGACACCGAGCAGCACCAGCGCGCCGACATCCCCGACGACCTGGCGCCCGACGAGCTGACCGTCGACCTCGCGGAGGAGCTGCTCGCCAAGCCGAGCGGCGACTTCGAGCTGGGCACGGACCCGGCCACCGGCCGCACGATCGTCGCCAAGGACGGCCGCTACGGCCCGTATGTGACGGAGGTCCTTCCCGAGGGCACCCCGAAGACGGGCAAGAACGCGGTCAAGCCGCGCACCGCGTCCCTGTTCAAGACGATGTCCCTGGACACGGTCACCCTCGACGAGGCCCTGAAGCTGATGTCGCTGCCCCGTGTCGTCGGCGCCGACGCCGAGGGCCAGGAGATCACCGCGCAGAACGGCCGCTACGGCCCGTACCTGAAGAAGGGCACGGACTCGCGCTCGCTGCAGGCCGAGGAGCAGCTCTTCACGATCACGCTGGAGGAGGCGCTGGCGATCTACGCCCAGCCCAAGCAGCGTGGCCGGGCGGCCGCCAAGCCGCCGCTGAAGGAGCTCGGCAACGACCCGGTGAGCGAGAAGCCGGTCGTGGTCAAGGACGGCCGCTTCGGCCCGTACGTCACCGACGGGGAGACCAACGCGACCCTGCGCTCCGGCGACAGCGTCGAGGAGATCACCCCGGAGCGCGGTTTCGAGCTGCTCGCCGAGAAGCGCGCCAAGGGGCCGGCGAAGAAGACCGCGAAGAAGGCGGCCAAGAAGGCGCCGGCCAAGAAGACGACGACGGCCAAGAAGACCGCGGCGAAGAAGACCACCACCGCGAAGAAGACGACGGCGAAGAAGACCACCACCGCGAAGAAGACGGCCGCCAAGACGGCGACCGCCGCCCAGTCCACGGAGGACTGAGCGGCGGATCGCCGCCGAGTCGGCGAAGGAGTGGGCGACGGATTCGCCGCCAAGTCCGCCAAGGACTGAGGCCGTTCGAGCCTGTCCGGAAACCGGACCGTCGCGTCCGGTTATTCGCCCAGGGTTCGGAAAGCGAACGCCCCGGCAACACTTCGGTGTCGGGGCGTGCGCATGCCAGCCCGCGCCCTCCGGGGTGTCGGTGGCTCCCGATAGGCTGAACGCATGACGCGAGCCGACCACTCAACGGCCCCTCAGCCCGCCCCCGACGACGCCCTGGTCGCGGACTCCCGCGAGCGTGCCGTCCGCGCCCTGCTGCGACGACCGCAGCTGAAGCGGTTGTGGAGCGCACAGCTCGTGGGCGGAGTGGGAGACACCCTCGCCCTTCTCGTGCTGGTCCTGCTGGCACTCCAGGCGGCCGTCGCCGAAGGTACTTTCGGGGGCGGCTACCGGGGCGTGGCGTTCGCAGTGGCGACCGTTTTCGGGGTGCGCATCCTCGCGACGCTCCTGTTCGGCGCCGTTCTGCTCGGCCCGCTCACCGCCCTCACCTCGCAGGACGGCCCCCTCGACCGCCGCTGGACCATGGTGGGTGCCGACGGGCTGCGCGCGGCGCTGCTCATCGTCGCGCCCCTGTGGATCGACTGGACACCCGGCAACGCACCGGCCCTCCTCCTCGTCACGGCGTTCGTGACGGGAGTCGCCGAGCGGTTCTGGACGGTGTGCCGCGAGAGCGCGGCCCCCGCGCTGCTCCCCGCCCCGCCGCCGGAGGGGGCGACGGTCCGGCCGCTGCCCGACCACATGGACGCCCTGCGCCGCCTCTCGCTGCGCACCGGCTTCGCGGCGATCCCCCTGGCGGCCGTCGTGCTCGTCGTCGCGTCCCTGTTCAACAACCTGCTGGGCGCCGGCATCGACTGGTTCGGCCAGCACCAGGCGGCCCTCGCCTCCTACGTGGCCGCCGGACTGTTCGCCGCGTCCCTGTCCGTGCTGACCTTCCTGGAACTGCCCGGCACACGCACCCCCCGCGCGCGGTCGCCGCTGGAGGGACTGCGCCGCCCGAAGACCACCACCGGCGCCGACAAGGGCCGCACCGGCGCGCTGCCGCTGCTGGTCCTGTCCTGCGCGGCCGTCGCCGCGGCGGTGTCGGCCGCTGTCGCCGTGGCCGTGCTGCACGCCAAGGACCTGGGCGGCGGCCCGGTGCTCTACGGCCTGTTCGTGGCCGCGCTCACCGGCGGCGTGGTCGTCGGCATCCGTACGGCGCCCGCCCTCGTGCCCGCCCTGTCGCGTCGCCGGCTGCTCGCGCTGACGATCGCCTTCACCGGTGTCGCCCTGCTGGCCGCCGGCCTGGTCCCGGACGTCACCAGCGTGCTGCTGATCCTCGCGCTGGCCGGTGTCGGCGCGGGCCTGTCCGCCAACATCGGGCACACCCTGCTCGACCAGGAGACCGAGGAGAGCCGTCGCGCCCGCACCACGGAGCACCTGCACGCGGTCGTCCGGGTCTGTGTCGCGCTCGGCGCGGTGATCGCCCCGCTGGTGGCGGCGGCGATCGGACCGCACCGGCTGGAGAGCGGCAAGTTCGTCTTCGCGCACGGCGGCGCGGCCTTCACGCTGATGCTCACCGGCGCCCTGCTGCTGCCCGTCGCCGCGCTCGTGCTGGCGAAGGTCGACGACCGTTCCGGTGTGCCGCTGCGGCAGGACCTGAGGGACGCGCTGCTCGGCGGCGACGACCCGGAGCAGGGGGCCGCGGCCTCCGGCTTCTTCATCGCCCTGGAGGGCGGCGACGGGGCCGGGAAGTCCACCCAGGCCGAGGCGCTCGCCGAGTGGATCCGCGCCAAGGGCCACGAGGTGGTGCTGACGCGCGAGCCGGGCGCCACGCCCGTGGGCAAGCGGCTGCGGTCGATCCTGCTGGACGTGTCGAGCGCGGGCCTGTCGCACCGCGCCGAGGCGCTGCTGTACGCCGCCGACCGGGCCGAGCACATCGACACCGTCGTACGCCCCGCCCTGGAGCGCGGCGCGGTCGTCATCTCCGACCGGTACATCGACTCGTCGGTCGCCTACCAGGGCGCCGGCCGCGACCTGTCGCCGACCGAGATCGCCCGGATCAACCGCTGGGCGACGAACGGACTGGTGCCGCATCTGACCGTGCTGCTCGACGTCGCCCCGGAGACCGCGCGCGAGCGGTTCACCGAGGCGCCGGACCGGCTGGAGTCGGAGCCCGCCGAGTTCCACGCGCGCGTGCGGGCCGGTTTCCTGACCCTGGCCGCGGCCGACGCCGGGCGGTACCTGGTGGTGGACGCCGGCCAGGAGCCCGAGGCCGTCACGACCGTCATCCGGCACCGCCTCGACCAGGTGCTGCCGCTCTCCGAGGCCGAGATCAAGGCCCAGGAGGAGGCACGGAAGAAGGCCGAGGAGGAGGCCCGCCGCAAGGCCGAGGAAGAGGCCGCCCGCAAGGCCGAGGAGGAGCGCCTGGAGCGTGAGCGCCAGGAGCAGCTCGCCAAGCTGCGCGCCGAGGAGGAGGAGCGCAAGCGCCGGGAGCTGGAGGAGGCGCAGCGCCGCGAGGCCGAACGGCAGGCGGAGGAGGCCCGGCGACGGGCCGAGGAAGCGCGCAGGAAGGCCGAGGAGGAGCGGGCCCGGCTTCTCGCGGAGGAGAAGGCCCGCGCCGAGGAGGAGGCCCGCCGCAAGGCCGACGAGGAGCGGCGCCGCAAGCAGGCCGAGGAGGAGGCGCGACTGCGTGCCGAGGCCGAGGCGCTCCGCCTGGAGAAGCAGCGCAAGGCCGAGGCGGCGCTGCTGCGGGCCGAGGAGGCCCGGCGGCTCGCGGAGGCGGCTGCCGCGGCGGCCGAGGTCGGCCCGAAGAGCTCCGCCCCGAAGCGGAGTGCCGCGGGATCGGCGGCCGCTCAGGACGCGGCGACCGTGCCCACGCCGGTGGTGACACCGGGCGGTGCGGCCGACGACACGACCGTGCTGCGCCCCGTGCGGGACGAGGAGCCGCCTTCGGACCTGGGCCGGACCTCCGGTGAATCCGACGCCGAGGTGACGGCCGAGCTGCCGAAGCCGCCGGTTCCGCCCGTGGCCGGGGAGGAGACCAACGCCCTGCCGCCGTTCTCGCCCCGAGCCGGGGACGAGACCGAGGTGCTGCCGCAGGTACGCGAAGCCGACGCCTTCGGCGCAGCCGACGAGACGGCGGTGCTGCCTCCGGTCCGGCCCGGGGATGGCGAGGAGACGGCCGTGCTGCCTCCCGTCCGGTCCGAGGACGCCGAGGAGACGGCCGTGCTCCCGCCGGTGCGCCGGGACGGACCGGCGGACCGGGTTCCGCCCGGGTACTTCCGGGAGGACGCCCCGGCCGCCCGGCCCGACGGCACCGAGGACCGTACGCGGGAGATGCCCCGGATCGACGCCGAGGAGACGCCACGCCGTCGCCGGTCCGAGTGGGCCGAGGAGACGCCGCTCGACGACCTGCCCTCGCTCGCGGACGAGCTGCTGGGACCGCACGACGACGAGCCGGACCAGGGCCGCGGACGCCGGGGGAGGGGCGGCCGGGGGCGCTGAGGCCTCCGGCGGGCCGATACGGGAGCCCGGGGTTGTGGTTTCGGCCGGGGTGCTGGGGCCTCCGGCGGGCGGATGTGGGAGCCCGGGGTTGTGGTTTCGGCCGGGGTGCTGGGGCCTCCGTCGGACCGGCGCGGGAGCCTGGGGTGCACCGGACGGGGCGGCGGGCGTTGTCAGTGGTCGCCCCCACAATGGGTCTCGCAAAGCGGAACGTGACGGAAGGGCGGCGTGACCCATGACCGTGTGGGACGACCTCGTCGGGCAGGAGAGGGTGAGCGAGCAGCTGGCCGCTGCCGCCCGGGACGCCGACGCGCTGGTCACCGCGGCCGCCACCGGCGCCCCGCCGCCCGAGGCGTCGAAGATGACGCACGCCTGGCTGTTCACGGGCCCGCCCGGGGCCGGACGGAACCAGGCGGCGCGTGCGTTCGCGGCGGCGCTGCAATGCGTCAGCCCCGACCGGGCCCTCGGCGGCTCCCCGGGCTGCGGCTTCTGCGACGGATGCCACACGGCACTCGTCGGCACGCACGCCGACGTCACCACCGTCGCCGCCGTCGGCACGCAGATCCTCGCCGACGACATGCGCGACACCGTCCGCAAGTCGTTCACGTCGCCGGCGAACGGCCGCTGGCAGATCATCCTCGTCGAGGACGCCGAGCGGCTGAACGAGAAATCGGCCAACGCCGTCCTCAAGGCCGTGGAGGAACCCGCCCCGCGTACGGTCTGGCTGCTGTGCGCCCCCTCCATCGAGGACGTCCTGCCGACCATCCGCTCCCGCTGCCGCCACCTGAACCTGAGCACGCCGAGGGTCGACGCCATCGCAGACATGCTCGTGCGCCGCGAGGGCATCGAGCCGGACGTCGCCGCCGCGGCGGCCCGCGCCACCCAGGGCCACGTCGACCGGGCGCGCCGCCTGGCCACCGACCCGGCCGCGCGTGAACGCCGCGCCGCCGTGCTCCGGCTGCCGCTGCGCGTCGAGGAGATCGGCGCCGCGCTGAGGGCCGCCCAGGAGCTCGTCGACGCGGCCGCAGAGGACGCCAAGCAGCTCGCGGAGGAGACGGACGCCAAGGAGACCGAGGAGCTGAAGGCCGCTCTCGGCGCCGCCCAGGGCGGCCGCATGCCGCGCGGCACCGCCGGCGTGATGAAGGACCTGGAGGACAAGCAGAAGCGCCGCAGGACGCGCACGCAGCGTGACAGCCTCGACCTCGCCCTCACCGACCTCACGGCCTTCTACCGCGACGTCCTCGCCCTCCAGCTCGGCTCGCGCGTGGCCATCGCCAACGCGGACGCCGAGGACGCCCTGGAGCGCCTCGCCCGCGGCAGCTCCCCGGAGGCCACGCTCCGCCGTATCGAGGCGATCGCGGCCTGCCGTGACGCCCTCGACCGCAACGTGGCGCCGCTGCTCGCGGTGGAGGCGATGACGATGGCGCTCAGAGCGGGCTGAGAGACCGGCAGGACCACCCGGGTCGGGCAGGCCGTCGGCGTCGTAACTCGTACGAGGCACGACGTGCACACAGGGCACCCATCTCGTCGCCCAGAGTTACGATCGCTGGATGGACACACGGCGTACCCCCCGTTCCGCCTCCGTCTCCGGGGGTCTCCACCGCAGGACACGCAACCGGGCCGAGACCGCCGCCGGTCTCCTCGCCACGGCCGCGCTGCTCGTCTCCGCCTGCTCCTCCGGGAGCGCGACGACCTCCGCCTCCGCGGCGCAGGAGGCGGCCCTGGCCGCGCTGCCGAAGGCCACGCCCGCGGCGCTTACGTCGTACTACGGGCAGAAGCCGGCCTGGCGCGCCTGCGGTGCCGGTTTCGAGTGCGCCACCCTCAAGGCGCCGCTCGACTACGCCGAGCCGTCCGCCGGCGATGTCCGGCTCGCCCTCACCCGCAAGAAGGCCACCGGCCCGGGCAAGCGGCTGGGCTCGCTGCTCGTGAACCCGGGCGGGCCGGGCGGCTCGGCGATCGGCTACGTGCAGCAGTACGCGGGCATCGGCTACCCGGCCGAGGTGCGGGCCCGCTACGACATGGTGGCGGTCGACCCGCGCGGCGTGGCCCGCAGCGAGCCCGTGAAGTGCCTGGACGGGCCGGGGATGGACAGGTACACGCGGACGGACACCACGCCCGACGACGCGAGGGAGACGGGCGGGCTGGTCGCGGCGTACCGGACGTTCGCCGAGGGCTGCGGCGCGGACGCGCCCCGGCTGCTGCGTCATGTGTCCACCGTGGAGGCGGCCCGGGACATGGACATCGTGCGGGCGGCGCTCGGCGACGAGAAGCTGAACTTCGTCGGGGCCTCGTACGGCACGTTCCTCGGGGCGACGTACGCCGGGCTGTTCCCCGAGCGGGCGGGCCGGCTGGTGCTGGACGGCGCGATGGACCCGTCGCTGCCTGCCCGGCGGCTGAACCTGGAACAGACGGCGGGCTTCGAGACGGCGTTCCGGTCGTTCGCGAAGGACTGCGTGCAGCAGGCCGATTGCCCGCTGGGCGACAAGGGCACGTCGCCCGAGCGGGTGGGCGCGAACCTCAAGTCGTTCTTCGAGGAGCTGGACACTCGGCCCCTGCGCACCGGGGACGCAGGTGGCCGCAGGCTCACCGAGTCGCTCGCCACGACCGGTGTGATCGCCGCGATGTACGACGAGGGCTCCTGGGAGCAGCTGCGCGAGGCGCTGGCGTCCGCGATGAAGCAGAACGACGGATCCGGACTCCTCGTACTGTCCGACAGCTACTACGAACGCGACGCCGACGGCGCCTACAGCAACCTGATGTTCGCCAACGCGGCGGTGAACTGCCTGGACCTGCCGGCTGCCTTCGACACCCCGGAACAGGTGCGCGCGGCCCTGCCCGAGTTCGAGAAGGCGTCGCCGGTCTTCGGCGAGGGCCTCGCCTGGGCTTCCCTGAACTGCGCCTACTGGCCGGTGCACGCCACGGGTGAGCCGCACCGCATCGAGGCGAAGGGCGCGGCGCCCATCGTCGTGGTCGGCACCACCCGGGACCCGGCGACCCCCTATCGCTGGGCACGGGCCCTGGCCGGCCAGCTGTCCTCGGCGCGCCTGCTCACCTACGAGGGCGACGGCCACACCGCCTTCGGCCGCGGCAGCTCCTGCATCGACAGGACGATCAACGCCTATCTCCTGCGCGGCACCCCTCCCACGCAGGGAAAGCGCTGCTCATAGCCCGGTCACCGGCCCCGGAAGGCCCGCCTCCGGGGCCGGTACGGAGCACCCTCCGAAACTGTGTAGACTTACCGTCGTTGCTGATCGCACCATGGTGCGGACGGCGCGCCGCCTTAGCTCAGATGGCCAGAGCAACGCACTCGTAATGCGTAGGTCTCGGGTTCGAATCCCGAAGGCGGCTCTGTGGTGAACCCCAGGTCGGGCCTCTGACCTGGGGTTTCTTTGTATCGTTGACCTTGGAATCCGGGCTATTCGGACACTCGTGGTCTACGCATCGCAATGCGTGGGTCGCAGGTTCACCATCTGTCGCCAGCGGCCCATCGCAAGGCTTTGACCTGCTGGTTTGGTACATTGCGTTGTCGGGTTGGTCTTGTTTTCCGTGGCCCCGGTGGACAGCCGGTGGACGGGCGTGCTTGATGCTCTGTCAGGAGTGCACCAATGACTCCCAGCCTGCGCCGGGAGCTTCAGCGGCCGGGGGAGGAGGGTGGGCGTCGTCCTGGTTGTGGTTTTGTGACAGCCATAGACGTTGGCGCGGGCTGGATTGTTCGGAGTGTCGTCAGTCGGGTGGCCGTCGCAGCCGCGATCGCGGTCGGCAGGTCTACGTAGACTCGAACGGCATCGGGAACCGTCCGAACGGCCTGCGGCTCGGCTCTCGGCCACGCCTGTTGCCTGCCGATCCATACCGTCCGCAGCCCGGCCGCCCGTCCATCCGCGACGTCGTGCTCGGGACTGTCGCCGATCATCCATCCCCCAGCAGCCAGATCCGCCCCACACCGTTCGGCGGCCAGCTCGAAGATCCGGACGTCGGGCTTGCGGATGCCGACCTCGCCGGAGGTGCAGCAGGCGTCCACCCTCTCGCCCACACCCGCCCGCTCGATCTTCGCCAGCTGGTTGTCGGGCATCCCGTTGCTGACGATACTCACCCGCCAGTCCGACGTCCGGAGCTGGGACAGACCCTCCAGCAGCGCCGGGGCACACCGAACGAGTTCCGGCAGCCGGGCCCGGAATCCCGCCCACAACTCCTCGGCGGGCTCTGCCGGCCCAAAGTGACCGCACGGAAGAACTGATCACGAGGTCCGTGGCCTTGGCCGTCAGCGGCCGTCAACCAGGGCACCGCCTCGCATCCGAGCCCGCCTTCCTCGGCGAACTCCGTCGCACACGCCGCGAACACCGACTGCCGGTCCACCAGGGTGTTGTCCAGGTCGAAGAACACCAACCGCTGCACTGGCGCCCACTATGGCCCGGCGTGATACGCCGTCAGCCGGGAACTCATCCCGTACATGTCACCGGACACCATCCCAACGTCCAAGGCCGGGCATCGTAGGCGAGATCTGCCGCTCGACTACCGGGCTTGGAGGAAACTTCGCGCTCCACGCGTCCAGGGCCCCGGGCGTGGGGGCGTCGCATCGGCGTCCGGCGGCGACGCGAACTCGTTGAGGGCCATCCGGTTGTCCAACTGCGTGCGCCCCGCAACGATTCGGGGACAGTTCACGGTGACCTGTCACCCGACCGTGAGTCACCCTCGAAGACCATGTGAAGGCGACGCCCAGCACGAACGAGGGACGGGCCGGCCCACGGTCACCGCGTGGTCCGAGTGCGGTAGCGCCAGGTGGAAAGCGTGGTGAAGACGGCGACAAGGAGTACGGCGCACGCCACCGCGTAGGACACCGGATGCGCTGAGGCCCAGCCGTGCTGTGCGGGGAAGTTTCGCGGTGCGGTGTTGCCGTACAGGGCGCGCAGGGCGTTGGCCAGGGCGCTGAGCGGGTTCCATTCCGCGATGGCGGACAGCGGGCCGGGCAGGGTCGCGGGGGAGACGAACGCGGAGGAGACGAAGGTCGCGGGGAAGAGCCAGATCATTCCGACACTGGCCGCCACCTGGACGTTCGGAGTGACGAGGGCGACGAACGCGCCGATCCACGACATCGCGAAGGCGAACAGCAGGAGGAGCAGGTAGCCGGCGACGACGTCGGCGGGGCCGGTGTGCGGCCGCCAGCCCAGCACCAGCCCGCAGACGGTCGTGACCGAGACGCTCGCCACGCAGCCGGACAGGTCCGAGGTGGTCCGGGCGATCAGCAGGGCGACGCGGGAGATCGGCAGCGTGCGCAGCCGGTCGACCATGCCCTCCTGCAGGTCCCTGGACAGTCCGATGGCGGTGAACGACGCGGTGAAGGCGACGGTCTGGGACAGCAGTCCGGCCACCAGGTACTCGCGGTACACCGCCCCGCCCAGGCTGCCACCGAACACGTAGCCGATGAGCATGGCCAGCAGGACCGGCTCGACGAGGCTCGACACCAGCAGGCTGGGCGTGCGCTTCAGGTAGAGCAGGTTGCGGCGGGCCAGTTCGGCGCTCTCACCGGCGATACGGAGGGTCGCGTTCATGCGGCGGCTCCGCGCGCTCGTGCGGTCAGATCCAGGAAGACGTCGTCGAGGGTCGCCCGGCTCAGGCTGAGGTCGAGGACTTCGACTCCCTCGCGCTCCAGGGCCGAGAGCACCTTCCTCAGTGCCATGGGGCCGTCGGTGACGGGGACCTCGATGCGACGGGCCCGCCGATCGACCGTCGGTGTCGCATCGCCGGCGTCTGTCGCGGCACGGGCGGCGGCGTCGAGATGCTGGTCCTCGGCCACCCGGAGGACCAGCCTGCTCGCTCCCGCGGAGGCCTTGAGCTCGTCGCCCGTACCGGCCGCGACGACTCTTCCCCGGTCGATCACGGTGATCCGGTCGGCCAGCCGGTCCGCCTCCTCCAGGTACTGCGTCGTCAGCAGGATCGTGGTGCCGCCGGCCGCCAGCTCGCTGACCGCGTCCCAGGTGTCGAAGCGGCTCTCCGGGTCCAGACCGGTGGTGGGCTCGTCCAGGATGACCAGGGGCGGGGAGCCGACCAGCGCGGCCGCCAGGTCGAGACGACGGCGCATGCCACCGGAGTACGTGCGTGCCAGCCGGGAGGCGGCGCCGGTGAGGCGGAAACGGGAGAGAAGTTCGTCGGCGACGGTGCGTGCCGTTCCGCGGTCCATGCCGCGCAACCTGGCGATGAGGCGGATGTTCTCGTATCCCGTGAGCATGCCGTCCACCGTGGAGTACTGGCCGGCCAGGCCGAGGGCGGAGCGCACCCTGTCCGGTTCGGCCGCCACGTCGAAACCGTTGACCACGGCGCGACCGGAGTCGGGTCGAAGGAGCGTCGCCAGCACGTGCACCAAGGTGGTCTTGCCGGCACCGTTCGGGCCGAGCAGCGCGTGGATCTCGCCGGCGGCGATGTCGAGGTCGACTCCTGCCAGGGCCGGGTTGTGGCGGTACGTCTTCGCCAGGTCCCGGACCTCCACCATGGGCCGGGTTTCACGACGTGCGGGGGGCACGGCCATTGCTGTGGGTCCGTTCGGGATGTCCGACCGTGCGGGGCGTTCCGCCTCGGGCGGTGCCTGCGCCGGCCCGGGCGGAGTGGAGGGTGAAGGGGCGCTCACGGCGCTCACCGGCCGTCCGGCAGCAGGGCCCGTACGACCCGCCGGGGTGTCGGGTTGAGATACAGCGTGCGGGGATGCAGGGGCGGATAGCCGCGTTCGCGCAGCGCCGCCCCGAGCCGGACCGCCACGAGCGAGTTGCCGCCCTGTTCGAAGAAGTCGTCGTCCGGTCCGACAGCCGCACCGAGCACCTCACGCCACACGGTGAGGAGATCGTCGAGGGCGTCGTCGCCGGTGCCGCCCTCGGCCACGGCGGTGGGCCGCGCCGCCGGCGCGGGCAGCGCGGCCACGTCGAGCTTGCCGTTGACGGTCAGGGGCAGCGCCGGAAGGCGGGTGATGGTGGCGGGCACCATGTAGTCCGGGAGTACGCGGGCGACCCGGTCGCGCAGGCCGGTCTCCGACGCGGTGGGTTCGAGCACGACGTAGGCGTCGATCCGGGAATCGGCCGTCTGCCCGGGCGGTGTCGAGACCACCGCGGCAGCGGCGACCACCCCCGGTGCCTCCAGCAGGACCGCCCGGATCTCGCCGAGTTCGATGCGGAAGCCGCGCACTTTGACCTGGTCGTCGAGGCGGCCGAGGTGCTCCAGCCGGCCGTCCGGGAGCAGCCGTCCGCGATCGCCGCTGCGATACAGGCGGTCTTCGCCGTAGGGGTCGGGCAGGAATCGCTGCCCGGTCAGCTCCGGCCGGTGGAGGTAGCCCAGCGTGACTCCGGCTCCGGCCACGTGAATCTCGCCGGGCACACCCGCCGGCACCATCCGCCCGTGTTCGTCGAGCACGCGGACGGACCACCCGGGCAGGGCCCTGCCCACCACCCTGGAGCGGGCCAGGGCCGCGGCGCGGGTCATGCCCTCGGCGGTCACATGCACCGTCGTCTCGGTGATGCCGAACATGTTGACCACCCGGCAGACGGTCTCCGGGTACCGGTCGAACCACGGCAGGAGCAGGCGCGCGTCCAGGGACTCACCGCCGAGTACGACGAGCCTGACCGACAGGTCCTCGGCACGCTCACGCTGAGCCTCCACCAACTGTCCGAAGGCCGACGGAGTCTGGCTCAGGACAGTGACCCGCTCGGCGCGCAGCACGTCGTGGAACTGCTCCGGCGACCGGGTGCCCCAGTACGGCACCACGACCAGGTGGCCGCCCGTCAGCAGGCAGCCCCAGATCTCCCAGACGGAGAAGTCGAAGGCGCTGGAATGGAACAGCGTCCACACGTCGGCCGGCCCCAGCCCGAAGAGCGGGGCGGTGGCGTCGACCAGGTCGACGACGTTCTGGTGCGGGACGGTCACGCCCTTCGGCCGGCCGGTGGTGCCGGAGGTGTAGATGACGTACGCGGGGTCGGCGGCCTGACCCGTGGTGGTGGCCGACCCGGGCGACGCTGTGGAGTTCCGTCCCGCCTCCTCCAGTTCGCCGGGCGTCAGCGTCCGGACGTCCGGCCCGGCACCGAAGTCCGTCAGCGTGGTGACCACCAGGGCGAGCTCCGCGTCGGCGGCCACGTACGCCCGCCGGTCCACCGGATGCCGTACGTCGACGGGTACATGGCAGGCGCCCGCCTTGAGGACCGAGATCAGGACCGCCACGAGTTCGGCGGACCGCTCGCAGCAGACCCCGACGCGGTCACCCGGGCGCACGCCCCGTTCGCGCAGGCCTTGCGCCAGTACGTCGGACCAGCGGTCCAGGTCGCGATAGCTCAACCGCTTGCCCTGTGACGTCAGCGCCACGGCGTCCGGTTGTGCGGCGACCCACTGGGCGAAGAGCTGCTCGATACGCAAGTGCCGTCGGGGGCGGAGGCGTTCGGTGCGGCCGATCCGCAGAAGGTCCTGACGGCCGGCCTCGTCGAGAACGTCGACCGTGTCCGGATCGCTGGACGGCTCGGCGAGCAGCCGCTCGTGCACACCTACGACCCGTTCGAGGAGTGCGCGGGCCGACGCCGGTGCCAGATCGTACGGCCGGTGCCGCAGACGGACCGTGCACGTGCCGTCGGCGGACGCCTGCACCGAGAACGTCAGAGGGCACGGTGGGGTCTGGTACGGAACGTACTCGACGAGGGTCGCGTCGGACGGCGGTGCTTCAGGCATCCCCATGTCCAGGACGACAGCCGCGTCCACCTGGCGCTCCACCGCGTGCGCTTCCGCCAGCGTCGCGCCGACACGGGTGGTGAGGTCCGCCAGGGTCGCCGACGAGGCCGGCTCGGTCTCGACGAGTCTCGCGGCAGCCGGGCCCGTCCCGCCTGACGCGGCGCCGGGAGCGTCCAGGACAGCGAGCGCGGGCCGGCGGACGCCGTGACGCGCCAGCGTGACGGCTGTCGCAGCGAGCCAACTGGCCGCGAGGTCCCGGACGTTGGCTTGGGCCGGCGAACCGGTCGTGGCGCCGGTCATGGCGCCGGTCATGGTCTGTTCTGCGATCAGGCCGGGGGGTGCGGAGGAGTCGCTCACCCACCAGGGCGCGGGCTCGGTGCTCACGGGTGCCGGGAAGTCGGTGGAGCCGGGCTTTCCGTGGGCCGTCCCGTCCCGGGCCACGAGGGAGACGGGTGCGCTGGGAGAGTCGCCGAGTAGTACCGCTGCCAGTCGGTGCAGCCCGGCACGGTCGAGGACCGTCCGGCGCGTGACGAGTATCAGGTCGTGCAGCCCGTCGCCGTAACGGAGAAGGACCGTCCGTAGGGACTGTCCGGGAGCGAGCGGCCTGGTCGCCTCGCGCGTCCGGTGGCGCTCGGAGTCGGCGGCCGGGGCGGGTACGTGTTCCTCCCACACCCGTTCGTCGGAGCCGACCGCGTCGGTCAGCCGTCGTCGCAGCGTGCCGGCGTCGAGGGGCGTGGCCGTCCGTACGCACAGGGCGTGGCAGAGGGCGCGCTCGTCCTCGCGGTGGAGTGGGGTGCCGGGGGGCGGGGTCGTCATGCCGAGGTCATCTCCGAAAGGGCCGTCGGGCAGGTCAGCGTGCGGTGAAGCCCGCGTCGACCGTGAGGAGGGAACCGGTGACGTGGCGCGACTCGTCGGAGGCGAACCAGAGTGCGGCGGCGGCGACATCGTCCGGCTCGATCAGTCGGTCCATCGGCTGCTGCTGCCGGAAGACCTCCTCGTGGCCCTCCACCGGTATGTCCAGCGCGCGGCTGATCTCGGCGAGCATCCGGCCCTCGGCCGCCTCGTCGTCGCGGACCGACCCGGGGCACACCGCGTTGACCCGGACGCCTGACGGTGCGTAGTCGAGGGCGGCGGCCTTGGTCAGCCCGATCAGACCGTGCTTGGAGGCGACGTATCCGGCGAAGTGCCGGTAGCCGACCAGGCCCGCCGTGGAGGCGATGTTGATGATGCTGCCCGCCCGCCTCCCGACCATCCGCGGGGCCACGGCCCGCATCACCCGCCAGGCACCGGTCAGGTTGACGTCGATCATCAACGACCATTCCGCCTCGCTGAGTCGGTCGGCGGACTTGCCCGACGGGGCCACGATCCCCGCGTTGTTCACCAGTACGTCGATCCGGCCGAACCGTTCCTGAGCGAGGTCCACGGCCGCAGCGACGGACGCCGGGTCGCGGACGTCGGCCTCGGAGACGGACACGGCCGCACCGAGGTCACGGCACAGCCGCTCCGTGTGCGCCAACTGGCTTGCCGTCCCGAGCGGGTAGGGGACACCGGGAGTGTCCCCGCAGATGTCGACGAGCAGGAGATCCGCGCCCTCGCGGGCGAAGGCCACGGCACATGCCCGGCCGAGCCCTCGGGCGGCGCCGGTGATGACGGCCGTCTTGTCGGCCAGTCGCATGGGAACTCCTGGTGGTCGTCGTCCAAGTGGGCTGCGGGCCGGTCAGGAAGGGGCCGTGACGTGCTCGATCAGGGTGAGCAACTGCCCGGCCCCGTCGGTGACGTACATGTGGCCGCCGTCGAACTCGGTCACGGTGAACTCCGCGGTCGTCGCGCGTGACCAGCCGGCGGTCTCGGCCGCGCTCACCAGATGGTCCGTACGGCCGCGCAGTGCGGTGACCGGGACGGGGAGGGGTTGCGCGGTGTCGGCGACGTAGCTCTCGTGCATCTCCACGTCGCCCCGCAGCGTCGGGAGGATGAGCTCCCGCATCTCCGGGGCGGCGAGCGCCTCATGGCTGTAGCCGGCGAACTCCTCGACCCTGCGCAGGAAGTCCTCGTCGGCGAGGCCGGCGGCTCGCCGGGTCCTGGGGGTCCAGGGGTCGGGGGAGCCGCTGGGGAACAGATGGACGAGTTCCAGATCTCCCACGGTCAGCAGTCTGCGCGCCAGCTCGAAGGCGAGGACGCCGCCGAAACTGTGCCCGAACAGCGCGACACGTCCCTCGACGCCCTGGTCGAGGACGTCGTCGAGCAGTGCCGTGACGGCCGAGTCGACGTCCTTGGCCGGTTCCTCGCCGATGCGCCACTCCCGGCCGGGCAGTTGCGGCGCCACGACGTGGAGGGCCGAAGGTGCGAGATCGCGCCAGGGACGGAAGAAGGAGGCGCCGGAGCCCGCGAAAGGCAGGCAGACGAGCGTCGTGTGGCTCAACGTGAAGTCACCGCTTTCGGCGGGTGCGAACGCACGACTACAGGGGGAGGAAAAAAGATGAATCAAGCTATGTCGACAGCAGAGAAGAGCGGCGACTCGAAAAACGCTAGCACCGGCTGAGCATCACCATGTAGCCGTAATTCTGTGGCGTAAGCCACATGGCATGACGGGCTCTTTTCAGTCATTCTGAGCGCGGCGATCGGCCTCGGAAATTGTCCGGTAAACGCCGGGTGAATCCCTGGCGAACGGTCGTGATCGTTCTGTGAATTTCCTGCTTCCCGCTTTGTTACTCGGCCGTACCCGGCCGGCGTCCGCTAGCTTACGCCTGACCGTAGTAAGTGAGAGGTACTTTCCGAATGGCTGACCAGGAGTTGGCCGCGGTGTTCGAGCGCCACGAGTCACAGGTGCGCAGTTACTGCCGCGCATTTCCCGTCGTCTTCCAGCGCGCCCGCGGGTCCCATCTGTGGGACGTCGACGGACGGCGCTATGTCGACCTGCTGTGCGGCGCGGGCGCCCTCAACTACGGACACAACCCCCCGAAGATCGTCGAGCGGGTCATCGGCTACCTCTCCGACGCCGGCCCCGTGCAGTCGCTCGACCTGCACACCACGGCCAAGGCGGCGTTCCTCGCCCGGTTCGCCGACGTCGTGCTGTCTCCTCGCGGACTCGGCGACTACCGGGTCCAGTTCCCGGGACCGGCGGGGACGCTGGCCGTCGAGGCGGCCCTGAAGCTCGCGCGCAAGGTGACGGGGCGCAGCGATGTCCTGGCGTTCCGCGGCGGCTTCCACGGGGCGTCCCTCGGGTCGCTGGCGGCGACGACGTCCCCGCTGCTGCGCGGAGCGGCCGGAACCGAGCTGCGGGACGTCACCTTCCTGCCCTACGACGACGGCGGGCAGGACTCCCCGGCGGTTCTCGAGGCCGCGGTCGCCGCGGCGGCGGCCCGCACCCGGCCGGCGGCGATCCTGCTGGAGACGGTCCAGGCGGAAGGCGGGCTCAACACCGCCGGCCGGTCGTGGCTGGCCCGGGTGCGGCGCGCGGCCGACGCCGTGGGGGCTCTGGTGATCGTCGACGACATCCAGGCCGGGTGCGGACGCACCGGGACCTTCTTCAGCTTCGACGACGTTCCCGAGCTGCGGCCCGACCTGGTCTGCCTGTCCAAGTCGCTGAGCGGGATGGGCCTGCCGATGGCCGCCCTGCTCATCCGCCCGGAGTTCGACCAGTGGACGCCGGGGGAGCACAACGGCACCTTCCGTGGCCACAACCTCGCCTTCGTGGCCGGCGAGGCCGCCCTGGACCACTGGGCCGATCCGCACTTCGCCACCCACGTGGCCGACCTCGGCGAGGCCGTCAGGGCCACGCTGAGCGAGATCCTGACGGCCCTGCCCGACGGAGTGGCGCGGCTCGTCGGCCGGGGCACGCTGAGCGGTTTCCGGTTCGCCGACGCCGACCTGGCCGAGCGGGTCCGCAGCGGGCTGTTCGACGCCTCGGTCATCGCGGAAACCGCAGGTCAAGGCCACGTGCTGAAGTTCCTGCCCCCGCTCACGATGTCCCAGGACGAGTGGAGCGACACCGTGGGCAGGATCGGCGACGTCATGCTCGCCTCGACGCGATGTCCGGCCGACCGGGTCGGGACGTCCGCCTGACCGCACACCGCTGAACGCGCCTTCTCGAAGCAGGCCCTTTCCGCGTCGTCATGCGCACCAGAAAGCTGTGCGCGTTCCCATTCGTTGGCAGGAGTTCACCGGGATGACCCCTATGGAAAGTACGGTGCGCGAGGAACTCGCACGACAACTCGCGCGCAGTCCCCAGGACGTTTCCATCGACGACACTTTTCATGACCTGGGACTCGATTCCCTGACAGGAATCAGACTCGTCAAGGCCCTGGAGGAAATCACGGGCCTTATCATCGATCCGCCCGTCTTCTTCGACCATCCCAGTGTCCGCGCTCTTGCGGCACATCTGGACGACTGTCTGGCGAAGACGACTTCCTGACTGCTTCCTGACTGCTTCCCGGCAGCTCCCTGAAACAATTCCGCCGCGAAAGGGTGCCGACGCGCGCCCACGCGCCGCTTTTCCTGCATTCACCGCACATCACAGCCGGAGACAGGCGTGGATCTCACCTCGGTATACCTCAAGCTGGCGCAGGCCCACATCACCCTCGCGGTGGACGGCGACGAGCTTGTCCTTCGGGGAACCAGGACCGCGCTCGATCCCGCGCTGGTGACCGCCGTACGGGAGAACAAGCCCGCGCTGGTCACGGCCCTGCGGTCGGCTGCGGCCACCCATCAGACCCTGCCGCTGGTCGAGTTGGATCAGGGTGAGGTGGACGCGGTGGTGGGCCGGGTGACGGGGGGCGTCGGCAATGTGCAGGACGTGTATCCGCTGGCGCCGTTGCAGGAGGGGGTTTTCTTCCATCACGTGGCGGGTGGTGAGGGGGATCCGTATGTGCTGCCCGCGGTGTTGGCGTTTGATTCGCGGGCTCGGTTGGACGGGTTCGTGGCGGCGTTGCAGGCGGTGGTGGACCGGCATGACGTGTTGCGGACGGGGGTGGTGTGGGAGGGGGTTCGGGAGCCGGTTCAGGTGGTGTCGCGGTCGGTTCGGGTTCCGGTCGTCGAGGTCGAGGTCGAGCCGGACGCGGCGGCCGGGGACGCGGTGGCGTGGTTGCGGGATCGTTTCGGGCCGGCCCGGTACCGGATGGATGTCTCGCAGGCTCCGCTGGTACGGGCGATGGTCGCCCGGGACCCGGCGTCCGACCGGTGGCTGCTGCTCCTGCTGACCCACCACCTCGTCCTCGACCACACCACCCGTGACGTCCTGCTCGGCGAGGTGCACGCCTTCCTGGACGGCACAGAAGACGGTCTTCCCCGGCCGCTGCCGTACCGCGACTATGTGGCGCAGGCCCGGCTGGGGGTGAGCCGGGCCGAGCACGAGGAGTTCTTCACCGGGCTGCTGGGGGATGTCACCGAGCCGACGGCGCCGTTCGGGCTGCTGGACGTGCACGGCGACGGGGCGGACGTCGTGGAGGCGCGGCGGTGGCTCGACGCGGGACTGGCGGCGAGACTTCGGGAGCGCTCCCGTGCGGTCGGGGTGAGTGCGGCGGCGCTGTGCCATGTGGCGTGGGCGCAGGTGCTGGCGCGGTTGTCCGGGCGCACGGACGTGGTGTTCGGGACGGTGTTGTTCGGCCGTATGAACTCCGGGGCCGGGTCCGACCGGGCTCTGGGCATGTTCATCAACACCCTGCCCGTCCGCGTGGACGTCACCGGCCCGGTACAGGAGGTCGTACGCGGCACCCATGCCCTGCTGGCGGACCTGCTGCGGCACGAGCACGCCCCGCTCTCCCTGGCCCAGCGCTGCAGCGGAGTCCCCGCCCCCGCCCCCCTGTTCACCTCCCTCCTCAACTACCGTCATTCCGCCGCCGACACGCCCGTCGACGAGCCGGTCCTGATGTGGCGCGACGGGATCGAGGTCCTGGTCGACGAGGAACGCACGAACTACCCGCTGACCTTCTCCGTCGACGACCTGGGCGACCGGTTCGAGCTGACCGCGCAGGTGGCGGCCGGGGTCGACCCGGCCCTGCTGTGCGACCTGATGCACACCGCCCTGGACGGGCTGGTGGGCGCCCTGGAGGAGACCCCGGACCTGGACGCCGCCGAGGTCGACGTGCTGCCGGCCTCGCACCGACAGCAGGTGCTGTACGGCTGGAACGACACCGCGGTCACCTACGACGACCGGGCGTGCGTGCACGAGCTGGTCCAGCGGCAGGTCGCGGCGTCGCCGGACGCCACGGCCGTGGTCGCCGAGGACGGCGAACTGACCTACCGCGAGCTCGACGCGGCGGCCAGTCGCCTGGCCCGCCATCTGCGCTCCCTGGGCGTCGAGCCGGAGTCCCGGGTGGCGATCTGCCTCGAACGCGGACTGGACATGGTGGTCGCCGTGCTGGCCGTCCTCAAGGCCGGTGGGGCGTATGTGCCCCTGGACCCCGGATACCCGTCGGAGCGGCGGGAGTTCATGCTCGCCGACAGCGCGCCCACGGTCGTCCTGACACAGGATCGGCTCGCCCACCTGTTCGGCGACCGTGACCAGGTGGTGTGCGTGGACAGCGACCGCCCCTCATGGTCCGCGCTGCCCGCCGACCATCTCGACCGCGGGTCGCTCACCGCCGAGAACCTGGCCTACCTCATCTACACCTCGGGCTCGACCGGCCGGCCCAAGGGCGTGATGATCGAGCACCGCAACGCGGTCAACCTCCTCGCATGGGCGCGGTCGGCCTTCACCGCCGCGGAACTGGAAAGCACGCTCTTCGCCACGTCACTCAACTTCGACCTGTCGGTCTTCGAGTGCCTGGTCCCCCTGACCGTCGGAGCCAGGGTCGTCGTGGCACGCGACGTGCTCAGCGTGCCCGAGGCGTCCGCCGCGCAGCCCACCCTGGTCAACACCGTGCCGCCGGCGCTGAGCGCGCTGCTCGCCGCGGACCGCGTGCCGCCGACCGTCCGTACCGTCAACCTGGCCGGTGAGCCGCTGCCCCGCGCCCTGGTGGAGCGCGTCTTCGCACACACCGAGGTGACGACGGTCTGCAACCTGTACGCCCCCTCGGAGACCACCACCTACTCCACCTGGGTGCGCATGACCCGGGACGAGGGCTTCGCGGCGCACATCGGCCGCCCGCTCGCGAACACCAGCGTCCACCTCCTCGACGGACGGGGCCGGCCGGTGCCGGTCGGCGTCATCGGGGAGATCCACATCGGTGGCGCCGGCGTCGCCCGCGGCTACTGGGGCCGACCGGAGCTGACCGAGGAGCGCTTCCTCCCCGACCCCTTCGTGCCGGGCGGCCGGATGTACCGCACCGGTGACCTGGGCCGCCGGCTGCCGGACGGGACGATCGAGTTCCTGGGACGCGACGACTTCCAGGTCAAGGTCCGGGGCTTCCGCATCGAACTCGGCGAGATCGAGGCCCGCCTCGGCGAGGTGCCGGGCGTCGGTGACGCCGTCGTGGCCGCCGTCGAGCAGGACGGCGACAAGCGCCTGTTCGCCTACTACACGCGGACCGGCAGCGAGCAGGTCGACGCCGGAACGCTCCGGGCGCACCTGACCGGCGTTCTCCCCGAGTACATGGTGCCCGCCGCCTTCGTCGAGCTGGCGGAACTTCCGCTGACGCCGAACGGCAAGGTGGACCGCAAGGCACTGCCGACCCCGGACGGGAACGCCTTCTCGCACCGCGGGTTCGTGCCGCCCATGGACGGTACGGAGCAGACCGTCGCGGCCGTCTGGACCGACCTGCTCGCCGCGGAGCGGATCGGCCGCCACGACCACTTCTTCGAACTCGGCGGACACTCCCTGCTGGCCATGGCGCTCGTCGAGCGCATGCGACGGGCCGGCCTGCCCACCGACGTGCGCACCCTGTTCACGCATCCCGTACTGGCCGACTTCGCCGCCGCTGTCACCGGCGACCGGAACGAGCGGGCCGTGGTGCCGCCCAACCTGATCCCCGCGGGCTGCGAACGGATCACCCCCGACATGCTGCCGCTGGTCGAGTTGGATCAGGGTGAGGTGGACGCGGTGGTGGGCCGGGTGACGGGGGGCGTCGGCAATGTGCAGGACGTGTATCCGCTGGCGCCGTTGCAGGAGGGGGTTTTCTTTCATCACGTGGCGGGTGGTGAGGGGGATCCGTATGTGCTGCCCGCGGTGTTGGCGTTTGATTCGCGGGCTCGGTTGGACGGGTTCCTGGCGGCGTTGCAGGCGGTGGTGGACCGGCATGACGTGTTGCGGACGGGGGTGGTGTGGGAGGGGGTTCGGGAGCCGGTTCAGGTGGTGTCGCGGTCGGTTCGGGTTCCGGTGGTCGAGGTCGAGCCGGACGGGGCGGCCGGGGATCCGGTGGCGTGGTTGCGGGAGCGTTTCGGGCCGGCCCGGTACCGGATGGATGTCTCGCAGGCTCCGCTGGTACGGGCGATGGTCGCCCGGGACCGGGCCTCGGATCGTTGGCTGCTGCTCCTGCTGACCCATCACCTCGTCCTCGACCACACCACCATGGAGGTGCTGCTGGACGAGGTCCGCCGCATCGTCCGCGGCGACACCGACGCCCTCCCGCCGAGCATGCCCTTCCGGGACTTCGTGGCGCAGGCCCGGCTGGGGGTGAGCCGGGCCGAGCACGAGGAGTTCTTCACCGGGCTGCTGGGGGATGTCACCGAGCCGACCGCGCCGTTCGGGCTGCTGGACGTGCACGGCGACGGCTCCCAGGTGGTCGAGACGAGTCGGGCCGTGGACGCCGGGCTGGCCCAGCGCATGCGGGACCGCTCCCGTGCGGCCGGGGTGAGCGCGGCGGCGCTGTGCCATGTGGCGTGGGCGCAGGTGCTGGCGCGGTTGTCCGGGCGCACGGACGTGGTGTTCGGGACGGTGTTGTTCGGCCGTATGAACTCCGGGGCCGGGTCCGACCGGGCCCTTGGCATGTTCATCAACACCCTGCCCGTCCGCGTGGACGTCACCGGCGGCGCGCGCGAGGCCGTACACGGCACCCACACCCTGCTGACGGACCTGCTGCGGCACGAGCACGCCCCGCTCACCCTGGCCCAGCGCTGCAGCGGCGTTCAGGCCCCCGCACCCCTGTTCACCTCCCTCCTCAACTACCGGCACACACCCATGGAGGAGCCCGAGAGCGCGCGCCCGTGGGAGGGCGTGGAGGTGGTCGAAGGCCAGGAGCGGTCCAACTACCCCGTCGCCCTGTCCGTCGACGACCTGGGTGTCGGCTTCACCCTCACCGCCCAGACCACGGGTGCGGCCGACGCGGAACTCGTCTGCGCCCTCATGCACACCGCCCTCGAAGAACTGGTCGACACCCTCGACCGGGCCCCCGAGACGCCGCTCGCGAAGCTGGACGTACTGCCGGCCGCTCACCGTGAACTCGTCGTCCACCGCTGGAACGACACGACGGCCCCCTTCCCGGAGCAGCAGTGCGTGCACGAGCTGTTCCAGCGGCAGGCCGCCGCGTCCGGCGAGGCGACGGCGGTCGAGGCCGAGGACGGTGAGCTGAGCTACCGGGAGTTGAGCTATCGGGAGCTGAACGCGGCGGCCAACCGCCTGGCCCGGCACCTGCGTTCGCTGGGAGTGCGCCCCGACGCCCGGGTCGCGATCTGCCTCGAACGCGGACCGGACATGGTGACGGCCGCGCTGGCCGTGCTCAAGGCGGGCGGGGCGTATGTGCCCCTGGACCCCGAATACCCGGTGGAGCGGCTGGAGTTCATGCTCGCGGACAGCGCGCCCGCGGTGGTCCTCACCCAGGAGCGGCTCGTCCACCTGGCCGGCGACCACGGCGCGGCCGTCTGCCTGGACACGGACGCCCACCAGTGGGCCGACCTCGCCGACACCGACCTCGACCGCGAGGACCTCACCCCGGAACACCTGGCCTACGTCATCTACACCTCCGGCTCGACCGGCCGGCCCAAGGGCGTGATGATCGAGCACCGCGGTGTCGCCAACATGATCGAGGCCCAGCGGGCGGTGTTCCGGCCCGGGCCGGGCGACCGTGTGCTCCAGTTCGCCGCGCTCAGCTTCGACGCGTGCGCCTTCGAGATGGTGATGGCGCTGGCCAACGGCGCCACCCTGTGCCTCGCCCCGGCCGGCGCCGTCCTGGCCGGTGCGGCGCTGGCCGAGACCGTCGTACGGCGGTCCGTCACGCACGCCGTGCTGCCCCCCGCGGTCCTGGAGACGGTGCCCGAGCACGCGTCGCTCGCCCCGCTGCGCACCCTGGTCCTGGCGGGCGAGGCCGTGCCGCAGTCCCTGGTCGACCGCTGGGGCGGCGCGGGCCGGCAGGTCTTCAACGCGTACGGCCCCACCGAGACGACCGTGTGGGCATCCGTCTTCCGTTGTGCGCCCGGCGCGGACAGCGATCCCCCGATCGGCCTGCCGGTCGCCAACACCCGGATCCACCTCCTGGACGACAGCGGCCGTCCCGCCCCCGTGGGCGTCCCCGGCGAGATCCACATCGCGGGCGCCGGAGTCGCGCGCGGCTATCTGAACCGGCCCGAGCTGACGCGGGAGCGGTTCACCGAGGATCCCTTCGTCCCCGGGGACCGCATGTACCGCACCGGCGACCTGGGCCGACGACTGCCTGACGGGCGGCTGGAGTTCCTGGGACGCGACGACTTCCAGGTGAAGATCCGGGGCTTCCGCGTGGAACTCGGCGAGATCGAGGCCCGGCTCCGCGAGATCCCCGGCGTCCGCGAGGCGGTCGTCGTCGCCCACGGCCACGACGGTGACCGGCGCCTGGTCGCCTACTGCACCGCCACCGACGAGGTCACGGCCGAGACCGCGCGAGTGCACCTGGGACGCGTGCTGCCCGACCACATGGTCCCGTCCGGATTCCTGCTGCTGGACGAGCTGCCGTTGACCCCCAACGGAAAGATCGACCGGAAGGCGCTGCCCGCACCGCGGGCCGACGCATACGCCCACGGCGAGTACGAGGCCCCGCGAGGCGCGACCGAGCAGACCCTGGCGGAGATCTGGACCGACCTGCTGCCCGTCGACCGGGTGGGCCGACGGGACCACTTCTTCGCGCTCGGCGGGCACTCGCTGCTCGCCGTGTCGCTCGTCGAACGCATGCGGCGGGCCGGACTGAACGCCGACGTACGGGCCCTGTTCAGACACCCCGTGCTGGCCGACTTCGCCGCGGCCACCGCGGGCGACGAACAGCTCGCCGCACCGCCGAACCTGATACCGCCCGGCTGCTCGGAGATCACGGCGGACCTGCTGCCGCTGCTCGACCTCGACCAGGGCGAGATCGACGAGGTGGTCGCGCAGGTCCCCGGTGGCGCCGCCAACGTGCAGGACGCCTATCCGCTCGCACCGCTCCAGGAAGGCGTCTTCTTCCACCATCTGATGGACGGCCAGGGCGACCCGTACGTCCAGTCGGCGCTGCTCGCCTTCGACAGCCGGTCACGACTCGACGCGTTCGTCGGGGCACTTCAGGCGGTGGTCGACCGCCACGACATCCTCCGTACCGCGGTGGTGTGGCAGGGCGTGCCCGAGCCCGTGCAGGTCGTGTGGCGTACGGCCGCGATTCCCGTCGACGAGATCGAAGCGGACGGCGCCACCGACGCGGTGGCACGGCTGCAGTCCTCGTACGACCCTGCGACCTATCGCATGGACATCACCCGGGCGCCCCTGATGCGGGTGGCCGTCACGGCCGACACCCGCCACGACCGGTGGCTGCTCCTTCTGCTGGCGCACCACCTGGTCCTCGACCACACCACGCGTGACGTGCTGCTGGAGGAGGTCGGAGCCGTCCTGGGCGGCAGGGCGGACTCCCTGCCCCCGCCGCTGCCCTTCCGGAACTTCGTCGCACAGGCCCGCCTCGGCATCGGTCGGGCCGAGCACGAGGAGTTCTTCACCGGACTGCTGGGGGACGTCACCGAGCCGACGGCACCCTTCGGGCTGGTCGACGTGCACGGCGACGGCTCACAGGTCGTGGAGACGGACCGGGCCGTGGACGAGGGGCTGGCCCGGCGGATCCGGGAACGGGCACGGGCCGCGGGAGTCAGCGCCGCGGCACTCTGCCACGTGGCGTGGGCCCAGGTCCTCGGCCGGATCTGCGACCGCCCGGACGTCGTGTTCGGCACGGTGCTCTTCGGCCGTATGAACTCCGGTGCCGGCTCCGACCGCGCCCTGGGCATGTTCATCAACACCCTCCCCGTCAGGATCACCACGGCCGACCAGGGCGTACGCGACACGGTCGAGCGCACCCACGCCCTCCTCGCCGACCTGCTCCGCCACGAGCACGCCCCCCTGTCCCTGGCCCAGCGCCGCAGCGGGGTCCAGGCCCCCTCGCCGCTGTTCACCTCACTGCTCAACTACCGCCACTCCGTGGCCGAGGAGACCGGACGGGGCGACGACGAGACCGCACGGGGCGACAAGACCGCACGCTGGAGCGACGAGATCGAGGTCGTCCTCGACTCCGAGCGCACCAACTACCCGCTGACGCTCTCCGTCGACGACCTCGGCACCGGCTTTCACCTGACCGTCAAGACCGTCGACGCGGTGGACCCCGAGGCGGTGTGCGCGATGATGCACACCGCGCTGGAGAGCCTGGTCGACGCGCTGGAGGACGCCCCGCAGACCCCGCTGCAGCGACTTGAGGTGCTTCCGCCGCGGCACCGGCACCAGGTGGTGAGCGGCTGGAACGACACGACGGTCGCCTTTCCGGACCAGGACTGCCTGCACGAGTTGTTCGAGCGGCAGGTCGCGGTGCGTGGGGACGCGGTGGCGGTGGTCGCCGAGGGTGGTGAGCTGAGTTATCGGGAGTTGAACGCGGCGGCGAATCGGCTGGCGCGGTATCTGCGGTCGTTGGGTGTGGGTCCGGATGCGCGGGTGGCGGTGTGCCTGGAGCGTGGTCTGGATCTGATGGTGGCGGTGCTGGGGGTGCTGAAGGCGGGTGGGGCGTATGTGCCGTTGGACCCCGGCCATCCGGAGGAGCGGCTGCGGCTGATGCTCGCCGACAGCTCACCGGTGGTGGTGCTGACCCACAGCTCCTTCGCCGGTCTGCTGGGCGGGGACGTGGTGTGCCTGGACCGTGACGGCGGGGCATGGGCCGCTCTCCCGGCCGACGCGGCCGACGACCTCGACCGGGACGGTCTGACACCCGGTCACCTCGCCTACGTCATGTACACCTCCGGGTCGACCGGCACCCCCAAGGGCGTCATGGTCGAGCACCGCTCCGTGGTCAACGTGCTCGCCTGGCAGCAGAAGGCGTACGAGCTGACGGCCGCGGACGTCTACCTGCACAAGGCGCCCCTCGTCTTCGACGCGTCGGTGGAGGAGCTGTTCTGGCCGCTGCTCGCCGGGGCCCGGCTGGTGATGGCCCGTCCCGGGGGACACCGGGACCCGGGGTACCTGCTCGACACGGTCCGGCGCCATCAGGTGACGACCATCCACTTCGTTCCGTCGATGCTGCGGGTGTTCCTCGACGAAGCCGACCAGGAACGCTGCGGGAGCCTGCGACGCGTCTTCCTCGGCGGGGAGGCCCTGCCGGGCACCCTGGTCGAGCAGTTCGCCGAGCGGCTGCCCGGCGTGGAGCTGTGCAGCTTCTACGGGCCGACCGAGACCACCGTGCACGTGACGTACTGGGCGTGGAACGGCGGGCACCACCAGCCCTCCCTCGGCAGGCCCGTCTCCAACACCCGGATCTACGTCCTCGACCAGTGGGGGCGCCCGCTGCCCGCCGGGGCCGCCGGCGAGATCCACGTCGCCGGCGTCCAGGTGGCCCGCGGCTATCTGAACCGGCCGGAGCTGACACGGGAACGGTTCCTCGACGACCCGTTCGTGCCGGGCGCGCGCATGTACCGCTCGGGGGACGTGGGCCGGTGGCTGCCGGACGGTTCGGTCGAGTTCCTGGGCCGCAACGACTTCCAGGTCAAGGTCCGTGGCCTGCGCATCGAGCTGGAGGAGATCGAGGCCCGGCTGGCCCGCGTGCCGGGAGTCCGTGAGGCGGCCGTCGTGGCCGACCGGCGCGACACGGGAGCCCCGCGCCTGGTCGCGTACTTCAGTGGCACCGACGAGGAACTGGACGCCGACGCGCTCCGTGACCACCTCGGGCAGGTCCTGCCGGACTACATGGTGCCGGCGGCGTTCGTCCGGCTCGACGCCCTGCCGCTGAGCCACAACGGCAAGGTCGACCGTCAGGCGCTGCCCGCCCCGGACGCCGACGCCTACGCGCACCGGGCGTACGCGCCCCCCGAAGGTGAGGTGGAGCAGGGCCTGGCCGCCATCTGGGCCGAGGTGCTCGGGGTGGAGCAGGTCGGTCGCCGCGACCACTTCTTCGAACTCGGCGGGCACTCGCTGACGGCGGTGCAGGTCGTCTCCCGCGTACGGTCCGTGTTCGGCGCCGAGTTGCCCCTGTCGGCGGTGTTCGCGCGGCCGTCGCTGCTGGACATGGCCCAGGAGGTGGCGGCGCGGTCCGGCGGCCGGGCCGCACCGGCGATCGTCGCGGGCGACCGCCAGGGCCCGGTGACGGTCTCCTTCGCCCAGCAACGGCTCTGGTTCCTGGCCCAGTTGGAGAACAGGGCGAGCCGCGCCTACCACGTCCGGGTGGCGGTGCGGATGAAGGGCCGGCTGGACCGGGGGGCGTTGGGAGCGGCCCTCGACCGGATCGTGGCCCGGCACGAGACGCTGCGCACGGTCTTCGACGAGGTCGACGGCGAGCCGAGGCCGAGGATCCTCCCCGCGTCCCAGGCCCGGTTCACCCTCGCGGAGGACACCGTCGAGGACGGCGACACCGAGGCCCTGTTCTCGGCGATGGACCGGGAACTGAACCAGCCCTTCGACCTGTCGACGGGCCCGCTCATCCGCGGCCGGCTGATCCGGTCGGCCACGGACGAACACGTGCTGCTCGTGACGATGCACCACATCGTCTCCGACGGCTGGTCCACAGGCGTCCTGGTGTCCGAACTCAGCGGTCTCTACGCGGCGTTCCACCGGGGCGACCCGGACCCCCTGCCGTCCCTGGAGATCGGCTACACCGACTACGCGGCCTGGCAACGGCGGTGGCTCGCCGGCGAGGCGGCCGAGCGGGAGAGCCGGTACTGGCGCGAGACCCTGCGCGACGCTCCACCCCTCCTGGAGTTGCCGACCGACCGCCCGCGGCCGGCACGCCAGGACTACGCCGGTGACGTCGTCGAGTTCGACGTGGACGCCGACCTGGCAGCGGCCCTGAAGAAGCTCGCGCTGCACCACGACACGACCCTGTTCACCGCACTGCTGTCGGCATGGGCCACAGTGCTGTCCCGGCTGTCCGGCGCCCACGATCTCGTGGTGGGCACGCCGGTGGCCAACCGTTCGCAGGCCGAAGTGGAGCCGCTGATCGGCTTCTTCGTCAACACGGTGGCTCTGCGCGTCGAGGTGCCCCCGTCGGCGACGGTGGCCGAACTGCTGCGTTCCGTGGGGGAGCGGGTGCTGGCCGCGCAGGAGAACCAGCAGCTTCCCTTCGAACAGGTCGTGGAGATCGTCCAGCCGCCTCGCAGCCTGGCCCACGCGCCGGTCTTCCAGACGATGTTCACCTGGCAGAACACCCCGGCGGGCACGGTGGACCTGCCGGGCCTGGAACTGAGCCAGGTCCCGCTCCCCTCCGACACCGCACAGTTCGACCTCTCCCTCCACCTGGCGGAGGACGACGGACGCATCACCGGAGCCCTCGAATTCGCCTCAGCGCTGTTCGACCGGTCGACCGTCGAGGCGTTCGCGGGGTACTTCCGGACGGCGCTGGCGGCGATGGTGACCGATGACCGCCGACTGGTCGGCCGGGTACCGCTGTTGCCCGACACCGGTGAGGAACAGTCCGCGTGCGTGTCCGAGTTGTTCGAGCGGCAGGTCGCGGTGCGTGGGGACGCGGTGGCGGTGGTCGCCGAGGGGGGTGAGCTGAGCTATCGGGAGTTGAATGCGGCGGCGAACCGGCTGGCGCGGTATCTGCGGTCGCTGGGCGTGGGGCCGGATGCGCGGGTGGCGGTGTGCCTGGAGCGTGGTCTGGATCTGATGGTGGCGGTGCTGGCGGTGCTGAAGGCGGGTGGGGCGTATGTGCCGTTGGACCCCGGCCGTCCGGAGGAACGACTGCGGTTCATGCTCGCCGACAGCTCACCGGTGGTGGTGCTGACCCACAGCTCCTTCGCCGGTCTGCTGGGCGGGGACGTGGTGTGCCTGGACCGTGACGGCGGGGCATGGGCCGCTCTCCCGGCCGACGCGGCCGACGCGGCCGACGCGGCCGACGACCTCGACCGGAACGGTCTGACGCCCGGTCACCTCGCCTACGTCGTGTACACCTCCGACCCGACCGGCACCCCCACCGGCATCATGATCGAACACCGGTCGGTGAACGACCGGCTGACGTGGACGCAGCAGAGCCACGGTCTGTCCCCGTCGGACGCGGTATTGCAGAAGGCGCCGGTGGCCCATGCCACGGCTGTGTGGCAACTGCTCTGGCCGGTCCTGGCCGGAGCCCGGTCGGTGATGGCTCCTCCGGACGGGCACCGGGATCCTTCCCTCCTCGTCGACCTTGTCGCACGTCACGGGGTCACGGTGGCGCACTTCGAACCGTCGGAGCTCTCGCTCTTCCTGTACCACGCCGATGCCCGGTGCGCCGGTCTGCGCAGCGTGCACACCACCGGTGACCCCCTCCCGGCGACCCTGCTGAGACGCTTCGAAAAGCAGCTGCCCACAGTGGAGTTGCATGTTTCCTACGGGCCGACAGAGGCCACGACCGACGTGATCGCGTGGACGAGCGCCGCCGGTGGGGAGCGCGCTCCGGTCGGGCGCCCTGTCGCACCCACGCGGATCCACGTGCTGGACGACCGGGGCCGTCCGGTGCCCGTCGGCGCCACCGGCGAGATCCATGTAGCCGGGGTGCACCTCGCCCGCGGCTACCTCGACCGTCCCGACCTCACTGCCGAACGGTTCGTCGAGGATCCGCTCCACCCGGGCACCCGGATGTACCGGACCGGAACAGCAGGCCGGCGCCTGGACGACGGCACCGTCGAGTTCCTCGGCCGAATGGACCGCTGGGCGAACCCGGACACCGAACCCGGGGAGCCGTCCGCTCCCGAGGCGGAGCCGCTCGCGCACCAGGAGTACGAAGAACCGGTCGGCGTGGTGGAGCAGACCCTGGCGGAGATCTGGACGGAACTGCTCGACGCCGAAAACGTCGGCCGTCGAAGCCACTTCTGGGAGCTCGGCGGGCACTCGCTCCTGGCGATGCGGGTCGTGTCACGCATACGGGTAAGGCTGCGCGTCGAGTTGCCGCTCGCGGCCGTGTTCTCCCGGCCGGTGCTGGCAGACCTGGCCCGGGAGATCGAGGCGGCCGGCGCCGTCGTCGTACCGGCCGTGGTGGCGCGCGATCCCGGCACGGACGTGCCGCTGTCGTACGCCCAGCAGCGCCTGTGGTTCCTGGCGCGACTCAACCCCGAGGCAAGTCGCGCGTACCACCTGCGCCTCGCGGTGCGCCTGAGCGGAGACCTGGACCGCACGGCACTGCGGGCGGCACTGGACCGGATCGTCGCCCGGCACGCGGTCCTGCGGACGGTCTTCGAGCTGATCGACGGCGAGCCGCGGCAGCGCGTCCTGGACGCCGAGCAGAGCACGTTCCTGCTGGTGGAGCATGACACGGCCACGGACGAGGGCACGGGCGCCACGGACGTCGTACAGCTGGTCGAGCACGAGGCCGAGCAGCCCTTCGACCTGCGGTCGGGCCCACTGATCCGCGGTCGGCTGATCCGGTCCGCCGCCGATGAGCACGTGCTGTTGGTGACGATGCACCACATCGTCTCCGACGGCTGGTCGATCGGCCTGTTCGTCTCCGAACTCAGCACCCTCTACGCGGCCTTCAGCAAAGGCGAGCCCGACCCGCTGCCGCCACTGACCATCCAGTACGCCGACTACGCGCTGTGGCAGCGGGAGCGGCTGACCGGAGACAGCGTCGAGCGCGAGATCGGATACTGGCGAGAGGAACTGCGAGACGCTCCGGTGTTGCTCGAACTGCCGACCGACCGTCCTCGCCCCCCGATGCAGGACCACGCCGGCGGTGTCGTGCGGTTCGCTCTCGACGCCGAACTCGTGCAAGGCATCCGGGAACTGGCGTTGCGGCACCACACGACTGTGTTCACCACGCTGCTGTCGGCATGGGCTGCGGTGCTGTCCCGGCTGTCCGGCACGCAGGACATCGTCATCGGCACCCCGGTGGCGAACCGGATGCAGAACGAACTGGAGCCGCTGATCGGCCTGTTCGTCAACACCGTCCCGGTGCGCGTCGACCTCGGCGGACCCGTCACGGTGGGTGAGCTGCTGCACCGGGTCGGGGCACGCGTACTGGCCGCGCAGGAGCATCAACTGCTCCCCTTCGAGCAGGTCGTGGACGCCGTGCAACCGCCGCGAAGTCTCGCGCACACGCCGGTGTTCCAGGTGATGTTCGCGTGGCAGAACACCCCGGCAGGCACCGCCCACCTGCCCGGACTCGAACTGAGCGAGGTTCCCACCCCCGCCGCCACCGCCCAGTTCGACCTGTCGCTACGCCTCTACGAGGAGGGCGACACCGTCGCCGGCGGCGTTGAGTTCGCCTCGGCGCTGTTCGACGCGTCGACGGTGGAGCGGTTCGCGGGGTATTTCCGTGCGGTGTTGTCGGCGATGGTGGCCGATGAGGGGCGGTTGGTGGGGGATGTGCCGTTGCTGGATGCGGTGGAGGAGCACCGGGTGGTGCGCGGCTGGAACGACACGGCGGTCGCGTTCCCTGACCAGGTGTGCCTGCACGAGTTGATTGAGCGCCGGGTCGCTGTGGGCGGGGATGCGGTGGCGGTGGTTGCCGAGGGTGGTGAGCTGAGTTATCGGGAGTTGAATGCGGCGGCGAACCGGCTGGCGCGGTATCTGCGGTCGGTGGGTGTGGGTCCGGATGTGCGGGTGGCGGTGTGCCTGGAGCGTGGTCTGGATCTGATGGTGGCGGTGCTGGCGGTGTTGAAGGCGGGTGGGGCGTATGTGCCGCTGGATCCGGAGTACCCGGTGGAGCGGTTGCGGTTCATGCTGGCGGACAGTGCGCCGGTGGTGG
>NZ_JBHJPX010000012.1:0-56165 GCF_042262425.1 Streptomyces sp. NPDC056373
GGCACCGGCGCCACCGAAGCGGACGCCGACCGACTCTGGCAGGCATACCTGCGTCGCTTCGACATCGAGCACACCTTCCGCCTGTTCAAGCAGACGCTCGGCTGGACCTGCCCGAAGATCCGCACCCCCGAGGCGGCCGACCGCTGGACCTGGCTGATCCTCGCGGCTTACACCCAACTGCGGCTGGCCCGGCCACTCGCAGCCGACCGGCGTCGCCCATGGGAGAGGCCCGTTGCCTCAGACAGGCTGACCCCGGCACGTGTCCGCCGCGACTTTCGGCACATCCGCCCCACGGTCCTCTGCCCGGCCCGGGCACCGAAATCCACCCGCCCCGGACCTGGACGACCTCCCGGCCGAAAGAACACCCGGCCCACCCCACGCCACGACGTCCACACACCCCGCAAAACGAGGGCTACCACGTCCCGGAACAAGAAGTCGACCACTCCCCGCCCCCGCCGCACAGGTTAAAGATCAAGCTATCCGTACCTGCACCAACTCGACTCACTGGAGCGGCTGGGCCTCGGGGACGAGTGGCTGCGGGCGGTGTGCCACGACAACGCGGCGGAGCTCTTCGGCCTGTGAGCCCCGGAGCGGGCCATAGCGGCATTCCGGGGACCCTGGCCGCGACGGGCCTCGCCGCCGCCCGTCCCGTGTACGCCGCCGCGGGCCCGGTGGACGCCGGTCCCGTGGACGCCGGGCCGGGCCGCGCGGAGCGGGCCACCGGCATCCGGTTCGGCGTGCAGGCCCGCGCCTACAAGAGCGGTGTCGCCCTGCGCTACGTCCTCCCCGACGGCCCGGTCAGCCGATGTCCACCACCCGGGCCCACTCGGGGGGCGAGTCCGGGACGTACTCGGGGTTGGACTCGTCGTAGGCGTCACCCCCGTACCGGCGCGGGAACAGGCCCACCACCGTGCGGCACGGGGGCCGGGTGTCCGGCCAGGGGGTCTGGCCGTCGGTGAGAACCACGACGACATCGGGGGACGGCCGGCTGCGCAGGGCGCGGGTGAAGCCCGCCCGCAGGTCCGTGCCGCCGCCGCCCGTGAGCGGGATGCCCTCCTCACGGCACAGGCGGCGGGCGATGCCGGCCGAGGCGTCGCAGGACACCACCGTGACCAGGTCGCGACGGCCGCCCACGGCCCGGGCGATCGCTGCGACCTCCAGGAGCGCGCTGCCCAGTTCGGCGTCGCTGACCGAGCCGGAGGTGTCGATGACGACGCACACCCGGGGCGGGCGGCGGCGCAGGCTCGGCAGGACCGTGCCGGGCAGGGCGGTGGAACGCCGGGCGGGGCGGCCGTAGGTGTAGTCCTCGCCCGCGCCGGGGCCGGTCGTCGCCGAGCGGACCGCCGCGCCCAGCAGTTCCTGCCACGGCTGCGGCGGGTGGAAGGCCTCCTCCGCCCAGCGCCGCCAGCCGTGGGGGGCCTTGCCCGGGCGGCCGGTGATGCCCTGCGCGACCCGGAAGCGGACCGCGTCCTGCTCGTGCTCGCTCAGGCCGTGCGCCCCGTCCGGGCCCAGTTCCCACTCCCGGTCCAGACCGTCGGCGCCGCTGCCGCAGTCCAGCCAGGCCAGGTCCTGCGACCGCGGGCCGAGGGTGAACTGCCGGAGGTACTCCTCCATCAACTCGCCCTCGGGCAGGCCGAGATCGCCCGGCTCGACGACGTCCTCGGGGCGGGCCAGGCCGTCGCCGTAGACGTCGTCGTTGATCTCGAAGTCCGCGGCGATGTTCATCCGCAGCCGATCCCCCGGGCCGTGCAGGCCGCGCTCCCTGGCGACCCGGTCGCTGCGCCCGTGGTGGTCGCGCAGCAGGTGCGACACCTCGTGCACCCACACGCCCGCCAGCTCCTCGACGGGCGTGCGGTCCACGAACCCCGGCGACACGTAGCACCGCCAGTACCGGTCGACGCCCATGGTGGGCACCCGCCGCGAGGGGACGACGTGCAGGGCGAAGAGGGCGGTCGCGAGGTAGGGACGAACACGGGCGGCGTGCAGCCGGGCCGTGAACAGCTTGTCCCGGTCGAGGGTTCCGGACTCGGGCTCGCAGGTGCTCTCGCGGGCGGCCCCGGGCGCGGGCTCACGGGCGGCCCCGGGCACCGACGCGGAGACAGCCCCGGGCACCGACGCGGAGGCAACCCCGGGCACGGACGCGGGGGCGGCCCCGGGCACCGACGCGGGGGCGGCCTCGGGCACGGACGCCGTCGCCTGCCCGCCCTCGCCCGAGCCGCGCCCGCCGCTGTTCACCCTCATCGGCCCGCCTTGGCCGCCGCGGCGACCGCCGCCGTGGTGCGGTCCGCCCGCCGGGACAGGGTCACCACTCCGGCCAGGCGCTCGATCGACGCCGGGACGTCCCAGTCGTCGCGGCGCAGGGCCGCGAGCGTGGTCGCGGGCACGACCACCACGTCCGGGGGGCCGGTCTCCAGGGCCCTGACCAGGAGCGCCCAGGCGGCGTCCCAGCGGGCCCGCTCCGCGCGGTTGCGCACCGCCGCCACGACCCCGTCCAGCGCGGCCTGCCGCAGGTCGCCGCGTTCGGGCAGCACCGCGCCGGCCGGGTCGGCCAGCAGCGTCTCGGGGTCCGGGAGGTCCATCCGGTCCAGGCTCGCCAGCAGTTCCAGCCCCGGCCCGTCCCCGACCGTGCCCCTGACCAGCAGGGAGAGGACGTCACGGGAGGAGCCGGCCGCGGTCGCGAAGGCGATCAGATGCAGCGTCATCTCCCAGCTGCGCGGGGACGGCCAGGGCCCGCCCCGGCGCACCTCGCCGCTGGGCAGCCGGTGCGCGAGTGCGGGACGGGCGGCCAGCAGCCCGCACACCGCGCGACGGGCGAACTCCACGGCCTCCGGCAGCTTCCCCGGGTCGAGCCGGGGCAGGGTCGCCCGCGGCCAGGTCCCGCCGAGGCCGCGGACGACGACGTCGGTGTCGTGCGTCCACTGCAGGTGGACGAAGCGGTTGGCGAGCGGCGGGCTCAGTTCCCAGCCGTCGGCGGCCGAGGAGCGCGGGTTGGCGGCGGCCACGATCCGTACGCCCGGCGGCAGGCGCAGCGCGCCGATCCGCCGCTCCAGCACGAGCCGGAGCAGGGCGGCCTGCACGGCGGGCGGGGCGGTGGACAGTTCGTCGAGGAACAGCAGCCCCCGCCCGGCCCGCACGAGGCGTACGGCCCAGTCCGGCGGTGCCAGCGGCACGCCCTGCTCGGCGGGGTCGTCGCCGACGATCGGCAGGCCCGAGAAGTCGGACGGCTCGTGCACGCTGGCGATGACCGTCGTCAGCGGCAGGTCCAGGGCCGTGGCGAGCTGGGTCAGGGCCGCGGTCTTGCCGATGCCCGGCTCGCCCCACAGCAGCACGGGCAGGTCGGCGGCCACGGCCAGGGTGAGGGCCTCCAGTCGGGTGTCGGGGCGGGGTTCGGTCGTGGTGTGCCGCAGCAGGGCCAGCAGGTCGCCGGCCACGTCGAGCTGGTCGGCGGTGTCGGGCAGGGACGGGGTGTGAGTACGCATGTGTGATCACCAGTTGCCGGTGGTGGGCCGTCTCGGTGGAGCGAAAAGCGTTCTCGGGCAGGGCAGTCGACCCCGGTCGGGTCAGGGCCGTGTCACATGTGGCGTGGGTGCGGGCCGTCGTCGCGGGAGCGGCGAACGTCCCAGGGGCGCAAGCTGCCGGGCGAGGGGCCCTCCAGTCCGGCCCGGAACAGCCCGTGGGCGATGCGCCGGCGCGCGGCCGTCTCCAGCACGTCCCGCAGCGGGCCGTCGCGCAGCACCGCCTCGGGGCCGAGCAGGCTCTCGACCGCGGCGAGCGCCCCGGCGATGTCGCCGTGGTCGAGGCGTTCACGAACGCCGGGAAGGCAGTCGGGCCGGCGGTGGGCCTCGTCGACGGCCCGCAGACAGGGCAGCGGCGGACCGCCGAAGGCGGCGAGCAGTTCCTCCCGCCGCACCTCGGCCGGATCGTGGTCGAGGGCGGCCAGGACGCCGTCCACCAGGCCGATCCGGTGCCGGGCGCCCCGGCATTCCACCACCCGTGGATCACCGGCCCGCCCCGGCACCCGGGAGGTTCCGGACCACTGCGCCCCCAACGCCGAGGCGACCAGCGGATGCAGGCGCTCCGCGTCGATCGCCCCGGCCCTCAGCAGTTCGAGGTCGGGCAGCACCCAGGTCGCCGCGTCGGGCAGCACGGGCAGCGAGGAGTCGGGGGCGCGCGCGTACGACAGGGCGGTCTGCTCACCGCCGTCGGACAGGTCGAGGACGACGCGGTGCCTCGCCCCGAGCCGTACGCCGACCCTGCCACCGGACCGGCCATCGGCCCGCAGCAGGATCGCTGCCTCGGCCACCCACCGGTCGACGGCACACCGCCTCCCGTCGGGCAGAGGCCCTGCGGGCAGCGGCCCCTCAGGAGGCGACCCGGCGAACACGGAACCGGCAGGCAGCGGCCCGTCAGGAAGCGACGCGGCACGCAGCGGCCCGTCAGCCAAGGGCCCGTCAGGCGGCGGCCCGTCGGGCCAGAGCCCGTCAGGCGGCGGCCCGTCAGCCAAGAGCCCGGCACGCAGCGGCCCGTCAGGCGGCGGTCCGGCGATTTGCGGGCCGGGGCCGTCCGCACCGGAGCGGGCCCGCAGGTCACGGGCCCGGCGCACGTCCCACAGGTGGCGGTGCAGGTCGAGCCGGAAGCGCCGGCTGGGCCGGGGGTGCGGATGCCGCCGGTCGGTCTCGTGCCTGCGGGAGGCGTCCCACAGGGCGAGGCTGATCCGCTGCCCGGCGTCCGCCCAGGCAGGGGGCGTCCGCACCACGAGGTGCAGCGCGTGCGCGCCCGTGTCGTACCGGGCCAGGGTGAGGGTCAGGCCCGGCCGCAGGAGCCCGTCGGGGGCGATCCTGGGCATGTGCCAGCGCAGCAGGTCGGGGGCGAGGTGGCGGAGGTCGGCGCGCAGCTGGGCGGCGAACTCCCGGCCGTGGCGCCGCGCGAGGAGACGGGGCTGGAGGTCGACGTCGATGTTCGCGGCGGCGCAGGCACCGGCCCAGTCACCGGTACGGCGGCGCGCTGTCGCGGTCTCGATCATGGAGGGCGGCACGGCGAACTCGCGCACGCGCGGCCAGAAGGAGGGCGGCCGGGAGAAAGGCGGCCGGGCGGAAAGCGGGAGGTCCCCGTTCGCGAGGTCGGTGAGCATCAGCACTCACCTTGCGCGGACGGGTCCCCCAATCTGTTCAGGGAGTGAGTCGTCATCGCGTCGGATGCTAGCGGCCCCGGCTCCCGCGCGCAGCCGAGTATTTCGGAGCCACCTCGGCGACTTTGCCATCTCTTTACAACCCGCAGGGCCGCCGCCTCGTCTCTCCGCACGATCTGTCACCCAGCCCGCCGACCGTCGGGCGGACGACGAAGGAGTGCGATTCCATGCGCCGAACTGTCCTCAGCGCCCTGGCCCTCGCGGGCACCGCCGTACTGCTGGGCACGGGGCCCGCGTTCGCGGACGGGTCGACGACCCCGAGCCCGGTCCCGTCGGCCGCCTCGCCCACCACCCCCCGGCCGGCGGAGAGCGCCGAACCGACCAGGGCGCCCGAGCCGACCCGGGCCCCGGGCGAGAGCGAACCCACCCGCGCACCCGGCAAGGGCGAACCCACCCGCGCGCCCGCCGGCAGCCAGGTCTCCGTCCGGCCGAGCGGCGCGCCCGACACCGGTGTGACGGCGTCCCAGGACTCGGGGACGGGCGGCACGGCGCTCGGCGCGGGCGCCGCCGCGGTGCTCGCCCTGGGCGGCGGCACCGTCTTCGTCGTGCGACGCCGCCGGGCGACCGGGGCGTGAGCCCGTTCTCCAGGCGCGCGTTCACGGCCGGGGTGCTGGCGTCCCTGCTGACGGCGTGCGGGGGCCAGGGAACCACCGGCCACGGAACCGCCGACGCCGGCACCACCGGTGACGGAACTGCCCGTGCCGACACGGGCCCCGGCGCCGGCACCACCGCGCGCCGGTCGGGGTCCACCGCCCGGCCGGTCCCCGCCGACGGGGCACGCCCCCTGGCCCGTTCGGTCCCGGTCCGGCTCCTGATCCCGGTCATCGGCGTCGACACCCCGGTCGTCCGGCTGGGCCTGGCGGCCGACGGCACGGTACAGGTGCCGCCGGTCACCGACCACGACCGGGCGGGCTGGTACCGGCACTCGCCGACCCCCGGCGAGAAGGGCCCGTCGGTACTCCTCGGCCATGTCACGGTCGGCCCGTACGGTGACGGCGTCTTCCGTCACCTCGCCCGGCTGCACCGGGGCGACCGGATCGAGGCGCGCCTGGAGAACGGCACGACGGCGGAGTTCGCCGTCACGGCCGTGCGGACCGTCCCGAAAACCGACTTCCCGGCGGACGACGTCTACGGGAACGTGGGCCGCCCCGAGCTGCGGCTGATCACCTGCGGCGGGGCGCGGACCGGCGACGGCTACGCGGACAACGTGATCGTGTTCGCGGCGCTGAGCGGCGCGAACTCCCCCACCTCTGGAGAGCGTTGAAACGGTCCAGCGAGAAGGCGGCGTCCGAGCTGTTCGCCGCCCTCTACCCGCGCCTGGCCGGCTGGTGCCGCCGGCTCGTCGACGACGACGGAACGGCCCACGAGATCGCCTCGGAGGCGTTCACCCGGCTCTGGGCCCGCTGGACGTCCGTGGCGGAGCCGCGCGGGTTCCTCTACGTCACCGCGGCCAATCTGGTCCGGGACCACTGGCGCAAGCTGGAGCGTGAGCGCCGGGCCCTGCACCGCGTCACCTCGGAAGCCGCCGTACGCCCGCCCGACGAGCAGGCCGACCCGTCCGTGCGGCTGCTCGTGCAGTCGCTGCCGGAACGACTGCGCGTCCCGATCCTCCTCCACTACTACGCTGACATGCCGATCCGGGAGGTGTCCGCACTGACCGGGCGCAAGGAAGGCACCGTCAAGGCCGATCTGCACGCGGCCCGGGAACTGCTCCGCGTCCACCTGAGGAGAAGCCTTGACCACACGCCTTGACGGCGACCCGGGTGAGCCGGAGTACGCCCCCGACGACCCGCTCGCCGTGATCCTGCGCCCCTCCTCCCCCGACTACCTGGGTGCTCCCCCCGGCCAGTACGAGGCGATCCGCCGCCGCGCGACCCGTCGCCGCCTGCTGCGCGGCGCGGCCGGGGCGGGCCTGTGCTGCGTCGCGGCGGCCCTCATCGCGCTCCCTCTGCGCCACACCGCGCCCGAGCACCCCCCGACCCCGACGATCCCGATGGCCCCGCCCACCACGAGGCCCGCACCGCCCACCGACTCGGCGTCTGCGACCCCCCTGCCGTCCCCGCCCGCTTCCCGCTCCCGGCCCTCGCCCTCCAGCACCGGTGACCCCCGCACGACCAGGCCCGGCACCCCCGCCCCCGAGGAGCCGACCGGCCGGGTGGAGCCTTCCCGCCGCACCCCGTCGGCCACCCCCACCTCGATACGCCCCGTCCCGTCGGTGGCCCGGCCCGGCACCGACCGGGAGACGGTGTCGGACAACCGCTGACCGGCACCGGCAAGCGCACACGCAGAGCCCGGACCAGCCACCCGGCACCGGCAAGCGCACACGCAGGACCCGGACCAGCCACCCGGCACCGGCAAGCGCACACGCAGGGGCAGGACCGGGTCAGTCGCCCCGGCCCTGCCGTCGCATCCGCTCCGCCACCTCGCCCGCTTCGGTCTCCCACCAGGGCCGGACCAGTTCGGCAGGTCCCTCCGCGACAGCCGTGGGCACGAGCTCTGCGTCGAGGCGCCGGTCCAGCACGGCCGTCCGGGCGCGCTCGGCCCGCACCCACTGTGCGAGGACCGCCAGCAGGAAGGGGACCGCGACCAGTTCGGCGATGCCCAGCATGGCGCCACCGCCGAGCTGCTGGTCATGGAGCACGTCGGGGGACCAGGGCGGCGCGTGGTGCAGGTACCAGGCACCCGCGATCAGGGTGCCGTGCGTCATGACCACCAGTCCCGGCACCGCGTCGACGACCCCGTCCAGGAAGACCAGGCCCGCCCGGACGGGGTGGGTGCACCAGGCGGGCAGAGCCTGCTCACGGGACAGCACCGGCAGGACGAACAGGCAGCCGGCCGCCAGCAGATGGAGGTACATCAGCTCGTGCAGCCAGCCCACGCGCAGCGCGGTGGCGAAGTACGGAGTGAAGTAGAGGGTGAGTTCGGTGGCGAGCACCAGCGCCGTGCTGACGAGGGGGAACGTCAGCAGCCTGAGCAGCCGGCCGGTCAGCGCCCGGCGCAGCCGGTTCGCGCCGCCCTCCGGCAGCGCCTCCACCGCGAGCCGCAGCGGGTCGCCCAGGGCGAGACCCAGCGGCGCGAGCAGGTCGAGTCCGACGTTCTGCACGGCGGCCGGCCAGAACAGCTCTCGGTCGTAGACGGCCAGGCCGGACATCGTGGCCACGACGATCGTGCCGAGGCCGAGCAGCACGAACGCGGCGAGCCGCGCGGGCGGCCAGGCCCCGCCCCGCCCGCGCACCCGGACGACGCCCCAGCCGTAGAGCCCGCCCAGCACGGCGACGAGCAGCAGGGCGGGCACGTCCGGCTGCCACGACCCCAGCAGTCGCCCGGGGGTCGCTTCCGGCAGGTACACAGCCGACAGTTCGCTCACGGGCGGACGATAGCCGCCGAAGTTCAGGGGGCCGGCGGCAGGGTGGGCGAGCCCGCGCGGCGGCCCGTCATGACGTGCGCGTGCCGCGGGTAGCCTGGCCGTATGGCACTTGCATGCAACGCTCTGCCGCACTGCTTCCTCTGACGCCGCGGTGTGGACGGCGACGTGAATCGGTCACGCCGCCGTCCTCGGTGTGCCCGCCCCCCTGCTGCCGGTCCACGGCAGCCGGCCGGCGGGCGCCGACGCCCCACCGTCCGCAGCCCGCACGCGATGCGCCGCCCCACCGCGGCCACCGCGTTCCGAGGAGCATCCCTTGCCTTCCGAACGTCTTCTGTCCGTTCTCACCTGCCCGCTGTGCCCCGCCGCCCTCGAACACACCGACGGTGCCCTGCGGTGCGCGGACCGGCACACCTTCGACATCGCCCGCCACGGATACGTCAGCCTGCTGACCGGCAACCGGCGGGCCCCGAGCGCCGACTCGCCCGACATGGTCCGCAGCCGCGCCGCGTTCCTGGGCGCCGGGCACTACGGCCCGCTCGCCCGCACCCTCGCGGCGCTCGCCTCGGAACTGGCCCCGCCCGACGCCACGGTGCTGGACGCCGGGGCGGGCACCGGCCACTACCTCGCCGCGGTCCTGGACGCCCTCCCGGGCGCGCTGGGTCTGGGGCTGGACAGCTCCGTGCCCGCCCTGCGCGCGGCGGCCCGCGCGCACGCCCGTGCCGAGGCCGCCCGCTGGGACGTGTGGCAGCCGTGGCCGGTGCGCACCGGCGGCGCCGACCTCGTACTCAACGTCTTCGCACCCCGCAACGGGCCCGAGTTCCACCGTGTCCTCGGCCCGGACGGCGCGCTGCTCGTCGTCACGCCCACCGGCCGTCACCTGCGTGAACTACGCGAGCCCGTCGGATTGCTGGCCGTCGACCCGAGGAAGGAGGAGCGCCTGCGCCGGTCCTTGGACGCCCGCTTCCGGCTCGATCGCACCGAGCCGTTGGAGTACACCATGGGGCTCACGGCCGAGGACGTCACCGGCCTGGTGGCCATGAGCCCGACGGCGCATCACCTCACCGCCGCACAACTGGGGGAACGTATCGACCGGTTGGGGACGCCGGTGCCGGTGACGGCCTCGTTCGCCGTGTCGGTGTTCCGGCCGCTGCGGGCCCCTCAGTAGCCCTGGGCCGCGATGTGCTCCTGCTGTGCCGTCGTGAGCGTGTGGACCATGAGGGCCGCCGCCCCGGCCGCGGCCACGATCACCAGGTCGGCGGCGAGCAGGGGCAGAACGCCGTCGTAGGCACGGGCGATGATCTCGTCGGTGTCGTCGCCGTAGACGATCCCCACGCCACCGGCCAGACCGAGCAGCCACAGGCCCCACCACCAGTTCACGACGGCCGGCAGCCGCCGCTCGGGGAAGACCGAACGGTGGACGTCCGCGACGACACCCCGGGGTATCCACAGGTTCATGACGGGCACGATCCAGCCCACCCAGAGCCAGATGTGGACGTAGCGCGGGGCCACGCCCGAGAGGGCCTTGGCGTTGTCCCGCACATGGTCCAGCCAGAACAGGAACACGATCGCGCAGACGGCCGTGACCGCGCCGCCCACGGAGGTGACCAGGTGGTAGGAGTCCTCCAGGGAGTTCAGCGGACGGTGCACCCCGCCGCCCTGGTCGGGCGGGCCGGACGCAGGCTCGCCCGCGACGGCGAGCCGGATCTCCCACACCGCGCGGGCCACCCAGGCGACTCCGGCGAGTCCGAGGGCCACGACGGCGCAGCGGGCCGCTCCACGGACGGGGCGCAGGCCGGGCGGAGGGCCGACGGGGACGGACTTCTGTTCGATCACCCCGTCATCCTGCCGTACGCAACTCCACGGCCCGGCCCTGCCCGTCGAACCGCACCTCCAGGACGTGGTCGACGGCGTCCCGGTCGAGGGGGCCGAAGACGTGCGGGAACAGGACGTCACCGCCGACGCCGGGCGGCGGGGCGGGGGCCGCCGCCTCCCACTCGACCCTGGCGGTGAGCCGCGCCTCGTCGAGGGCGAGCACCAGCAGGGGCCCGGGCGCGTCCCGGTAGAAGGCGTTGACGACGGCCAGCGTGGTCGCCTCGTCCGGGGAGCAGTGCACGAAGCCCTCCTCGGCGAGGGAGGCCGGCGCGTACGTCCCGCCGGTGTCGGTGGTCCAGACGGTGCGCGGTACGACGTGATAGATCATGGCCCCGTTATAGACGGCGCGGGCAGCCCGAGGAGTCCCCGAGCGCCGCAGCGGGGCGGGGCCGTGCTCCGCCGAGGAGTCCCCGGGGCGCCGCGGCGGGCGGGGCGTGCTCCCGTCACAGCGGACCCGAGCCCCGCCCCCGCTCGCCGATCAGAGCTGGAACTCCGCCGGGGACACCCCCAGCGTCGCGCAGGCCTCGCGCAGGACCATCTGCTCGGCCTGGGAGAAGTCGCCGTCCGAACCGGCGATGACGATGCCCGTCTGGATCACGGCCCGGGCCTCGGTGGGCTTCTTGGCGGCCTTGGCGATCTCCTGCATCACCTCCGGCTTGCCGAGCTGGAAGTTGGCGGTGAGCTGGTCCACGTGCTTGTTGAACCGCTGCCGCAGCTGCTCCGGCGGGAAGTTCTGCAGCACGTCGTTGCTGAGGATCATGGACTCGACCTGCCGGCGCTCGGCCGGGTCCACATGCCCGTCGGCCGCCGCGACCAGGGCGCACATCGCCATGCTCGCGTCCCGGTACGCGCCGCTCTTCAACTCGTTCTTCAGCGAACCGAGCTGCGTCTTCAGCAGGCCGACCAGCTGGGCCTTGCCGCCACCGCCGGACCTCGTCCCACCGCCGTGCCCACCGGTCGTCGCGCCCCGCGCGCCCTGACCCTGCTGGAGAGCCTTGGCCTGGTCCTTGAGCCGGTCCCACACTGCCATTGACGTCACCTCGGTACTAGTCGGCATCACCTGGCGCACCTGCTCACGCGCGCACATCCGTCCAACGCCCGGCCCACGGGCAAAGGTTCCGCAAAGACGAAACGGCGACGGCCCGCACCCGGTGACCGGGTGCGGGCCGTCACGATGGCCTGGTGCCGGGGCCTCGTCGCGACCCCGCCGCGTCAGGCCCCGTCGCGATCCCGCCGCGCCAGGCGCCGTCGCGTGAGCGCACAGGAAGCGGCAGGGCGGGGGCGTGCGCGTCACCGGCCCGGGTCAGCGGGGAAGGCCGGGTCCGGCTCCCGAGCGGCACACGCGGGGACGCGACGGCCGGACCCGGCCTCTGGCCGTAATCTGCCACCCGGCGCCCCGTGCCGCCTCCCGGGAGGGCCGAAGGAGGACGGGCCGGGCGAGCCTGTGATGATGAGCGCATGTCGACCGTCGCCACGCTCGCGGTGCTGGCCCTTGCCGCGCTCCACGCCTACATCCTGGTGCTGGAAATGTTCCTGTGGACCACGCCGAGGGCCCGGGCGGCCTTCGGCACCAGTGCCGAGTTCGCCGAGGGGACCAAGGCCCTGGCGGCCAACCAGGGCCTCTACAACGGTTTCCTCGCCGCCGGTCTGGTGTGGGGCGCGGTGGCGTCCGACCCGGTGGGCTTCCAGGTCTCGGTGTTCTTCCTGGTGTGCGTGGCGGTCGCCGGGCTCTACGGCGCCGCGACCTCCAGCCGGAAGATCCTGTTCGTGCAGACCGTCCCGGCGCTGGTCGCCCTGGCCCTGGTGCTGCTGGCGCACTGAGCGGCAGGCCGGGGGACATTCCGGGCGCTTTATAGCATTCCGTCGGTGATACTTGGGGCATGACTACGGCTACGTATGCAGAACTGGCGGCGTCGTCAGATCACGCGGTCGCCGTGACCATCGCCTTCGTGGGCGGGCTGATCGTGGCCTGCGCGCTGATCTGGGCCGTGCGGGTCGGGATGCAGGTCATGGACAAGGACACCCATCACCCCGCTCCGGACGAGCAGCCGCACGTCCCGGAGGGCGGGCCGGTCCGCGAGACCCGGGAGATGCGGGAGCCCGACGACGTGCCGGTCGTGACACGCGACGGTCAGCGGCTCATGCCCCATGAGCTCCACCCTGCGAGCACCAGGACCGGCAAGGACCAGAAACCGCGCCGCTGGTCGCCCGGATCCAGCGGGTCGTTCGGCGGCGGCGGACTCGGACGCACATGACGCCGCGAGGCCCGGCGGCCGGCGGCCACCGGACAGGCGGCACGTCCGCCCGCCACCGCACGCGCTGGGCGACGGGCGGGGCGGCCCTGGTACTGGGCCTGTCCGGCGTGCTCGCGGGCTGCAGCGGCAACGACACCCCCTCGGACACCGCGAGCAAGGCGGAGTCCGCCGTGGGGTCGATCGCCTCGGAGGCCTCCGAGGCGGTCGAGTCCGCCACGGCCGAGGCCCAGCGGCGGCTCGACGACATCCAGGGCGGCATCGACGTCAAGGCCGACGTGAAGACCGGTCCGCCCGTCACCGGCTCCGACGGCCGGGTCCGCACGGAGGTCACCGCCCGCAACACCGACGACTCGACCCGCTCCTTCGCCGTCCAGGTCGACTTCCGCGACGCCTCGGGGCAGACGGTCGACACGGTCATCGTCACGGTGGACCACGTGCAGGCGGGCCACGCCGCCACGGCCACCGCCCGCAGCACCCACGATCTGTCCGGTGAGGTCCGGACCGAGGTCGCCCGGGCGGTCCGCTACTGATCCTCGTCGGCCGGGGCGACCACGATGTCCACCTGCTCGCTCATCGCACTCACCCCGTTCAGGGCGGCGACCGCCTGCAGCCGGTCGGCACCGGCCGGGAAGGCCGAACCCGGGGTGCACGCCCAGGTGCCGTCGGGGGCCGCCGTCGTCGAGCAGACCTCCCGGTCGTCCTTGTCGCGGACGGTGACCGCGGCGCCCGGGTGAGCGGTGCCGGAGATCTTCGGCCGGGCGGACAACGGTACGCCGGACAGCGGGCGTCTCAGGACCGGCCCGGCCAGACCCACGGTCACGGCACACCGCCCGACGGCCCGCGGCACGCCCCGCGCGTCGGCGAACCGCAGGGAGCAGTCCCGCAGTCGGGTGCCCGGAACGGCGTCCGCGGGCACGGCCAGCACGAAGGGGAACACCCGGTCCCCCCGGGCCGCGGCGCCGGTCACGGTGTAGGTCGCGCTGCGCCCGCCGGCGGCGACCGAGCCTCGGTATCCGGAGGCGTCGAGCGGCGTGCCGGTCACCCTCGTACCCCGGGGCGCGGTCAGCTTCAGCACCGCCCCCTCGAAGACCTCGCCGACGCCCACGACCTCGACGATGCCCTCCCGTCCGGGTGCGATGGTCGCGGCACCCCACAGCCCGCCGTCCCGGGCCGTCGCGGGCGCGGCGGGACAGACGAGCGCTCCCGCGACCAGGGCCCCCGCCACGGCTGCTGACCTGCTGTACCTGTTCATCGCGGGCGGGACTCCCTGTCCGTGCATGGCCTCCGGAAGACACTTCGCCGCCCATGCTCCCCGGCACCCCCTCCCAGGGCACGCAGTACTGAGCCACGCGAGTCCCCGCGCCCCTCAGGCACGCGGGGAACTGCGCGACCGGCCACGACGGCGCCGCAGCCGAACGACGCCCCACGGCCCTGCGGCGCCATGCCCTGAAGCCCTACGGCACTACGGCCTCACGACCTCACGGCCTCACGGCCTCACGGCCTCACGGCCTCACGGCCAAACCCTCACCGCCCCAGCCACACCGTCGTGTCCGGCCCGAGCCACCCGTCCTCCAGGTCCGCACTGCTCAACAGCACCTCACCCGCCGGCATCTCGACCGCCGCGCCGGACAGGTTCGCAACACAGCGCCACCCCTCGCAGCGGTCGAACCGCAGCACACCCTGCGGGACGTCGTCCGCCCAGGTCAGCTCCTCCCCGTCGAGGAGTTTGCGACGCAGCCTGAGGGCCGTGCGGTACAGCTCCAGGGTGGAGCCCTCGACCCCGTCCTGTGCCTCCACGGCGTACGCGGCGAAGCCGGCCGGCTGCGGCAGCCAGGCACCGCCGGGCCCGAATCCGTACGACGGACCGGTCGTCGTCCACGGCAACGGCACCCGGCAACCGTCACGGCCCTTGCGGACATGCCCCGTCTGCTCCCAGATCGGGTCCTGGAGCACCTCGGTGGGCAGGTCGGCGACCTCGGGCAGGCCGAGTTCCTCACCCTGGTAGACGTAGGCCGAGCCGGGCAGCGCCAGCATCAGCAGCGTGGCCGCCCGGGCCCGGCGCAGCCCGGCCGCCTCGTCGACGGCCGGGGCGTGGCCGCCGGCCAGGAGCCAGGCGTTGAGGTCGGTGCCGGGCGGCAGCGTCAGACGGGAGGCGTGGCGTACGACGTCGTGGTTGGACAGCACCCAGGTGGCCGAGGCGCCCGCCGCCCGGGCGGTGGCGAGCGACTCGGTGATGACCTGCTTCAGCTCCTGCGCGTCCCATCGGGCTTGCAGGTACTCGAAGTTGAAGGCCTGGCCCAGCTCGTCCGGGCGGGCGTACAGCGCACGCCGGGCGCCGGGCACCCACGCCTCGGCGACGGCCATGCGGGGCGGGCGGTAGGCGTCGAGGATCTTGCGCCAGTCGCGGTAGATCTCGTGCACGTCGTCGCGGTCGTAGAAGGGGTGGGTGCCGGGCGGCATCGCGGTGAGTGCCTCCTCGCCGCTCAGCTCGGGGGCGCCGAGGTCGCGCAGCGGTTCGCTCAGGTCCTTGACGAGGGCGTGGGCGACGTCGACGCGGAATCCGTCGACCCCGCGGTCCGCCCAGAAGCGCAGGGTGGTGCGGTGGTCGGCGCGGATCTCCTGGTTCTCCCAGTTGAGGTCGGGCTGCTCGGGGGCGAACAGGTGCAGGTACCACTGGCCGTCGGGCACCCGCTTCCACGCGCTGCCGCCGAAGACGGACTGCCAGTCGGTGGGCGGGAGCTCACCGCGCTCGCCGCGGCCGTCCCGGAAGACGTAGCGGTCGCGGGCGGCCGAGCCGGGCCCCGCGTCCAGGGCCTCCTGGAACCAGGCGTGCCGGTGCGAGGAGTGGTTGGGCACGATGTCGACGATGACCTTCAGGCCGAGGCGGTGGGCCTCGGCGACCAGGGCGTCGAAGTCGTCGAGGGTGCCCAGGCGCGGATCGACGCCCCGGGGATCGGCGACGTCGTAGCCGCCGTCGGCGAGCTCGGACGGGTAGAAGGGGCTCAGCCACAGCGCGTCCACGCCCAGGGCGGCGAGGTGGCCGAGACGGCGGGTGATGCCGCGCAGGTCACCGAGTCCGTCGCCGTCGGCGTCGGCGAAGCTGCGGGGGTAGATCTGGTAGACGACGGCCTGGCGCCACCAGTCGGGGTCCCGGGACGACAGGTCGAGGGTCGAGCGATCGGTCACGCGGTCTCCTTCTCCGGGCATACGGGCGACAGCATTGAATCTGTCCAGAATGCCGGAAAAAGGAACCATCGTGTCGATCGGAGTGATCCATTCCTGGTGTGACGAATCTGTGAGGGCGACGCAACTTCCTTTGCAAAATCGCAGGTTGACAGTGTGCTGCGGCGCCGCCACCATGGGGCCACTGAGGCACATGTGACCTATGGGCCCAGTGTTTCTCAGACCACTCACTCCCCGGTGCGGCACGGCAGCCGCGCGCCGCGCGCTGCCCGCATGCCGCCACCCGGGTTCGGCACACGCCAAGAAATGGGATACGCATGTCCATAGCGAGACGTGTCACCGCGCGACGCCTCCTGGGGACGAGCGCCGCCGCCCTCGTCCTCTGCGCCGCCTCCGCCACGACCGCGTTCGCGCACGGCGCGCCCGGCGGAGACGGCTGGTCGTCCGGCGGCAGCTACAAGCCCGGTACGGGCGCGGGCACGGAGACCGGGACCGATCGCTGCCAGTTCTCGCTCGACGGCACCAACTTCTACGACTCGGTCAAGGTCGACGACCAGAACCTGAAGCCGACCGAGGACGGCAAGATCCACATCACGGTCCGCGCCGCCGGTGACGCGGCCGGCTGCACGGCCTCCCTCGCCTCCTACCTCGCCCACGGCGCGACCTTCGCGACCTCCGGCGAGCAGGTGTTCGTCGACTTCGACTCGGTGACGGTCAAGCAGGGCGGTACCGACACGCTCGACATCGCCATCCCGGACAAGGGCTGCTTCGGGCAGATCGACCTCTACCGGGGCGCGGTGAAGTTCGACGGCAAGCTGGACGCGAAGGACGGCTTCGAGCACGGCGAGCTGCCCAAGGGCCCGGACCGCCCGGTCATCAAGGACAAGCTGATCGCGGCCTGGAACGGCGGCACGAAGGACTGCACCACCACCCCGCCGCCGTCGCAGACCGAGCCGCCCGCCTCCACGCCGCCCGCGAGCCCCTCCGAGCCGGCCGAGGCGAGCACGCCTCCGGCGTCCCCGTCCGAGCCGGCCGAGTCCTCGACGCCGCCTTCCTCCGAGACGGACACGCCGACCCCGAGTGCGTCCGAGTCGACGCCCGTCGCGCCCAAGCCGAACGGCGGTGGCGGTGACCTCGCCGAGACCGGCGCCGACAGCAGCACCGGCCCGATCGCCCTCGGTGCGGCGGCCCTGCTGGCGGGCGGCGCGGCCCTCGTCGTCGTGACCCGTCGCCGCGCGGCGGCCAAGCGCGGCGCGTAACACGCGAGACCGGACAGACGCCCGGGGTGCCGCCGTCCGGCGGCGACGGCACCTCGGGCTTCGTCATGCCTGGGGCGTTGTCATGCCACGCCTCGTCATGCCAAGCGTCCTCAGACCTCGCGCCCTCAGGCCTCGCGCCCTCAGGCCTCGACGGTCGCCAGGTACAGCTTCACGTAGCGGTCCACGTCCACGTCCAACCCGACGTCGACCAGCGGCTGTTCGCGCGTGCCCTCGTGGAGTTCCGACTCGCCCGGCCGGGGGCGGCGGTCCACGATCGTCATGCCGCGCGTCGGTCCGGGCGCGAGGGACACGTCCACCGGCAGGCGGCGGGTCGTCAGGCCCTCCGGGTCGGCGACCGCGCACACCGCACCCGCGTCACCGAGACCACCGGCCGTCTCCGCGGGGTCGTCGGGGCGGCTGTCCGGATGGGCCGGGCGATGGGCGAGCAGCTGTCCGGCCAGCCGCGCCCCGGGCTCGCCGCTCCCACGCAGCCTGCGCACCTCCGCCGCCGGCACCACGACCCGCGTGAACACGTCCAGCCCGTACATCGTGATCGGCACCCCGGCGGTGAGCAGGATCGCGGCCGCCTCCGGGTCGTGCCAGACGTTGAACTCCGCGACCGGGGTGGCGTTGCCGACGGCCGCCGCGCCGCCCATGAAGACGATCCGCTCGATGCCCCGGACCACCTCCGGATGCGTGCGCAGCAGCAGCGCGATGTTGGTGAGGGGGGCCATGGGGATGAGGGTGACCGGGCGCGGGGCGGCGAGGATCTCGCGCCGCAGCAGGGTCACCGCGTCGACGTCGGCGGGCCTGCGGGCCGGCTCCGGCAGGCCCAGGTCGCCCATGCCGTCGTGCCCGTGCACGTGCTGCGCCGAGCGGGGAGCCTCGATCAGCGGCCGTTCGGCGCCCCGGGCGACCGGGATGTCGGGGGCGCCGGCCTGCTCCAGCACGGTCAGGGTGTTGCGTACGACGCCGTCCACGTCCGTGTTCCCGGCCACACAGGTGATCGCCCGCACGTCGAGCGCGGGGTGCCGTACGGCGAACAGCAGGGCGAGGGCGTCGTCGACGCCGGTGTCACAGTCGATGATCACCGGGATGCGCTGGCCGTCCGTCACGGCGGGGACTCCTTCCAGTGGCTTCGCGGGCAAGCCCCGTGGCAGCGACCATACGGCCTGGGCGACGGCCCGTTCCGGGCTCCCGTGTGACGGGCGACCTCACGGCCCGCTCGACGGCCTGTTCGGGTTCCCGTGGCAGCGGCCTCACGGCCCGGGCGGCGGCCCGCTCCGGGTTCCCGCCGCGCCCGTGTCAGGAGCGACGTACCGCCGTGACGTCGAACTCCAGCGTCACCGCCCGGCCGACCAGCCCGCGGGCCCCGCGCACGCCCCAGTCGTGACGGTCGACGACCGTCCGGCCCGTGAAGACGGCCCGGAAGGTGCCCTGCGGGTCGGGGCCGGCCTCGGTCAGTTCCATGTCCACGGTGACCTGCCCGGTCACGCCGCGTACGGTCAGATCGCCGGTGACCTCGAAGCGCGCCGCGCCGGTCTGCCGCACGCGGGTCGAGGTGAAGGTCAGGGCCGGGTGGGCGTCCGCGGCCAGGAAGTCGCCGCTGCGCAGATGCTCGTCGCGCTTGGCGTTGCGGGTCTGGACGCTCGCCGCCCGGATCGTGAGCCGGACCGCGGACCGCGCCGGGCTGCCCCCGTCCAGCCGCGCGCTGCCCTCGAACGCCTCGAACCGTCCACGCACCTTGCCCACCACCGCGGCCCGGGCGGTGAAGCCGATGCGCGTGCGGGCGGGGTCGAGGACGTACTCGCCGGTCAGTTCGCCGAGTGCGGTCGCCGTGGTCATGATCACTCCTGAAGGAAAAAGGGGGGGTGTGGTCCCCCGGCGTCGGTCTCGGCAGTACGACGGCGCAGCCCCGCGGAATGTGAGGTGCCGCGTCGGCCTCACCTTCCGGCGCGCTGCTTCGTCGGAGGGGTGAGGACACCTGCGACCGAGGGACACACCATGAGCCTCCCGCCCGAACCGGCCGACGACCTGGACGCGATCACGCGTGAGCGGCGGCAGCTGATCAATCTCTCGTACCGGCTGCTCGGCTCGCTGGCCGAGGCCGAGGACGTCGTGCAGGAGACCTACGCCCGCTGGTACACGCTGCCCCAGGAGCAGCGGGACGCCGTCACCTCCCCCGGCGGCTGGCTGACGACCGTCGCCGGCCGGATCTGCCTGGACCTGCTCGGCTCGGCCCGGGCCCGGCGGGAGCGGTACGTCGGCCCATGGGTCCCGGAACCGCTGCCGGGCCGTGCGGAGTGGGTCGGTGGCGGCACCCCGGCCGACCCCGCGGACCGGGTCACCCTCGACGAGTCGGTCACGATGGCCTTCCTCGTCGTGCTCGAGTCGATGACCCCCGCCGAACGCGTCGCGTTCGTCCTGCACGACGTCTTCCGCTACCCCTTCGCCGATGTGGCAGAGATCGTCGGCCGCACCCCGGCCGCCTGCCGCCAGCTGGCCTCGTCGGCCCGCCGCCGCATCCGCGCGCGGCGATCTCCCGCGACGACGCCCGAGGCCCGGCGCGCGGACGTGGTCAGGGCGTTCCGGCGGGCGTGGGAGGCCCAGGACATCGACGGGCTGATCGGCGTGCTGGCCCCCGACGCGACCGCGACCGGCGACGGCGGCGGGCTCGTGCCGGCCGCCGTCCACCCGGTCGAGGGCGCCGAGCCGGTCGCCCGCTTCTTCGCCGAACGCGCCCGCGCGGTGCCCGGCATCGAGCTTCTGGAGTGCCCGGTCAACGGCCAGCCCGGCCTCGTGGCACGGAAGGACGCGGTGACCGTGTCGGTGCTGGCGTTCGACATCGCGGACGACCGGATCCGGCACGTCTGGGCCGTGCTCAATCCCCGCAAGCTCCGGCCCTGGACGGCGGACTGACCGGTGCCGCCCGGCCACACGAACGGACGCGCCGATGATTTCGGAGCCGTCGGCCGGTCGTTACAGGCAGGAGACGACGAAGGAGTCCCGCCATGCGCGCACAGCAGCCGACGACCGAACTCGACGCCCGCTACAGCTCCGCCCTCAATCCGCGCCCGGGTGCCTCGGAGGTCACCGCCACCGCATGGGCCGAGGCACAGGGACGGCTGGAGACCGCCGAGATCTTCTGGGTGTCCACCGTGCGGCCCGACGGCCGGCTGCACGTCACGCCCTGCATCGCCGCCTGGCACGAGGGGGTGCTGTACTTCTCCACCGGCCGCGGGGAACAGAAGGCGAAGAACCTCGCACACGACGCGCACTGCGCGCTGACGACCGGGGCGAACTCCCTCACCGACGGGCTCGACCTCGTGGTCGAGGGCACGGCCCGGCCGGTCGGCGACCGGGCCCTGCTGGAGGAGGTGATCACGGCGTACGAGACGAAGTACGGGCCGCACATCACCTCCCCCGAGGGCACGTTCCACGGCATCGGCGACGGGTTCCGCAGCGGTGCGGTCGTGGTGTTCGCCCTCGCTCCGGACACGGCCTACGGCTTCGGCCGCGACAACGGGGTCTACAGCCACACACGGTGGACGTTCTGAGCCCGTCCTACGGCTGGTCCCACAGCTCGCCGCCGCGGGCCGCGACGCGCTCGCCGATCCGCCGCAGCAGCTCGGCGGCGGGGAGCGCGTCGAGCCGGCGGCCGTCGCGCAGACGCGCCGCCACGAGGCCGGCGGCGGCCTCCCGCCCGCCGATCACCGCCTGGTAGGGCACCAGCCGGGCCGCGCGGATCCGGGCGGCCAGGGTGCCCTGCCCGGGCCCGGTGACCTCGGCGCGCAGACCGAGCTCCCGGGCGCGTGCGACCAGGGCGTCCGCGGCCTCGAACTGCTCCTCCCCGACCGGCAGGACGGCCAGTTGCACCGGCGCCAGCCACGGCGGGAAGGCCCCGCCGTGCTCCTCGACGAGGTGGGCGACGGCGCGCTCCACGCTGCCGATGACGCTGCGGTGCACCATGACCGGGCGGTGCTTCGCCCCGTCGGGGCCGATGTAGTGCAGGTCGAAGCGTTCGGGCTGGTGGAAGTCGATCTGCACGGTGGACAGGGTGGCCTCCCGGCCGGCCGGGTCGGTGATCTGCACGTCGATCTTGGGGCCGTAGAAGGCCGCCTCGCCCTCGGCCGCCTCGTACGGGATGCCGGAGCCGTCCAGGACCTCCCTCAGCAGGGCGGTGGCACGCCGCCACAGCTCCGGGTCGGCCACGTACTTGCCGCCCTCACCGGGCAGGGACAGCCGGTACCGGGCCGCCCGGATCCCCAGGTCGGCGTAGGCGCGGCCGATCAGCTCCAGCGCGGCCCGGGCCTCCTGGACGGCCTGCTCCAGGGTGCAGAAGATGTGCGCGTCGTTGAGGGTGATGGCCCGCACCCGGGTCAGTCCGCCGAGGACGCCGGACAGCTCCGAGCGGTACATGCCGCCCAGCTCGGCCATGCGCAGGGGCAGTTCGCGGTAGCTGTGGGAACGGCAGCGGTAGATCAGGGCGTGGTGGGGGCACAGGCTGGGGCGCAGCAGGACCTGCTCGGAGCCCACGTCCATCGGCGGGAACATGTCGTCGCCGTAGTGGTCCCAGTGCCCGGAGATCTCGTACAGCTCGCGTTTGCCGAGGACGGGCGAGTACACGTGCCGGTAGCCGGCCCGGCGTTCGGCGTCGCGGACGTACTCCTCCAGGGTGTGCCGCACGATCGCGCCGTCGGGCAGCCAGTACGGCAGCCCCGCGCCCATCAGCGGGTCGGTGTCGAACAGGTCCAGTTCACGGCCGAGTCGGCGGTGGTCGTGCATGGTGTGACTCCTCGCGGCGGGGAGGCGAGCACCACGTGACGAAGCCCCGGGGCACTCGCCCCGGGGCTTCGGACATCTGGGTCAGCTGTCAGCGCGCCGGGACACTCTCCGGCGTCGTCGTGGCGGACGGATACGACTGGGCGCGCTGCATGGGCGCGACCGTAACAGGGGCGCCGGAGGCGGGGCGAGGGGTTTTCGGGAGGGGGTTCGGGAGGGCCGGCCCGTGGCCCGCGGGAACCGCCGGTGCCCGGGGCCGCTCACCCCAACGGCCCGTATCGCTGGTGGCCGGACGGTCGCGGTGGTGCCGTAGGAGCACGCACCCGATCTTGGAGAGCGGCCCCGCCCCGAGGCGCCTCCGCGAGCCCCCGCAGGAGGCACCCAGATGACCCGCCCCACGGCCACCCGTGCCCTCCTGGCCTCCACGCTGTCCGTGACCGCCCTGCTGGCCACGGCCGGCTGCTCCGTCGACGACGGGCCGCGGCCCCGGTGGTTCTCCGCCTCCGCGTCCGCCTCCGGCGCGTCCCACGCCGTCGAGCAGCCGTCCGGTTCCGGAGCCGCCCTCACCGAGGCGCAGGCCCGGGCGGCACTGGTCACCGAGGCCGATCTGGGGGAGCCGTGGGCGCCGTCCCGGGGCGCGCGGACCTGGCGGGACGGGCTGCTCAAGGCGACCACGCAGGACCCGGACTGCCAGCGGCTGCTGGACGTCCTCTACACGGAGGAACCCTTCGGCACCCCGAAGGGCCCGCAGGCGGCGTCCGCGCTCGACGACAGTGACACCGACGCCCAGTTGCGCTACCGGGTCGCCGCCCACCCCCCGGCGGACGTGGACCGCACGCTGGACTGGATGAGGTCGCTGCCCGGCAGGTGCGGCGAGTTCACGGCCGCGACCAGCCGCGGCCTCGTCCAGGGCGTGGAGGTCCGTGACCTGCCGCTGCCGCCGGTGGGGGACGCCCGGCAGGCCCTGCGGGTCCTGCTGGCCGGCGAGACGGAGGAGGGGGAGCTCACGTACCTCACCATGGACCTCGCGGCCGTGCGCGTCGGCGAGGAGGCGATCACCCTCACCAACGCCGGACTGGACGAGGTGTACGCGCAGGTCACCCAGCAGACCGCGCAACTCGGGGCGCAGCGCCTGACCGAGATCAGGAAACAGGGCAGGGCACAGATCTGACGCCGCGCGCCTTCTGCGGCACCGCGGTCCGTCGCGTTCAGTACCGGTCGAAGCGGGTGCGGTGGGCGATCACGTCCCGCGCCACGTCCAGGGCCGTACGCCCGTGCGCGAAGGCGTCCGCCCGCAGCCGCGCGAGCGCGTCGTCCGCGCCCACGCCGAGCTGCGCCATGATCATGCCGACGGCCTGGTAGATCTCGTCGTGGTCGGTGGCCAGCCCGCTCAGCCAGTCGTCCCCGTCCTGCGTGTCGGGCTCGTCGCCGTGCGGCAGTGCCATCAGGGCCACGGTCATGACACCGGCCACGACCCGGGCCACGTGCAGCTGGCGGTCGGTGAGCCCGCCCGGGCGGTCGCGGTACAGGTCGAGCGTGCCCACGCACACCGTGCCGCTGCCCAGCGGCACCGCGTACACCGCCCGTACCCCGGCCTCCGTCGCCTGCTGGGCGAAGACCGGCCAGCGTCCGGCGTCCCGGCCCGTGGTCAGATCGCAGGCGAGGACGGGCGCGCCGTCCGCCAGGGCGCTCTGGCAGGGGCCGTCGCCCAGCGTCGCCTGGATCTGCGCGAGGTGCGCGGCCTGCGCGCTGCTCGCGCTCAGCTGCACAGGCATGCCCTCGCTGCGCAGCGACACGCTCGCGCCGATCACCGGCAGCAGTTCCACCGCCACCTCGCACAGCCGGCCCGGCACCTCTCCCGGCTCGGCGCCCCGCACGCCCCTGGCGATCGCGTCGGCGGCCCGGGCCCCGTCCGGGTCCGGGCCGGCGGCCCCGGCGCGGCCACGGCCCGGGTCGCCGCCGGGAGCGTCTCGGGGATCGTCCCTGGGCCGCACGGCCACCGCCTCCTTCGCTCACCGCGGCCTGCACCGTCGAGTGCTTCCGGACCACGGCCACGGCAGCCGCGACCCGCGTGCGACCGCCCCGCGGAGCCGCCGGGACCACCGGGACCACCGGAGCCACCGGGGCCGCCGGGCGACCGGCCGGGCCGACTTGTCCGGTGCCCGCCGCGCACCGGGCCCGCGCCCCACTCGGATCAGTGCCCCGCACTCGGATCAGTGCCCCGCACTCGGATCAGTGCCCCGCGCCCTCTCGGAACCGTGCCCCGACTACCCGTTGCGGGTGGGGCAAAACACCCGTGGGCGGCGAGCAGCGCGGCACCTGGCAGGGCCGCCTCACAAAGGAGGCTGTGCGGGGGCGGGGCCGAGGGTGGTGGTGCCGGGGGCGGTGCGGTGGCCGAGGCCGGTCCGGTAGGCGTCCAGGGCGGCCTCCACCCGCCCGGTCCTGCGCAGCAGGTCGCCCAGCAGCCGGCACAGGTCGGCCAGGTCACCCGCGGCGCCGGCCCGCTCCAGCAGGCTCAGGGCACGGACGTAGTGCTCCTCGGCGTCCTCGGTGCGGCGGGCGTCCTCGGCGATGATGCCGAGCAGCCGGTGCGCGGCGGCGGCATGGACGGCGCCCCGCTCGGGGGACAGGTGCCCGAGGACGTCGTAGAGCAGGGCCGCCGCCTCGTCGGACCGGCCCCGCCGGTGGAGCACGTCGGCCAGCTCGACGGTGACCTGGCTGCTGTAGAGGGCGGCGCGCTGGGCCGACAGCATGCCGAGGGCCTGCCGCAGCTCCTCCTCGGCGCGTTCCAGTCGGCCGTCCTGGGCGTAGACGTAGCCGCGCATCCAGTGGCAGTTGGCCAGCTCGGTGCGGATCTGCAGGCCCCGGTACAGCTCGGCGGCCTTGGCCAGGGAGGCGTCGGCCTCGGCGAGGCGGCCCTCGGCGACCAGGGTGCGGGCGACGGAGCGGTGCATGCGGGCGACCAGGGCGGGGTCGCCGGAGCGCGGGGCGAGGGCCAGGGCGAGCTCGGCGGCCTGGGCGGCGCGGGCGTGCGCGCCCATGTCCATGTACGGGCCGATGGCGCTGGCGTAGAGCAGCAGCAGGGCGTCGGGGTCGTGCAGGCCGCCGCGGTTGAGTTCGTCGAGGGTGGTCTCCAGCAGGTAGACGGCGTACCGGAGTTCACCGGCGAGGTAGTGCGCGACGGCCCGGCCGCGCAGGGCCGGGACCCGGGCGGGCAGGGGTGCGCCGGCCAGGCACTTCTCGGCCCGTTCGAAGTGCTGCCGGCCGGCGACGAGTTCACCGGTCTCCAGGGCGCACTCGCCGAGTCCGAGCAGGGCGGCGGACTGCTCGGCCGTCAGGCCGTGCGCCTCGGCCTCGGTAAGGAGCTCGGCATACTGCCCGGCGGCCGCCTCGGCCTCGCCGTCGGCCAGGGTGCGCTGGGCTTCGGTGAGCCGCAGCCGCAGCCCGGTGACGAGCCGGGCCGAGCGCCCGCCGGCGAGCTCGTCGAAGGCCACGCCGAGCCGCTCCGCGAGATGCCGCAGGGCGTCGTCGGAAGGCCGCACCCGGCCCGACTCGAGGGTGGAGATGTAGGCCGGGGTGTACACGGGTTCCGCCAACTGCCGCTGCGTCAGTCCGCGTTCCACACGCAACCGCTGCACCCGGCGCCCGATGGTCCCCGGATCGTCACGTTCCGCCACGCCAACTCCCCCTGCAGCCCTTGCCGTTCGACCGGAACCGCCTCTAGGTTAAACGGAGTGTTAAGCGGGATTGTCGAACCTGCTTAACACGTTGCCGCCGTAGTCACCGCCCCTGTTGCGAGGTCGCCGTGCTCGAACGCACACGCACCGCCGAGCGGTACGCCCGAGGCTTCACCGCCGCGCTCGTCGCGGTGGCGACGCTGTTGCTCGCGGCGAACGCGGGCCCGGCCAGAGCCGAGGCCCCACGGCCGGGGCTGCAGGCCGCCGCCGACCCCCGCTGACGTGGCCGGGAAAGCCCTTCACACCAGCGTCTTACGTGCCTGTTCACCCGTGTGTCAGCGGGGTGTTCTAGCCTGCGCAGGCTGATCACTTCATTCGCACCGGGGGGTTCGGAACACCGTGCACAGACGCATGCTCACGACCGCGACGGCGCTCGCGGTCCTCTTGGGTTCGCTCACGCTCGCCGCGGCGGGCGCCGGACCGGCGACGGCCGACTCCAGCGCGCTGCTGCCCCTGAAGTCGAGCGGCGACATCGTCGTCGACGGGGTCCACCACCGCGTCTTCATCAGTGATCCGACGGCCGGTCAGGTCGTCGTCACCGACTACGCGGGCACGGTCACCGCCACCGTGGGCGCGCTGCCCGGCGTGCGCGGTCTGGAGCTGTCGCCCGACTCGGGCACGCTGTACGCGGCCGTGCGCGACGCGGACGCGGTCGTCGCGATCGACACGGCCACCGCGACCGAGTCCCGCCGCTTCGTCACGGGCGCGGGCGCCGGCCCGTCGTACGTGGCCCTGACCGGCGGCAGGCTGTGGTTCAGCTACGGCGGCTCCGGGAACGGCAACATAGGCTCGCTCGACCCCAGCGACGCCGACCCTGAGGTCACCCTGGGCCAGGACACCGGCCGCACCTTCTACGACGCCCCGATCCTGGACGCCTCCGCGGGCGCCCCGGGCACGCTCGTCGCGGGGGCGCCGGGGCAGAGCCCGGTCGAACTCGCCGTGTACGACGTCTCCTCCGGCACCGCGAGCCGTACGGCCTACGCCTTCGACCCGGGCAGCACCGGCGGCGGCAACCTCCAGGACCTCGCGGTGACGCCGGACGGCAAGGACGTCGTCACGGCCAGCGGCGCCCCCTACTACCAGGCCGTCTACAAGCTCACGGACCTCACCGCCGACGGCAAGTACGTCACCAACACGTACCCGAACGCGGTGGACATCGCCCCGAACGGCGACGTCGCGGCGGGCACCGACTCCTCGTACGAGCCGGACGTCCACGTCTTCAAGCAGGGTGTGCCGACCCCCGTCAGGCAGTACGACCTGCCCGACACGGGCACCCCCGGCGACTCGGACCTGCTGGCCCCGGCGGGCCTCGCCTGGGCACCCGACGAGAGCAGGCTCTTCGCTCTGTCGAAGAACGGCTCCGACGCGTACGCGCTGCGGATCTACGACGCTCCGACGAAGGCGTCCACGACCCTCACGGTGCACGCCCCGGCCACGGCCGGCCGCGGAGCCTCCCTCACCCTCACCGGCACGCTGGCCTCGTCGGCGGCGTTCGGGGCGGGCACGAAGGTCTCCGTCACCCGTACCGACGACGAGTCCCCGGCCGGCAAGCCGCTCGGCACGGCGACCGTCGGGGCCGACGGATCGTACACCTTCGCCGACACCCCGCCGGCGGGCGGCAAGGTGACGTACACGGTCACCTACGCGGGCGACGACGCGCACGCCGGCGCCTCCGCCACGCAGGAGGTGAGCGTCGCGAAGTCCGCGGCCGCCCTCACGCTGGACGGCAACGGCAAGGTGTACGGCTACGGCAGCGACGTGACGTTCGCGGCGCACCTCGGCACCACGTACAAGAACCGGACGGTCGAGATCTGGGCCGACCCCTACGGCACCGACAAGCCGCGCACCCTGGTCAAGAGGGGCACGGTCGACTCGCACGGCAACCTGTCCGCGACGGTCCACCTGACCCGGGACACGAAGGTCAGCGCCACGTTCACGGGCGACACCCGGTACGCCGCGAGGACGGTCACCAGCTCGGCCTGCACCAGGGTCGCCATCTCGACGTCCCTGAGCGGCTCTTACAAGTCCGCGACGGCCTGGAACCAGAAGTACTCCTACTTCCACCGGTCCAAGGACCCCGTCCAGAACACGACGATGTCCATGTACCCGGGGCGCAAGTACCAGCTCCAGGTGCAGCGGTACTCCGACGGCGCGTGGCGGACCACCGCCACGGAGTTCTTCTCGCTCGACCGCTACGGCAAGGACGCGGCCACACTGGACGGCACTCCGCCCGTCGGTCCCCGCTTCCGGATCCGCTCGTCCTACATCGACCCGAAGTCGGGCGACAACGTCAACACCACGACGTACGGGGCGTGGAAGTACTTCGTCTTCACCCGCTGACCCCGCCGAACCGGCCGGAACCCGTCCTGGGGTTCCGGCCGTTTCTCCACTCGCCTCTGTGTGCGGGACGGGCGCGTCAGGAGGAGAATGGGACGGAGGGAGCTGAGACGCCATGACGTTCCCCATCACCCCGGACTACGAGTCCTGTCTCCGCACCTCGGCCGTGAGACACCCGAACGAACGGTCCAGACTGGTCCTCGCCGCAGCCTCCGTGTGGATCGCGTTCGGCATCCTGCTGGTCATCGCCCTCTCACTGGGAGGTACCAGTCTTCTGATCTTCTTCCTGACGGTCCTCGCCGTCGCGGTGGCCCAGTGGGTCATCCTGAGGATGTGGCAAGCGCGTCTTCTCGGCAGCGCGGTCAAAGTGACACCCGGCAGTTTCCCGGAGATCCACGCGGAGATCGCCGAACTCCGCAGGAAACTCGACTACCACCGGCCGGTCGACGTCTACGTGGTCGACGAGGTCCAGGGAAAGATGACGGTGACCAGCCTGCTCGGGACGCGGGTGCTCCTCATCGAGGGAGGGTTCGCCGCGAGCCTGCAGGAGGACGGTCCCGCGGCCCTGCGCTTCATGCTCGGCAACTTCATCGGCTGGCTCAAGGCCCGGCACGGGCGGCTGAACCTCTCCGTGATCGTCCTCGATCGCCTGAGGTACCTGACGTACGTGGTCCCCTGGATACTTCCCTACTGGCGTTGTTCCGAGTACACCTGCGACCAGTTCGGATACCTGTGCGCCGAGGACCTGCACGCGTCCCTCGGCGTGATAGCCCGGCTCGCCGTCGGCAAGGAACTCGGTCCCGGCATGTCCCCCACGGGCATCCTCGAGCAGGCCCAGCAGGCGTCCCGGCATCCGCTGACGCGCTACGGCGAACTGTCCCAACCACAGCCGCACCTGGTGAAGCGTTACGTCAACCTCGTCGCCTTCGCCGGGGCCGTGATGCCCGTCGACTGCGAACGCTTCCGCGCGGGGCTGGACGAGAAGGGCCGCCGCATCCTCAGGGACCTGCTGCTGCAGACGCCTCATCGCCAGTCGCACGGCTCGATGCCCTGGCAGGCCGCCTGACCGGGCCTCCCGGTCAACCGGGCAGAACCTTCCGCAACGCCTCGTCAAGGCTCTTCGCGATCTCCGCGTCGCCCGGCCTGCCCTCACGCGGGCTCGGGCCGTACAGGGCGTCCAGTTCGGTGATGAGGGTGTGTGTCACCGCGCCGTACAGCGGGGTGCGTGGGCGGTGCACCCCCTCGCGGAGGGACGGGAGCAGGATGTCGCGGGAGAAGCTGACACCGTCGGCGATCCGGTCGGGGGGCAGGCGGACCGTGCCCTCGCCGGTGGGCGGGGCCGAGGGGGTCTCGGCGTACGCCGGGGCGTGCCGGCACGGGGGAGCGGTGCCGGATTCCTGGTAGGCGGAGACACGGGTCGCGGCGAACCCGGCGCGCAGCAGGCAGCGTTCGCTGTCCGGGTCGGTCAGGAACGCGATGAGTTCCGCCGCCTTCGCGGCCCGCTGCTCGGACGTGGAGGCGGTGACGGCCAGGTTCTGCCCGCCGAGGACCGCCTTGCCGGGCAGCCGGGTCACCCCCAGGTTCTCCCCGTAGGTCTCGTGCAGGGCGGGGTAGACGTACGGCCAGTGCCGCAGGAAGGTGGTGCGGCCCTCCGCGAAGGCGCTGAGCGACTCGGCCTCGCGGGACTCGGAGGCCTCGTCGAGGGTGTACGGCGGGGCCGTGCGCGCACGCAGTTCGGCCACGCCCGCCGTGAGCTGTTCCACGGTCGCCGTGTACTCGCCGTCGCCGTCGGTCAGCCGGATCCCGGGCACGGCCGAGGTGAACGCCTCGATCGCGTTGACCGTACGGCCCTCGTACGGGGCGAGCTGGGTGGCCCAGCCCTCGTGCCCCTGGGGGCCGAAGTGGCCTTTGACGGCGTCGATCTGGTCCCGCAGTTCGTCCCAGGTGACCCCGTCACTGAGATCGGTCCGGGAGACACCCGCCTCCCGCAGATGGTCCTTGCGGTAGTACAGCAGGCCGGCGTCGCTGTTGAACGGCACCGCGTACCGCTTGCCCTTCCAGTAGGACGTCCTGTCCACGGACGGGATGATGTCGTCCGGGGACCTGACGGCCGCGTCGGTCAGCGGGCGGATCAGGCCCGCGTCGGCGAACTCCGGAACCCAGGTCACGTCCAGGTTCACCACGTCGTACCGGGCGCTGCCGGACTGGAGGGCGCCGAGCAGCTGGCTGCGCTGCTGGTCGGCGGAACCGGGCAGTTCCACCAGCCGGGCCTCGAAGCCCTGCGGGCCCTCCTCGGCGTTCCAGACGTCGATGAGCTGCTGGCGGATGCCGTTCTTGCCGGTCACGTCCTGCCCGCTGGCCACCACGATCCGGCGGCGGTTGTCGGCGTCCGGCGGCTCTTCCCGCGCGTCACCGCCGGTGCAGGCGGCCAGGAACAGCAGCGCCAGCAGGGACGGCAACGCGAATACGGCGGCCGGCAGCCGTCGGGCCATCATTCCTCCCCCGTTCCGATGCGGGCGACCTCGTCGCGCAGCGCGGGCACGAGGTCGTCCCCGGCGTCCAGGCAGCGGCCCTGGGCGGCCTCCGCGACGCGCGTGCCGGGGCGGCCCCGGTCGCAGCCACCGCTCTTCAGCATCACCATGGCCACGGGCACGCCCGACTCGCGTGCCCGGTCCTCCACCTCGCGGAGGCGGTCGCCGGCCAGGCGGTTGTCGTCCTCGCCGTCGGTGAGGTACACGATCAGCTGCGGCCGCTCGTCACCGGCGCCGCGCTCCCGCATGAACGCAAGGGCGTCCAGCAGGGCGGCGCGCGGATCGGCTTCCGCGCCCCGCACCTGGGCGCCTTCCTCACCGGTCCCGAGTGCCTTCTCCGCCGCCGCGCGGGAGTGCCTGCCGAAGTCCAGCAGGTCGGTGTGCGTGGGGCCCTCGACCCCGTGCACCGCCCACACCCCGTACTCGTCCCCCCTGCCGAGCCCCGTCAGGGTCTGTTTGAGGATGCCGGGGCCGCCGCTGGGACCGTCCCACAGGCCGGCCATCGAGCCGGAACTGTCGAGGAGGAACAGGACGCGGCCGGTTCCGTGCGCGTTGCCGTACCGCTCCAGCGTCCTGTCCAGTTCCGTCGCGTCGGCGGGGTCCGCCGGCGGAACGGAACCGGTCAGCCCGTGGTCGGCCGCCTTCCCGGCGAGCAGCCCCCGTTCGCCCGTCGCTGACCTGAATCCCTGCCGGCCGAGCGCCTCCCGGCCGCCCTCTCCCGTCAGCCAGTCGCGGAACCGGTCCACCCTGTCGTCCCGTGCCTGGACGTCCCGGTCGCCGCCTTCCCAGCGCACCCGCACGAACGTCGGCTCCAGACCGGGCACGTCGTCGGGGTAGACGGCGGTGCGCTCGGCGCGCGTGACCGAGTGGCAGCCGACGCCGCTCCTGAGCAGGAACTCCGGGACCAGGACCGCGCTGCGGTCGTCCGCGGCGTCGTCCACGGGCAGCGTGCACAGCAGCCTGACGGCGGAGGGCTCGGGCCGGCCCGCCCGGCTGAGCAGCCCCTCGGCGCCCCGCACATCGGCCCCGTCGCCGTACAGGCCCACCGTCGCCAGCAGCGCCGAGTCGCTGAACTCGGGGTCGGGCCTGCGCACTTGTGCCTTGTCGTCCGAGTCCTTCAGGTCACTGACCAGCTCACGCAGCGACCCCCCGGTGGGCGGGAGGCCGGCGTCGAGACCTTCCGGGACGGCCAGCACGACCGGTGAGTACGCGAGCGGCCCCTGGTCCGGCTCCAGCCGGGCGAAGACGCGTTCCACCTGCGCGTCGCCGGCCCGGTCGACGTCCGCGCGGGTCGCGGGGATCCACACGTCCGGCTGCGGGCCGATGTCCCGCTGCGGGTTGACGTCCTCCCTCGGCTGCTGCCAGGGGTCCGACTGCTCGCCCAGCGCGGTCACCACATGAGCGGCACCGGCGCTGTAGACGGTGATGCCGCTGCGCGGGCAGCCGTCCTCCGTGGTGTTGGCGTCCGAGGCGAGGTAGGCGTCCGCGGCCGCCCGCATCGCCGGTTCCAGGTCGGGGTCGGTGAGGACCCGCAGCTCCAGGGGCGGTTCGCAGGGGCCGGATCCCCCGGTCAGGACCACGACTCCGTAACCGGCGGCACCGATCGCGACGAACGCGACCACGAGCGCCACAACGGTGCGGCCGAACAGCCCGACGGACTCCCGGACGCGGGCGAGCGGACGCCGGAGCCGGGAGAGCCGGCCGGACGGGTCCTCGGTGTCGTCGTGCGGGCCCACCGGTCCTGCCGCCAGCAACACGTCCGCGTCCGGGTCCCACGGGGGCGCCAGTGCCTGAGGTCGCTGCGAGTCGTCGGCCTCCGCCTTGTACTTGGCGGCGTCCATCCGCTCCTTCACCGCGGCGTACAGCTCGGAGAGCCACAGCTCCCCGCCCGCCTCGAGGACCCGTACCACCTCGCGCGTGAACGGCGTGGCGACCTCCGCGTCGCCGCCCGGGATGCAGCGGTTGGGCTGCACGCTCATCAGCAGCAGGATCTTGTGCTTCTTGCGCTTCGGATCGTCGAAGCGGTGCCAGATCTCCGCGGCGTTGCCCGCGTAGCAGCAGTCGAGGATCACCACCACCTGCTGGGCGCGGCTCTCGACGAGCTCTCCGAGCACCTCGCTGAACGTCACCGAGCCGGGCAGTCCGTCGCCCGTGAGGACGCGGGCGGTACGCATCTGGAGGTGCAGCTCGTTGCCGGAGGTGGAGGTGACGGCGTGCCCTGCGAAGTAGACCAGCAGCAGCCCCCTGGCCTCCTGGCAGGCGCGGCGGAGCGCCCCCGTGAACTCGTCCGGGGTCGGCGAGGCCAGGGCCCGCACCTCGTGCGCACCGAACACGGCGCTCCGGTGCAGCGCGTCCTCGAGCGTCGTCCGGTTGTGCCGCACGGCGGGGAGCTGGCCGGTGACGCCCTGTGGATCCGGTGCCGTGTGGTCGTACTCGGACACGGCGACCAGCAGCGCCCGGTTCACTTCGCCGCGCGGGTCGAAGCGGCTCACCGGCCTACTCCCCGTCGGTGTCCAGCGTGCGGATCTGTGGCTCGGGATCCCCGCTCTGGAGCCTTCGGCGGTTGTTCGTCCAGGTCTTCACCGCGCGTGCGGTGTACTCGGTCAGCGCCGCGATGGTGACGACGTCACCGAGCAGTTTCAGTACGAGTTCGAGGTCGGGTCCCAGCTGCCCCCTGGTCCCGTCGGTGCTGGTCCGCGCCTCGATGCTCAGCTTCTCTTCGGCGAGCAGTTCCGCGAGCGGCTCTTCCCGCTCCAGCCACGTCTTCAGGGCTCTGACATCGTCCACGGTCCCGCCGGCGCCCAGCCGGACGCGTACGCCTAAGACAGCCACTTCGTCCCCCTCTGTCATGCCCGACATCATGACACCGGGTCAGGCCCCGGCGGCAGACCCGTGACGTGACCCGGGCAAGCGATTGCACGCCCCCTTCACGCCAGGGGCACGCGGCGCACACGGCTCAGCCCTGGGTCTGCAACTGCCTCAGCTGCCGCTGCACATGGTCCAGCGCCCCCTCGCGCCGCCCGGGCACCCGTCCGCGCAACGCGGCCAGCGAGGCGCCCAGTTCGCGGGCGGGGGCGGGGTCGCGGACCTGGCCCCACTGGTGGTGCGCCCGGTCCACCGCGGCCTCGACGGCGGGGGCGTCCGGGGCCTGCCCGGCGTTCAGGCGGGCGGTGGCGATCATCAGCCAGGTGCGGCAGCTGCGGGCGGCGTCCCCGGCGAACATCGCGAGGTCGGCCCGTACTTCGGCCCAGTGCAGGGCCTCCTCGGACGCGGGCCCGTGCGCGGTGACGGCGGTCTGTTCGTGCCGGGCGGCGAGCGCGTCGGCGTCGGCGTGCCGGCCGGACTGGACGGCGGCGGTGATGGCGGCGTGCGGATCCCCGACCGCCGGGCCGGGCGTGCTCAGCACCAGGTCCGTGCCCGCGCTCTCCGGCGCGATCCGCGTCAGGGCCTGCTGGTGCAACTGCTCGACCGGCGGCCGGAACCCGCTGCGCAGGATCGTCGCGACGGCCTTCATGTACGACGGCTGCGCGACGCCGCGTCTGGAGGGCGGCGGCGCGATGCGCCCGTGGACGGCGTTGCCCCGCCCCGAGTCCAGCGGGGTGCTCCGCAGCAGCTCCCAGGTCTCGGCGTCGGCGTGCAGGTCGAGCAGGAGGGTGGTGGCGCCGGCGGGCCTGAGCCGCAGTTCCTCCCGGAACCAGTGCCAGGGGAAGGCCGTGTAACGGGCGGTGGAGGGGGTGGTGCGGGCCAGCGCGAGGTGCGGCAGGTGCTGGCGGCGGTCGAGCTGGAGCTGGCCGGTGACGTACACGGTGAGCGGCCCGGGGGCCGCGGCGGCGGCGCGCAGCCGGGTGAGGACGGCCTGTGGCTCCAGCGGGTCGGCGAGTTCGACGACGTTCGCGGTGTCGGTGCCGGACAGCACGGCGGGCGCCACGGCGGCGAGGACGGGGAGCACGGAGGCGGCGTCCACCAGGCGCCCCTTGCCCACCGGCGAGGCCGCCAGCAGCAGCACGGTTCCGGGCATCGCCCCACCCCCTGTGTCGATCACGTACGTCAGCACCGTAACCGCTGCGGCTGCAAAGGTGGGCCCCAGGACCGCAAACGTCCGCCTTCGGGGGCTTCTGCCCGGCACATCACGGGCCCCCGGCCCGCATCCCCGCCCTTCGGGGCTTCCGCCCGGCGGGAAACGGGACCGCACCGCCCGCGTCCCCGGCCCGTCCCGGTCCTCCGGAGGCTTCCGCCCGGCGGAACACGGGCCCGCACCGGCCGCGTCCCCACACCGGTTCGTTCCGCCGACTTGCCAGGGGCTGTGCGCCGGTGTGCCCTGGTTTCAGGGGCAGGGACAGAGAGGAGAGCTGTCATGGCTCATGCGGCACCGTCCTCACGGCAGATGACCATGCCTCGTCGCAGGCCCGACGTCTTCGGCCCACGGGTCCACCTCGCCGTGAAGGTCGGCCTGCCCGTGGTGCTCGGGCTCACCTACGGCTACTGGGCCGCGGCCATCCGGCGCGACGCCGGGCCGATCACGGCCTGGAACGTGCTGTTCGGCGTCGTCACGGCGGTCGTGTTCGCCCTGGTGTTCGCCGCCGTGTGCGCGCTCGCGCCACTGCTGCCCCGCGAGCTGCACGCGCTGTGCTGGTTCGTCTTCGCGGGCGGCGGGTTCGGCTTCCTGTACAGCCAGTCCGGTGCGTCCGTGCTCAGCTCCAGCGGGCTTGGCCTGGTGACCGGGGCGGCCGTCTACGCGATGGTGTTCTACCGGTATTACACGCACGAGGACGCCGCGGGCCGGCGGATCGGCTAGGAAGGCTCGGGACACTCGTTCGGAGGAGCCCGCCGACGGGCTCCTCCGAAGCGTTTTCCCGCAGGTGGAGCGCGCTGCGGCACGGCAGGCTGCCGGGCCGGAGGGCGCCGCAGCACTCGCGGGCCCGGCCCGTGGCGGCTTGCCTGGAAGGGTGTCCGAGCGCGACCGGGCGCCCCTGGCCGGGAAGGCGCCCCCACGACCCCGGAACGTCCTGTCGGCCGTTCTGCTGGTCCTCGCGTGCCTGCTGGTGCCCCTCGGGGCGCTCGCGTCCTGGGCGGCCCACGGGCTCACCGACACCGGCCGCTACGTCCGGACGATGGCGCCGCTCGCCGTGGACCCGGACGTGCGGCTCGCGGTCGCGGACGCCGTAGGGGACGGTGTCCTTCGCGAGCTCGGGCGGCAGGACGGCACCGGCCTGCCGCGCGGGGCGGTCGGACCCTTCGTGCACGACGCGGCGCGCTCCTTCACCCGCACCGAGGCGTATCGCGCGGCCTGGGACGCGGCGAACCGGGCCGCGCACGACGCGGTGCTGCGCTCCCTGCGCGACGAGGGCGCCGGCGGCGCCCCGGTCACCGTCGACCCCGCTCCCGTCATCGCCCGGTTCAAACAGCGACTCGCCGAAGAGCACGTGCCGTTCGCCCACCGCATCCCGGTCCCGCACACGCGGATCCCGGTGCTCCCGGCCGACGACGCGGACCGACTGCGCAAGGGGTACCACGTGCTGGACACCGCCGCCTTCTGGCTGCCGCTCGCCGCCGCCGTCCTCGCGGTCACCGGGATCGCCGTCGCCGTGTGCCGCCGCCGCGCGGTCACCGCCCTCGGGCTGGGTACGGCGCTGGGCGGCGCGCTGCTGGTCCTCGCCGTCGCGATCGGCCGCCGCCTCACCCTCGCCGACCTGCCCGACGCCCTGCACCGCCCGGCAGCGGGGGCCGTCTACGACGCCCTCACGGCCACCTTGCGCACGGTGTCCTGGCTGCTGTGCGCGCTGGGCCTGGCGGTGGCGGCCGGTGCCTGGGTCACGGGCCGGTACGGTCCCCGGCTCGCCGCGCGGCGACCTGCGCGAGGGTCCGCAGAGCCCGGCGCAGATCCGGTTCCGGAGCCGACGCGAGCCCGAGCCTGACGGCGTCGGGCGTGTGCCCGGGCGCGACGGCGAAGGCGGGACCGGGCGTGACGGCGATGCCGTGCGCGGCGGCGGCCGTGAAGGTGTCGGCGCGCCACGGGGCGGGCAGCTCCCACCAGGCGAAGCAGGAGGCCGGATCGGACCGGACGGCGAAGCCCGCGAGCTCCTCGGCGAGGATCAGCTGCCGTCGTGCCGCGTCCGCACGCTTGGCCGCGACCAGCCGCGCCACCGTCCCCTCGCCGGCCCACCGCACGGCCGCCTCCAGCGCGAACCGCCCCGCGCTCCAGCCGCCCGAGCGCACGGCGTCGGCCACGGCGGCGACCCGGTGCGGCGGCACCACGAGGAACCCGGCGGTGAGCCCCGGGGCGACCCGCTTGGAAAGCCCGTCGACGACGTGGGTGAGGGCCGGGGCGTGCACGGCGAGCGGATCCCCGGGCTCCCGGAGGAAGGACCAGATGCGGTCCTCCACGACGGGCAGGTTCAGGTCGTGGAGCAGCTGGGCGAGTTGCAGCAGCCGCGGCCGGCCGATCGTCCGGGACGTCGGGTTGTGCAGCGTCGGCTGCAGGTAGAGGGCCGACAGCGGCGCCGAGCGGTGCGCGGCGGCGACGGCTTCCGGGAGCAGCCCGGCCGCGTCCCCGGCCAGCGGCACCAGGGTGATGCCGAGCCGCGCCGCGATCTCCTTGACCAGCGGATACGTGAGCTGCTCCACCCCGACCCGGCCGCCCGGCCGGACCAGCGAGGCCAGCACGGCGGCGATGGCCTGCCGGGCGTTGCCGGTGAACAGCAGCCGCTCCGGGGCCGGTCGCCAGCCGGGGGTGGTGAGCACCGTGGCCGCGGCCTCCCGGGCGGCCGCGGTGCCGGTGGCGGCCGCCGGCAACAGCGCCTCGGCCAGCACGTCGGGGCGCAGCAGCGGCGCGAGGACGGGGGCGAGCAGCTCCGGCTGGCCGGGCGCGACGGGGTAGTTGAGCTCCAGGTTGACGGGTGCGGTGACCGGAGCGGGTTCGATGAGCGCCGCCCCCGCCGGACCGTCCGGTGCGGCCCGTACGAAGGTGCCGCGCCCGACCTCCCCGACGACCAGTCCGCGGCGCACGAGTTCGCCGTACACCCGCCCGGCCGTCGACGGGGCGATGCCCCGCCGCCGTGCGAACGCCCGCTGCGGCGGCAGCCGTTGGCCCGGCCGCAGCCGTCCGGTGGCGATGTCGTCGGCGATGCGGTCGGCGATGCGCCGGTAGTCACTCATCGACCGGTCTCCCCCTTGGATTGCACCGAGAGCAAAGATCTTATTGCACCGAGTAGTTGGGCGCCCTAGGGTCGACTCCATGGCACCCTTCCTCGCATACGAGGACAAAGGCCCCGATACGCATCGGCTGCCCCTGGTCCTCGTCCACGGCCACCCCTTCGACCGCACGATGTGGGCCCCACAGCTCGACAGGTTCCCGGGTACCCGCCGCGTCATAGCCCCCGACCTGCGCGGCTACGGAGCCTCCCCGACCACCCCGGCCGTCCCGGACTTCTCCGGATTCGCCCGGGACGTCGAGGCGCTGCTGGACGAGCTGCGGGTGGAGTCGTTCGTGCTCGCGGGCCTGTCGATGGGCGGGCAGATCGTCATGGACTGCTACCGGCTGTTCCCCGAGCGCGTCCGCGGCCTGGTCCTCGCGGACACCTTCCCGTCGGCGGAGACCCCCGAGGGCGTACGCACCCGCGACACCATGGCGGACCGCCTCCTCGCCGAGGGCATGCGCGGCTACGCCGACGAGGTCCTGGAGCGGATGGTCGCCCCCTACGCGTCCGCCGAGGTCAAGGCCCATGTCCACGCCATGATGACCGCCACCGCCCCCGAGGGCGCCGCCGCGGCCCTGCGCGCCCGGGCCCGCCGCCCCGACTACACCGCCCTGCTGCCGCGCGTCCGCGTCCCGGCCCTGGTCGTCGTCGGGGCCGACGACACCTTCACCCCGGTCTCCGACGCCCGGGCGATGCACGCGGCCCTCCCGGACTCCCGGCTGCACATCGTCGAGGGGGCGGCACACCTGCCGAACCTGGAACGCCCGGAGGCGTTCGATCACGCGCTGGAGGAATTCCTGGCCCGGGTCGACGCCCGGCAACCCTCCTCCGCCCCGCCCCGTCTTTGAGGGAGGATTCGGGCATCCCACCCCGCGAACGGAAGGCCGGGCCTTGGACACCGCCGCTGCCGAGTGGACCGCCAGGGACGACGGGCGCGAGCACCGCCCTCCCGGACGGCGGTTCGGCGCCTGGTGCGCGGGCCTGCTGTTCGCCGGGGTGAGCGTGGTCGCCGGTTTCCGGGCCGCCGGCAGCGACGGCATCACCCCCGTCCCGCAGCTCCTCGCCTTCCTGCCCTGGCTGCTCGTCCCCACCGGTGTGGGACTGCTGCTCTCGCTGCTGTCCCGCCGGTGGCTCGGCACGCTCTGGGGCGTGGTCCTGCTCGGCCTGCTGGCCTGGTACATCGAGCCGTACGGCAAGGTCGACGACCCCTCGGGCCGCCCGGTCGCCGAACTGCGCGTGCTGACCTCCAACGTCGAGTTCGGCCAGGGCACCGGCTCCCTCGTCGCCGCCGTCCGCCGCGAGAAACCGGACGTGGTCTTCGTGGAGGAGTGCGACCACGCGTGCGACGCGCTGCTGAAGCGGGACCTCTCCCAGGCCTACCCGCACCGCCGGGCCGTGGAGGGCGGCGGCTCGGAAGGCTCCGTCATCCTCAGCCGCTTCCCGCTGCGGCCCACCGCGGGCGTGCCCGGCACCATGGGCATGCCGGGGGCGGTCGCCGACGTCGACGGGCACCCCGTACGACTCCAGCTCGCCCACCCCATGCCGCCGCTGCCCGGCCAGGTGGACCTCTGGCGCCGGGAGCTCGGCGCCCTGCGCGAGGCGGCCGGCGCCGACCCGGACACCCCTCTCGTCCTGGCCGGTGACTTCAACGCCTCCCAGGACCACGCGGCCTTCCGGCGGATCCTCGACACCGGCCTGCGCGACGCCTCCCGCCTGGACGGCGCCGACCGCACGGCCACCTGGCCGGCCCGGACGGCACCCGCGTTCGGCGCGCAGATCGACCACGTCCTGGTGTCGGAGGACTTCGGCGCGAGCCGCACCCGCATCCTGGACCTGGCCGGCACCGACCACCGGGCGGTCGTCACGGACCTCACGCTCCACGAGCGCCGCTGACCGGAACGCGGGCGCACACGAATACGGCCGCCCCTCGTGGCAGGGCGGCCGCATCCGCATGGGGGTCCTAACGAGCCGACTTCGCCAGGGCCTTGTCCATCGCCGCGGCGAAGCCGTTGGCCCACAGCCGGTTGACGCGGGACCGCTCGGTGGAGTTCGGGATCGCGTTGGTGCAGGACGTGCCGGGGCCGCCACCGGACATCAGCTCACTGCACGGACCCGTGTAGTGGTCCGGCAGGCCGAGGACGTGACCCGTCTCGTGGGCGGTGACCCGCGTGGAGTCGTACTGCTGGTTCTGCCGGTAGTCCAGGAAGATGTAGCCGCTGCCGTGGCCGTCGGTGGAGGCGTACGAGCCGCGCGAGTCGTTGCCCTCCCGGTAGCTGAAGTCGGCCGCCGAAGCGGAGCCCGACTGGAGCTTCACGTTCGACACCGAGCTGTTCCATATCTGGGTGCTGCGCGCTATCTGGGCGCTGAACGTCGGCGCGCGGGAGGCGTCGTAGACGACGGTGACGGCCGCGGTGGCACTCGGGTTCGCGGCACGCTTCTCGGCGACGGACTTCAGGACCGCCTGGAAGAAGGCTCTGCTCGCGTCGGCGTCGGCCGCCGCGGACGCGGACGACTTGGCGACGAACCCGGCGTGGGGCTCCGCGACCGGGGACGCCGCGGCGGGGGCAGCAGTTCCGAGTCCGGCCATCGTGAGGCCGAGACCGAGAACCGCAAGGGAGGACAGGGACTTTCGCATCGAGGACTCCTTGGGTGGGGTTGAGTCTCACCGGTGAGTCTCGATGCCTGTGCGGCGCCTGTGATGATGGCAACCAGGGATAGGGCGGGGCTATCGGCTGCCCAGTTCACCTGGTTTAGCGATGGATTATGTGGCTGGTTAACGCCGCGATTCCGCTTTAGCCTCACAGAGCATGGAGCTCGAGGTGAGGCACCTCCGCGCACTGTGCGCCATAGCCGACACCGGCAGTCTGCACCGTGCCGCCCGGCAGCTGGGCGTCGCCCAGCCGTCGTTGAGCACCCAACTGCGCCGAATCGAGCAGGAGCTGGGCGGGCCGCTCTTCCTGCGCTCCCACACCGGCTGCCGCCCCACCCCGCTGGGCCGCCTGGTCCTCAGCCGGGCCCGGCCGCTCATGGCCGACCTGCACCTGCTGGTCACCGAGGCGAGGGCGGCGGCCTCCGGCGGCACCGAGCTGCGCATCGGCTCGACGGCGAGCAAGGCCCTCGCGGGCTGGCTGCGCCGGCTGCGCGCCCACGGCCGAAACCCCAGCCTCCACATGAACGTCTCCCCCAACGCCCTGCTCCGCATGGTCGCCGACGGCCAGCTCGACGTCGCCTTCGTGCACGAGGTGGAGGGCTGCCCGCTGCGCATCCCCACGGAGCTCCGGCTGCGCGTCCTGGTGGAACGCGAACCGCAGTGCGTGTCCCTGCCCGTCGACCATCCGGCAGCCGCCAGGCAGGAGGTCGAGCTGGCCGACCTGGCCGGCGACCGCTGGATGATCGACCCCACGGTCGACGGCGAATGGGACGCCGTCCAGCGGATGTTCCGCGACGCCCGCGTCAGCCCGCACGTCCTGCACGGCGACTACCACACGGCCGACGCCCTGGTCGCGACCGGCGAGGTCGTCACCGTCTGCCAGCCCACCCGCACCCCCCGCCCCGACATGGCGGTACGCCGTATCAAGGGCGACCCGCTCGGCGTACGGCTGCTCGCAGCCGCCCGCACGGAGACCGACCTCGACGGCGTCTACCCCGCGCTGGAGGACGCGTACGGGGAGGTGGCCCGGCAGGCACCGGCCTACCGGGAGTGGAGCGAGCGCGGCCGGCCGGGCCCCGGGGACCCTCTCAGACCCCCGAGCCCGGCCCTTGGGTGAACGGCGGCCGCCGGGTGACTCAGACGCCGATGTCGCGCCCGTCGGCACGCCACACGGCCACGACCGCCGGCCGGACGTACGTGCCCGGGCCGTCGGGCCAGGCGCTGGCCGGCTTCTCCACGGACGCGCCGTCGATCTCGCCCGGGTGCTGCACGGCGACGAGAACGCGCCGGTCCTGGATGATCGGCCCGCAGGTCTCCGCGCCCTTCGGCACGGTCAGGAACTGCTTGAGCTCGCCGCGCCGCTCACCCCGGGTCGCCACACCGAACAGGCCGTCGTGCGAGCCGAGCTGCGCACCGTCGGTGGAGATCCACAGGTTGCCGTGCGGGTCGAAGGCCACGTTGTCCGGGCAGGAGATCTGGCTGACGGCGTCCTTCGGGAACCCGGCGAAGTAGGTCGCCGGATCGTCGGGGTCACCGGCGACGAGGAACAGCGACCAGGCGAACCGGGTGCTCTCGGGCCGGTTCCACCGCTCGGTGAGCTCCAGGACGTGCCCGTGCTTGTTGGCGTTGCGCGGATTGGCCTCGTCCGCCTTGGCGTTGGAGCCGACGCCGCGGTTGGTGTTGTTGGTCAGCGCGACGTACACCTTGCCGGTCACCGGGTTGGGCTCGATGTCCTCGGGGCGGTCCATCTTGGTGGCGCCCACCTTGTCACCGGCGAGCCGCGTGAAGACGAACACCTCCTCGGCGCTCATCCCCGCCACGTGCGAGACGGCACCCTTCGCGGTGGCCGTGGCCAGCGGGATCCACTCACCGCTCCCGTCGAACTCGCCGTCGCCGGGCAGCTTGCCGGTGCCGTCGATCTCGATCGCCGGGGAGTCACCGGTGAGCTTGGCGACGTACAGCGTGCCCTCGTCGAGCAGGGAGAGGTTGTGCTCGCGGACGGCCCGGGAGGAGCCGTGGCGCATCCGCTTGCTGCCGACGAACTTGTAGAAGTAGTCGAACCGCTCGTCGTCACCGGAGTACACGACGGGACGGCCGTCGTGTGTGAGCCGCACGGTCGCCCCCTCGTGCTTGAACCGCCCGAGAGCGGTGTGCTTGCGGGGCGTGGACTCGGGATCGTACGGGTCGAACTCCACCACGTAACCGAACCGGTGCACCTCGTTCGGCTCCTGGGCGACGTCGAACCGCTTGTCGAACCTCTCCCACTTCCGCTCGCTGGCCCCGGTGCCGATGCCGTACCGCTTGTCGGTCGCCCGGCCGCTGTTGGCGAAGTACTGGTTGAAGTTCTCCTCGCCGTGCAGGGTCGTGCCCCACGGGGTGACACCGCCGGAGCAGTTGTTGAGGGTGCCGAACACCTTGGTGCCGCTCGGGTCGGCGGAGGTCCTCACCAGCTCCGCCCCGGCGACGGGCCCGGTGAGCCGGAACTCGGTGGTGGCGGTGACGCGCCGGTTCAGCCGGTGCCGGGGCACAGGGGTGAGCCGGCCCGTCTTCCGGTCCTCCTCGACGACGACGGCGGACAGCCCGTGCGCGGCCCAGGCGACCTCGACCTGCTCCCGGGTCGGCTCGGCGGCGTCGTAGCCGCGGAACATCAGGATCTCGTCGGTGTACTCGTGATTGGCGACGAGCAGCTGCCGGCCGCGCTCGCCGGGCAGCGGCAGCAGGGCGAGGAAGTCGCAGTTGTACCCGAACTGCCCGGCCTGGGCCCTGGCCGTCTGCTGCTCCGGGTCGAAGGCGGGCGCGCCGCGCAGGATGGGCTCGCCCCAGCGGATGACGACGTTCTGCCGGTATCCCTCCGGCACGGTGACCGTGTCGGCGGTGTTGGGCGCGACGGGCGCGAAACGCAGCCCGCGCGCGCCCCTGGCCTTGCGCCGGGCGGCGTCGGACGCGGCGGCGACAGCGGCAGCCGGGGAGCCGGCGGCCGGGGCGGCGGCGGCCTGCGGAGCCCGCGCGACACCGGCGGCACCCGCTCCGGCGGCGGCCACGGTCACCACGGCCGCGGCGCGCATCATCGACCGGCGACCGATCGCACCGGCGATCACGTCACCGACGTAGGCGTTGGAGCTGGTGTTGGGCACCTCGTGGAAGCAGGCGTCACCACATCGGAAACGGCAGGTCATGGCGGACCGGCCGCCGGGGTGCGAACCGGACGGAGTTCCGATCAACGGCAGCAGCTTGCGCACTTTACTCTCCCCTGGGATGCCCTTGGTGTCAGCGTGACCGTAGGGGCGCATACGTGCGACAGCCGGGCGCCCTGGTGAACAACGGATGAACCCACGGGTGACGTACGGGTGTTGTGGTGATTCAGGGCGGCGACACCTGCACCGGCCGGATGCGCTCTTGACAGGGTGGACCTGGGACGACAGACCCTGCCCAAGATCACGCAGGAGGGCCGCTAACCTTACGTGTCCGTCCTGGCCAGGGATTGACGGGCTTCAACTCACGCGAAGGGTTGCGCGCACATGGGCATTCTCACTCGGTTGCGGAACGCGTTCGGACGATCCCGCAAGACACAAACCGCCGAGGCGGAGGATGCGGCGCGTACGGCTACCGCCGGTGAGACCGGCGGAACCGAGGGCGTGACCAGCGAGGACACCGGCCGCGACGCCACCCTCGCCCCGGCGCCCCCCGCCCCGGACCCGAAGGTCCCGTCCCCCTCCAAGGAACCGAACCCCACGCCTTCGGCAAGCGTCCCCGAGCCCCGCACGTCGGACGCCGGGGAACACGACCTCGTCTCGGCGGCCTTCGACAACGTGGCGGTCCCGAGGCCGACACGGTCGACGGAGGGAGAGCAGGGCTCCGCACCGGAGCGGCCGGGTGCGGAGGAGCCGACGGCTGCGGTGGAGCCGACGGCTGCTGAGGAACCGGCGGCGGCCGAGGAACCGGCGGCGGCCGGGGAGACGGCTGCCGAGAAGCCGGCAGCGGCTGAGAAGGCGACGGCGGCCGAGAAGGCGACGGCGGCTGAGAAGGCGGCTGACGAGGAGCCCGCGGTCGTCGCAGAGCCGTCGGCCGTCGAGGAGCCGGAGGCGGCGGAGAAGGCCACGGATGCGGAGGCTGCACCCGCGGAGATGCCCGTCGCCGAGGAGCCTGCGGTGACGGACGAGGCTGACGAGGCCACGGCGGACAAGCCGGAGCCGGAGGCTACGACGCCGGAGAAGCCCGCGGGCGAGACGCAGTCCGATCCCGCGGCGACGACCGACGCGAAGACGGCGGCCGAGCCCGACGCAGCGGCGGAAGCGGACGCAAAGGCGGAGGCTGCCACGAAGGCGGAGGCAGGGACCCTCGCGGAGCCGAAGCCCGAGCCGACGGCCGAGGCTGAGCCGAAGCCGAAGCCCGAGCCCGCAGCCGACGCGAAGCCCAAGGCCACGCGGAAGGCCGCACCGAAGACCGAGGCCACCAAGGCTGAGGCCAAGGCCGCACCGAAGACCGAGACCGCCAAGGCTGAGCCCAAGGCCGCGCCGAAGACCGAGGCCACCACCGGGACGAAGTCCGAGGGAACCCCCGCGGCCGAGTCCGACGCGGTGCCCGCCGACAAGGCGTCCGCCGAAACGAAGCCGAAGACCGAGGCCGAGGCCGAGCCCGCAGCCGACGCGAAGCCCAAGGCCACGCGGAAGGCCGCGCCGAAGACCGAGGCCACCAAGGCTGAGGCCAAGGCCGCACCGAAGACCGAGACCGCCAAGGCCGCACCCGAGACCAAGGCCGCCAAGGCCGCCAAGGCCGAGCCCAAGGCCGCGCCGAAGGCGGCCGGGCCGGCGGACGAGGCCGATCAGGCCGATCAGGCCGATCAGGCCGATCAGGCCGATCAGGCCGATCAGGCCGATCCTGGGACGAAGTCCGAGAAGGCCCCCGAACCCGCGGCCGCCGACGGCGACACCGCCCCGCAGGGGCCACCCGCACCCGGCGACGAAAGCAGCACGGGTGGTGCGGGCGGGAAGAAGGACACGGCCGAAGGCGAAGCCGAGGCCGGCCCCGCCCTCACCCTCACGGCCCTCAAGAAGCACGCCCCCGGCCTCGCCACCGCCTACAAGGCCGCCACCACCACCCTCGAGAAGAACACCCTCACCGGCACCCGCGCCAGGGTCTACCTCGTCCTCGACCGCTCCGCCTCCATGCGCCCGTACTACAAGGACGGCTCCGCCCAGGCCCTCGCCGAGCAGACCCTCGCCCTCGCGGCCCACCTCGATCCCGAGGCCACCGTCCCGGTCGTCTTCTTCTCCACCGAACTCGACGGCACCGGCGAGATCACCCTCACCGAGCACGAGAACAAGATCGACGACCTGCACGCGAGCCTCGGCCGCATGGGCCGCACCAGCTACCACGCGGCGGTGGAAGCGGTCCTCGCCCACCACGACAAGGCGGCGGACCCGGCCGCCCCCGCCCTGGTGGTCTTCCAGACCGACGGTGCCCCGGACGCGAAGACCCCCGCCACCCAGGCCCTCACCGACGCCGCCAAGAGCCACCCCTCCGTCTTCTTCTCCTTCGTCGCCTTCGGGGACCCGGAGAACAAGGCCTTCGACTACCTCCGCAAGCTCAAGACCCCCAACACGTCCCACTTCCTCGCCGGCGAAACCCCCCGCGAACTCACGGACACGGAGCTCTACGAGGGCGTACTGGCGAACTGGCGCCCGTAGCCGTCCCCGGCCCCTGTACGCCGCCCGCTTCTCACCCCGTAAAAGGGGAGGCGGGCGGCGTACCCGTGTCAGCTACGATTTCAAGGTTCCGTAGACGACCGAGACCACGAGATCGTCACCCCACGTAGCGACTTGGGAGCAGCCCGCGATGGCTCGACACCTCATCACCAGCGCCCTTCCGTACATCAACGGGATCAAGCACCTGGGCAACATGGTGGGGTCCATGCTCCCGGCGGACGTCTACTCCCGTTACCTGCGCCAGCGGGGCCACGAGGTCCTCTACATCTGCGCGACGGACGAGCACGGCACCCCCGCGGAGCTGGCCGCCAAGGAGCAGGGCGTCCCGGTGGACGCGTTCTGCACCGAGGCGCACCACCAGCAGAAGGCGATCTACGACGGCTTCGGCCTGGCCTTCGACTACTTCGGCCGCAGCTCCTCCCCGCAGAACCACGAGATCACGCAGGAGATCGCCCGCGAGCTGAAGGCGAACGGCTTCATCGAGGAGCGTTCGATCCGCCAGGTGTACTCGATCGCCGACGGCCGCTTCCTGCCCGACCGGTACATCATCGGCACCTGCCCGCACTGCGGCTACGACAAGGCCCGCGGCGACCAGTGCGAGAACTGCACGCGCGTCCTGGACCCGACGGACCTGATCGACGCCCGCTCGGCGATCAGCGGCAGCAGCGACCTGGAGGTCCGCGAGACCAAGCACCTGTTCCTCCTCCAGTCGGTGCTGGCCGGCGAGGTCGAGGCGTGGGTCGACGAGCGGGCGGACAACTGGCCCGTCCTCGCTTCCTCCATCGCCCGCAAGTGGCTCACGGAGGGCCTGCACGACCGCGCGATCACCCGCGACCTGGACTGGGGCGTCCCGGTCCCGGCCGACACGTGGCCGGACCTCGCCGCGGAGGGCAAGGTCTTCTACGTCTGGTTCGACGCCCCGATCGAGTACATCGGTGCGACGAAGGAGTGGGCGGACCAGGACCCGGAGAACCGCGACTGGCGCTCCTGGTGGTGGGAGTCGGACGCGGACGTCCACTACACGCAGTTCATGGGCAAGGACAACGTCCCCTTCCACAGCGTGATGTTCCCGGCGACCCTGCTGGGCACCCGCGCCCCGTGGAAGAAGGTCGACGTCATCAAGGCCTTCAACTGGCTGAACTACTACGGCGGCAAGTTCTCCACGTCCCAGCGCCGGGGCGTCTTCACGCACGACGCCCTCGACATCCTGCCGGCCGACTACTGGCGCTACTTCATGATGGCGAACGCCCCGGAGTCGGACGACTCGTCGTTCACCTGGGAGCACTTCACCGCCACGGTGAACAAGGACCTGGCCGACACCCTCGGCAACTTCGTCAACCGCGTCCTGTCCTTCTCCAAGAAGCGCTTCGGCGAGGAGGTGCCGGCGGGCGCCGAGCCCGGCGAGGCGGAGGCGAAGCTGGGCGAGGAGATCGCCCGCCTGCTCGCGGAGTACGAGGCGCAGATGGAGGCCATCCAGTTCCGCAAGGCGGCGGCCGCGCTGCGCGCCCTGTGGTCGGCGGGCAACTCCTACCTGGAGGAGAAGGCCCCCTGGCTGGAGATCAAGACCAACCCGGAGGGCGCCGCGCTGACCCTGCGTACGGCGATGAACCTGATCCACCTCTACGCGGTGGTCTCCGAGCCGTTCATCCCGACGTCGGCGCAGAAGATGCGTGAGGCGTTCTCCCTGGGGAACGACACGGCGACCTGGGTCACCGCGGACGAGGCCCGCTCCCTGGCCTCCGTTCCCGCGGGCACTCCGTTCACCATCCCGCCGGTGCTGTTCGCCAAGCTCACGGACGAGGACCTGGAGTCGTACAAGGAGCGCTTCGGCGGCGAGTCGGCGTAACTCCCGCTCCGCACCCGCCCCTAGGGGGAACTCCTCCTGGGGGCGGACGTGTCTCCCGACCGGCTCGTCCGCACGCTCGTCGCCCTGCGAAGGCCTCGGTTCGTAGGATGAGCAAGGAACCCGGCCAACCAGACGGTCCGGGCACCCAACGGGGGGACACCATGGCACTGTTCGGTAACGCGCACACCGTGAACCCGCAGTCGGCCCAGCAGGACTACGCCCGCCTCCTCGGCCACGGCGAGCAGGTGCACGCCGCGTTCCTGCTGATCCGCGACACCATCCTCTTCACCGACCGCCGCCTGATCCTGATCGACAAGCAGGGCATCACCGGCAAGAAGGTCGAGTACCACTCGGTCCCGTACCGCAGCATCACCCACTTCTCGGTGGAGACGGCAGGCACCTTCGACCTGGACGCCGAGCTGAAGATCTGGATCTCCGGCACCCCGGCCCCGATCGAGAAGACCTTCACCAAGGGCGTCGACATCTACGAGGTCCAGGCGATCCTGACGCAGTTCGTGGCGAGGTAACCCGGGAACGTTTCTCCCAATCCCGAAAGAGTGAACGCAGCACCATGTGCTGCATATGCCAGGGGCTGGGGGCCTAGCTTGCGCATATGGTCACATCAGCCCATGAAGGCATGCATCGGATCTTTCAGGAGCGGCCTGAGATCCTTTCCCCGGTCTTCGGGGTGCTGGGCATCGCGTTCCCCGAGAAGGCGGCCGTCTACGCGATCGGCACCGACGTGACGGAAGCCAGGCCCCTGGCACGCCACATCGACACCGTGCTGCGCATCGGCCCGTCCGACGGGGACGACAATGGAGGGACATCGTGACGTTCGTCAACTACTTCCCCGACCGGGGCACGGTGATGGAGAAGGCCTACCTCGAGGGCGAAGCCAAGGGCGAGGCCAGGGGCGAAGCCAAGGCCATTCTCCGCTTCCTCGAAGCACGGGGCGTCTCGGTCCCACAAGAGGCCCGGGACCGCATCGCCGGTTGTACCGACCTGGACCTCCTGAACCGCTGGCTGGACAGGACGCCCCACGTGGAGAGCGTCGACGAGCTCTTCGCCGAGGACGCGGCGCCCGCCGCGGACCGGACCGAGACCTGACCCCGGGGCGATCATGATCGAAGATCCGGACGCCGCACCGGAACTTCACGAGTTGCTCCGGTTCACGGTGACATGCATGGGCTTGGGCATTCCGCCGGAGCGAGTAATGGGTGATTTCCGTTCCGGGCTGGAGAAACTGAGGCAGCAAGGCTCCCTCTCCCTCCAGGACATGGCCCGCATCCGGGCCCGGGTGGACAAGCGGCCCGATGACGAACACGAGGACGAGGAATGGGTCCGGGGGTACGCCGCCGGATACACGGCGGCGTTGGCCGGCGCGGTCCAACGGCTCTTGGAGACTCGTGACATCACGGTCCCCAAGGAGGTCTTCCGCCCCCTCCACCTGTGTCCGGACCCCGACACCCTCACTCGCTGTCTCGACCGCGCCACCACGGTGGACACACCGGAGGAACTGTTCACCGCAGAAAAATAGGGGGCCCCGAAGTCCGGAGCCCACCCGGTCAGCGCCTCGAAGCGTGGGCCACGAAGTCCGCCCAGGCGCCGGGCGTGACCGCCAGACGGGGACCTTCGACGTTCTTGGAGTCGCGAACGTGCACGGTGCCGGGGCTGACGGCAAGCTCAACGCAGGAGTTGCCGTCATTGCCGCCGCTGTAGCTGCTCTTGAACCACACCAGCCCGGAGGCGTCCCCAGCGGTGGTCTTGCGGATCATGTCTCCCCCAGCAGTTGCTCGACAAAGGCCAGCGACTCCCGCGGAGAGAGCGCCTGAGCCCGGATGGTGCCATACCGCAGCTCAAGGACGCGCAGGTGTTTGAGTTCGGAGGTCGGCCGACCGCTGAACGCGCCGTCGGAGCGCCCCACGGCCGTGCCGTCGGGGAACTTCAGCAACTCGATTCGTCCGTCCAGGCCTGAGTGGGTGTCGCAGTCCATCGGCATCACCTGAAGCACGACATTGTGCAACCGCCCCACCTCCAGCAGACGTTCGAGCTGCTGACGCCACACCATCCTGCCCCCGATGGGGCGCCGCAGGACCCCCTCTTCCAGGACGAAGCTCAGCGCCGGCGCGGGCGACCGTTCGAAGACCGACTGCCGGGCCAGCCGGGCGGCAACCATGCGTTCCACATCGTCCGGCGAGTAGGGCGGTTGCGCTGCCCCGATCACGGATCTTGCGTGCTCGCGCGTCTGCAACAACCCGGGGACGATGTGGCACTCGTACAGAGCGATCTCTACCGCCCTGCCCTCCAGCTTCCCCAGCTCCCGAACCTTCTTCGGATACCGAACCCTCTTCACGTCCTCCCAGGCCGCCGCGACGAGCCCACCCGCTCCCAACACCTCGTCGGCCTTGTCCAGATACTCCTGTCGGGGAATCCGCTTCCCGCCCTCGACCTTGTAGACCAGGTCCTCCCCGTATCCCACCGCCGTCGCGAACTCGGCGGCCCGCATCCCCACCGCCTCACGCCGCAGCCTCAACTGCCGTCCCACCGTGGCGATGACGGCCACTCCCCACTCGTCGTCCGGGTCCACCTCCCACCCCGGCTCGTCCGCTTCCCCACCCAGCCGACGCACCTCGCCGTCCACCGTCATGCCGCACCTCCGTCGCACTGCCGACAGCCCGGACAACGGCCTACAAGCCCCGGACAGTCACCCTACGTACTTGCACTGTCACTGTTCACGGTAGGCAGTCACCGCCACGCTCAGTGACGTGAATCAGGAAAAGTCCACCCAACTTCTCTCGCCCGACGAGCACTTCAGCGTCCTGCTGTCGTCCACACCGCGCGGCGCCCGCCTCGCCCGGCTCCTCGCCACGGAGTGGATGCGCACCCGGGAGGTGCCTCACGGCGTCACCGAAGCCGCCGAGCACCTCGTCGCCGAACTCGCCGCGAACGCCGCCACCCACGGGCGGCTTCCCGGCCGGGACTTCCGCCTCGTGCTCCGGATGCAAGGCGAAGCCCTCCGCATCGAGGTCACGGACACCCGCGGTGACGACCTCCCCCGCCGTCGCCCATCCGTCCCCGACGCCGAGTCAGGCCGCGGCCTCCTCCTCGTAGAGGCCCTCGCCGACCGCTGGGGCGTGCAGACCGGGCCGGTGCCCCGCAAGACTGTATGGGCAGAACTCGATCTGCCGAACCCCTGAACAGCCAAAACAACACACGCACCGTGACGTGGCCGCGTGTGCTCCGGTGCCGTCGGCGGTCTTCCCCAAGAAACACGAGAGGGAAAGAAACCGCACCAAGCCCCACCCCTCCCGCCCACGGCGCACGCTCACTCCGGAGAGTGAACATCACCAACTGAGCTGGATTCCAACCCGGTTGCCTGCTCTACGCTCAGCGCAACACCAAGCACCACGACACAACCCCCAGACATGCAACGGCCCTCGCCGGGACTGGCATCCCAATGCGAGGGCCTGACCACCAAGGAAGTCAACACCTTCCCGATGGACACCACCAAGGAAGTCAACACCTTCCCGATGGACACCCAAAACCCTAGCGTGCGCCCCCACGCCCAGTCCCGTAACAGCGGCAAAAACCACCCGCACCGGCACACCGGCGGGCACGCGCACCCCGGCGGCGGCGTCATCCACGACAACACCCGCCACACCACCCGCTTCACGGTGATCGGCAACCACCTCACGCAGCACCCCGACCTGTCGCTCCTCGCGATCGGACTGGCCTGCCACATCCAGTCGCTGCCCACCGGCGCGGGCATCGACATCAAGTCCCTCGCCGCCCGCTTCCCCGAGGGCCCCACCCGGATCGCCGCGGCCCTGCGCGAGCTGGAGACCCACGGCTACCTGAGCCGCACCCGCGAACGCACCCCGACCGGCCGCATCGTCACCCGCACCGTCTCCTGCAACCAGCCCCGAGGTCACCGCGACCGCGACACGACCGAAGCGGCACCACCCAAGCCCCCGCCCCGCCGATCGGCAACCGCCCCGCAGCAGAGACCGTCGCGCCCCCGCGCCCTCCCCGCCGTACCGAAGCCCGCGTACAGCTCCCCCACCCTCCTCCAGGCAGCCACCGAGGTCCTCGCCGGCCTCCGCCGCACGGACCCCCGCCTGCTCCTCTCCGCCACCGACGCCGAACACCTCGCCCCCGGCGTCGCCGCCTGGCTGGAACGCGACCTCACCCCCACCGCCGTACGCCACGCCCTGACCAGCGACCTGCCACCAGAACCCCTGCGCCGCCCGGCCGCGTTCCTGGCCCACCGCCTCACCGCCCAGCTGCCACCCCTGCCGCCGTTCCGCTCACCCGAGGCGTCACCGGCTGTCCGTCATCCCCTCCAGAACTGCGACGGCTGCGACCACGCCTTCCGCGGTCCCGCCCCCGGCCGCTGCCGCGCGTGCCGACCCGATCTCCCCGGAGGCCGCCTAGCATGAACGTGACGATCCTTGCCCCTGGGCACAGACGACGAGGAGCGAGCGCCATGACCATCGCCCCGGAGAACGCGCGGCAGGGCGCCTCCCACCTGTACCGGGTCATGCGGGATTTCGTTCAGTCGGCGGACGACAACCTCCCCGGCAAGTTCGAGATCACCAAGGAAGGGATCGTCCTCGACATGATGTCGCCCATGAAGCCGCACGAACTCACCGTGCTGCGCGTCCGGAAGCGCCTGGAGAAGGCGATGCCGGACGAGATCGTGGCCCACACGGGTGAGCCCGACGTGGAGGACGAGCCCGAGGGCATCATGCGCCGGCCTGACGTGATGGTGATCGCCGAGGCCGACATGGAAGGGGAGGGTTCCTTCGATCCCCGGGCGCTCGTCGCCGCCGTGGAGGTCGTCTCCCGCTCGAACCCGGACAACGACTGGGTCACCAAGATGCGCGACTACCCCCTGATGGGCGTCCCCGTCTACGCGATCTTCGACCCCCGCACCGGCACCGGCACCGTCCTCACCGACATCCACGCCACCCCCGACGGCCCCCGCTACGCCACCCGCAAGGACTTCGTCTACGGGGAGGACGTCACCATCGCGGACTGGACGATCTCCACCGAAGGCCTGCCGCGCTACGAAGACGGCACCGGCGAGCGGCGCTGAACTTCTCCGACTGCTAGGGCGCCAGCAACGCCGCGACACGGGCAGCGGTCCGCTCGCCCGCCCGCTGCCTGATCAAGCCCTCCTTGGCGGCGGCACGGAGTCGGACCTCCGAGTCGGTCGCCCCGCCCTGTCTCACCCGTGCGGTGACGACCACCGGGTTCAGGCCGCCGGCGCCACCGCCGACGACGACCCGGATCGTCCGTTGCGCCTCATCGGATTCCGGCACGGGGCCGACCGTTCGCCCTGCCCGTCCGAGTACCGAGGCAACGTGCTCGACGGCATCGTCGAACGGCAGGGCGACGACCAGGTCGATCTCGCGAACGTTCTTCCTCATCAGCTTGGCCACGAAGCGGGTCAAGCCGCCCCATGCCCCGGCGGCAGCAGCCAGAGCGGCAAGTTCATCGGCCAGGATCTGGTCCTCGTGGTCGTCCATACGCCCCCCGTTCGCATTCGGCCGACCACGATTACCACGAGCCGTGGCGACTACCGCGCAGCAGCCTCCTCCGAAATCCCCGCACGCCCACGAGTGCCTACCGGCTCGCCCCGGTTCGTGTGCCGCACGAACGCCACCCCCAGCACCGCCAGGACCGACGCCGCCGACAGCGTGTACAGGCCCCCGTTCGTGCTTCCCGTCGTGTCCTTCAGGTAGCCGAACAGGGTGGGGGACACGAATCCGCCCAGGTTTCCTATGGAGTTGACCAGGGCCAGACCCGGCGCCGCGATCTTCAGGTCGAGGCCCGACTGGGCCATCGGCCAGAACAGGGTGGCCGCGCACTTGCCGCCCACCGCCGCCAGAGTGAGCGCGGCGAGGCCGAACCAGGGGGAGCCGAGGGTGGCGAGGAAGGTGCCACACGCGGAGAGGACCAGGGCGATCGCCAGGTAGGGACGGCGGTCCGGGGCCCGGTCCGTGAAGTGGCTCGTCGTGTACATCGCGATCACCGCGCAGATCCAGGGGATCGCCGACAGCAGCCCGACCTGGAAGGGCGACAGCCCGCCGATCTCCTCCACCAGGCTCGGCAGCCAGAACGTGATCGCGTAGCCGGTGAGCGCCATCGCGAAGAAGACGGAGGTCAGTACGGCCACCTGCGGGTGGAAGATCAGCTTCCGGCGCGACACCGACGGGGCACGGTCACGCACCTCCCTGTCCCGCGCCACCGCCTCGCCCAGCGCGTCCTTCTCCTCCCGCGTCAGCCACTTCGCGTCCTGGATCCGGGAGACCAGGAAGAACCCGGCGATGAAGCCGACCAGGATGGAGAAGGCGCCCTCCAGGGCGAACATCCAGCGCCAGCCCGCGATGCCGCCCGCGCCGTGCAGTTCGAGGAGCGCGCCCGTGATCGGGCCCGTCACGATGTACGCCGTCGCCGAGCCGCCCAGGAAGATCGCACTGGCCCGGCCCCGGCTGGAGTCCGGCAGCCACTGGGTGAAGTAGAGCAGCACGCCGGGGAAGAAGCCGGCCTCCGCGACGCCGAGCAGGAACCGCAGCCCGTAGAACATCCACACGTTGTGGATGAAGCACATGGCCACGATCACCAGACCCCAGGTGATCATGATGCGGGTGAGCCATACCCGGGCGCCGAACCGCTCCAGCCACATGTTGCTCGGCACTTCGAACAGTGCGTAGCCGATGAAGAACAGGCCCGCGCCGAGTCCGTAGGCGGTGGCGCTGACCCCGACGTCGGCTCGCAGTTCGTCCTGGACGAAGCCCACGTTCGTCCGGTCCATCTGGTTGACCAGCAGCATCAGGACCAGGATCGGCAGCATGCGGCGCAGGAACTTGCCCACCGCCCGTTGCTCGGCCTCGGGTATCGCCGTCGGGGCGTCTGACATCGTTGTCTCCCTCGTTGTACACATACATGAACAGCAATCATGTACGCGGCTCGAAGGGACCTTAGAGAGGCCCGCCTTCCGGGTCAACGGGTGGGACAGAAGTCCACATCTGTGAATGTGGGGCGGACGGTCAGGACCTGCCTGCTCACGTCCGCCCCACATGTCCGCGTCAGCTCCCGGTGGCCGACGCCGACGCCGACGCGCCCGGCTGGACCGAGTCCCCCGTGCCGTCCTGCGTCGCCTCGGGGTCGACGCCCATCGTGAGCGTGGCGACGACGCCCTTGGCGACGGCGCCCTTCTTGTACTTCAGCTTCAGCAGCCCGCCCTCCGTGCCGTTGCCCGGGTAGATGGTGTCGTCGTCGAGGGTCGTGCGGGTCGTGGTGTTGGTGGAGTACGGCGCGACCTCGGCCGTGGCCAGCACGGACGCCTCGTCGAAGAAGAGCTGGCCGGTGTGGCAGGTCGTGCCGCCCTCATAGCCGGCGTCGGTCCAGGTGCCGTTCACGTGCACCTTGGTGTGGATGTGGACGCAGCGGCCCTGGTACCAGCCGGGGAAGACCGTGCGGAAGACGACCTCGCCCTTCCTGTCCGTCCGCCACGTGCCGCGCAGGAAACGCTCGTCGTCGGTGGGCTCCTCGTGCCCTCCACCGCCGCCTCCCGGAGGCCCGCCCGTGGGCGTACCGGTCGGCGTACCGGAGGGTGTACCGGAGGGCGGCGTGCCGCCCCCGCCCCCTCCACCGCCCCCGCTTCCCATCGCCTCGTACCCGGAGTACACGCCCAGCGCGTTGCAGTGCCAGATGTCGACGGCGGCGTTCGCCAGGGGCTTGCAGGTGTCGGAGTCGATCACCTTCAGACGCAGGGTGAGCGGGATGCCCTCCTGGTCCTCGGTGATGTCCCGGCGGAGCTTGTCCGCGTCGATGTAGTAGGGGCCCTCGGTCGTCTCGGAGGTCAGTCGGTAGCAGGCCTCGCCGGAGGCCTGGGCCGTCCTGCCCTTGGCTGCCGTGGTGTCCTCGCCGGCGAACGCGCCCGCCGCGAACGCACCTCCGGCACCCGCCGCGACCACCGCACCGGCTCCCGCGACGACGACCTTGCGGCGCGTCAGATCCTTCTTGTGTTTCGGCCCTCGGGCCGTCTCCTGTCCCGTCATGGGAAAGGAAGCTAGGGAGCACGGCTGTCAGGAGCCTGGGTGAGAGCTGGGTGAGAGCCCTGGACGCGAAAGTGGGGGGGGGGCGGCGGGGGGGGGGGGGCGCGCGCGCGGGGGGGGCGACCCCGCCCACAGGGGGCGGGGGGGGGGCGGCGCGAAGGTGCCGGGGGAAAGAGGGGGCGCGGGAAGCT
>NZ_JBHJPX010000012.1:56175-101912 GCF_042262425.1 Streptomyces sp. NPDC056373
GCGGCCGGGTTGTCTGGCGCGTGGTTGAGCGGTGGGTCCCCCCCCTCCCCGCTCCCGGGGCCCGCACCGGGCGCGGGCTCCCCGCCACTCACGGGAGTTCGCCTACCGCGCCTACTTCGGCTGCGGCTTGCGCACCGACAGGTGCAGCTCCTTCAGCCGGGCCTCGTCCAGCTCGGTCGGCGCGCCCATCATCAGGTCCTGGGCGTTGCCGTTGAGCGGGAAGGAGATCGTCTCGCGGATGTTGGGCTCGTCGGCGAGCAGCATGACGATGCGGTCGACACCCGGGGCGATGCCACCGTGCGGCGGGGCGCCGAAGCGCAGGGCCCGCAGCATGCCCGCGAACTTCTCCTCGACGGTCTCACGGTCGTACCCGGCGATCTCGAAGGCCTTGAGCATGATCTCCGGCTCGTGGTTCCGGATCGCGCCGGAGGACAGCTCGACGCCGTTGCAGACGATGTCGTACTGCCAGCCCAGGATGTCCAGCGGGTCCTGGGTCTCCAGGGCCTCCAGACCACCCTGCGGCATGGAGAACGGGTTGTGCGAGAAGTCGATCGCGCCGGTCTCCTCGTCCTTCTCGTACATCGGGAAGTCGACGATCCAGCAGAACCGGAACACGCCCTCCTCGAAGTGCCCGGCGCGCTTGGCGGCTTCCACCCGCACCGCACCCATGATCTTGGAGACCTCGTCGAACTCGCCCGCGCCGAAGAAGACCGCGTGGCCGGCCGCGAGCGACAGACGCTTGGTCAGCTCGGCGACGTTCTCCTCGGTGAGGAACTTGGCGATCGGGCCGGTCAGCGAGCCGTCCTCGGCGACGCGGACCCAGGCCAGGCCCTTGGCGCCCTGGGAGACCGCGAAGTCACCGAGCTGGTCGAAGAACTTGCGGGGCTGCGCGGAGACGTCCGGCACGGGCAGGGCACGGACGTGCTTGCCGGCGAACGCCTTGAACTCCGAGCCCTCGAAGATGTCGGTGATGTCGACGAGTTCGAGCTGGGCGCGCAGGTCGGGCTTGTCGGAGCCGTACTTCAGCATCGCCTCGCGGAACGGGATCCGCGGGAAGGGGGAGGTGACCTCCCGGCCGCCGCCGAACTGCGTAAACAGCTCGGTCATGAGCTGCTCGATCGGCTGGAACACGTCCTCCTGCTCGACGAAGCTCATCTCGACGTCGAGCTGGTAGAACTCGCCCGGCGAGCGGTCGGCACGCGCGTCCTCGTCCCGGAAGCAGGGCGCGATCTGGAAGTACCGGTCGAAGCCGGAGATCATCAGCAACTGCTTGAACTGCTGCGGCGCCTGCGGGAGGGCGTAGAACTTGCCCGGGTTCAGACGGGAGGGGACCACGAAGTCGCGGGCGCCCTCGGGGGAGGTCGCCGAGAGGATCGGGGTCGCCATCTCGTTGAAGCCGAGAGCCACCATCTTCGAGCGGATCGAGGCGATCACCGAGGAGCGCAGCATGATGTTCTTGTGCATGCGTTCCCGGCGCAGGTCGAGGAAGCGGTACTCCAGGCGCCGCTCCTCGTTGACCCCGTCCTCGGTGTTGATCGTGAAGGGCAGCGGGGCGGCCGCGCCGAGCAGCTCGACCTCGCCGACCTCGACCTCGATCTCGCCGGTCGGCAGCTCGGGGTTGATGTTCTCGGCACCCCGGGAGACGACCTTGCCGTCGATGCGGACGGTCGACTCCTTGGAGAGCTTGTCGAGGGCCTCGTAGGCGGGGGTGCCGGGACGGGCCACGAGCTGCGTGATGCCGTAGTGATCGCGCAGATCGATGAAGAGGATGCCGCCCAGGTCGCGCCGATTGTGCAGCCAGCCACTCAGCCGGACGTCGCTGCCGACGTCAGAGGAGCGGAGCTCGCCGCAGGTGTGGGACCTGTACCGATGCATCGTCGTTCATCCAGTCTTCGCTGATCGGGGTCTGTATTTCACGTGAAACGCCTCCCCAGCGTACCGGGCAGGCGAAGATCGACTCTCCCCAGTTGTCGATCGGGCACGCGGTCACCGCCGTTCGGGCCCGTGTCCCTATCGGTGGCAGCGTTCGAGCGTGTCTTCTTAAAGTAGGTCAATGCGCACTGGCGAGCCTCTGCCCGCCGTGGGGGAGGCCCTTGCCGCCCTCGCGACCGGCCTGTGGCACTGGGACACCGCCACCGGGCTGGTCACGGTCGATGCCGAGGCAGCCCGGTTGCTCGGGCTGCCCGCCGAGCAGGCCAGCCTCACGGAGGCCCAGGCACGGGCCCGGCTGCACCCCGTCGACTGGAACGAGATCACCGGTGTGATCCAGCTGGCCGTCGCCGAGGGCACCCTCGCCGAGGTCCGGATCCGGATCATGGACGAGCAGGGCCGGGTCGTCCGGGTCGTCCGCAGCCGCTCCAAGCCGTCCTTCGACCGGGCCCTCAAGGCGTACCGGATGATCGGCACGCTCCAGGAGGTCACCGAGCCGACACCCGGCACCCCGGCCGGGCGCAGTGCGGTGACCGGGGACTGGCGGCGCTCCCGGGAGGCGTTCCTGCTGGACGCGGGCCGGGCGCTGGCCGAGGCACGTTCCACGCAGGAGGTCCTGCGGGTCACGGCGAACCTGTCGATGCCCGGGTTCTCGCCGGACGGCCTCGCGGTGTTCGGCGTCTCGGGCGATCGCCTGACGGTCATCGGCCACCACGGGCAGCAACGGGGCACCGAGAACCCCTTCGCCGAGATGCCGCTGGACACCGACTACCCGGCCGCCGAGGTGGTGCGGACCGGCCGGGCCGTGTATCTGTCCTCCGCCGAGCAGTACAGGGCCCGCTACCCGCTGACCTGGCCGCTCGCCGAGCGCTTCGGCCGGCGCTCCTGGGCGTTCCTGCCGCTGACCGTGGCCGGGCGCACGATGGGGGCGTGGATGGCGGCGTTCACCTACCCGGTGGCGTTCACCCCGGACGAGCGGTCCGTGCTGGCGACGGTGGCCCGGATGCTGGCGCAGGCCCTGGCCCGGGCGGGCCTGGCCGAGAGCGAACGGGCACTGACCGACGGCCTCCAGCGCACGATGCTGCCGAGGCTCGGACCGCAGCGCATCCCGGGCATGAGCGTCGCCGCCCGCTACGTCCCCACCGGCGGCGGACTCCAGGTCGGCGGCGACTGGTACGACGTGATCCCGCTGCCCAGCGGGCGGTTCGCGCTGGTCATCGGTGATGTGCAGGGCCATGACGTGCAGGCGGCGGGCATCATGGGCCAGCTGCGGATCGCCCTGCGGGCCTATGCGTCGGAGGGCCACCGCCCGGACGCGGTGCTGTCGCGCGCCTCCCGCTTCCTGCACGGCATCAGCGACGAGGACCCGGCCGATCCACGCTTCGCGACGTGCGTGTACGTCGAGGTCGACCCGGCGACGGGGGTGCTGGACATCGCCCGCGCGGGGCATCCGGACCCGGCGATCCGGATGGCCGACGGCACGGTGCTGACGCGGCCGACATCGGGCGGGCTGCCGCTGGGCATCGACCCGGACGGCGACTACCCCACGACCCGGCTCACCCTGGAACCCGGCGAGACCATGCTGATCTGCACGGACGGCCTGCTCGAGACCGGTGGCCACGACCTGGAGAGCGGCTGGCGGCGGCTGCGCCTGATCCTGGAGGAGCACAAGGGTGATCTGGAGGAACTCGCCGACACCCTGGTGCAGGCCGTGCACGGACCCTCCTCGCACCACACCACCGGCCCGCTGGCGGACCGCCGCGAGGACGACATCGCGATGCTGCTGCTGAGCCGGGAGGGCGGGGGCTGCGGCTGCGGCGACGCGATGACCGTGCGGCCTCCGGTGCGGCGCTCGGTGCTGACCGTGGCGCAGGCCGAGCCCGAGCGGGTCTCGGTCGCCCGCCGGCAGCTGCGCGAGCTGCTGCACGACTGGGTCTCGCGCGACCAGGTCGACTCGGCGGTGCTGCTGCTGTCCGAGCTGCTGACGAACGTCCTCGTGCACACCGACTCCGACGCGCTGCTGGTCGCCGAGATGACAGGCGAGGTGGGCGGGCGGCGGCTGCGCATCGAGGTCACGGACGCCGGCGACGACCTGCCGCACCGGCGCAGCCCCGGGGAGCTGGCGTCCTCCGGCCGCGGCCTGGTCCTGATCGAACTGCTCGCGCACGCCTGGGGGGTGGAACCGCGCGGCGAGGGCAAGAGCATCTGGTTCGAACTCCACGAGTCCCCGGACGACCCGGTCGACAACTACCGGTCGCTATGACGGTCCCGAGTCCTCCGGGGCGTCCGGGCCGCCGTAGCGGTCGCGTCGCCTCGGGGGCGTCCGGGCCGCCGTAGCGGTCGCGTCGCCTCGGGGGCGTCCGGGCTGCTGCGGCCCCGGGCGGCGGCTCGCGCCCTGGACGATCGCGCCTCCGCCACAGCGGCCGGGACGGCGGCACGCGGACTCCGTGGGCTCACTCCTCACTCCTCCCCCCGACGCCGGCCCGGGCGGCAGCGGCTCCTGGCCGGCGCAGCGGTCACGCCTCCCGCGAGGGCGGCCCGGGTGGCGGCTCCTCGCCGTAGCGGGTGCGCAGTTCCTGGATGATGCCGAAGGCCGCCGCCGTGAGCGGGACGGCCAGCAGCATGCCGAGGATTCCGGCGACGGAAGCCCCGGCCGTGATCGTCACCATCACCACCGCCGGGTGCATCTGCACGGTCCGGCTCTGGATCATCGGCTGGAGCACGTGCCCCTCCAGCACCTGCACGGCGAGGACCACCCCGAGCGCCCACAGCGCGATGACGAACCCCCGGTCGGCGAGCGCGACCAGCACGGCCAGGGCTCCCGAGATGAACGCCCCGAGGTAGGGGATGTAGGCGCCGACGAAGACCAGCGCGCCCAGCCCGGCCGCACCCGGCACGTCCAGGACGAGCAGCCCGACCGTGATGCAGAGCGCGTCGATGAGAGCGATGAGGGTCGTGCCGCGCATGAAGCCCTCGACGGCCCTCAGGGCCCGCCGCGCCATGGCCTCCAGGGTGTCGGCCGCCCCGCGGGGCGACAGCGAACGCAGCGTCCCGGCGGCCTTGTCGGAGTCGCGCAGGAAGAAGAAGACGAGCAGCAGCGCGAGGACGGCCATGGCGATGGACTCGCCGACCACGCTGACGCCGCTGATCACCCCGGAGGCGGCCGTGCCGCCGAACTTCCCCAGCAGTTCCCGGGCGTTGGAGGCGAGGTCGTCCAGCGAGGTGCCGGCCGCCCCGAAGTGCTCGGAGACGCCCCGGGCGGCCTCCTTGAGCGAGGCGACGATCTCGTCGCCGGTGTCGATGAGCGCGGCGACCACGATGTACACGGCCCCGCCGACCACGGCGACCACCGCGACACAGGTGAGCCCGGCCGCGACCGACCGGTGCACCCCGGCCTTCACCAGCCGCCGGTGCAGCGGCCCGAGCAGCGCCGTCCCGAGCAGCGCGAGCAGCACGGGCACGACGGCGGTACGGAACTCCACGACGAGCCGGATCCCGACGTACACGACTCCGGCGAGGAGCAGCAGCACGGCACACCAGGCGGCGAACCGCCGGGCGGCTTCGGGGAGCACCGGGGTGGAGTCCTGCACGGTGCCAGCCGATCATGCCCGGGCGGCAATGTCGTGCGCGGGCGGCCACTTGGATGACTGCTGGTCACCTCATGTGCTACGAGTTGGATGCATGGTCACGGGGGAGTCCGATCAGGAAGAGTGCCGCGCGGTCGAAGGCAGGATCACCGACGCGCTGTCCCGGCTCACACGTTCACGGAAGGTGGCGGGTGATGACGTCTCCCCACCCGCCTACGTACGCCGCCACGCTGTGGAACACGCCGCCGCGGCGGGTGGCGTTGACCAACGGTTGATCACGTCTGACTTTCTGCCGTACATCGACGCCGAACGGCTGCGTTCACTCAACCCCACCGCCACGAATGCCTAGACCTCTGCCCTCCTGCGGCTGTGGCGGCAAGCGGCCCACGGATGGGAATGGGACGCGCCGGAAGCCAACGCGAGCGCCCTGGCGTTCTGGGCGCGATGCGCTGACACCCCGTTGCCGCCGGCCGGGCCGTCCAGGCATTGGAGGCCGCTGTGGGCGCAGTGGCCGTTGGGCAACGGGGAAATCCTCGCCCGGCTTCCCGCTGCGGTGGGCGCGGTTGCGACCGTGGCTCTGCCCGATGGCCAACTTGTCGTGGTGGTCAGCAGTGACGACGGAAAGGTACGGATCTGGGATCTGATCACCGGTCATCCGATCGGCGAACCGGTGACCGTCGGTGAGTCGCATGCAAGGCCGGTCGCCACAGCCGTGCTGTGGGACCCGGCCGAGGGCGGCCCGTCGGGTGAGCCGGTGGGAAGCGCTGTGGCTCCGGCCGTATCGCTGGTGACGACGATCCTGCCCGATCGGCGGGTCGTGGCGATCGTCGGAGACGTGATGGGGCGGGTGCACTTCTGGGACATCACGACTGGCCGGCCCGAGGCGTCTCCGCTCCTGACGCTGCAGGTGCACAACGCACCGGTTTCCCGTCTCTGCACCACCACCCTGCCGGACGGGCGCGCCGTACTGCTCTCCCGGACTCACCGGATGACCGTCTGCGTGTCGTGCACCTCCTACGTGCGGCGGCCTTCGCCTACGGGCGAGGACTACCGTGGCTGGGGATATGGCCGACGGTAGCGGACGTAGTGGCCGACGATCCGGCCCGGACCTACGGTGACGCGGACATCGCGTGGCTTCTCGGTTCCCGCCTCGGGGGCTATCTGATCACCGACCAGGAAGACGGAACCACCGTCTACCGGCTGTTCCATGACGCGCTTCGCATGGCCTTGCGTGAACAGTGGCGCGATCTATTGGCGAGGCCCGATCCTGGCATGGCAGGAGGGTGAGAGCTCGACCCCGCGCAGAATCGATGCGTCTGTCCACTATCGAGTGAACACCCTTGCCGCGAACGCAAAGTTACTTCACCTGCTGCCTAGCTTCCGGTGCGGAGGTGATGCTCGATGTACGAGCAGAACAACACGCGGCCGGACCCGTCGGCGCCACTGCGGCAGGACGCAATCGACATCAACGACTTCGTTTTCGCGGCTACGGGAGCCCGGGTGCGGAGGCTGACGACGCCGGACGGTGAGTACTGGTTTCCGGCAGTGGACGTGGCGCGGAACCTGGGGTACGCCAACACCCGCCAGGCCCTGCAGTTGCATGTTCCTGAAGACTGGCAGAAACGCCTGAGTGAGTTTGCGCGAGGTGTCTGTACAGCAGACACCTTGGGCAGACTTGCAGCTCACAGGCTGCAGAAGTCGATGAGGATGGTGAACCTGAAGGGGCTCGTCAGCCTGATCAACAGTTGCACCAAACCCGAGTGCGAACCATTCAAGGCCTGGGTGTGCGAGGTCATCCAAACCATCCAGACCGACGGCTCATACGCCCTCGACCCCGCCCCCGTGCAACCGTCCCCCACAGGCAATACCGCCTACGTCATGCCGCGACAAGTGGCTGAAGCCATCGTGCGGCTGGAAGAGCGCAACATTCGTGCGGACGAGCTTCTCGTGGCTTTCCAGGAGGAGAAGAACGACCTGCTGCGTCAGATCAGCCGCAGTCAGAACATGATGGCCGAGGCACTCCGGGACATCGCCCGTGCCCTCCGACGAACCACCGACCATTCCGGCCCCTCAGCGGACACAGGTGTGATTCCCCATCAGCTCCTTGCGATGTGGAGGGCGAAGAACCTCGTCGTCACCGAAGACGTACACGCGGTGGCGGCCTACCTGGCCCCGGCCCTTCTCCGGGGCGGGGCCAGTTACCGCGTGGAGGAGATCGCCGCTCGCACGGGGCTGTCACAGGACCGTGTCCATGACTGCCTGCGGATGCTGCTGAAGCGGGGATGTGTGCGACAGGCCGGATGCACCTCAGCAGGCGCCCCGGCTCTACGTGCTGCCGTAACGCCTCAGCCAAGCCCCAGGGACAGGCCCGAAGCCGCAATACGAGGTTGCGGCTTCGGGCCTCACAGCACCGTAGCGGTCTCCGTACGCACCGTCACCCACCCGCTGAACCGGTCAACAGCACGGGGACCGCGGCCGGGCGACGCCGCGCCCGACGACACACACTGAGACGCGGACGGCTTGGTACCGGGATCAAGCCTCCGGACCGCTCGCGGTCATCCCGTGCACCGCCGGAACCGTGCCCAGGCGGCCCTTCTGGAAGTCCTCGAAGGCCTGCATGAGCTCGTCCTTGGTGTTCATGACGAACGGGCCGTAGTGGGCCATGGGCTCGCGGATGGGCTGTCCGCCGAGCAGGACGACCTCCAGGTCCGGCGTGTGCCCGTCCTGCTTCTCGTCCGCGCGGACGGTCAGCGAGGAGCCCGCGCCGAAGACCGCGGTCTGGCCCATGTGGACCGGGCGCCGCTCCGCACCCACCGCACCCTTGCCCGCCAGGACGTACGCGAGGCCGTTGAAGTCCTCGCGCCACGGCAGGGTCAGCTCCGCACCCGGCGCGAGGGTCGCGTGGACCATCGTGATCGGCGTGTGCGTGATGCCGGGACCCTCGTGGCCGTCCAGCTCACCGGCGATGACGCGCAGCAGCGCACCGCCGTCGGGGGAGGTGAGCAGCTGGACCGAGCCGCTGCGGATGTCCTGGTAGCGCGGGGCCATCATCTTGTCCTTGGCCGGGAGGTTCACCCACAGCTGCAGACCGTGGAAGAGCCCGCCGGAGACGACGAGATGCTCGGGTGGGGCCTCGATGTGCAGCAGGCCCGAGCCCGCGGTCATCCACTGGGTGTCCCCGTTGGTGATGGTGCCGCCACCACCCTGCGAGTCCTGGTGGTCGAAGATGCCGTCGATGATGTAGGTGACGGTCTCGAAGCCGCGGTGCGGGTGCCACGGCGTACCCTTGGGCTCGCCCGGCGCGTACTCCACCTCGCCCATCTGGTCCATCATGATGAACGGGTCGAGGTGGCGGTAGTTGATCCCCGCGAACGCCCGGCGCACCGGGAAGCCCTCGCCCTCGAAACCGCTCGGAGCGGTCGTGACGGCAAGTACGGGACGGGCCACGGCGTCGGCCGGCGCGGTCACGCGGGGCAGCGTCAACGGGTTCTCGACGGTCACTGCAGGCATGTCGGTTCCTCCTCGTGTACGCCCAGTTTAGTTGAGCGTTGAACTTTCTGCCACCCTGAACGGAGAAATTCGGGAGGACATTCCCGCCCCGGGGGACGGCGCAGCGAACCACGGGAGACCGGCACGGCGAAAGGCCGTCACCCCGCGACGGGGTGACGGCCTCGGGTGCCGGGGTCAGGCGACCGGCTCGCGCACTTCGCTCGCGGCGCCTGCGGGAGCGGGCGCCTTGCGGTCCCGCATCACCAGCGTGGCGACGGCCGCCGCTGCCAGGACCCCGAGCGCGCTGATCGTGAAGGTCGTCGACATCGAGGCGGCGAAGGCCTCCCGGGCCGCCCGCACCAGCTCCGTGTCACCGCCGGCGACGGCCAGCGCCCCGCCGATGGACTCGCGGGCCTGCTCAGGGGCCCCGGCCGGCATCTCGTCCGCGTAGCCGCCGGAGAGCAGGGAGCCGAGGATCGCGATGCCGAGGGCGGTGCCGGACTGCTGGATGGTGTCGTTGAGGGCCGAGCCGACGCCGGCCTTGTCCTCCGGGATGGTGCCCATCAGGGCGGCCACCGCGGCCGGCATCGCCAGACCGGCGCCCAGGCCCAGGATCCCCAGCGCCACGGCCGGGACGGTGAAGCCGCTGTCGGCGCTGAGCGTGGTCAGCAGCCCGAAGGAGGCGGCCATCAGCAGCATCCCGCCGAGGATGACGAACCGGTTGCCCGCCCTGACGGCGAGCTGCGCCCCGGCCGTGTTGCCCGCCAGCGCGGCGACGGCCAGCGGCAGGAAGGCCAGGCCGGCCTTGACCGCGGACCAGCCGAGGACGAACTGGAGGTACTGGGTCAGCACCAGCAGCAGGCCGGCGTTGCCGATCTGGACGAGCGCCAGGGAGAGGGAGCCGCCGCTGAAGTTGCGGTGCTTGAAGAGGACGAGCGGGACCATCGGCGAGGGGGTCACGTTCTGCCAGGTCACGAAGCCGGCCAGGGCGAGCACCGCGACGGCCAGGACGATCAGGGAGCGGCTCTCGAACGCGCCGTGCTGCGGGATCTCGATGATCCACCACACCAGGGCCGTCATGCCCACCGCCGACAGCACCGCACCCAGCGGGTCCGGCTTCTGCCAGGGCGCCTTCGACTCCGGCATCAGCAGCACACCGGCCAGCAGGGCCAGGCCTGCGATCGGGACGTTGATCAGGAAGATGGCCTGCCAGGCGAAGTGGTCGATCAGCACGCCGCCGAGCACCGGGCTGCCGACCAGCCCCAGCATCGACACCGAGCCCCAGGCGGCCATGGCCTTGGGCCGCTCGTCCTCGTCGAAGACGGTGATCAGGATCGACAGGGTGGAGGGCATGATCAGCGCGCCGCCGACGCCCATCGCGATCCGCACCGCGATCAGCTCACCCGGCGTGGAGCAGAACACCGCCCCCAGCGAGGCCGCCCCGAACAGCAGCAGCCCGATCAGCATCACCCTCCGGCGCCCGAACCGGTCCCCGAGGCTTCCCGAGGTCAGCAGCAGCCCGGCGAAGACCAGGGTGTAGGAGTCGAGGATCCACTGCATGTCCTGGGCGCTCGCGCCGAGGTCCTCGGTCAGCGTGGGCACCGCGACGGTCAGCGCCATGTTGTCGACGACGAGCACCAGCGTGCTCAGGCACAGCACGATCAGGATCCACCAGCGGCGTGGATTGCGAGCTCCCATTTCCGTTCCCCTCCCGCGAACACCGTTCCTTCGATGCGAACACTGTACGCACAGCGGAACAGTGTGCGCAAGCCTTGAGTTCTGTACGCTGACTGCGCACGCCGTTCGCACGCAGACGTTCAACAGGAGGGACCCTGATGAGCAGGGCCAAGGACACGACCCCCGTCCCGTCCGTCTGGACCCGCGAGCAGCGCCGGGCCGACCAGCCCGCGCTCAGCCGGGCCGCGATCGTGCGCGAGGCGATCGCGATGCTCGACGCGGAGGGCATCGAGGCGCTCTCCATGCGCAAGCTCGGCGCGCGCCTGAACGCGGGCGCGACCTCGCTGTACCGGCACGTGGCGACGAAGGACGAGCTGATGGAGCTAGCGGTGGACGAGGTCGCCGCCGAGATCCACGTCCCGCCGGCCGGTGACGCCGACTGGCGCGCGGCGGTGACCGAGGCGGCCGGGTCCTTCCGTACGACGGCGCTGCGGCACCCGTGGCTGACCCTCGTCCTGGGGCAGGCCGGGCTCGCCTACCTGGGGCCGAACTACATGAGCTTCTCGGAGCGGCTGGCAGCCCTGTTCACCGCCGCGGGATTCCCCGAGCCGGGCCGGGCGATCGACGCCGTCTTCTCGTACGTCATCGGCATGAGCACGACCGAGGCCGCCTGGCTCACCACGGTCGCCCGCTCCGGCGAGAGCGAGTCGGAGTTCGTCGCCCGCCTGCTGCCCGCGGCCCGGCAGGCGTCGGCCGGCTACGACCACCTGGCGGCCGCCGAACCCGAGAGCAGCGCCCGGGCGGCCGACCCGGCGAAGCTGCGCGACGACAAGTTCGCCTACGGCCTGGAGGTCGTCCTCGACGGCCTGGCGCTGCGCCTGCCGGAGTGACTACGGCCTGGTCTCCACCGCCGTCCGAACAGCAACGGCGGCCGGCCGGCCGCGCAGCGACGGCGTCTAGCCATACATCCGGCGCATCGCGAACTCGACCATCTGCTCCACGGCCTTCGCGTCGAACACCATGCGGTGCTCGCCCTCCATGTCGAGGACGAAGCCGTAGCCGGTCGGCAGGAGGTCCAGCACCTCGGCACCGGTGATCACGAAGTACTTGGACTCCTTGCCCGCGTACCGGCGCAGCTCCTTGAGCGTGCTGAACATCGGGATGACCGGCTGCTGGGTGTTGTGCAGGGCGAGGAACCCGGGGTTGTCGCCGCGCGGGCAGTACACCTTCGACGTCGCGAAGACCTGCTGGAAGTCCTCGGCGGCCATCTGCCCGGTGGTGAAGGCGCGCACCGCGTCCGTGAGGGAGGGCGGGGACGGCTCGGGGTACAGCGGCGGCTGCTGCCCGTATCCGCCGGACATCGGCTGCTGCGGAGGGGCGTACTGCCCTTGCGGGCCCGCTGTCTGGTCGTAGCCGTACATGGGCGCAAGCGTACCGAGAGCGGACGTGCCTGCGGGCCGGTACGCCGGTCGCGGCAAACCGACAGCGAGTCGACAGCGCCCGGTCTGTGGATCGCCGGGGCGGGGGCTCGTAGCGTCGTGCCATGAACGGACGCCATGACGAGGGCCCGCCCGAGCACGGAGGCCTCTCGCACGACCTGCCCGTCCTCGCCCGCCGCCGGATGATCGGGCTGATGGCGGGCGCGAGCCTGGTCCCGCTGGTGGGCTGCGCACCGGAGGGGAAGACCTCGGCGTCGCCCGCCTCAGCGTCCGCGGGGTGCGCGCGGATCCCCGAGGAGACGGCCGGGCCCTTCCCGGGCGACGGTTCGAACGGCGTGAACGTGCTGAAGGAGAGCGGGGTCGTCCGCAGCGACCTGACCCGGAGCTTCGGCGACTTTGCGGGCGGCAGGGCCGAGGGCGTGCCGCTGACGATCAGGCTCACGGTGGTGGACGCGGCATCCGGCTGCGGGACGCCGAAGAAGGGCGCGGCCGTCTACCTCTGGCACTGCGACCGGGAGGGCGCCTACTCCCTGTACTCCGAGGGCGTCACGGAGGAGAACTACCTGCGGGGCGTGCAGGAGACCGACGACCGGGGCCGGGTCACGTTCACCAGCATCTTCCCGGGCTGCTACCCGGGCCGCCGGCCGCACCTGCACTTCGAGGTCTACGGCAGCCTGGCCGAGGCCACCGCGGCGGCGTCGATCACGAACACCTCGCAGCTCGCCTTCCCCCAGGACGTGTGCGACGCGGTGTACGCCACGGACGGCTACGGGGCGAGCGTGAAGAACCTGTCCGGCCTCTCCCTGGAGGACGACGGTGTCTTCGGCGACGGCCACGACCGGCAGCTGGCCACGATGACGGGCAGCGCGGCCGACGGCTACACCGCGGCGCTGACCGTTCCGGTGTGACCTGTCACAGATGACGGATCGGGGTTGCTTCTTATTACCGACGGGTAGCATCATCGTAGCTACTTGTTGGTACGTGAACTAGCGCGAGGATCCAGTGCCTCGCCGATCTCTCTACGGAGCCGGGAGCCGTCGCCATGGGGCACTACAAGTCGAATCTCCGCGACATCGAGTTCAACCTCTTCGAAGTACTCGGGCGCGACAAGGTGTACGGCACCGGCCCGTTCGAGGAGATGGACGTCGAGACCGCGAAGAGCATCCTGGAGGAGATGACGCGCCTCTCGGAGAACGAGCTGGCCGAGTCCTTCATCGACGCCGACCGCAACCCGCCGGTCTTCGACCCGCAGACCAACACCGCGCCGGTCCCCGCGTCCTTCAAGAAGAGCTACCAGGCCTTCATGGACTCCGAGTACTGGCGCCTGGGCCTGCCCGAGGAGATCGGCGGCACCACCTCGCCCCGCTCCCTGATCTGGGCCTACGCCGAGCTGATCCTGGGCGCCAACCCGGCCGTGTGGATGTACTCCTCGGGCCCGGCGTTCGCCGGCATCCTCTTCGAGGAGGGCAACGAGGTCCAGAAGCACATAGCCAAGGTCGCCGTGGAGAAGCAGTGGGGCTCCACGATGGTGCTCACCGAGCCCGACGCGGGCTCCGACGTGGGCGCCGGCCGCACCAAGGCCGTGCAGCAGGAGGACGGCTCCTGGCACATCGAGGGCGTGAAGCGCTTCATCACCTCCGGTGAGCACGACATGTCGGAGAACATCCTCCACTACGTGCTGGCCCGCCCCGAGGGCGCCGGCCCCGGCACCAAGGGCCTGTCCCTCTTCCTCGTCCCGAAGTACCACTTCGACTTCGAGACCGGCGAGCTGGGCGAGCGCAACGGCGTCTACGCCACCAACGTCGAGCACAAGATGGGCCTGAAGGCCTCCAACACCTGCGAGATGACCTTCGGCGACCAGCATCCCGCCAAGGGCTGGCTGATCGGCGACAAGCACGACGGCATCCGCCAGATGTTCCGCATCATCGAGTTCGCCCGCATGATGGTCGGCACGAAGGCGATCTCCACGCTCTCCACGGGCTACCTCAACGCCCTGGAGTACGCCAAGGAGCGCGTCCAGGGCCCCGACCTGGCGAACTTCATGGACAAGACCGCGCCCAAGGTCACGGTGACCCACCACCCCGACGTGCGCCGCTCGCTCATGACGCAGAAGGCCTACGCCGAGGGCATGCGCGCCCTGGTGCTCCACACGGCCTCCGTCCAGGACGAGATCCAGGTCAAGGAGGCCGCCGGCGAGGACGCCTCCGCCCTGGAGGCCCTGAACGACCTGCTCCTGCCCATCGTCAAGGGCTACGGCTCCGAGAAGGGCTACGAGCAGCTCGCCCAGTCGCTGCAGACCTTCGGCGGCTCCGGCTTCCTCCAGGAGTACCCGATCGAGCAGTACATCCGGGACTCCAAGATCGACACCCTCTACGAGGGCACCACGGCCATCCAGGGCCAGGACTTCTTCTTCCGCAAGATCGTCCGCAACCAGGGCGCCGCGCTGAACTCCCTCGCCGAGGACATCAAGAAGTTCCTGGCGCTCGGTGAGGGCGGCGAGGAGCTCGGCGCGGCCCGCGAGCACCTCGCCAAGGCCGCCGTCGAGCTGGAGGCCATCGTCGGCCTGATGCTCACCGACCTCGCGGCCACCGAGCAGGACGTCAAGAACATCTACAAGGTCGGCCTCAACAGCACGCGCCTGCTGATGGCCTCCGGTGACGTCGTCGTCGGCTACCTGCTGCTCAAGGGCGCCGCGGTCGCCGCCGCGAAGCTGGAGACGGCCACCGCCAAGGACAAGGCCTTCTACACCGGCAAGATCGCCGCCGCGAAGTTCTTCGCCGCCAACGTCCTGCCGGGCGTCACCCTGGCCCGCAAGGTCGCCGAGGGCGTCGAGCTGGACCTGATGGAGCTGGACGAGGCCGCGTTCTAGATCATCACGTCCTCCGTCCGAAGGCCCGTTCCCTTACCTCGGGAACGGGCCTTCGTCCGTCGTTAGAGTGAACCCATGACCGAACGAGCCCGCTTCGACCGCGGCCACACCGACGACCTCATGACCTTCCTGGCGGCGAGCCCCTCGCCGTACCACGCCGTGGCCACGGCCGCCGAGCGACTGGAGAAGGCGGGCTTCAAGCAGGTCGCCGAGACGGACGCCTGGGCCGCGGGGAGCGGCGGCAGGTACGTGCTGCGCGGCGGCGCGATCGTCGCCTGGTACGTGCCGGAGGGCGCCGCGCCCCACACTCCGTTCCGGATCGTCGGCGCCCACACCGACTCCCCCAACCTGCGCGTCAAGCCGCTCCCCGACACCGGGGCGCACGGCTGGCGCCAGGTGGCCGTGGAGATCTACGGCGGGCCGCTGCTCAACTCCTGGCTGGACCGCGATCTCGGCCTCGCGGGCCGGCTGACCCTGCGCGACGGCTCGACGCGCCTGGTCGACGTCGACCGGCCGCTGCTGCGCGTTCCGCAGCTCGCCATCCATCTGGACCGCTCGGTGACGGCCGACGGCCTCACGCTCGACAAGCAGCGGCACATGCAGCCGGTCTGGGGCCTCGGCCGCGACGTCCGCGACGGCGACCTGATCGCCTTCCTGGAGGAGACGGCCGGCATCCCGGCGGGTGAGGTCACCGGCTGGGACCTGATGACGCACTCCGTGGAGCCGCCCGCCTACCTGGGCCGCGACCGCGAGCTGCTGGCCGGCCCGCGGATGGACAACCTCCTGTCGGTGCACGCCGGCACGGCGGCCCTGGCAGCCGTCGCCTCGTCGTCGTCGCAGCCGGCGTCCATCCCCGTCCTTGCGGCCTTCGACCACGAGGAGAACGGCTCCCAGTCGGACACCGGCGCGGACGGGCCGCTGCTCGGCAACGTGCTGGAGCGCTCGGTGTTCGCCCGCGGCGGCTCCTTGGAGGACCGGGCCCGCGCCTTCGCCGGCAGCGTCTGCCTGTCCTCCGACACGGGCCACGCCGTCCACCCCAACTACGCGGAGCGGCACGACCCGACGCACCACCCGCGCGTCAACGGCGGCCCGATCCTCAAGGTCAACGTCAACAACCGCTACGCCACGGACGGTTCGGGGCGGGCGGAGTTCACGGCGGCCTGCGAGGCGGCCGGCGTGCCCTTCCAGTCCTTCGTCTCCAACAACTCGATGCCCTGCGGCACCACCATCGGCCCGATCACGGCCGCCCGGCACGGCATCAGGACCGTCGACATCGGCGTGGCCATCCTGTCGATGCACAGCGTGCGCGAACTGTGCGGCGCCGACGACCCGTTCCTGCTCGCGGGCGCGCTGGCGGCGTTCCTCGAGAGGTAGAACGGGCCGCCACCGCATGGGTGTTCCCTTCGGGGGTACCCGGTGTTCCGGGACCGGAACGACCGGACCGTACAGGGAGGCGACACACATGGGCCTCGGCGGATGCATCATCCTCATCGCCGTGGGAGCCATCCTCACGTTCGCGACCGACTGGGACATGCAGGGGGTCAACCTCGACCTGGTCGGCATCATCCTGATGATCGTCGGACTGATCGGCGTCACCACGTTCAGCAGCATCGCCAGGCGCCGGCGCGTGGTGGTGCCCCCCACGACCCCGGTCGTGGAGGACCCGGCGGTGCACCACCACCGCCGTGACGGCTACAGCGACGGCTACGGGGTCTGACCCCGCAGGCGCTCGGGTGTCCGTCGCATCACGGAGAGCGGAGATCTGCGGCACACCCTCCGGTACGGAAGGGTCGCGTTCGAGGGCGCGGGGCTATCGAGTCCCCGCGCCCTCTTCGTTGTGCGCTTCAACCCCCGTTCACCGCCTGGAATTCGAACGTAGATTTCAGACATAGAACGCATGAGCTACTGCTTTTTGCATATCTGCATTAAATAGATGATCTTGCTGCAAGGTGTGCCAAAATCAAGCCACGATCGGCACGAGGCGGGGGAGCCACCATGTCAGCACAGGCCCCGACGTTCGGTGAGGAACTGCGCCGGCGGAGGAACGAGTCCGGCAAGTCGCTGACAGACATGGGACGGCTCGTCCATGCGACGAGGTCGCACCTGAGCAAGATCGAGCGAGGCCACCGCAACCCCAGCATCGAACTCGCCCGCGCCTGCGACGCCAAGCTGCGCGCGGACGGAGAGCTGCTCGCCCTGGTCCCCGCCGCGGCACGGACACCCGAGGAACACCCCGCCCCGCGCGGCGACGACGGCGCACCCTGGTCACTGAGTCTGTCCGCCGACGGCGGCAGCAGCTTCACGGCCTGTGCCGCCGGGACCCCCGCGGACGGCCGCACACCGGCGGTCACGGCGCACTGGGCCGTCGCACCGGGCCGCCCTGACGCCGTCTCCGCGCAGGCGTCGCTCCCCGCGTTCCACGCCGTGTTCGACGAGTACCGACGGCTCGGCCAGTGCTCCGGCCCCGCCCTCGTGATCCCGCTGAGCAGCACGGCCACCGGGGCGCTGCGCGGCCTCGCCCACGCCGCCGCCCCCGCGAGCCGCACCGCCGTGCTCCGGCTCGCCGCGCGCTTCGCCGAGTACACGGGCTGGATGTGGCAGGAGGCCGGCGACGACCGGGCCGCCCGCTGGTGGACCGAGCAGGCGGCGCAGCTGGCCGCCTCGTGCGGCGATCACGAGATGGCCGCCTACACGCTGCTGCGCCAGGCCGAGCTCGCTCTCTACCAGGGTGACGCGCAGACCACCGTGGACCTCGCGGAGGCGGCCGGGCGACAGGCCCGCGGTCTGCGGACCAGGCAACTGGCCGCACAGCGCGAGGCCCAGGGATACGCGCTCATGGGCAGCGAGACGCACTGCCGGCGCGCCCTGGACCGCGGCGCCGAACTCATGGGCACCGCCCGGAGCGGGACGGACGACACCCCCGCCCTGGGCAGCACCCACCTCCCCGACCTCGCCGCCTTCGTCGCGGCCTGGTGCCTGCGGGAACTCGGCGAGTCCGAGGCCGCCGTCACCCTGCTCGACACGGGCCGGGACAGCATCGCTCCGCACGCCCTGCGGGCCCGCGCCCGCCACGGAGCCCGGCTGGCCCTGGCCCTGGCCGACGCCGACGAGGTCGACCGGGCCTGCGCGGTGGCCCGGTCGGTCGCCCAGGACGTCCGGGTCACCGACTCCGCCACCGTACGGGCCGACTTGAGGCAACTGAGGTCGTCGCTGGCCACCCGGCGGAAACATCCCGCGGTCCGCGACATCCTGCCGGTCATCGCAGCGAGCCTGCGCGGGGACCGCACGACCTGAGGGTCCCGTACCACCACGCCCGGGCAGCGTCGGCCGCCCGGGCCGACTCCGGATGCCGCTCCCGGCCGTCTGTGTCCTGTTGGCACCGGAAGTGTCAACAGGCAACGCGTTGACCGCCCTTACAGCGGCTGAAAACGTCGATTTCACTCACCGCCGGCAGTGCCCGGCGGTCGTCTCCCACCGTCCGCGGAGCACAGGGCTCCCGGTTTTCCGTCCCGCCCACCCGGACCTTCCGGGTGCGTGCCCTCTCGAAGCGAGGACCCATATGGCGCCCCGTATCTTCGTCAACTTCCGTCGCGCGGACACCGGTCCGACCGGTCCGCATCTCGACACCGCGCTGCGGCGGGAGTTCGGCGAGCAGGAGGTGTTCCGGGACCAGCGGTCGATCCGGAAAGGTGCTCACTTCCCCGCGGAGATCACGGGGGCTCTGCGCAGGTGCGATCTGCTGCTCGCGGTGATGGGCCAGCGGTGGGCGTCGGTGACCGACGACGAGGGCCGCCGCTGCATCGACGACCCGGAGGACTGGGTCCGCAAGGAGATCGCGATGGCCCTCACCCTGGGCATCACCGTGCTCCCGGTCCTGGTCGACGGCGCGGGACTGCCCGACGCGGCCGAACTCCCCGCCGAGATCCGGAACCTGACCGGCCACCAGGGTGTGTTCTTCCGGCCGCATCAGGAGCACATCGACTTCCCGCCACTGTTCGAGGCCGTCCACAAGGCGGTCCCCGACCTGCGCCGCAGGCGCCCGCGCCGGCCCCAGGGCGACGGCGGCGGAGCGACGAACCACATCGAGAACTTCCACCACGGCTCGGCGACTTTCGGTGGCACCGGCAACACGGCGAACACCTTCAACGACCCCGAGGACTACGACGGGAACGCCCATGAGCACGACTGACGACCTCCCCGCGCCCGGCGGCGCTCCGGAACCCGGACCCGCCCCCGAGCCGAGACACGAGGCCCCGCCCGCCGGCCACGACGAGCCGCCCCCGCCGCACAGCGCCGGCCCGGACGGCTCCGACGACGCCGCCCCCGGCCCGGACGGTGACCGCGGGCACGACGAAGAGCCCGGCGAGGCGGCCGACTCCCCTCCGGACGACGAGACCCCCCGGCCCGCCGAACCCCGGGCGCGCGATGCCGAGGACAAGTACCAGGCCGAGGCCCTGTCCGTCGCCGCCTTCAACGAGACGTTCAACAACGCCATGGCCTTCGGCGGAAACGCCTACACGCTGAACGTCGGCACGGCCAAGGGCGCCGAACTCCAGCTCATACGCCTGAACGCCACGGAGACGGCACGGCAGCACCAGCTGCACCACCCCGTCGCACAGCAGGACCGGATGGCCCAGACCCTGCGCGAGCACCACCTCGTCGCCCTGGCCGGGCCGACGGGCAGCGGGCGTGAGGGCACGGGCACCTTCCTGCTGGCCGACCGGTGCGGCAGCGACCACGTCGCCGTCCTGCACAGCGCGGAGGCCGACGTTCTGCAGGCCCTGATCGCGCAGGCCCGCCGCTTCCTGAAGCCCGGGGAGGGGGTCCTGGTCGGCCTGGGAGCCCGGCTCCCCGGCCAGAGCACGCTCAAGGCGCTCGGCCTGCTCGCCCGCGAGATCGGGGCGTACGTGGTCCTGGTCGTCAAGGAAACCGGCACCGACGACGACCTCCCGGCCCCGTACTCCTTCCGGCACCGGCGTGCCGAACTGAGGCCGGTGCTGGAGGCGCACCTGCGCTCCGCGCTCGACGTGCACCGCGCCCGGTGCACGGACCGCGACCGCTGCGACCGTGCGGGACTGCGCCGGTTCGCCGACGGGGTGCTGGACGACGCCCGGGTGAGCGGCAAACTCGATGCCGCCCGCACCGTCGACTGGGTCACCTCCTTCGCCCGGAACATCGCCGCGTGCCTGCACGGACCCGAGGACGCCCTGGACGTCCTTCTCGACACCCCGCACGAGGACCTGCGGAGCCTCGCCAGGCGGTTCCTGAAGCTGTCGGAGGCGCAGGACACCGACGAACCCTCCGCCTCGGAGGCCGAGACCCACCACCAGGCCGTGCGGATCTCGTACGTTCTCGGCCACGACCTGCCGCTGTCCGACGTCCTGCGGATGGGCACCCGGCTGAGCGCCGAGATGCTGCGCGCCGAGTACCGGGAGTCGGCACCCGCCCGCCCCGTCTTCGAGCTGGACCTGGACCGGCTGGTGGCGCCGGGCATGGGCATCGCCGCCGAACCCGGCGCCCACCTGGCCGACAACCCGCGCCGCGCCCGCCTCACGGACCCGGAGCTGATGCCGGCGGTCGTCGAGGTGATCTGGCACGGGTTCGGCTGGCTGCGCGATCCGCTGGTGGCATGGCTGCGGGCCATGGCCGACGACCGTCTGGAGCGGGTCGGCACCCGGGCCGCCGTGATCGTCGGCCACCTGCTCCGGCACGACTTCGACGGCGCCTACCGGGATGTGGTGAAGGACTGGGCGCGCAGCCCGTCGGTGCGGGACCGCCGCTACGCCGCCACGGCGCTGTCGGTGGCGATGGCGGCCGGTGACCCGCGGCTCACGGCCCAGGTCGCCCGTCAGGTACGGGACTGGGCCGGCAGCCCCCGCCCGCAGCTCCAGGACAGCGCCGCGCGGGCCTACGGGACGCAGGTGGGGACCCAGGACGTGCCGGGCACCCTGCGTGCGTTGCGGGACCTGGCCGGCAGGCCCGCGCTCGACCCCTACGCGTCCGTGGCCTACTCGACCGCGACGTTGTTCCTCGCGAAGGACGGCGCGGAGCCCGTCACCGAGGCGCTCGGGCAGTGGATCCGTTCGGACGACGGCCACCTGCCCCGCCACGCGGTCCGCACGCTGCTCGTCCTCGGCCCCTTGGCCGCGGGCCCCGAGCTGCTGTTCCGCTCGACGCTCGCACACCAGGCGATGGGGTCGCCCGCGCGTGAGGAGACGCTCCTGCTGCTGTGGCAGCGGGCGCTGATCGACCCGGCCCACTCGGGTCAGGCGTGGCACCAGTTGCGCGACTGGCTGGTGGCGGCCGACGAGGACCCGGAGCTGTCCCTGTTCCTGGAGAAGTTCGCCCTCAGGGTCTGGCAGCCGCGCGTTCTCAGCCGCCGTGCGGTCTTCCACCTGAGCATCTGGGCGCGCCAGCAGCCCGGGGCCCGGCTGGTGGCGCAGCTGCTGCGCGCCCTGCGCGGCCGGTGAGCCCGGCACACCCCGGCCCCTCTTCTCCCACCCACACCACCCGGCCCTCGGCACACGACACCCGAAACGGACAACCCCTCAGGAGGATCGACATGGCACGGCGCAAAGGACTGTTCGCCACGCTGCGCGAGGCGTGGCGCACCTGGCGCAGGAACCGGTACGACGACGGCTTCGAGGAGGAACCGGAGACCACCGGCTCCGACGACGGGGAGGGAACGGCTTCCCAGCCCCGCCGCAGGAAGGTTTTCGTGCAGTCCCCGCCCCCGGAGACACCGCTCGCCATGGCGGCGCGGGACGACGTCTTCTCCTACGAGGTGTTCCCGACGTTCCAGTGGAACAGCTCGGCGATGTCCCGGGAGACGCTGAAGGAACGCGTCGTCCACCACGAGGCGACCGCGCGTGAGGAACTGCTCAGGGTCGGCTGGTCGGCCGCCCGCGACTGCGACCCGGCCGACCCGGTCGCCGCCGAGAGCGCGATCAACAAGAAGCTGTCGATCGACGGCAACTGGTGCTTCGACGACACCGAGGGCCTCATCCGCTGCACGCCCTCGGTCCGGGTCCGGGTCGACCCCGCCCTGCGCGAACACGTGCTGCCGCACCGCCTGCACGAGCTGACGCTCCGCGAGACGCAGCGCCTGGGCCTGATCAGGGCCGAGCGGGCACGGGAACTCACCGAGGCCTGGCTGAAGGTCATCAGCGATCTGGAGCTGATCGGCGAGCTCGACGCCCATCAGCGGCGCCTGCTGGTCCCGTTCGCGGCCACCCTGGCCGACCAGGACTTCCGCAAGGTGATGGAGGGACTGCGCAGGCAGCGCCGTACGAGCGTCGACGCGCTGATCACGACACTGGAGGGGGCACGCGGCGCCCACCAGGAGGCCGGGCTGTTCGAGTTCGCCGACGCCTACGACAAGGCGATCAGCGCGTTCCGCCGGGAGATGGGACTCAGCGAGTCCTCCCTGATCGAGGACGCCATCGCGCCCGAGGGACCGGCCCGATGAGCGCCGCACGCGGTGCCCGGCAGCGGCACCGAGACGATCCCGCGGCCCTGTCCGCCCGGCCGCGGGCGCCGTACCGCCGTGGCCGCCGGCTGTCCGCCGCCGTCGCGGTGGTGGGGGTCCTGACGGCCGCCGCCACACTGACCGGATGCGAGGAGGAGGACGAGAGAGCCGGGTGCGCCTGGACGAAGACCCAGGCGCCCACCGCGGCCGCCGGGAGCACCGTCGTCCTCGTCGACGGTTCGGCGTCCGTGCACGTCAAGAAGGCCGGGGTCCGGGGCCCCGACTACGGGCTGACGATCAAGGACCTGCTCGCCAAGGAGGACGAGCAGGGGGAGACCGTCTCCATAGGCACCTTCGGCGGACCCGCGGGTGACGTCGTGTGGACGGTGCAGGACCGGCCCGGCGACTGGAAGGAGAGCAACGACAACCCCCGCAACCAGGAGCTGAACCGCCAGGCCGCGAACGGCTGTCTCCGCGACGACCTCGCCACCGCCCAGCGGACACCGCCCGTGGACGGGGGCACCGACGTCCTCGCCGCCCTGACGGCGGGGGCCGAGTTGCTCAGCGGCGCCGAGGGAGAACGGCGGCTGCTCGTGCTCAGTGACGGCCTGTCCACCGCGGGCTGCGCCGATCTGCGGGGGGCGCGGTTCGGCTCGCCGCAGGACCTCAAGTCCATCGTCTCGGTGTGCGCCGCGCAGGGGGAGTTCAGCGAGCTCCCCCCGCTGTCCGGGGTGAAGGTCACCTTCGTGGGCCTGGGGCACTCCGCGGGCGGGCAGCCCTCGGCCGACCCGACGCAGCGCCGCTGGCTGCGGAAACTGTGGACCACGCTGTGCGAGCGGGCCGGCGGCACGTGCGACGCCCGGGACGCCTCCGTCATGGCGGCCTCCCCCGCCCCGGCCCGGCCGGGTTCCCCGGGCGAGCCGGTGGTGCGCTACGGGACCAGCCGCTCACGCACGATCACACTGCCGGGCGCCGCCCTGTTCGACACCGGCTCGCCGCGGCTGCGGCAGGCGGCCGGCGGCACGCTCGCCGATGTCGCCGCGACCGCACGCACCACCCCGGCCCTGGACCGGGTCGTGGTCAGCGGCTACGTCGACCCGCGCGGCGGCACCGGCAACGACCGCGAGCTGTCCCAGGACCGTGCGGACGCGGTGCGGGAGGTCCTCGTCGACCACGGGGTGCCCGCCTCCCGGGTGACCGCGCAGGGCCGGGGCCGGTCGCCGGGCTGTCCCGAGACGGAGGAGAAGTCCGCCGAGGACATGACCCGGGAGCAGCGGTTGCAGTGCGACCGCCGCGTGGACATCGAGATCATCCGGAAGTGAGGCGAGGCACCGCCATGAAAGTGAACGGCAGCAACGGTTCACAGCACGGGGGCGCCCGCGAGGCGCCGATACCCTGCCCCAAGTCGTTCCTCCCCTTGGTGACTCCCGGCGGGCCGGGGTCCGCCGGGCGCCCGGCCGATCCGGTGGACAGCCGCGAGCGCGCCGTGCTGATGAGGGCCTTCGCACAGGCCAACACCGGCCTGGCGAAGGCCCAGAGGCACCTCGGGGAGCTGGGCACGGCCATGGTCGAGACGTTCCAGTCGGCGCTGACCGCGATCGACGCCGTGGAACGCTTCACGATCGGCCGGACCGCGGACGAGGCCCGGAGCCGGGTCGGCGTGGTACGGGCCCGGCACACCGCGGACGGGCCGGAGGGTCTGCGCCGCAGCCGGAAGCCGTGGTCGTGGCTCCAGTGGGTGATGCTGGGGCTGAGCGGCCTGTTCGACCTGCCCTTCGTCGGCCAGGCCACGGCACAGGCCCTGAGCGTCGGCCCGGGCGGCCTGTGGCAGAACGTGGTCTACGGCCTCTCCTTCCTCGTCGCCCTCGGGGTGTCCACCCTCCAGTTCGCGCTGAGCTGCTGGCTGGCGCGATCGCTGTTCCGGCTGCGGGTCCGCGCCGCTCACCGGACCGAGCGGGTGCGGCGCGCCCCGTGGCCCGCCCTGCGGCACGCGCTGCGGCTGGACGGCCCCCGCACCGAGACCCGGCGGCCGGACGACCTGCCCTGGTCGGCACCGGTCCTTCCGGTCCTCGCCAACCTGCTGCTGCTCGGGCTGCTCGCCACGACCGCCTACACGCGGGCGGACCAGAGCAACCCGCTGGCGTTCGACACGGCCGGCACGGTGATGGCGATGTTCCTCATCGTCTCGCTCGGCCTGGCCACGTCGGCGACGGCCGTCCTCGCGCACAACCCCTACGCCGAGGCCGACAAGTCGGCGGCGGCCACGGCGTCGGACGCCGAGGAGAGCGCGGACCGGCTGGTGTCCGAGGCGAGGCAGCGGGTCGTCGCGCACAGCACCTCCTGGCACCGGCTGCGCTCCGCTCTGGAACAGGCGGAGGCCGACGCGCACCGCGCCGTGGACGACGCCTGCGTCCTGATCGTCGAGGAGCGGGCCGACAGCGGCGTCGCCGGCAGCCTGGAGCTGCCGTTGCGCGGCTACGCGTGGCCGGCCGGCACGGACCGGGACCCGGCGGGGGCGGACGGCAGGTCCGGCCTGCCACGCCTGCGGCTGGAGATCCTGGAGCACGGCGACGGACTGCTGGACCGTTACGCCCCGGATCTGCTGGAGAACTGGCTGGAGGACACCGTCGACGAGCTGAACGCGCAGTTCGGGCAGCCGGACACCGAACCTCCGGCGCCCCCGGCACCCGAGGAAGCGCCCGGCGACCACGCGACGGGGGAGGACCCGCCCGGCCCCCTGCCGGAGCCGGACCGGGCACCGCCCGGGACCCGGGCGACAAGGGAAGCCCCGCCCGGGCCGGACCAGGCACCGCCCGGAACGCGGGCCGGAGGGGAGGACCCGACCCCGCCGGACGAGGCGCCCTCCGCATGAGTGGCGGCCCGGTCCTCGACGAACAGCGCCTCAAGCACCTTGAGCTGCTCCAGAACGTGATCGCCCGGCTCGGCAACAACTCGTTCCTGATCAAGGGCTGGTGCATCACGCTGAGCGGCGTGCTCGTGGCCGTCGCGGACCGGAGCCCGGGCCGCGAGACGATCCCCGTGGCCCTGGCCCTCGCCGTCGGCTTCTGGCTGCTCGACGGCTACTACCTCAGGCAGGAGCGCCTCTTCCGCGCCCTCTACGAGAGGGTCGTCGGCGACGGGGAGGACCCGCCGCCCCCGTTCACCATGGACGCCGAGCGCTACGGCGGGCCGGTGTCCTGGTTCGCCGTGCTGCTGTCCCGGCCGACGCTGTTCTGCTACGGCGTGCTGGCCGCCGCCAACTGCCTGCTGCTCGTGTTCACGCACTGACACACCGGCCCCTCCGGCCGGCCCGCCCTCAACCACTGACACGCACAGCGGCCCCTCCGTCCGGCCCGCCCTCCCCCGCTGACGCGCGCCGCGGCCCCCGCCTGCTCACCGGCCGGGCGGGCGGACCGACCAGGGCCGCCGGTCCGGGCCCGGTCGGCGGGTGCCGCCCGCGGCCCGTGGCGTCCAGGGCAGCGAAAGGCCGTCGCCATGGTGTCTGGGCACCAGGTGGACGTGCAGGTGCGGCACCGTCTGCGTGGCGGCGGCGCCCCGCGACGTGATGACGTTGCAGTCGCCCATCTCACCGGCGAGTTCCGCGACGCGCCGCATCGTCGCCGCGGACACCAGCGGGTCCGCCGCCACGTCCGGGACGTGCGTCTTGGGCAGGACCAGCACGTGCCCCGCCGTGACGCCCCCGCCCCGGGGCAGGATCGCCAGCGCGTCGGGCCAGTCGCGCAGCACCTCGGCGGGTGCCAGCCCCCGCACGATCCGGCAGAACGGGCACGAGCCCCCGACGCGCGGTCCGCCCGCGTCCGGCTCCTCGGGAAGATCGTGATCCTCTGCGGCCCGGTGCATGGTCCCCTCCAGGGTGCGGACGCGGCGGCTGTTCCCCCGTCACCGTACGGTCGGGCCGGCAAAGCCGGGCCGGGGGCGGCCACGGTGGCGGACGGGCCTCGGCCCTTCGGCCTATCGGCGGCGTTTCACCACCGGCCGCGGGGAAGCCCTGGTCTCATGAGATTCCTCGTGTACGACCGGCTCCTCGGCTTCGGTGACGACTACTGGATCGAGGACGAGCGCGGCAGCAAGGTGTTCCTCGTCGACGGCAAGGCCCTGCGGCTGCGGGACACCTGGGAGTTGAAGGACACCCAGGGGCGCGTCCTCGTCGACATCCACCAGAAGATGCTCGCCCTGCGCGACACCATGGTGCTCCAGCGCGGCGGGGAGCCGCTGGCGACGATCCGCAGGAAACGGCTGTCCCTGCTGCGCAACCACTACCGGGTGTCCCTGGCCGACGGCAACGAGCTGGACGTCAGCGGGAAGATCCTCGACCGGGAGTTCGCCGTCGAGTACGACGGCGAGCTGCTGGCCGTGATCTCCCGGCGATGGCTGACCCTGCGGGACACCTACGGCGTGGACGTCGTCCGCGACGACGCGGATCCGGCGCTGCTGATCGCGGTGGCCGTGTGTGTGATCCACCTGGCGGAGAAGGAGCGGGAGGACTGAGCCGCCCGGGCGTTCACCCGCGGAGGGGGCCTCAGGGCCTGCGCGGCGGCTCGAGCCCCAGCAGCCGGTCCTTCAGTGCCGGGAACTGCTCGCGGGTGGTGGCGACCTTCCCCGGGTCGAACTCCACCGTGAGGACCTCCTCGCCGGCACCGGCCTGCGCCAGCACCTCGCCCCACGGGTCGACCACGATCGAGTGACCGGCCTGGGGAACTCCGGCGTGCGTCCCGGCCGTTGCGCAGGCCAGGACGAACGACTGGTTCTCGACCGCCCGTGCCCGGGCCAGCAGCGTCCAGTGGGAGCGGCGGCGCTCCGGCCAGCCCGCCGACACCACGAGCGTCTCGGCACCGGCGTCGACCAGGCCGCGGTAGAGCTCGGGGAAGCGGAGGTCGTAGCAGGTGGACAGGCCCAGGGTCGTCTCGGGCAGACGCACCGTCACCAGCTCCGCGCCCGCGCCCATCAGCACGGCCTCGCCCTTGTCGAAGCCGAAGCGGTGGATCTTGCGGTAGGCGGCGGCCAGATCGCCGGAGGGGGAGAAGACGAGGGAGGTGTTGTAGAGCGGCCCGTCACCCGCGGCGGAGCCGCTGTCGGACGCGGTGCGCTCCGGGATGGAGCCCGCGTGCAGCCACACGCCCGCGTCGCTCGCGGCCTTCGCCATCGCCTCGTACGTCGGTCCTTCGAGCGGCTCGGCCTCGCGCCCGAACTCCTCGTAGGCGAAGGCGCCGGTGGTCCACAGCTCCGGCAGGACGACGAGATCGGCTCCGGCCTGATCCCGGACCAGCGCCGCCACGCGTCGGCGGCGCGCTTCGACCGATTCGTCCTCGTTCACGGCAATCTGGATCACAGAGGCGCGCACACTACCACCGTCCTGGCATTCGAGCCGTCCACACGGGCCTACGATCGTCACACGAAAGCACTGCCGGGGTGCCTCACAGCAGCGTAACTTAGCTCGCGAGACGCCCGCCGACAGCCGCCACCTCCCACTGGCAACGCCGCCACCACCTGCCCGTGACCGAACCGCCGAGGGGTCCCGTTCCGTGAGTCTGCATCCCGCCCTCCAGCCCTACGCCGACGCCTGGACCCACTCCATCGAAGCGATATCCGAGCTGCTCCAGCCGCTCCCGGAGGCCGAGTGGAACCGGCGGACGCCATGCCCCGGCTGGTCGGTGCGGGACGTGGTCTCCCATGTCATCGGTCTGGACTGCGAGATGCTCGGCGACCCGCGGCCCATCCACAGCCTGCCGCGCGACCTCTTCCACGTCACCAACGAGCACCAGCGCTACATGGAGATGCAGGTCGACGTCCGCCGTCACCACACGGCACCGGAGATGACCTCCGAGCTGGAGTACGTGATCATCCGCCGCAACCGGCAGCTGCGGAACGAGTCGCGTGACCCGGGCACGAAGGTGCGGGGGCCGCTCGGCAGCGAGCTCACCCTGGAGGAGTCGATGCGGCGGCACGCGTTCGACGTGTGGGTGCACGAGCAGGACCTGCGCACGGCCCTCGGCCGCCCCGGCGACCTCGACTCCCCCGGCGCGCTGGTCGCCCGTGACGTGCTGCTCGGGGAACTCCCGCGCGTGGTGGCCGAGGACGCGCAGGCCCCGCGCAGCTCGGCGATCGTCTTCGACGTGCACGGACCCGTCGAGTTCCTGCGCACGATCCGCGTCGACATCCAGGGCCGCGGCACCCTGGAGACGGCCCCGGCCCTCGGCCCCGCCGCCACCCTCACCCTCGACTGGGAGACGTACGTCCGCCTGGCCTGCGGCCGGGTGACCCCGGAGTCGGTCTCCGACCGCCTGAAGACAGAAGGCGACCCGGAGCTGACGGCAGCGATCCTGAACCACTTCACGGTGACGCAGTAAGAGCCGGCTACGACTGCCCGGCCGCTCTCGCCGGCGGGCACGCGCGCCGCTGGGGACGGCACGGGTGGGCGCAGCGCACCCCGCTACGCCGGGCCGCGGACCCACCCGACCCCAGCGTCGGCCCCCAGGGCCGGAAAACCCCATGCCCCGGCCCCGCCCCCGCCTCTAGCGTCCTACGCATGACCCCACCCCACCGCACCCGCCTCACCTTCCACGGTCCCCTGTCCGAGCCGAGGGCGGACGCCCTCGTACGACGCCTCACCCGTCACCGCCCCGCCGGCGTCCTGGACATCGGCTGCGGCTCCGGGGAGCTCATGCTCCGCGTTCTGGCCGCCGCGCCGGAGGCGACCGGAACCGGCCTCGACCTGGACACCGACGATCTGGCCCGAGGGCGCCGGGCCGCAGCGAACCGCGGCCTGGCGCCCCGGGTCCGCTTCCTGGAGGAGTCCGCCACCGGCACCACCCGTGGCCCCGCCGACCTCGTGCTGTGCGTGGGGTCGAGCCAGGCCCTCGGCGACCGGCTCCCCGAGGTGCTCGCCGAACTCCGCCGCCTGGTCACCGACCAGGGCCGCGTCCTGCTCGGCGAGGGCTTCTGGCAGCGCACCCCCACCCCTGACGAGCTGTCGCGGATGTGGCCGGACGCAGCCGTCACCGACCATCCCGACCTCGCGACGCTCATCGGCCTGACGGTCGACGCCGGGTTCCGGCCCGAGTGGACGGAGACCGCGAGCCTCGACGAATGGGAGGAGTTCGAGTCGGGGTACCTCGCGGACACCGAGGTGTGGCTCGCCGAGCACCCCCGTCACCCCCTGGCGGAAGAGACGCGGCAGCGCCTGGACCGGCACCGTGCCCGGTGGCTCGCCTACCGCGGCGTCCTCGGCCTCGCGTACCTCACCCTCGTACCGACCGCCTGACGAACGGCCGCGCCGGCCGACCGCCCGACGCACATCGCGCCGGACCGCCACCCGGCGAACGTCACGCCGGCACGTGCACCGTCTCCACTCGGCTCGCCACCAGCCGCTCCCGCTCCCGCCGTTGCGCCCGACCGCGCAGCCGCAGGATCTGGGAGAGCCCGACCGCCTGGAGCACGAACACCGCCGAGAAGGCCAGGGACCAGTCGTCGCCGGTGGCGTCCAGGAGGACGCCGATCGCGAGCAGCGTGGTCATGGAGGCCACGAAGCCGCCCATGTTGGTGATGCCGGAGGCGGTGCCCTGCCGTTCGGGCGGGTTGGCCGGGCGGGCGAAGTCGAATCCGATCATCGACGCCGGTCCGCACGCCCCGAGCACCGTGCACAGCACGATCAGCAGCCACATCGGGGCGTGCGGGCCCGGGTAGGCGAGGGTGGCCGCCCACAGGGCCGCCGTCGTGCCGACCGTGCCGAGCGCGAGCGGCAGCCGGGCCCCGTGGTGCCGGGCGACGATCTGGCCGTAGACCAGGCCCACCACCATGTTCGACAGGACGACGAGGGTGAGCAGTTCACCGGCCACCGCCCGGGACAGCCCCTGCGCCTCGACGAGGAACGGCAGCCCCCACAGCAGCAGGAACACCATCGCCGGGAACTGGGTGGTGAAGTGCACCCACAGGCCGAGCCGGGTCCCGGGCTCCCGCCAGGAGGCGGCGATCTGCCGACGTACGTAGGCCGCGCCCTGGTGCGGAAGCGGATCGGGCTCCTGCCCCTCCGGATGGTCCTTGAGGAACAGCAGCACCAGGACGAGCACCACGGCCCCGGCGGCCGCGCTGCCCGCGAACGCCGCCGTCCAGCCGATGCCGTGCAGCAGCCGGGCCAGCACGAGCGTGGACACGAGATTGCCGGCCATGCCGACCAGTCCCGCGAACTGGGCGACCAGCGGCCCGCGCCGGGCCGGGAACCAGCGGCTGCCCAGGCGCAGCACGCTGATGAACGTCAGCGCGTCACCGCAGCCGAGCAGCGCCCGGGAGGCGAGCGCCGTGCCGTACGACGGGGAGAAGGCGAAGCCCAGTTGCCCGGCGGTGAACAGCACCGCGCCGAGCGCCAGCACCTTCTTGGTGCCGAGCCGGTCGACCAGCAGGCCGACGGGGATCTGCATGCCCGCGTAGACCAGCAGCTGGAGGATGGAGAAGGTCGACAGGGCCGAGGCGTTGACGTGGAAGCGGTCGGCGGCGTCGAGGCCGGCCACGCCCAGGGACGTGCGGAAGATGACCGCGACGAAGTAGACCGAGACGCCCGTGCCCCACACGGCCAGCGCCCTGCGCCCGCCCGGCGGCTCACCGGGTATCGCGGTGGCGCTCATCGGACCTCTCCCCGGGCCAGGTGCGAGAACCAGCCGATGTGCCGCCGGACGAGGCCGACGGCCGTCTCCGCGTCGTCGGAGCGCAGCGCCTCGAGGATCTCCTCGTGCTCGGCGAGGGTCTTGGCGAGGCGGTCGGGGTGGGAGTGCATGATGGCGACGCCCATCCGGAGCTGACGGTCGCGCAGCTGGTCGTAGAGGCGGGAGAGGATCTCGTTGCCGCCGCTGCGGACGATCTCGGCGTGGAAGCAGCGGTCGGTGACGGCGGCGCCTGCGTAGTCCCCGGCGGCGGCCTGCTGCTTCTGCCGGGCGAGCAGCTCCTCCAGACGCTCGATGAGACCGGCGGGCGCGGGCACGGCCTTGCGCGCCGCGTGCTCCTCGACGAGCAGCCGCGTCTCGATGACGTCGGCGATCTCCTGCGCCGAGACGGGCAGGACGAGGGCGCCCTTCTTCGGGTAGAGCCGGATGAGTCCCTCGGCCTCCAGCCGGAGCAGCGCCTCGCGGACCGGTGTGCGCGAGACTCCGACGGCCTCGGCGAGCTCGCCCTCGGTGAGGAGGGCCCCGCCCTCGTACCGGCGTTCCAGGACTCCCTGTTTGACATGGGCGTAGACGCGTTCGGCGGCGGGCGGTTGCTTCACGGCCAGGGTCATGCGGACAGCATAGATACAACAGGTACGCATGGATGGATACGTCCAGTATGCGGACTTGAATGTCACACATCCGTGGCAAAGGGGGGATCCCCCTCGGCAACAGCACAACCACGTGTGCTAGTTACGAGTCAGACACGTGCGGCCCCTTTCCCCTCGTCCTCAACTCGGCCGCACCGTTGAGGCATTCGACGCAATCGGGGTACTTCACTTGATAACCGGCATTAAGGGCACTCGTCTCCGCAGAGCCGCGGCCGTCGCCGTCACCACCGGCGCCATGCTCGCGACCGGTGCCCTCACCGTCGCGCCGGCGCAGGCCGCCTCGGCGCCCTCCATCGCCGCCAAGGGCGGCTTTGTGATGAACAACGCGACCGGCAAGTCCCTGTACACCAAGGCGGCCGACACGCGCCGCTCGACCGGCTCGACCACCAAGATCATGACAGCTCTGGTGGTGCTGAAGCAGTCGAACCTGAACATGGACAGCAAGGTCACGATCCAGAAGGCGTACAGCGACTACATCGTCGACAACAACTACGCGTCCAACGCGAAGCTGATCGTCGGCGACAAGGTCACCGTCCGCCAGCTGCTGTACGGGCTGATGCTCCCGTCCGGCTGCGACGCGGCGTACGCGCTCGCCGACAAGTTCGGCTCGGGCTCGACCCGCGCGGCGCGCGTGAAGTCGTTCATCGGCAAGATGAACACCACCGCCAAGAACCTGGGTCTGAAGAACACCCACTTCGACTCGTTCGACGGCATCGGCCACGGCGCCAACTACTCCACGCCGCGCGACCTCACCAAGCTCGCCAGCGCGGCGATGAAGAACTCCTCGTTCCGTACGGTCGTCAAGACCAAGAAGTACACGGCGAAGACGACCACCAAGTCCGGCGGTACGCGGACGATGGCGCCGTGGGAGAACACCAACCCGCTGCTCAGCAGCTACAGCGGCGCGATCGGTGTGAAGACCGGCTCCGGCCCGGAGGCGAAGTACTGCCTGGTCTTCGCCGCCACCCGCAGCGGCAAGACGGTCATCGGCACGGTCCTCGCCTCGACCGGCCTGGACGCCCGCAAGGCGGACGCGACGAAGCTGCTCAACTACGGCTTCACCAGGTAAGGCAGCACCAGCAGGACGACACAGGGGGGCTCCGCCGCACACCGCGGCGGAGCCCCCTTCGTCATGCGGTCGCCTTCGTCATACGGAGGTCATGCCGCGGTGCGCTGGCGGCGCTCCAGTGCCCGGGCCGCCTTGCGCCGGGCGCCCGACAGCACGTTCACCGGGGTTCCCGCACCGGCTCCCGGATCCAGCTGCCAGCCGCGGATCCGCGCCGCGACCCGGACCAGCCGCTCGTCGTCCGGGCGTACGTCGATGCCGAACAGCGACTCGTCGGGCGTACGGTCGTCGCCGCCCCAGCGGACCACGCCGTCGAGCTCGGCGAGGATGTCGCGGATCACGACCTCCTGCTGCGGGAAGAAACCGCCCCGGGCGCCGCGCGGGAAGAAGCCGGGCCGGATCCGCACGGCCGTGCCGGACGCCAGGTTGGACTCGGGCCGGCTCCTGGCGAGGCCGGCCGGGTCGTGCCATCCGACGACGTCACCCCGGCGCAGCGGGTCGACCTCGTAGTGGAACCGGCGCACCAGGTGCACGAGGACGGTCTCCACGTCGCCCATGCGCACGGCGACGCCGGTGAGCGGGGTGCCGGGAACGGGGCGGGTGTAGACGGTGCCGCCGTCGTCGGCGACGTTCTCCATCTCCCAGCCGTTGTGGGAGCGCGAGCCGGCCAGCACACGCCGGGTCCGGTCCTGCGCGCTGCGCAGGGCGTCCCGTACCCGGGCCGGGATCGGGTTGTTCGCGTCGGCGTACGCCTGGGACAGGAAATGCGACAGGGGCAGGGCCGCGACGCCCACGGCACCGCCGACGGCGGCGACACGGCCGAGCAGGGCGCGGCGGGACAGGCTCCTGCGGTGCGCGGCGCCGGACGCCGACGGTCTGCGGGAAAGGCGGGGGAGGTGGGGGAGGTGGGGGAGGCTGAGCTTCAACGGAGTCTCTTCCTGAAGTCTTGTCGCGCGCACGCGCTCAGGCGTTGCGGAGGATGCTGTTGTACTTCTCGAAGATCTGGTAGACGGCCAGGCTCTGGTGCGTCTGGGACTCCACGTCGGGGTCCCAGGCCCGGTAGCGGCGCAGGAGTTCGGTGATCTCGAACTCGACGAGGTCGAGGCGCATGGACCGCGGGGTGGTGACGCGGTTGCCGGGGGGCAGCTGCCCGCCGGGCCTGCCGCGGGTGCCCCAGAGGTGGATCAGGGCCGCGGTGCGCACGCTGAACGCGTTGTCCTTGTTCAGCTGTTGCCACACGGTCCACAGGTCGGCGTCCTTGGCCGGGTCACGGCGGTCGCCGTCGGCGAAGCCCCAGCCGATGCAGTGGTTCCAGGCCTGGATGGCGTCGGCCGCGCTGATCTCTCCGATGCCGGTGTGCGAGTCCCTGACCGGGCCGGAGCCGCCGAGGTGGTGGTCGGCGACCTGCTGGTCGGTGGACTGGTCGGAGAGGTCGTAGTCGCGCATGGCCCAGTAGACGGCCGTCTGGATCAGCGCCTTGCGCATCGAGTAGGTCTTCGACAGCTCGGTGATCAGCCCGTCCTGGTCCTGGATCGCCGCGACCGCCTGCGCGTTGGTGTAGAGCCGCGCGTCAGCGCCGATGCCGCCCGTGTCCGGCCGGCCGATCGAGCGCATGTAGCGCGCGAGGTCGGCCCGCAGCGCCGGCACCTGACGCGCGTCGAAGGCGACGTCCGGGACGGCGGGCCGCGGCCGGTCGAACGCGCCCTGCCCGGTGTCCCGCCCGGAGGCGTTGTCGGCGTCGATCTCGAGCTGCCCTTCCCCCGAGCCGAGGGTGCGGACGACGAACTGGTCGTAGGCCCAGTCCCCGGGCAGCGGGTGCCCGGCGTTGCCCTCGAAGCCCGCGGACATGCCGGCGACGAAACTCGCGGTCGAGCAGCCGGCCTCGCCGACCCGTGCGCACACGTTGCGGGAGCCGTAGACCCCGATCTCGTACGGGTGGCCGGAGTCCGCCATCGCCTCTTTGACGCCCTTGAAGTGGGGCAGGACGTTCGCGGTGATCTCGGCGTCGATCGCGTCGAAGTCGACGGCGAAGAAGATCCGGGTCCCGCGCCGGAAGCCGTGGTCGCGGGCGGCGTTGACCGCCGCGTACCCGGCGGTCCGCCCGGCGACGTAGTCGAAGTCCGAGGCGTCGCCGTTGACGGTCTGGTAGATCGGGAAGCAGCGCAGGCCCTGCTGGGCGAAGGTGTCCAGCTCGCCCGGCTGGATGGCCTTCTCCGGCAGGGACGTGGCGCTCGGGTTGGTGAGGTAGCGGCCGACGTACGCGATCCCGGCCGCCTTGAGCGACGCCGCCCGGGCCGGGGTGATACGGGTGGTGGTGTCGCATGCCCTGGCGGGACAGGACTGGTCACCGAAGGAGGCCAGCAGGGAGGCGAAGGTCGCGAAGTCGCCGTCGCCCGTGGCCGGGAGCGCCGCGAAGGTCTGGAAGGCCCGGACGGCAGCGGCGAGGGAGGAGTCGAAGGTGTCGGTGAGGGCGGCAGGGCGCCGGTTGAGGACCATCCCGGCGGAGAACAGCTGGACGAAGACGCCCTTGTCCCCCTGGGTCACGGGATGCGCCTTCAGTCCCGACTGGGTGCCGGGCCCGAAGTTGCCGTTGGCGGTGCCGTCCGCCATGCCCAGCTCGTACTGCACGCCGAAGAGCAGCGCCTTGGCGGTGTCCCGGGACACGAGCCCGTCGCAGGCGGTGACGAAGAAGTCCTGCCGGTTCACATAGCGGCCGTTGAGCCACTGCTGGACGGCCCGCACCTGCCCGGTGCCCGGGGCGCCGGGGGCGTACGAGTCCATCGTCAGCAGTGCCTTGAAGACCTTGGGCGTCAAAGCGGCCCCCGGGTAGACCTGTTCCACGCCCATGTCGGTCTTGAGCCGGGTGACGGCCTCCCGCACCCGGGTGCCGTAGGTGCCGTCGAGGTCGCCGCCGTCATAGCCCTTGCAGTACAGGCCGGACTGGATGATGCGGCAGAAGTCGGACGAGGGGACGGTGTCGGCGTCGAGCTTCGGGTACGTGGCGGTGAGGGTGCTGAGCGTGGTCGGGCCGAAGTTGTCGGAGAACGCCGTGATGCCCAGCTCGTACTGCAGGGCGCGGGTCAGGGCGTACAGGGTCGCCCAGTCGGCCTCGCCGGTCTCCTTGACGGTCGTGCCGGTACGGCTGCCGTAGACGGAGTTCACGAATCTCTGGGCCTTGAGCACCATAGCGTCGCGCATGGGGGGTTCACTCGCTTTCGAGGGAGTGACCGCGCCCGTCGCAGCCCGGAACCGGACTCCCCCGGGACGCCGGGCGAGTGGTCGATCTCGTGGTGAGCTTGATCGTATGTCCGGATAAACCGCTTACTGTGCGGTACTTGGGCGGGTTCCAGGAGATTGTTGTGATCGTCTGCGAACCGCCGGTTCACCTCCGCACAAACGCCGGCGGCCCCCCGCCCACAAGGGGCAGGGGGCCGCCGCAGTCGGCTCACGCCCAGGTGATCAGGCGCTTCGGCTGCTCCAGGATCGCCGCCACGTCGGCCAGGACCTTCGAGCCCAGCTCGCCGTCGACCAGGCGGTGGTCGAAGGACAGGGCCAGGGTGGTGACCTGGCGGGGCTTCACCTTGCCCTTGTGGACCCAGGGCTGCGGCTTGATCGCACCGACCGCGAGGATCGCGGACTCGCCCGGGTTGAGGATCGGCGTGCCCGTGTCGACGCCGAAGACGCCGACGTTGGTGATCGTCACCGTGCCGCCCTGCATCGCCGCCGGGGACGTCTTGCCGTCCCTGGCCGTCGACACCAGCTCGCCCAGCGACTGCGCCAGCTGTGGCAGCGTCTGTGCGTGAGCGTCCTTGATGTTCGGCACGATCAGACCGCGCGGGGTCGCGGCCGCGATGCCCAGGTTCACGTAGTGCTTGACCACGATCTCCTGGGCGGCCTCGTCCCAGGCCGCGTTGACGTCGGGGTTGCGCCGGATCGCGACCAGCAGCGCCTTGGAGATCAGCAGCAGCGGGTTCACCCGAAGGCCCGCGAACTCCTTGTCGGCCTTCAGCTCCTCGACCAGCTTCATCGTGCGTGTCACGTCGACCGTCACGAACTCCGTGACGTGCGGCGCGGTGAACGCCGAGCCGACCATCGCCGCCGCCGTCGCCTTGCGGACCCCCTTGACCGGGATACGGGTCTCTCGCGTGGTGTCGTACGACGCCGGAGCCTGGGCCACGGCGGGGGCGGACGCGACCTGCGGCTCGGGGGCCGCCGGCACGGAGGCGGCGACCGCCGCGTGCACGTCCTCGCGGGTGATGATGCCGTCCGGGCCGGTCGGGACGACCGTCGTCAGGTCCACGCCCAGGTCCTTGGCGAGCTTGCGGACGGGCGGCTTGGCCAGCGGGCGCTCCCCGCCCGCCGGAGCGGCCGGAGCCGCCGGGGCGGGAGCTGCCGGGGCCGCCGGCGCGTGGCCGTTCAGCTCGGTCTGGATCGCCGTCGAGACCTGCGGGACCGGGACCTCCGGGCCCTTGCGGGGGCGGCGGCGGGTGGACGAGGTCGCCACCCCGTACCCCACCAGAACCGGCTGGCGGCCGGAACCCGCCGCCTTCGGCTCCTCGGCGGGAGCCGCTGCCGCGGGCTGAGCGGCCGCGGGCTGCTCGGCGGCGGGCGCGGGTGCGGCGCTGCCGCCGCCGACGTCCACCGCGATGATCGCCGTGCCCACGTCGACCGTGGTGCCCTCGGGGAAGTGCAGGTCCCGGACCACGCCGTCGTACGGGATGGGCAGCTCGACGGCCGCCTTCGCCGTCTCGACCTCGCAGACCACCTGGCCGTCGGTGACCGTGTCGCCGGGCTGGACGTACCACTTGAGGATCTCGGCCTCGGTGAGTCCCTCGCCCACGTCGGGCATCTTGAACTCGCGCACGGACGCTTCCGTCATCGTCGTCACGACCCTCTCCTCAGTACGCCAGCGAGCGGTCGACGGCGTCGAGTACCCGGTCCAGGTTCGGCAGGTACTCCTCCTCCAGGCGGGCCGGCGGGTACGGCGCGTGGTAGCCGCCGACCCGGAGCACCGGGGCCTCCAGGTGGTAGAAGCAGCGCTCCGTGATCCGCGCGGCGATCTCCGCGCCCGAGCCGAAGAACACCGGGGCCTCGTGGACGACGACCAGGCGGCGCGTCTTCTCCACCGACGCCTGGATGGAGTCGAAGTCGAGCGGGGAGACCGAGCGCAGGTCCAGGACCTCCAGGTTCTTGCCCTCCTCGGCGGCCGCGTCGGCGACCTCGTGGCAGAGCTTCACCATCGGGCCGTAGGCGGCCAGGGTCAGGTCGGTGCCCTCGCGGACCACCTGGGCCTTGTGCAGCGGGCCCGGGATCGCCTCCGCGTTGACCTCGCCCTTGTCCCAGTAGCGGCGCTTGGGCTCGAAGAAGATCACCGGGTCGTCGCTCTGGATGGCCTGCTGCATCATCCAGTAGGCGTCCGACGCGTTCGACGGGCTGACCACCTTCAGGCCGGCCACGTGCGCGAAGAGCGACTCGGGGGACTCGGAGTGGTGCTCGACCGCGCCGATGCCGCCGCCGTAGGGGATGCGCACGACGACCGGGAGCTTGACCTTGCCCAGCGAGCGGGCGTGCATCTTCGCCAGCTGCGTGACGATCTGGTCGTACGCCGGGAAGACGAAGCCGTCGAACTGGATCTCCACCACCGGGCGGTAGCCGCGCAGGGCCAGGCCGATCGCCGTGCCGACGATGCCCGACTCGGCGAGCGGGGTGTCGATGACGCGGCTCTCGCCGAAGTCCTTCTGCAGGCCGTCCGTCACCCGGAAGACGCCGCCGAGCTTGCCGACGTCCTCACCCATGATCAGGACCTTGGGGTCGGACTCCAGGGCGCGGCGCAGCGACTCGTTGATCGCCTTGGCCAGTGCCATCTTGTCGGCCATCTCAGTTACCCCCCTCGTCGGCGAACGACGCCTGGTACGCGGCGAACTGGGCGCGCTCCTCGTCGACGAGCGCGTGGCCGTCCGCGTAGGCGTTCTCGAAGATCGCGAAGTGGTCCGGGTCCGGCATGGCACGGACCGCCTCGCGCACTCGTTTACCCAACGCCTCGGACTCGGCCTCCAGTTCCGCGAAGAATCCCTCGTCCGCGTGGTTTGACGCCTCCAGGTACCGGCGCAGGCGCAGGATCGGGTCCTTGGCCTCCCAGGCCTGGCGCTCCTCGTCGCCCCGGTAGCGGGTGGGGTCGTCGGAGGTGGTGTGGGCGCCCATGCGGTAGGTGAACGCCTCGACGAGGGTCGGGCCCTCGCCGGCGCGGGCCCGCTCCAGGGCCCACCGGGTGACCGCGAGGACACCGAGCACGTCGTTGCCGTCCACCCGGACACCCGGGAAGCCGAAGCCCTGGGCGCGCTGGTAGATCGGGACGCGGGACTGCTTCTCGGTCGGCTCGGAGATGGCCCACTGGTTGTTCTGGCAGAAGAACACGACCGGGGCGTTGTAGACCGCGGAGAAGGTGAAGGACTCGGCCACGTCGCCCTGGCTGGAGGCGCCGTCGCCGAAGTAGGCGATCACCGCGCTGTCGGCGCCGTCCTTGGCGACGCCCATGGCGTAGCCGGTGGCGTGCAGCGTCTGGGAGCCGATGACGATCGTGTACAGCTGGAAGTTGTTGCTGTTGGGGTCCCAGCCGCCGTTGTTCACGCCGCGGAACATGCCCAGCAGGTTGGCCGGGTCGACGCCGCGGCACCAGGCCACGCCGTGCTCGCGGTAGGTCGGGAAGACGTAGTCGTCCTCCCGGGTGGCCCGGCCGGACCCGATCTGGGCGGCCTCCTGGCCGAGCAGTGACGCCCACAGGCCCAGCTCGCCCTGGCGCTGCAGGGAGGTGGCCTCGGCGTCGAAGCGGCGGGTGAGCACCATGTCGCGGTAGAGGCCGCGGAGCTCTTCCGGAGTGATACCGGCGACGTACGTGTCGTACTCGGCGTTCTTGACGCGCTTGCCCTCGGGCGTCAGCAGCTGCACGAGCTGGGGCTCGGTGCTCTTGGCGTCCTTCTTGGCAGGCGTGCGGGTGGTGCGCTTGGTGCCGGTGGTGCCGGCCTTGCTTCCGGCGCTGCGTCGCGGTGTGCGCGCGGCAGTGCTCTCCACGGTCACGTGTGCTCCTCCGTCGGTCCGGCCCCCGGGGTTGCCGGTAGGCCAGTGCGGCTCACCTGTTCTCGACCCACGGGGCACGGGGTGGGTGCCGCTCGGCCGGGTACAGGCGTTGCAGGTGCCCCGGCGAGCGCCCTGCAGAAAGCACGTTACCCAGTGCGCCACATTTCTGTGAAACCCCACCTGACCTGCGATTTTGCTTGGATTTCCAAGTAAATCGGGAAGGCTGGGAAGGGGCCCTGGTCACAGCCTTGCAGGAGGCCGGAGCAACCGCACGTTAACCCGGTGACCCAGGTCACGGGAAGAGTCCTCTTTTCGGCGTGCCCGAACGGCACGCGCGCGTGGGCCCCGTCGCCGGGTCCCACGCGCGCGTGGATCATGCCGTTGAGCAGCGGGATCAGCCCTGGCCGCCCGCGCCTCCCACGATGCCCTCCGTGGTGTTGCCACCGTCGGCACCGCCGGTGTCGTCGGTCGGGGTGCCCGGGTCCGTGGGCTCCTCGTCCGTCGGTTCGCCGGTCGGCTCCGCGCTGGTCGGGTCGCCCGTCGGCTCGCCGGTGGGCGAGGCGGGAGTGGTCTGCGACGGCGTGGGGGACGGCTTGTAGGTCGGCGTCCAGTTGCCGTTGCCCGAGCCGGTGCCGGTGCCGGTGTCCGTCTGCGTGTCGGTCGGCTCGCCGGTGTCGTCGTCGCTCGGGGTCTCGCTGGGCGTTTCCTTCTCTTTGGTCTGCGAGGCGGTCGGCTTCTGCTCCTTGCTCGGGCCGTCCTTGCCGCCGCCGGTGTTCTGCAGCGCCAGGGCGACGCCCGCGGCGATGGCGATCACCGCGAGCACGGCGAGGATCCAGAGCTTGCCCCGGCCGCTGCCCCTGTTGCCGTGGCCTTCGAAGCCGCCGTCGTCCCCGCCGCCGTAGCCGCCGGGCAGGATCGGCGAGGGGATCTGCGCGGTACCGGAGACGTCCCCGGGGTGTCCCATCACGGCCGTCGCACCGGCGAAGCCGCCCGACGGGGTGTTCCGGCCCTCGTGCGTGCCGACGGGGCCGGTGTTCCAGGTGCCGGTGTGGCCGCCCTGGTCGTAGAGCATCTGGAGCGCGTACTGGACCAGCCCGCGCATCTCCTCCGCCGTCTGGAAGCGGTCGTCGGGCTCCTTGGCGAGGGAGCGCATGACCATGCCGTCCAGCTCGGGCGGGCAGGCGTCGGAGGCCTCGGACGGCGGCGTCGGGATGTCCTGGACGTGCTGGTAGACCACGGACAGCGGCGTCTCGCCGGTGAAGGGCGGACGCAGCGCGAGGAGTTCGTAGAGCAGGCAGCCCGTCGCGTACAGGTCGGAGCGGTGGTCGACGGCCTTGCCGAGCGCCTGCTCGGGGGAGAGGTACTGCGGGGTGCCCATGACCATGCCGGTCTGCGTCATCGTCGTGGACGCACCGTGCAGGGCGCGGGCGATGCCGAAGTCCATCACCTTCACGGCGCCGTTGTGCGTGATGATGACGTTGGCGGGCTTGATGTCGCGGTGCACGATGCCGTGCTGGTGCGAGTAGGCGAGCGCCTCCAGGACGCCCGAGACGATGATCAGTGCCTGCTCGGGGCCGGGCGCCTCCGCGTTCAGCAGGAGGTCGCGGATGGTGCGGCCCTCGACGATCTCCATGACGATGTACGGCACGGACTGACCGCCGACGAAGTCCTCGCCGGAGTCGTACACGGCGACGATCGCGTGGTGGTTGAGACCGGCCACCGACTGGGCCTCGCGCGTGAAGCGCGCCTTGGAGACCGGGTCCTCGGCGAGGTCGGAGCGGAGCAGCTTGACCGCGACGGTGCGTCCGAGACGGACGTCCTCGGCTGCGAACACCTCGGCCATGCCGCCCCGGCCGAGTCTGCGGGTCAGCCGGTACCGGCCGTCCCCGACCAGTCCGCCGTTCCCCCAGGACTCCGGCGCCTCCGACATGCCGCCGCCAGTGCCCTCGGGGTCGGACGGGCCCTGAGCGCGCTGCTGCTGTGCCATCAGTCCTCGCCGTCGTTTCTGCCCGCGGTGCGCGCGGTGTTGTTACGGTCTCCGTCGGCCACGCTACAGCCTCCGCGCAAGCCTCCGGCCCGAGAAGGGGCACCGGGAGCGGCACGAGACGGACCGGCCATGAAACCTTCACTCCTTACCGACGTGCAAATTCTGTGTCCCGCCCGTACGCCCCCGGTAACGCTTCCGCGACGCTTCTTTCGCGTACGGTCACGGAACGGGCACCGAGCTTGACGTGTCGGTGCCCTGGGGCAGACTTGGCCGGGAATGGCGGTTTGGATCAACGACGGACCAACGACGGATCCGCGGCGGATCAGCGCAAGTCGGCGGCGCCTCAAGGGCTACGGGGGAAACGGGACATGAGCCAGGACGGCGCACAGGGCCAGTACGCGGGGCGGGCGCTCGCCGGTGGCCGCTATCAGCTGCGTGACCTCCTCGGCCAGGGCGGCATGGCCTCGGTGCACCTCGCGTACGACAGCGTGCTCGACCGGCAGGTCGCCATCAAGACACTTCACACGGATCTCGGACGGGAACAGGCCTTCCGCGAGCGGTTCCGCCGCGAGGCCCAGTCCGTGGCCAAGCTCACGCACACCAACATCGTGTCGGTCTTCGACACCGGCGAGGACACCCTCGACGGCATGACGACGCCGTACATCGTCATGGAGTACGTCGAGGGCCGCCCGCTCGGCTCGGTCCTCGACGAGGACGTGCGGCAGCAGGGCGCGATGCCCGCCGACAAGGCGCTGAAGATCACCGCGGACGTGCTGGCCGCGCTGGAGATCAGCCACGAGATGGGCCTGGTCCACCGCGACATCAAGCCGGGCAACGTGATGATGACCAAGCGCGCCGTGGTCAAGGTCATGGACTTCGGCATCGCGCGGGCCATGCAGTCCGGCGTGACGTCGATGACGCAGACCGGCATGGTCGTCGGAACCCCGCAGTACCTCTCGCCGGAGCAGGCCCTCGGCCGCGGGGTGGACGCCCGCTCCGACCTGTACTCGGTCGGCATCATGCTCTTCCAGCTGGTGACCGGGCGGCTGCCGTTCGAGGCGGACTCGCCGCTGGCCATCGCGTACGCGCACGTCCAGGAGGAGCCGCCGGTTCCGTCCTCGGTCAACCGCTCGCTGCCCCCGGCCGTGGACGCGCTGATCGCCCGTGCGCTGAAGAAGAACCCGAACGAGCGCTTCCCCAGCGCCGAGGCCATGCGCGACGAGTGCCTGCGGGTGGCGGCGTCCTTCCAGGCCGCACCGCCGAGCATCGTCCCGGGCACCCAGGCGCCCAGCGGCGCGGGCGTCGGCTCGGCCGTGTTCCCGCCGGTCGACCAGGCGACCCCGGCGCCCTCGGGCCAGGTGCAGACGCCGTACCAGCCGACCCCGCCCCCGAACCCGTACGGCACGCCCGCCCCGACGGGGCCGTCCCCGGCGTACGGCTACCCGCAGCAGGGCGGCTACCAGACGCCGTCCCCGGCGGGGTACTCCCCGCAGCCCGGCCCGTCGACCCCGCCGCCGTACAACCTGTCGCCCCACACCACGGCCGCCCCCTCGGGCGGCGGCCGGAACAACAAGCCGGTGATCATCGGCTCGATCATCGTGTCCGTCGTCGCGGTCGGCGGCCTCGTCACGGCGCTGCTGCTGAACGGCGGCGGCGAGGACGACAAGGGCGGCGGCGGCAACCCGAGCGCCTCGGCCTCCGCGGAGAAGAAGCCCGGCTACCGGGGTCCGGACACCTCGAAGACGATCGACACCGAGGAGTGCACGGAGCCGCGGGAGTCGTACAACGACCCCGACAAGATCCAGATCCCGGACTTCAAGTTCAAGAACATCAAGTCGGTCAAGGCCTGTCTGCAGGCGGCCGGCTGGGAAGTGAACGAGAAGAAGGTCGACGAGAACACCTACGGCGACGGCACGGTCATGAACCAGTTCCCGTCCGCCGACACCGACGTCGACCCGAAGGACATGCCCGAGATCGAGCTCAGCGTCTCGACGGGCAACCCGCCCTCCTGAGGTCCCCCGGCGTGCGGAAGGGCCCGGCGAGACCGCCGGGCCCTTCCGTCTTTCCGTACGACTACAGGTAGGGGCCGCCGGACCGGCCGCCCGGGTGCTGCTCGTCCATTCCGTCGCCGACTCCCGGCGGGAGGGCGCGGCGCATCTGCTCCAGCTGGGCACGTGCCGCCATCTGCTGGGCGAACAGCGTGGTCTGGATCCCGTGGAAGAGCCCCTCCAGCCACCCGACGAGCTGAGCCTGCGCGATGCGCAGCTCCGAGTCGCTGGGGGTCGTCTCGTCCGTGAAGGGCAGGGAGAGCCGCTCCAGCTCCTCGACCAGCTCGGGCGCCAGACCGTCCTCCAGCTCCTTCACCGAGCTGGCGTGGATGTCCTTGAGCCGGACCCGGCTGGCCTCGTCGAGGGGAGCCGCGCGCACCTCCTCCAGCAGCTGCTTGATCATGCTGCCGATCCGCATGACCTTCGCGGGCTGCTCCACCTGTTCCGTGACCGGGGTCTCGCGGGAGTCATCGTCTGCGCTGCCGCCACCGAGCGCCATGCCGTCCTGGCCCACGACCAGGATCTGCGGGTTCTCCGACGACCGTTCGTTCCTCGGCATCTCCATGTCGCCATTCTGTCGCACGCCTGCACCTCACCTCCGTGGTGCCCCCACAGGAGGCTGATCCACCGCGTTGGAGGAGACGAGTCGGTCACGCTTCGGGTTGCTCGGGCGGGGGCGGTCGCTCCTGGCGGGTGGACCGCTCGATCGCCGGCTCTCGCGCGGCGGGCCGGCCCGTTGCGGGGCCGGCGGCCCGTGGCCTGCCGGCATCGCCGGATCGTGCAGCGATTCCGTTCGCCGGATCGTGCAGCGATTCCGTTCGCCGGATCGTGCAGCGATTCCGTTCGCCGGATCGTTCAGCGATTCCGTCCGTCGGCCGAACCCGGAGTGCCGGGCGTGCGGGGCGGTGTGAGGCTTGCTGGCACGATATGACCGAACTTGCCGTTTATGCCCTACCGGGCACGGCGGGAGGGGGTCACCCCCGTGACTCCATGGCTACGCGCGCTGCGGGCGACGGGACTGGTCCTCGCCCTGGGGGCCGGCGCGGCCGTCTCACCCTTCGGATCCGTCCCGTCCTACGGGGCTGTCCACACGTACGACGAGGAGGCGGACACGGCGGACTCGGCGGAGCCGGAGGAGGAGGGGTCCGGGGACCTCGACACCCCGTCGCCCGGGCCCGCCTCATCGGCCCCGTCCGCCCCGCCCACTCCCTCCTTCCGCCCGACGGCCTCGTCCCGGACGGCTTCGCCGTCCCGGTCCACCCCATCGCCCCACGCTGCTTCGCCGGACCGGTCCGTCCCCTCACCCCTGGCCGCCCCGTCGGCCCGGGCGACCTCGTCGGCCGCGGCAGCGAAGGCGACCCCTTCCGACGCCGGTGAGCCCTCGCGGGCCGGGAGCAGGGCAGGAGAGGGCCGGGTGCGGCCGGGACGGGCGGAGGAGGCGGAGGAGGGGCAGGACCGCTCCGACGCCACCGGCCTCCCCGAGGAGCCGCGGGAGACCGACCCGGTGTCCGCGACTCCGCCGGAACGGTCCGTACGGGAGGCCGCGACCGCGCAACGCCCCGTCGGCCAGGTCCTGCGCATCCTGCCCCTGGGCAGCGGCCTGGTCCTGATCGGCCTGGGACTGGCCCTGGCCTTCGTGGCGCTGCGGCTGCGGCGGGTCTAGACCGCGCCCGCGACGTCCCGTCACCCGCCCGGGGCCCCGCGGGGTCAGGGAGTGCCCCCTGCCGCCGCGGAATCGATGGCAGGGGGAGAGCCTGCCTGCCTTCGCGGGGCGGGCGG
>NZ_JBHJPX010000012.1:102010-340994 GCF_042262425.1 Streptomyces sp. NPDC056373
GGCACCTCGCAGGGCGGGCGGCACCTCGCAGGGCGGGCGGCACCTCGCAGGGCGGGCGGCACCTCGCAGGGCGGGCGGCACCTCGCAGGGCGGGCGGCACCTCGCAGGGCGGGCGGCACCTCGCAGGGCGGGTGGGACCTCGCGGGCACGGCCTGCGGGGCGGGCCCGGCGAGTGTCAGGTCGCGTGAGGGGCGATGAGCAGCACCTTTCCGATGTGCCCGCTCTCCTCCACCACCCGGTGCGCGGTGGCGGCGTCCCGCATCGGGAGTTCGCGGTCGACGACCGGGCGCAGGTGGCCGCCCGCGAGCAGGGGCCAGACGTGTTCGCGTACGGCCGCGACGATGGCGGCCTTCTCCTCCCGGGGCCGGGCCCGCAGGGACGTCGCGCTGATGGCGGCCCGCTTGGCCAGCAGGGCGCCGATGTTCAGCTCGCCCTTCACACCGCCCTGCATGCCGATGATCGCGAGCCGGCCGTTGACGGCGAGGGTCTTGACGTTGCGCTCCAGGTACTTGGCGCCCATGTTGTCGAGGATGACGTCGGCACCGGCACCGTCCGTCGCGTTCCTGACCTCCTCGACGAAGTCCTGCTCGCGGTAGTTGACCAGGATGTCGGCGCCCAGCTCGGCGCACCGCTCCAGTTTCTCCTTCGTACCGGCCGTCACGGCCACCCGCGCGCCGACGGCCTTGGCCAGCTGGATGGCCATCGTGCCGATGCCGCTGGAGCCGCCGTGCACGAGGAGCGTCTCGCCGGGCCGCAGATGGGCGATCATGAAGACGTTGGAGCTTGTGAAGTCTCCCCCATCAAACCAGCCGAAGAGGTTGGACCAGACCGTGCAGACGGCTTCCGGGAGCGCTGCGGCGGCCACAAGGTCCACCCCGTCCGGGATAGGCAGCACTTGACCAGCGGGGACGGTGACCTTCTCGGCGTACCCTCCGCCGGTCAAGAGGGCGCAGACCTCATCCCCCACAGCCCAGCCAGCGACGCCGGGGCCAACGGAAGCGATCCGACCGGAGCACTCCAAGCCGGGATACGGGGACGCGCCGGGCGGCGGGTCGTAGAAGCCCTGCCGCTGGAGGATGTCGGCACGGTTCACGGCGCTAGCCGCTACGTCAATGAGGACTTCCCCGGGGCCGGGAACCGGGTCGGGCACGTCCGCCCACTTGAGCACTTCCGGACCGCCGGGCTGCGTGATGGTGACTGCCTTCATGGGGCCGACGCTACCCCTGTGGCTCAGCAGGAAGCCCCGCCCACCCGCTATGTGACATCACATCAGAACGCCTTGCCCAAGATCCCTACCCGACAACGCGAATATTGGCGATGGCGCATAGACGGCCGGGTCTCCCCCTCGTACCGTCGTGTTCAAGAGCCCCAACAGGGGCCAGACACAAGGGGTTTCAGCCATGGCGCGCGAGGAACTGACACGGCTTACCGGCAACGGAAACGGAAACTGCAACAACGACGATTGCCCGAACGTGTACCGCACGGCGAACGGCTCGTTCGTCGTCCAGGGCGACGTCTCCGACGCCTTCAACCCGCCGACCGGCGAAGGGCTCGTAGAGATCCCCGAGCACGTCATGAGGGAGGCTTTCCGTGCTCTTGGATGGTGAGGCGTGGACGGCTCGAATCCAGGGGTTCGAGAGCGAGGCATGGCGTCTTGAGACGCTCCCCTGGTACAGGGTTCCGAGCGAAGACGGGGATATCCGGGAGTTCCTTGCAGGACAGCGAATCGACGCGTCTGACTACTCGTCCAGCTATACGGACAGTCTCCGGAAGCTGCGGGCCGAAGGGAAATCCAAAGGGCGGGTTCACGTCGTTTCCCGACCCCTCACAGACTATCTCCGGTTTGAGTTCATGTACTACGCCGTTCACGCGGCAGCCGGAGACGATATCCGCATCATGGACGTGACCGACCGGCCGAACCCCCTTGAAGGGGTGCAAGACTTCTGGCTTTTCGACCGGTCAGAAGTCGTACTCATGAACTACGAGACAGACGGTACGCAGATCAGCCGTGAAATCTTCGAGGGGGACGTGACCCCATTCCTCGAATATCAGCGCATCGCGCTGGCTGAGTCGGTGCCCTTCGAGGAGTACGTGAAGGGCCTTGACCTTTGAACCAGAGTCCCTAGGTCAATCAAGGTCAGACCTAGCGGAAGCACTACGCAGCGAGCGCAAGCGGGCCGGGCTGACTCAAACCCGGCTCGCTCAGCGCTGCAATATGTCTCAGACAAAGATCAGCAACATCGAGGGCGGAAAGCTCACCCCCACTATTGTTGATGTTGAACTAATCCTTGAAGCTATCGGGGCTGATAGTCCCGTCGCTACGAAAATACTTGCTCTTGCGCGCACGGCTAACACAGAGTGGCAAGACCTATGGGCGTCTCGCCGCCGAGGAATTGACAAAAAACAGAACGATCTAGCCCGCCTTGAAGCCGTCACGACAGAGTTTCGGTTCTTCCTGCCGACGATGATTACGGGCCTACTGGCGACACCCGATTACGTACGGGCGAGCCTCGCACGGAACCCCGGCGACATGTCCAAGACCGTAGCCAAAAAGCTAGAGCGGCAACAGGTCCTCATGGACACATCGAAGTTCTTCACATTCCTACTGACGGAACAGGCCGTGCGGTGGCCGCTGGCCTCACCTATCGCAATGGCTATGCAGCTCGACCGGCTAGCGTCCGTCTCGCGCATTCCGAACGTACAGCTAGGCGTGATCCCTCTCGGAATAGTCGGCCCCGTCTCCGAGACGCCGCTAAGCGTCTTCACCATGTACGACCGGCGACTAGTCCAAGTCGAGACCCACACAGGCGCATTGATCCTGCGAGACCACAGGGACGTAAACGCATATCGGGAAGACTTCGAGCGGTACGAGTCCTACGCCGTTTTCGGGGACGAGTGCCGGGAACTCCTCTCCGAGTGGGCCATGATCTTTACCCGACAACGCCAATAACGTCAGGTTCACTTCTGTACCGCCGCTACCGTGGTTCCACGACCAAAGCAGGCGGAAGGAACGGCAGATGACGGCCCTTCAGGAGGAGGCCCCGGCAGCGCGCTGGAGTTGGACACGAAACGCAAAATGCGTGCGCCTGGCCCGGTCCCAGTTGCGGAAATACCTTCAGCACTGGAAGGCCGAGGAACTGACAGATTCCGGCACGTTGCTACTGTCAGAGCTGCTGACCAATGCGGTACGCCATGCGCGCGTGTCGCCAGGACGCCGTATCGAGACCGTTTTCGAGGTCACCGAGGAAATGCTACGCGTCGAGGTTTCCGACGCTTCTAACGACCTTCCAGCGCTGCGCCACCCAAGCGACAGCGACGAAGAGGGGCGAGGATTGGCCCTTGTCGCGATGGTGGCCACGCGATGGGGCACGGCTCCCCGAATGGTGAATGGGCAATACGCCGTCGGCAAAACGGTGTGGTTCGAGATCGACCGGAAGGCCGAGGAATGACCCGCGCGTTATACCGCTTCGTTGAATACAAAGCCGTCCAGGACCCGACCGGGGAACTGTCCTGGTCTGCTGTATGCGTGTCGGGCGACGAAGCAGATTGCGGCGAGTCTTCCGGCGAGATGGACGAAGAAAAGGCCGTCCGGTGGATGGCCGAGCACACCCGCGATACCGGGCACACGCGCTTTCGGCGGACCTTCGGTGACTACGCCATAATCACCCCGAAGGAATAAGCAGGGGCCCCCTCAGCCGTTCCCCCGTGACTGAGGGGGCCCCGTATTGAGACCCCCGCCCCGGCCCTGCTTTGGTCGAGCGCCCCGGGGCGGGCCTTTCCTTATTTCTGACGACCCGTCAGGAAACAGCCGGCTGACCCAATAATTACCCTGGGTAACGGCAAATGATCAAACCCCCGGGGTCAGAATTTCGCGATTTTGTGTCCCCCCATGGGTGCCGGGTCTCTGGGGATGCATCCCCTAGACATTTACCCTCCCCCCGTCTCTCACGCAGAGTGACCAAAAAAGAAATGGCCAGCCACCCGAGAGTGACTGGCCATTCTCTGACTACTCGTCTTCCTGCCCGCTGTTGCTATCGGCCGTGACAGCGTCTCTGAGGACCCGGAAGGCACTCAGTAGCTCTCGCCGTTCGTTAAGGCCAGCGGGGACCGTACAGCGCCGTTCAATGACGCTGACGGCCCGTTCGTAGGGTGTAGGCATGGTGCACTTCCCTTCGATTCAGGAAGACGAGATATCAAGATCAGAAGGTAGGCGTCACAGCGCCGGTACCCGTGATCTTCGTAATGGATGCCGGATAGCGACCGGGAATGAATGCCGCGTAGTTGTACAGACGCACGAACACAGACATCTGATTCGCGTAAGTCTGCTGGAATGCCTCACCCCTGAGATTCGATTCCCAAAGGAAGAGATCAGACGAACGCAGCATCAGAATCGTGTCCTGATTCGTGCCCGCACCGCCATTCGTGGGAATGGACGGGTCTAGGTAGACGTCAAGCCCCTGAAGGCGACCGACGGCCCCCTCAGCGGCAATAGCCGTCTGTGAACCCATGGCATTCTGCGCACCGCCAGCAATCGGGACCACGACCGGCCGAGACTGACTGTCACTCTGCGCGGTAATCCACGCCCAGCGACGCGGGTGCATCACGAGGCAATCCGGCGGAAGGTAGCGGCTCGAATACATCTGCTGTGCGGCATTCGCGAGAACGCCGTACAGACCGCCCGCACCCGTAAGGGCCGGGGTCGCCTGAGTCCACGCAACGGAAGTCGTGCCGCTCAGCGTGAGAATTCCCGTTAGCTGACCGGAAGACCCGGAGCCGCTTAGAACCTGAACATCTAGCTTCTGCGCGTAGTCCGCTGCCAGGTCGGAGAGAACCACTTCGTCAATGTTCAGCGGCGACTGTTCCATTAGCTGAAGGGAAACAGTCTGACCACCGGCAATCGTGATCACCGGGGACGAAACCGAAGTCGTCGTCAGGTCGGTGTTCTGAATGGCCGTATTCTGCGAAGCCTGAACGGCCGTAGCCGTACCGGTATTCACCTTGGGAATGTTGATCGAGTCGGTACCGGGCGGAAGAGGATTCCACTCGCACCGGTCCGCCGTGGTCCGTGCCGGTCGAGCCAGACGAACCCATTCCTCTTCGAGCCACAGCGGAGGGACGAATTCGCCACCCGCGTTGGTCGTGGTCGAAATGGCGCGCTTCTCGGTGGCCATCCGGTTATTGCGGTCGAGCCTGTCAAGCGCGTCACGGTCGCCGTACTGACGGGCCCGGTAAAGGTCCCGGAAGTACGAGTGTCCGCCACGCTGGTAAACCTGCGGCTCACGCACTCCGCTAATGCTCGGCGCGTACTTGCGGGCCATCGGCGCGGAAGCTTCGTCGGCATTGACCTGAGCCTGAAGTTCGGAAATCCGCTCCCGGATCTCGTGAACGTCGCGCTCTGCCTCTTCGAAACGGGCCTTTTCGCCACTCGACAGGTTGCGATTGAACTTCTCGGCAACGCTTAGGATGCGCTGCATTTCGGCCTTCGAAGCGGCCTCTTTGGCGAGTAGATCCGTAATCCACTCGCGCCGGGTGTTACTCATCTGGGGCTCCATTGGTGAGCTAGAAACGGGAATTGCGACCCGCTTTGGCGAAGCCCGGCGGAGCCCCCATCCAGGGACCGAGCAGCGCGCGGCAGGTTGGCCGAATCCACGGGCCTACCGCTTTCACAGCGAGATAGACAGCAGACAGGCCCAATCGCCGATGGAGTCCACCACCGCAAAAGGGCCTGTCTGCTGGGTTTATGGGTTGTGCTTACGCGCCGTAGGCCGGGGGTTCCGGCAGGTCGGCGCTTGCGGCATCCGCTTCCGCTATGCGGTCACGGATAAGTTCGGTGCCGATTTCGGCAAGGCGGGCATCCTCGATCGCATTCGCGGCGAGGAGTTCCCGCGAAAGGGCCTGAAGGACCGGGTATTCCGATCCGCCCAGTATTCGGGCAATGGCTTTTCGAGTACGCATCGACGTTTTGTCGATGGCTACTTCGAGATTCACAAGGCGGTGAGACATCACTCACTCACCTTCTGCGGAACGGTCAGCGAAACGCGGTACGGAAGATCAGCGCGCTTGCGCGCCATTTCTGCCCGACGCTGTTCTACTGCTAGACGTTCCTGCGTGAACGCCAGTGCGCGCCGTTCCACGGCAAGGCGTCGCAAATCGGTACCGGCATGGATTAGGTCTGCCAGCGACGAAAGCAATGGGTTAGGATCGCCGTTTTCCAACACCGGCCCGTCATCCTCGATTGCTTCGATCAGCTCTGCCACTATGGCACCAATCCGGCCGCGCAGCGACGGGATATAGAGATCTTCGTCTGTTCGCTGGGGCATGTCATTGGGTGTCTTCATTTTGGTTTCTTTCTGAGGTATGGCGACTACTCGGCGAAAAACTCGCCGATGAACTGCACGGCCGATGCCGCATCACGGGCAGTCATGCCGTAGCACTCGACAACCGACTCAGTTACGAAGTCAGCGGATATCCCGCTGTCGAGTGCGGCCCGCACGGTCTTAGCGAAGTTCAAGACGCGCGGGAAGACCATTGCCGCGAGTACCGGCGAGCGATATGAAAGACCCTTTACGACCCTCTTGGCATCCTCGGGTGGGATGAACTGATACCAGTACATTTCTGTTCTTTCTCGGGTAGCCCGCCGGGGTGCGCGCGAATAGACCCTCGGCGGGCGGGATTTAGGGTGTGACTACTGACGTCAGTAGTCACAAAGCCTGGAATTCCAAGATCGCCAGCCGGCTCGGGGCGGGAATTTCTGGTTAGGCCGCAGCGAGACGATTCGATCGGAACACAACAGCGAAAGCCCGTAGCTCTTCGGCGGGCATCTTTCGCACGGTCCGGAGAAACACCCGGCACCGGGCGCAGTACCAGCCATTTGCCGGACGCTTGCGGCAGCGGACACAATCAGCGGTAACGCTCATCGGGGTTTCTCCTCAGACGACGGTCAAGCGGTCTTGCTAGCGCGGTAATGCGCTGTGCGGCAGCGAGCAGAGCAGAACTTCTTAGGGCGACCACGGCCGGACCATTCAACGGGTTGCCCGCATTTCTCCCGCTGGCACGTTGCCTCTTTGCGATCTTCCATGGCCAGCCAGGCGGCCTCTTCTAGGTCGTCCTGCATTTCCTGGCAATCGCGGTCGGCCTCGCCGTGGTAGTCGCAGAACCGTTTACCGCGCCTAGGAAACATAGGCTCGCAGCACAGTTCGCACGGGACAGTTCGCGGCAGTCCAGCGGCTTTCCGCTCTTTCTCGCGCTGTTCGTGGCGCCGGTAGCGCATTCGGCATACCTGGCTGCAAAATTGCTCTTGTCTGCCGCTCAACGGCTTGCGGCAGTCCAGACACTCAACAGATTGATTGTGGTAGTCGTAGTACATCGGTGTTTTCCGTCATGTGAAGCCAAGCCGTACGGCGGACCGCCGAGGGCCTACCCGCTGTGGCGCGGGGAGTCTGGAAACGGAAACGCCCCTGAATCAGGGACTCAGCGAACCCGGGGCTTCACTACCAGGTTTGCGAATCAACCCGATTCAGGGGCGTCTCATTGCGCGTTATGGCCGGACGCGCGCCGGGTCTGTGGCTGCGGATTGGTGTGAAGCCATCCGCTGACTACTGATGTCCGTAGTCTGGTCGGGAGGAATCTCTTCCCCCACTAACCGGATAGGGGGTCGATTGCGTGGCGCACGCGGGGAAAGTTGCTTCTACTACCCGGGTAGGGTGTCGTTCGAGTCGCGCGCGCGGGGAAGTTCTCTCAACAATCATTAAGGGGGTCGGTTGCGCCCCCTACAGTTCATTAAGGGGGTCGTTCGACCCCTCTACCTGTCTTCAGGGTGCCGATTGCACGGCTGCTAACGCTCCATCAGGTTCTGACGTGGGAAAATGCCACAAAACCCGGATTGGAGTGCCGTCAAATACTTTGCCAATTCTTTAACTTATTGGCGACGGTCGCCCGCTCGCGCTGCGCAGTCCAGGCGCGAGTGACGTTCCACGGTGGACCGCGCGTCTTTGACCTGGGGAGTTCTTTTATTCCGAGCCACGGTTAGGGTGGCCCGTTTTTCCCTTACCACTCTTTATTTTGTACGTGTAGGTGAATACCTAATGGTGTAACCGTCACTCGGAATAAGAGAACAGCGCAGGTCAGCCCCTCCCGCGCTGGTGACGAGCGGCCCGGACCGGCCGCGAAGCCCTGTGCGCCCGTTTGCGGGCATGAAAGAGCCCCGCTGGCACACCAGGTACCGGCGGGGCCGTATTCGGGGCTTACAACGCCTTCCAGGGCCCTTCTGGCCCCATGCTGCGGCCACGGATACGCGAGGGCATGAAAAAGCCCCGTCCGACCACACGGGGGCCGAACGGGGCTACGAGGGGCTGTTACGCGGCTTCTTCGGGCATGTCTCCGAAGTCCTCTTCGTCTTCCGTCTCTTCGGTGAGCGGGCGCGCCCAATGGATCACGACACGTTCGGAAACGATGACTTCCTTACTCCCAGGTGTGCCGGGGTGAATCTCAATGTGATCCACCCATAGCCTCAGGAAGTCGCGCCGTTCGGCCATCGTCCACCTTGACCACGGCGAGCCCTCACCAATCGGGTCCGCCCCGGCGTCCTCAATCCAGTCGTGCATGGGCAGGCGCACAGAGTTGGTCTGTTCCTCGCGCAGCTTCCGCAGCCGCGCCGTGCACGTCTCTTCGGTGAGCTGCATCGAGCGCACGGCGTCAGTGAACGCGGCATGGCCCACGGCCCCCTTGTAGAGCCCCGCCTTACGGTCGGCGTAGATCTGCCGCAGGCTCTCTTGGGTGTGCTTGATCTGCGCTTCCAGTTCGTTGCACTCGATGGCGATACCTGCGGTGTCCTGCTGTCGTGCGAAACGCTGCGCAGCAGCAACCAACAACGTCGCGTCCTCGGGGTCTTCCGGGTCGGCAGCCATCATCCGCGCCCACACCCGCCGCGCTACGTAGTCGTCTGTCGCCTCCACCTGGATGCTCACGCGCTGCTTTCCCATCTGACGCGCTGCGCTGACCTCCCGGTTACTCCGATAGCGGGGCACGCTCTTCGTGATGGTGGTGCTCATGGTCGCGCCGCAGTACGAGTACAGGAACGGCCAGCCGGTCAGCAGATACGTGCCACCGTGGTACTCGCGCCGGTGCTTCCCCTCCGTGGAGATCGCAATCTGAAGGACGTACCACTCAGCGGGCGTGATGATCGGCTCGTGTACGTGGATCGGGTCGCCGTTGGCGTTCCGCCGGATTTCCCACTTGTCGGAGCCGACACGGTTTGCGGCCATGCCCGCTATGCGCGGGTCACGAAGCGTCCGCAAAACGGCCTGCGGGGTCCATCTCGGCTTATCGGGGAACGCCTTGTAGGTCCCCCGCTTCCGCCGGGCTTCCACGCGCGCCTTGCCTTGCTCGGTCCTCCACCCGGGCGGCGGGGTGTCGGGGTTGTCGGTCAGTTTCTCGGCGATCTCCCCGGGCGTCAGACGCTCTTTCTCCGCCATGTCCCGCATGAGTAGGACTGTCTTTCGACCTTCGTCGGTGGGGACGACCTTGATGTATTTCACGCCGTCGTCCGTGAACGCCTTCTCGTTCGTGCCCCAGAACGGCGCTGTGCCGGACACGTGACCGCCTGCCTTGCGGGCAAGCTCTTTCGTGTTGCTGATGAATGCCGACTTTGTGTCGGATTCCTGCTTTGCGAGACCGGCGATGATCGCAAAGATTCCGGCACCGATCGGGTCGCTCGTGTCGAGGTACGGTTCCCTGACGCTGACGAGCGAGACGCCGTGGTCCCGCATCTCTTTCTCGATGGCGAACGCCTCTTGTGCGCCCATGCGGGTCAGCCGAGACAGCGTGAAGATCACAACCACATCGCATTTGGCCTCACGGACCCAGCGCATCATCTCTTCGAACCCGTCGCGCTGCGTGCTGGGGTCCCAACCTGACTTGCCAACGTCTTTGAAGCGGTGGACGACGCGGTAGCCACGGGCAGCGCAGAGCGCTTCCCCTGCCTCCCACTGCATGACGGGGCTTGCGTCGCTGCCGTCCTCGTTCAGCTTCGACTGACGGGCGTAGAGAACGGCGCGGGGCTGGTCGTTGGCGGCCGAGTCGGCCACGTAGCGATTCAAGGTGTTGGGTGTCATGGGGGTAGTTTCACATGCTCTTTCGACCAGACGGTGCAGGCCACCTCGGGCAGCGCCGCGGCCTGCGTCAGGCCGACGCCCTCGGGCACGGGCAGCAGCTGCCCGGCCGGGACGGCCACCTTCTCGGCATAGCCGCCGCCGGAGAGCAGGGCGCACACCTCGTCGCCGACGTTCCAGCCGGAGACACCGGTGCCGATCGCGGCGACCCGCCCGGAGCACTCCAGGCCGGGATAGGGGGACGCGCCGGGCGGCGGTTCGTAGAAGCCCTGCCGCTGCAGGATGTCGGCCCGGTTGACGGCGCCGGCCGCCACCTCGACCAGGACTTCGCCCTCGCCGGGCACGGGGTCCGGGACCTCGTCCCAGACCAGCGCCTCGGGCCCACCGGGTTCGGGAATCGTGATCGCATGCATGCAAGGGACCGTACCCGTCGGTCCCTGGACGGAGTCCTCTCCGTCCCGGGTCCCCCGGCCTCTACGCCATCGGTCCGGTCCCGGCGAAAACCCATGTGCGTCACCGATGAGTTTGCGCGACGGTAAAGGTCTCTCCATGCGTAGCCCAAGCACGCGGAAGGACCCGAAGCATGAGCACGCAGAAGTCCGGCCTGGCGATCGAGACCGCGGGCCTGGTGAAGACGTTCGGCGAGACGAGGGCCGTCGACGGCGTCGACCTGTCCGTGCCCGCGGGCCCGGTCTACGGCGTCCTCGGCCCGAACGGCGCCGGCAAGACCACCACCGTGAAGATGCTCGCCACACTCCTTCGGCCGGACGGCGGCGAAGCGCATGTCTTCGGTCACGACATCGTCCGGGAGGCGGACGAGGTGCGCGGCCGGGTGAGCCTCACCGGCCAGTACGCCTCGGTCGACGAGGACCTCACCGGCACCGAGAACCTGGTCCTGCTGGGCCGGCTGCTCGGCCACCACAAGAAGGCCGCCCGCGAACGCGCCGCCCAGCTCCTGGAGGCCTTCGGACTCGGTGACGCGGCCGCGAAGCAGGTCAAGCACTACTCGGGTGGCATGCGCCGCCGTATCGACATCGCCGCGTCCATCCTCAACACCCCCGACCTGCTCTTCCTCGACGAGCCGACCACCGGCCTGGACCCGCGCAGCCGCAACCAGGTCTGGGACATCGTGCGGGCCGTCGTCGCCCAGGGCACCACGGTGCTGCTGACCACGCAGTATCTGGACGAGGCGGACCAGCTGGCGTCCCGGATCGCCGTCATCGACCGGGGCAAGGTGATCGCCGAGGGCACCAAGGGCGAGCTGAAGTCGTCCGTCGGCGCCGGGTCCGTCCATCTGCGCCTCCGGGATCCCGACCAGCGCGATCTCGCGGCCGGCCTGCTGCGCCGCGCCCTCGACGCGCAGGTGCAGCCGGAGCCCGACCCGGTGGCCCTCACCGCCCGCCTCGGTACGGCGGCCGGCGACGACTCCGCGGCCGAGCAGGCCTCCCGTGCCCTGGGCGAGCTGGCCCGCGCCGGGATCACGGTCGACAACTTCTCGCTGGGCCAGCCCAGCCTGGACGAGGTGTTCCTCGCCCTGACCGGACACGACACGCACGACTCCGCCCGGCGCTCCGACTCCGGCCGGCGCTCCGACGACCCGAAGGACGAGGTGGCGGCATGAGCACCGCGACGACCACCGAGAGCAAAGAGCTCGCCCCGGTCAGCGCCGAGTCGCTCGCCGCCCTGCTCGTCACCAGGGAGCGGCCGCCGCGGCCCAGCGCGTGGTCGGCCTCGATGACCTTCGGCTGGCGGGCCATCCTCAAGATCAAGCACGTGCCGGAGCAGCTCTTCGACGTCACGGCGTTCCCGATCATGATGGTGCTGATGTACACGTACCTGTTCGGCGGGGCGCTGGCCGGCTCGCCGGAGGAGTACATCCAGTTCCTGCTGCCGGGCATCCTCGTGATGTCGGTCGTGATGATCACGATGTACACGGGTGTCTCCGTGAACACCGACATCGAGAAGGGTGTCTTCGACCGGTTCCGCAGCCTGCCGATCTGGCGGCCGTCGACGATGGTCGGCTATCTGCTCGGTGACGCCCTGCGGTACACGATCGCGTCGGTCGTGATGCTCACCGTCGGCATCATCCTGGGCTACCGGCCGGACGGCGGGGTCGCCGGTGTGCTCGCCGGGATCGCCCTGCTGGTGGCCTTCTCGTTCGCCTTCTCGTGGATCTGGACGATGTTCGGGCTGATGCTGCGCACCGAGAAGTCGGTGATGGGCGTCAGCATGATGGTGATCTTCCCGCTCACGTTCCTGTCCAACGTCTTCGTGGACCCGAAGACCATGCCGGGCTGGCTGCAGGCGTTCGTGAACAACAGCCCCATCACGCATCTGGCGTCTGCGGTGCGCGGTCTGATGGGCGGCGACTGGCCGGCCGGCGAGGTCGCCTGGTCGCTGGGCTGGGCTGCTCTGTTCGTGCTGGTCTTCGGGCCGGTCACGATGCGGCTCTACAACCGGAAGTAGCCCCGGATCGCCGCGCCTCCGGCCGGCCGTCGGGCACCGTACGGGTGCGGGCGGCCGGCCGTTCGCCGCGGATGTCAGGTGTTGCGGGGCACCGGGGGCATGGGGCGGATGGCAGGTGTTGCGGGGCACCGGACGCATCAGGCGGATGTCAGGTGTTGCGGGGCACCGGACGCATCAGGCGGATGTCAGGTGTTGCGGGGCATCGGGGGCATCGGGCGGATGTCCGGCGCGACCTGGGTCGCCGGGGTCTTGCGCACGATGGTGATGAGGCGGTCGGTCAGCTCCAGCCGTCCGACGGACGGATCGTCGTAGCCGAGGACCCGGTGACCGCGTATGACACTCACCACCAGGTCGGCGACCTCCCGCGGCGTCTTGCCCACCTCCGCCTTCACCACGGGCCGTTCGACGATGTCGAGCCCACTGCCCTGCTGGATGAGATCCTCCATCACCATGCCGGCCGACGGGCTGAGCACCGACAGGCCGAGCAGCCGTCCGGCGGCACTGGCGCTGGTGACGACCGCGTCCGCGCCCGACTGCTTGAGCAGCGGGGCGTTCTCCTCCTCCCGCACGGTGGCCACGATCTTCGCGCCGCGGTTGAGCTGGCGTGCCGTCAGCGTCACCAGGACCGCGGTGTCGTCGCGCTGGGTCGCGATGATGATCTGGCGCGCCTTGTGCACCTCGGCCTGCTTGAGCACCTCGCTGCGGGTCGCGTCCCCGACGATGCCCGCGTAGCCCTCGGCGGTCGCGGCGTCGATCACCTTGGAACTGGGGTCGACCACGACGACCTGCTCCTTCTTCAGACCCGTCGCGCAGACGGTCCGGATCGCCGACCGGCCCTTCGTGCCAAAGCCGATGACGACGGTGTGATCGCGCAACGTGGACCTCCAGCGGGTCAGTCGCCACTCCTCCCGGGTGCGTTCGGTGAGGGCTTCGAGGGTGGTGCCGACCAGGATGATCAGGAACAGCACACGCAGGGGCGTGATGACGAGGATGTTGGTGAGCCGGGCGCTTTCGCTCGCCGGGGTGATGTCACCGTAGCCGGTGGTCGAGAGCGTGACGGTCGCGTAGTAGAACGCGTCGAGGAGGCTGACGCCGCCGCCCGCGTTGTCGTTGTAGCCGTCGCGGTCGGCGTAGACGATGAGCGCGGTCAGGACGAGGACGAACAGCGCCATCGAGAGCCGCTTGGCGACCTGGCGGATCGGGTGCTCCACCACTTTCCTCGGGAGTTTCACCCGATAGGTCACCAGATGCTCGTCGGCCTGGCGGGCGATCGCGTCCTGGCCCGGAAGTTTCACGTGAAACACACCCCGATTCCTCCGGACGCCCAGGGCAGGTCGAGCAGTTCCGTCTCCTGCCCGGGACGTGCGCCGCCCGGCTCCACGACGGCCAGCGCGTCGGCCGCCGCGATGCCGCGCAGCATGGCGGGGCCGTTGTAGTGCAGCGGCACGGCCTCGTCGCCGCGCAGGACGACGGGGACGAGCCGGGTGTCGTGCGGGTGCCCGTGCACGGCGTCCCGGAGCGGCATCGTGTACGGCTCGGGCGCCGGACGCGCGGCGAGGATCCGCAACAGGGGCTCGGCGAGCGTCAGCAGGCCGGAGACCGCGGCGAGCGGGTTGCCCGGGAGACCCACGAGGTGCTGGGTCGGCGTGACGCGGGCCAGCAGCATGGGGTGGCCCGGGCGCACCTGGACGCCGTCCACGAGGAGTTCGGCGCCGAGCCGGCGCAGCGTGGGGTGGACATGGTCGACGGGGCCCGCCGCGGTGCCCCCGGTGGTGAGGATGACGTCGGCCCCGGACGCGGTGACGGCCTCGTGCAGGGCGTCGGCGTCGTCACGGATGCGCCGGACGGCGATGACCTCGGCGCCGAGCGCCCGCAGCCAGGGCGGCAGCATCGGGCCGAGCGCGTCCCGGATCAGACCGTCGTGCGGCAGGCCCTGGGTGAGCAACTCGTCACCGAGGACCAGGACTTCGGCACGTGCGCGAGGGACGGCGGTGACGGCGTCGTACCCGGCGGCGGCCGCGAGCCCGAGGACGGCCGGGGTGACGAGCGTGCCGACGGCGAGGAGCTGGTCGCCGGTACGGCATTCCTGGCCGCGCGGGCGGATGTCCTGGCCGTGGACGACGTCCCTGGTCGCGTACAGGCGGCCCTTGTCGTCGGTTCGGCCGTGCTCGCTGCGCAGGACCGCGGTGGTCTCCGGGGGGATGCGGGCGCCGGTGGCGATCCGGACGGCCTCGCCGTCGGTGAGGAGCACGGGCGCGGCATGCCCGGCGAGGACGCCCTCGTCCCGTACGTGCCAGGGGGAGGGCCCGCACACCGCCCAGCCGTCCATCGCCGAGGTGTCGAAGGAAGGGAGGTCGGTGAGGGCGTCCAGCGGGGCGGCGAGGGTCAGGCCGAGGGCGGTGTCGAGGGGCGCGGAGACGGGGTCGCGGCGGGCGGCCCGGGCGGCCGCACGGCCGGCGCGTTCGGCCAGGGCCCGGGCCTCGGGCCAGGGGGTGGCGCGGTGACGGGTGTCGGGCCGCGGGGAGGGATCCGGCGGGTGGGAGGTGCGGGCGCCGTCCGTCTCGCCCCGCTCCGCGGGGTCGGGCAGGTGATCGCCGTTGCTGTTCCTCACGAGGGCGAGCACCTCCTCGACGTCGAGGTCCTCGGCGTCCTCACCGGCACGGGCGCCGTGCGGGGTCATCCGGCGTCCGGGCGGGTGTCGGGCGTGGCGTCGGGGGCCACGTCGCCCTGAGGGGGCTGCGAGCCGTTCGGGGCCGCATCGCCCTGAGAGGGCTGCGCACCGCCCGTGGCCGCGTCGCCCCGAGGCTGCTGTGAGCCGTCCGCGGCGGGCCCGGCCTCGGAGGTGCTCTCCTTGGCCCAGCGGTCGGCCAGGGCCGCGGCCTTGCGGGCTGCCTCGGCCACCGCCTCGGGGCCTCCGCCCGCCTGTGCGGCCGCGTAGCCGACGAGGAAGGTGGTCAGCGGCGCCGCGGGCCGGGCCACCCCGTGGGCGGCGTCGCGGGCGAGGTCGAGCAGGCCGCGGGTGTCGACATCGAGGTCGAGCCCCAGTTCGTCCTTGACGGCGGAAATCCATTCATCCAACACGTGCCCATGCTCCCTGATACGTGCCCTGGCGGTGGCGATGTCGTCCCAGGTGTCGCAGTCGAAGGACGCGACGGGGTCCAAGATGCGGGTGAGGTCCAGCTCGGCGGTGAGGCGCCGCAGGGGGAGACCGGCGAGCGCGCCGTGCCGTTCGGCGAGACGCGCGAGCTCCTCGCGCAGCCGCGGCGCGCGGTAGGCGGCCACGAGCGGCTGGTCACGGCCCCCGGGGTCGGTCAGCAGCACACCGTCGGAGCCGCTCGCCCGCAGTGCGCCCAGCAGACGGCCCACCGTCGGCTCCTGAAGGAACGGCAGATCGGCGGAGAGCACGACGACGTGCTCGGCCGTGGTGTGGCGGAGCCCGGCGTCGAGCGCGGCGAGCGGTCCGCCGCCGGGCGGGTCCTCGCGGGCCCAGGTCACGGGCCGTGCGGTCGGCCGGGGCGCGGCGACGACGACGGTGGTGCGGGCGGTGGCGCAGGCCGCGAGCACCCGGTCGAGCAGCGGCCGTCCGCCCACCCGCACACCGGGTTTGTCCGTGCCGCCCAGGCGCCGGGCGGCACCGCCGGCGAGCACGACGGCGTCGTGTCCGGCGGGGTCCGCCCCCTGGCCGGGACCGGTTCCGGCAACGGGTTCGCCGGGGGACTCGTAGGCGGTCATCCCCCGAGTATGCGTGCCCCCGCGATCACACGGAACGCGGGGGAAGCGACGCGATCACGAACACCGGCACGGACAAGGAACAGGAATCACAGCGTCCGCAGCAGCACCGCGGGCTGCTCCACGCAGTCCGCGACGTACCGCAGGAAGCCGCCCGCCACGCCCCCGTCGCAGACCCGGTGGTCGAAGGTGAGCGAGAGCTGGACGACCTGCCGCACCGCCAGCTCGCCCTCGTGCACCCACGGCTTGGGGACGATGCGGCCGACGCCGAGCATGGCGGCCTCGGGGTGATTGATGATCGGGGTGGAGCCGTCGACGCCGAAGACCCCGTAGTTGTTCAGCGTGAAGGTCCCGCCGGTGAGTTCGCCCGGTGTCAGCGTCCCCGTCCGGCCCGCCTCGGTCAGCCGGGCGAACTCGGCGGTCAGCGACTCCGCGTCGCGCGCCTGCGCGTCCCGTACGACCGGGACGACCAGGCCCCGGTCGGTCTGCGCCGCGAACCCCAGGTGCACGTGGTCGAACCGGACGACCTCCCTGGCCTCCGCGTCGACCGTGGAGTTGAGCTCGGGGAAGCGGGCGAGGGCCGCGGTGCAGATCCGGGCCAGCAGGGCCAGGAGGGAGATCTTCGGTCCGCCGGCCGCGTTCATGGCCGCGCGCGCCCGCATGAGCTCCGTGGCGTCCGCGTCCACCCAGCAGGTGGCGTCCGGGATCTCCCGGCGACTGCGCGCCAGCTTGTCGGCGACGGCGCCCCGGATGCCCTTGAGCGGCGTGCGCGTCTCGCCGGTGAGCGGGGCGCGGGTCCCGCCGGGGGCCGCCGCCGCGGAGGAGCGGGAGGCGAGGGCCGGGCTCGGGGCGTGCCGCACGTCGACCGGCTGCGGTGCGGCCGGAGCGCCCTGGGTGCCCGAGGCGCGCAGCGCGTGCTCCACGTCCGCCCGCAGGATCAGCCCGTCGGGGCCGGACCCGGTCAGGTCCCGCAGGTCCAGGCCGTTCTGTCGCGCCAGCCGGCGCACCAGGGGTGAGATCACGGGGACGGGACCGCCCGCCGTGCGGGAGCCGTCGGCGGTGGTGCCGTCGGCCCGGCCGTGCACGGTCGACACGGAGCCGCCGGTCTGCGCCCGCGTCTGCCCCGGGGAGACCGGCCCCCGGGCCGCGGCGGCATCCGCCCGCCCGGCCGGCGACCCGGCGGATCCGGCCCGGCCGGCTGTCGCGGGCGCGCCGGACAGCGGCCGCTCCTGCCGTACCCGGCGGCGCCGCGCGGGCGCCTCGGAGGTGCCGTAGCCGACCAGGACGTTGCCCGACCCCCCGGAGCCGGTGTCCTCGGCGCCGGAAGTGGGTTGCTCCCCCACGGCAACCGTGATCAGCGGTGCCCCGACGGGCAGTTCCGTGCCCTCCTCGCCGAAGCGGGCCGTGACGACACCGCCGTAGGGGCAGGGCACCTCCACCATCGCCTTGGCCGTCTCGACCTCGACGACCGGCTGGTCGATCGCGACCACGTCGCCGACCTCGACCAGCCAGCGCACGATCTCCGCCTCGGTCAGTCCCTCACCGAGGTCGGGCAGCTTGAACTCCAGCACCTGTGCCATCAGCTCTCGGCCTCCCACTGCAGACGCCCCACGGCGTCCAGGATCCGGTCCACACCGGGCAGGTGGTGGCGCTCCAGCATCGGCGGCGGATACGGGAGGTCGAACCCGGCCACCCGCAGCACCGGCGCCTCCAGGTGGTGGAAGCAGCGCTCGGTGACCCGGGCCGCGATCTCCCCGCCCGGGCCGCCGAAGGAGCCCGACTCGTGGACGACGACCGCGCGTCCCGTGCGCCGCACCGAGGCGCTCACCGTCTCGTCGTCGAACGGCACCAGGGAGCGCAGGTCGACGACTTCGAGGTCCCAGCCCTCGGCCCGGGCGGCCTCGGCCGCCTCCATGCAGACGGGTACGGACGGCCCGTAGGTGATGAGGGTGGCGCTGCGGCCCGGGCGGCGCACCACGGCGCGGCCGATCGGCTCGACGGGCGCCGGTTCCTCGGGGTTCCAGGAGTCCTTCGACCAGTAGAGCCGCTTCGGCTCCAGGAAGACGACCGGGTCGTCGGAGGCGATGGACGCGCGCAGCAGCCCGTAGGCGTCGGCGACGGTGGCGGGCGTGACGACATGGAGCCCCGGAGTCGCCATGTAGTACGCCTCGGAGGAGTCGCTGTGGTGCTCGACGCCACCGATGCCGCCGCCGTAGGGGACGCGGATGGTGATCGGCAGGGGCATCCGGCCGCGGGTGCGGTTGCGCATCCGGGCCACGTGGGAGATGAGCTGCTCGAACGCCGGGTAGGCGAACGCGTCGAACTGCATCTCGACGACCGGCCGGAGCCCGTACATGGCCATGCCGACCGCGGTGCCGAGGATTCCGGCCTCGGCGAGCGGGGTGTCCGTGCAGCGGTCCTCGCCGAACTCCTTGGCGAGGCCGTCGGTGACGCGGAAGACGCCGCCGAGGGTGCCGACGTCCTCGCCCATGACGTGCACGGCGGGGTCGGCGGCCATGGCGTCGCGCAGCGCGCGCGTGAGGGCCTGCGCCATGGTGGCCGGCTTGACGGCGACGGTGGTCATCGGTGCATGCCCCCCTCCGGAGCGGTGTCGGCCTCGGCCTCCAGCTCGGCCCGCAGCTGCTCGCGCTGGTCCAGCAGCTGGGGCGTGGGCTCGGCGTAGACGTGGCTGAACAGGTCCATCGGGTCGAGCTCCGGGTCCTGGTTCATGTGCTCGCGCAGGGCCGCGGCCATGGTCTCGGCGTCCTGGCGGGCGGCTTCGATGCCGGCCTCGTCGAGCAGGCCGCGCTCGGTCAGCTCGCGCTCCAGCAGCCGGACCGGGTCGTGCTCGCGCCAGGTCTCGACCTCGGCGTCACCGCGGTAGCGGGTCGCGTCGTCGGCGTTGGTGTGGGCGTCGACGCGGTAGGTGATCGCCTCGACGAGGGTGGGGCCGCCGCCCGCGCGGGCGTGACGTACGGCGTCGGAGAGCACCTCGTGCACGGCCGCGGCGTCGTTGCCGTCGACCAGGCGGCCGGGCATGCCGTAGCCGACGGCCTTGTGGGCCAGCGACGGGGCCGCGGTCTGCTTGGCGAGCGGGACGGAGATCGCGAAGCCGTTGTTCTGCACGAGGAAGACGACCGGGGCCTGCCAGACGGCGGCGAAGTTCAGCGCCTCGTGGAAGTCGCCCTCGCTGGTGCCGCCGTCGCCGACCATGGCCAGCGCGACCACGTCGTCGCCCTTGAGGCGGGCGGCGTGTGCGAGACCGACGGCGTGCGGCAGCTGGGTGGCGAGCGGGGTGCACAGGGGGGCGACCCGGTGCTCGTAGGGGTCGTAGCCGGTGTGCCAGTCGCCGCGCAGCAGGGTGAGCGCCTCGACGGGGTCCACGCCCCGGGCCACCACGGCGAGCGTGTCGCGGTAGCTCGGGAAGAGCCAGTCGCGCTCCTGAAGGACCATGGCGGCGGCGACCTCACAGGCCTCCTGGCCGGTGGTGGAGGGGTAGACCGCGAGACGGCCCTGCTTGGTGAGGGCGGTGGCCTGCGCGTTGTAGCGGCGGCCCTTCACCAGCTGCGCGTACAGCGCCCTCAGCAGCTCGGGGTCGGCCTTGGCGGCCGCCTCGGTGCCGAGGACGCGGTACGGCTCCGCGTCGGGCAGCAGCGGCGCGGGGTCCATGCGCGGCTGCCAGGCGGGCGGCGGGGTCGGCCGGTAAGCGCCCCGCTGCTCCATGACCGTCATGACGGCACCTCCTCGTGGGAGCGGCTCGAAGAGACGCGTCGGCTGTGACCCGCCTCACCTACCGATTGTTCGGTCGACGGCGCAATTTGGCTATGGGTGGCCTCAGGCTGTGGACAAACGGTTCTCCACAGCCTGTGATGGACGCAGTACGTCCATGGCGGGGAGGTCGGCGCAGGTGACATCTGAACAAATGGCCGAAGGGCAGGACGACAGCGGCGTGCTGCCGCCGCCACGGCCCCTGGACGCCATAGATCAGGACATCCTGCGCATGCTCCAGGCGGACGGCCGGGCCTCGATCCGGTCGGTCGCCGAGCGGGTCCACGTCTCCCGGGCGAACGCCTACGCCCGCATCAACCGGCTCGTCGAGGACGGTGTCATCCGGGGCTTCGGCGCCCGGGTCGATCACCAGCGGGCAGGTCAGGGCACCTCCGCGTACATCACGCTGAAGATCGTCCAGAACTCCTGGCGCACGGTCCGCGAGGAGCTCAGACAGCTGCCCGGCGCCTCCCACATCGCCCTGGTGGGCGGCGACTTCGACGTGCTGCTGCTGGTCCACGTCTCCGACAACCGGTCCCTGCGCGAGCTGGTGCTGACCCGGCTCCAGGCGATCCCACAGGTGCTCAGCACACGCACCCTGCTGGTGTTCGAGGAGGAGGACCTGGAACCGCAGGGCTGAGCCCCGCTCCCGGCCCCCGTCGGCCCTGCGAGGACGGACCTGCAACCGCAGGTCCGAGCCCCGCTCCGCGCCTCGGGCGGCCCTGCGAGGCGGAGGACCTGGAACCGCAGGGCCGACAGGCCCGGGTTCACCCGGCCTTGCGCAGGCCTCCGAAGGCCACCTGCACCACCGCGTCGGCCACCTCGCGCTCGCTCATGCCGCGCCCGTCCGGCCGGTACCACTCGACGATCGAGTTGATCATGCCGAAGACCAGCCTGGTCACCAGCCGGACCTCTATGTCGGCGCGCACGTCCCCGTCCGCGGCGGCCGCCTTGAGCAGGTCGGCGACCCGGTGGTCGAAGTCGCGGCGGCGCTCCAGGGCCCACCGCTCGGTGTCGGTGTTGCCGCGCACCCGCAGCAGCAGGGTCACGTAGGGCAGCTCGGTGATCAGCACCTCGACCATGCGCCGGACGACGTGCTCCAGACGGTCCGAGGCACGCCCCACGCGCGCGTGCTCCTCGTCGAGGATCCCGAAGAGCCCGTCCAGGGCCCGGTCCACGGCCCGGCGCAGCAGTTCCTCCTTGCCGGTCACGTGGTGGTAGATCGACGACTTGGAGATGCCGGCCGCCTTGGAGAGGTGCTCCATGGAGGTGCCGTCGTAGCCACGCTCGTTGAACACCTGGACGGCGACGGACAGCAGCGTGTCCGGGGTGTAGGTGTCGCGTTTGGCGGTGGTCATGAGGCGGTGCCCTCCCGCTTGTCGGAGGCGTGGGCGTGGCGGTACAGCGCCAGGGAGGGCGCGTAGCGGCCCGAGGGGTCGCGCAGGTGGAGGTCGTCCAGGAGCGCGTAGGCCCAGGAGCGGCCGAGCCGGCGGCTCCACTCGAAGGGACCCAGGGGGTAGTTCACGCCTAGGCGCATCGCGGTGTCGATGTCCTCCTCGGTGGCGACGCCCTTGGCGACGGCGTCGTGCGCCAGGTCGATGATGCGCGCCACCGTGCGGGCGACGATCATGCCCGGCACGTCGCCGATGACCGTGACCCGCTTGCCGACCGCCTGGAACAGGCCGACGGCCTCGGCGAGCGTCTGCGGGGAGGTGTCCTGGGAGGCCGACAGGGCGATCCGGCCGGCCTTGCGGTAGTCGAGCGCGAGGTCGAAGTAGACGACGTCGCGGAACTCCACGGAGGTCTGCCCGTCGGCCAGGGCGAGCTGCCCGCCGCTCGGCAGCACCAGGCGGCTGCCGCTGTCCTCGTCCTCGTCGCGGACCGGGATGCCCGCCTCACGGATCATCGGGAGCAGCTCGGCGGCCGGGCCCAGATCGCCCTCGGCGACGACGTACGCGGGCGGCTGCCGCTTGTCGGCGGTGTCCGGTTCGGGGCGCTCGGCGTCCTCCCCGTGGTCGTACCAGCCGTGGCCGGTCTTGCGGCCGAGCCGGCCGGACTCGACCAGGCGCCGCTGGGCGAGGGACGGCGTGAAGCGCACGTCCTGGAAGAAGGACTCCCAGACCGACCGCGTGACCGACTCGTTGACGTCCTGGCCGATCAGGTCGGTCAGCTCGAACGCGCCCATCCGGAAGCCGCCCGACTCGCGCAGCACGGCGTCGATGGTGACCGGGTCGGCGCCCTGCGCCTCGTACACCGCGAAGGCCTCGGCGTAGAAGGGCCGGGCGATGCGGTTGACGATGAAACCGGGGGTGTCCGCGCAGGCCACGGGCGTCTTGCCCCAGGCCCGGGCGGTCTCGTACGCGCGCGTGGCGTAGGTGACGTCGGTGGCGAAGCCGGAGACCACCTCGACCAGCGGCAGCAGCGGGGCGGGGTTGAAGAAGTGCAGTCCGACGAAGCGGCCCGGGACGCGCAGGGCGCCTCCGATGGCGGTGACGGACAGCGACGAGGTGTTGGTGGCGAGCAGGCAGTCGTCGGAGACGATGCCCTCCAGCGCGCGGAACAGGTCCTGTTTGACGTCCAGCCGTTCCAGGACGGCCTCGACGACCAGGGCGCAGTCGGCGAGCTCGGGGAGGTCCTCGGCGGGCAGCAGCCGGGCGCGGGCGGCGTCCCGGTCGGCGCCGGTGAGCCGCTCCTTCTCGACGAGCCGGTCCAGGCGGGCGCCGATCGCGTCGGCCGCCTCCCGGGCCCGCCCCGGGAGCGTGTCGTACAGCCGTACGGGATGGCCCGCGACCAGCGCGACCTGGGCGATTCCCTGGCCCATGGTGCCGGTGCCGACGACGGCCACGGGGCTGCTGAGGTCGAGTGCTGTCATGTGCGCGATCCTCCCGCACGGGGTTTTCCACAGATGCGGCGGACCCCCTTGAACCGACCGATCGTTCGGTTACTCTAGCTCTGTCCGAGTGTTCCTGCCCAGGTTTCTGCCCAGGTCATGAACTCGACGAGGAGTTCTTGAGACGAGGAGTTGGTCACCCATGACCGCCGCACTCTCGGCGCACGAGCTGATCGCCCGGCACCGGTCCACCCTCGACCAGGCGCTGGAAGCGATCCGTACCCGCGCCTACTGGTCCCCGCACCCCGAGCACCCCAAGGCCTACGGGGAGAACGGCAGCCTGGACATGGCGGCGGGCAAGGCCGCCTTCGACGCCCTGCTCGGCTCCCGCCTCGACCTCGGCCAGCCGGGCACGGACGACTGGGTGGGCGGCGAGACCTCCCCGTACGGCGTCGACCTGGGCGTGACGTACCCGCACGCGGACCTCGACGTGCTGCTGCCCGCCATGAAGGCCGGACAGCGCGCCTGGCGGGACGCGGGCGCCGAGCAGCGCGCGGTGGTCTGCCTGGAGATCCTCAAGCGCATCAGCGACCGGACGCACGAGTTCGCGCACGCGGTCATGCACACCTCCGGCCAGGCGTTCATGATGGCGTTCCAGGCGGGCGGCCCGCACGCGCAGGACCGCGGCCTGGAGGCGGTGGCCTACGCGTACGTGGAGCAGGTGCGCACGCCGGACAACGCCGAGTGGACCAAGCCGCAGGGCAAGCGCGACCCGCTGGCGATGAACAAGCAGTTCACGCCGGTCCCGCGGGGCATCGCCCTGTTGATCGGCTGCAACACCTTCCCGACGTGGAACGGCTACCCGGGCCTGTTCGCCTCCCTCGCCACCGGCAACGCGGTCCTGGTCAAGCCCCACCCGCGCGCGGTGCTGCCGCTCGCCCTCACCGTGCAGGTCGCCCGCGAGGTGCTCGCGGAGACCGGCTTCGACCCGAACCTGGTCGCGCTGGCCGCCGAGCGCCCCCAAGCTCTCGGCTCCGCTCGAGCAGGGGGGACCCCCATCGGCGAGGGCATCGCCAAGACCCTCGCGCTGCGCCCCGAGATCCGCATCATCGACTACACGGGCTCGACCGAGTTCGGCGACTGGCTGGAGGCCAACGCCCGCCAGGCGCAGGTCTACACGGAGAAGGCCGGCGTCAACACGGTCGTCGTCCACTCCACGTCCGACTACAAGGGCATGCTCTCCAACCTGGCCTTCTCGCTGTCCCTGTACAGCGGCCAGATGTGCACGACCCCGCAGAACCTGCTGGTCCCCCGCGAGGGCATCTCCACCGACCAGGGCCCCAAGTCCTACGACGAGGTCGTCGCGGACCTCGCCCGGTCCGTCGACGGGCTGCTCGGCGACGACGCCCGGGCGAACGCGCTGCTCGGCGCGATCGTCAACCCGGACGTGAAGGCCCGCTTGGAGGCTGCTTCGGGGCTGGGCGAGGTCGCCCTGGCCTCCCGCGAGATCACCAACCCGGACTTCCCGGGGGCCGTCGTCCGTACGCCGGTGATCGTGAAGCTGGACGGGGCCAAGCCGGACGACGAGGCCGCTTACATGAGCGAGTGCTTCGGGCCGGTGTCCTTCGCCGTCGCCGTCGACTCCGCTGCCGACGCGGTGGAGTTGCTGCGGCGGACCGTGCGGGAGAAGGGCGCGATGACCGTCGGGGCGTACACGACCGACCCGGACGTCGAGCAGGACGTACGGGAGGCGTGCCTGGAGGAGGCGGCGCAGCTGTCGCTGAACCTCACGGGTGGGGTGTATGTGAACCAGACGGCCGCGTTCTCCGACTTCCACGGGTCGGGTGGCAATCCGGCGGCCAGTGCGGCGCTGTGTGACGGGGCGTTCGTGGCCAATCGGTTCCGGGTGGTCGAGGTGCGGCGGGACGCGTAGCTGAGCTCGGGGGCGCTAGGAGGCCGGGGGTTCTCGTTGGCGCGCGGGGGCCGGACAGTTGTGGTTGTTCGCGCCCGCGCGGCGGAGCCGCTCATCGATACAGCCCCGCGCCCCTATCGGGGCACTCCAGAACCCGCGCTCCAGTGGTACAGCGTCATCGCCACACTCGTCGCCAGGTTGTAGCTGCTGACCTGGGGGCGCATCGGCAGGGACAGCAAGTGGTCGGCGCGAGCGCGTAGTTCGGGTGACAAGCCCGTGCGCTCCGAGCCGAACGCGAGGACGGCGTCGTCCGGGAGCTCGATGCCCCGGATGTCGTCGCCCTCGGGGTCCAGGGCGAACAGCGGGCCCGGCGGCAGCTCCTCGACGGCCAGCCGCTCCACCGTCGTCGCGAAGTGCAGGCCCGCCCCGCCCCGCACGACCGTCGGGTGCCAGGGGTCGAGCGTCCCGGTCGTCACCACGCCCGTGGCGCCGAAGCCGGCGGCCAGGCGGATCACCGCACCGGCGTTGCCCAGGTTGCGCGGATGGTCGAGGACCACGACCGGGGTCCCGCGCGGCGCGGCCGCCAGCTTCGCGAGGCCGGACGAACGGGACGGCCGTACGGCCAGCGCGGCCACGGCCGTGGGGTGCGGGCGGGGCACGAGCGACGCGTACGTCTCGTGCGGCACCTCGCTCAGCAGCCCGGCCAGCACGTCCCGCACGTCAGGGGCCAGCTCGTCGGCGAGCGCGAGCGCGGCCACCCGGTCGGCCGTCACCGCGACCGGCACCCGCGCGCCGAAACGCAGCGCGTGCTTGAGGGCGTGGAAGCCGTCGAGCAGGACGGTGTCACCGGCGAGCCGGTGCCAGGTGGTCACGGGGTCGGTCATGGCCCGAAGCCTACGGGCGTGGTCTCGGGGCTCTCGGGCGCACGCTGTCCGGGGACCGGCGCCCGGCCGCCCCGGCGCGGCAGCCGCTCACGCGCGCGTGCCGCCCTGTCGCCCAGGCGGCGCAGGAAGCCCGTCGGCAGGAACACCGCGTCCGCCGCGATCATCGCGAGCGAGAAGAACGGCAGACCGAGGACCACGGCGATCACGGCGTGCTCGGTCATCATCACCGCCAGCAGGACGTTCTTCACCCTCCGGTTGAACAGGGTGAACGGGAAGGCGACCTGCACCAGGACCGTCCCGTAGGTCACCAGCATCACCATGGTGCCGCTGGCCGACAGCAGATCGGCGAGAGCGGGCCAGGGCGAGAAGTACTCCAGGTGGAGCGGGTAGTAGACCGCGGTGCCGTCCTGCCAGCGGGAGCCCTGGATCTTGTACCAGCCGGCCGTCGCGTAGATCAGGCACGCCTCCGCCATGATCACGAGCAGCGCGCCGTTGTGCACGATGTTGGCGACGACGTCCAGCATGATCCGCGGCTCACCGGTCCGGGCCCGGCGCCCGGCCAGCCACCACAGCCCCTGCACCACCCACACCGTCCACAGCAGCGCCGGTATCAGCCAGTCGCCCTGCATCCGGCCGGCCAGGGTCACCGCGACCGGCACGAGCCCGAGCACACCCCACAGCACCGGTCCGGTCCGGTCCGTGACCCGCTCTCCCCGCGCGCGGGCCGCCCGCTCCCGCGCGGCCCGCCGGGCGTCCAGCGACCACACCTGGGCGCACCGCGTGAACACCAGGTAGATCGACATCAGGTGCAGTACGTTGTCGCCGCCGTCGCCCATGAAGACGCTGCGGTTCTGCAGCGACAGCACACCCACCATGAACACCACCGACATGGTGCGGGTGCGCCAGCCCAGCATCAGCAGGGCGCTGGAGAGCACAGCGAGCGCGTAGACGGTCTCGAACCAGATCCGGCCGTCCGACCACATCAGGGCGGTGAAGGAGCCGTTGGAACCGACCAGCTGCCGGGCGAGATCGAAGCTCCAGGGGCCGTCGGGACCGTACAGCTCGTGCCGGTGGGGGAGTTCGCGGAGCAGGAACAGCAGCCAGGTGGCGCTGAAGCCGATGCGGATGACGGCCGTCTGGTAGGGGCCCAGGGCGGCCTCGGTGACGCGGGCTATGGCGCCCGAGACGGCCAGCGAGAGGCGGTTCACCGCACCCCTCCCTCGGCCTCGGCCCGCGGCACCCTCCACCACGGCAGCTCCCGGTAGGACGGCGTCATGGAGACCTTCTCCCGGCTCCACCCGGGCGGCGGCACATTGCTGGTGCGGGAGCGCACCTGCACCCGTTCGACGACACCGGCGCCCCCGGTCGCGGCCCGCACCGCGTCGTCGTCGTGGAGGCGCAGCACCATGATCCGGCGCAGATACGACTCCGAGAGCGCTCCGCGCAGGCCCACCGGGCGGTTCTCGCCGTCGTGTGTCGCGACGTAGAAGTCCCAGGCCCGGCGCAGCTCGTTCTGCTGGGTGTGGCTGGGCAGCAGGTTGCCGTCGATGGCCCGGCCGTCCTCGGCGGACAGGTCGTACCAGCCGGTGGTCGACGTCATGCCGTCGGGCCCTCGGACCCCGGCGCGGACCTGGATCGAGATGTTCTGCTGGAGCGGGTTCGGTGCGAAGAGCTTCCAGTTCTGCTCGAACTCCGGATAGATCCAGTCGTCGACGGCCTCGCCGTGCGCCCTGGTGACCGTGTTCACGGGCGCGACGTGCAGGAACGTCATCCCGAGGTGTACACACACCCCGATGGCGACGACCGCCAGCGCCAGGGCTACACCGACCTGGTAGCTCGGGGAGAGTGCCGCGATGCCGGTACGGGGTTCACCGGGCGGGTCCACCGGTACGTCCTGCTCCGCCCGCGGGGCCGGAAGGCTCGGCGCGTCGGGGCCGTGCCGGGCGTTCGAGCCCTCGTCGTACGCGTCCATTCCGCCCCGTTCCACGATCCCGGTCCGTCGTTCCGTCCGCCCGGCCGGTCGCGAGGGCGTCGCACCGCCCGCACGGCACTGCGCACGGCATCGGCACGGGCACCGTACTCAGCGCACCCACCCGCGCACAGCCCCTGGCCGCCCCTCCCACCGTGGCCATCGCCACACCGGGAGGCCGCCCGTACGGCGAGTGACACCCTACGGCGCCCGCCCGTACACCCATTCCCTTCTTCTAGAACCTGTTCTATCTTGACGCCCCGTCAGCTCACCGGGATCGCCGGAAGGACAGGCACCGTGGACTTCACCTTCACCGAGGAGCAGCAGGCGGCGGCCGAGGCGGCGAAGGGCGTGTTCGCCGGGGTCGCCCCCGACGCCGTGCCCAGCCCGGCCCTGACCCCCGGCGCCGTCGCCGAGACCTACGACCGCGCCCTGTGGGCCCGGCTCGCCGACGCCGACCTGCTGAGCCTGCTGCTCGACGCGCGGTACGGCGGGGCGGGCCTGGACGCCATCGCGCTGTGCCTGGTCCTGCGGGAGTCGGCGCAGGTACTCGCCAGGGTGCCCCTGCTGGAGAGCAGCGCGGCGGCCGCGGCCGTCCAGGCCTACGGCGGTGCGGAGGCGAAGGCGGACCTGCTCGCCCGGGCCGGCCGCGGCGAGACCGTCCTGACCGTCGCCGCACACGGCCGCACCGGCCACGACCCGGCCGAGCAGTCGGTGACCGCCCGGCAGGACGGCGGGACCTGGGTGCTGGACGGCGTGCAGACGGCGGTGCCGTGGGCCTACGACGCGGACGTCACGCTCGTCCCCGCGCACACCGGGACCGGCCGGACCGTGCTGGCCCTGGTGCCGCGCGGGCACGAGGGGGCCCACCTCGCCGAGCAGTTCTCCACCAGCGGCGAGCGGCTGGGTGAGCTGCGGCTGACATCGGCACGGCTCGCCGCCCGGGACGTGATCGACACCGACGGGGCGTGGGAGTGGCTGCGGGACCTGCTGGCCACCGGGACGTGTGCGCTGGCGCTCGGGCTCGGGGAGCGCGTGCTGCGGATGACCGGGGAGTACACGAGCGAGCGGGAGCAGTTCGGGTTCCCGATCGCGACCTTCCAGGCCGTCGCCGTGCAGGCCGCCGACCGCTACATCGACCTGCGCGCCATGGAGGCCACCCTGTGGCAGGCCGCGTGGCGGATCGCCTCCGGGGCCCCGGGCCCGCTGCCCACCGCCGGTGACGTGGCCGTCGCCAAGATCTGGGCTGCGGAGGGCGTGCGCCGGGTCGTGCAGACCGCGCAGCATCTGCACGGCGGGTTCGGCGCCGACGTGGACTACCCGCTGCACCGCTACCACGCCTGGGCCAAGCACCTGGAACTCTCACTCGGCCCGGCCGCGGCACACGAGGAGGCCCTGGGCGACCTCCTGGCCGCCCACCCCCCGGCCTGACCCGTGGCACAGGGCCGCGGCAGTGTCCTTGGAGGACGAACCGCCTAGAGGACGAACCCCTGCTGCCCGTCGTCCGTCACGACGGGACGGCCCGCCGCCTCCCACACCTGCATGCCGCCGTCGACGTTCACCGCGTCGACGCCCTGCTGGGCCAGGTACATCGTGACCTGGGCGGACCGGCCGCCCGAACGGCAGATCACATGGACCCGGCCGTCCTGCGGGGCGGCCTCGGTCAGCTCGCCGTAGCGGGCGACGAACTCGCTGATCGGGATGTGCAGCGCCCCGGCGGCGTGGCCGGCCTTCCACTCGTCGTCCTCCCGGACGTCCAGCAGGAAGTCACCGTCCTTGAGGTCCGCGACCGCGACCGTGGGCACACCAGCTCCAAAACTCATGGGCCCGACGCTACCGGAACCGGCCGGAACGCCGGCCGGGGCACGGCTCAGCCCCTGCCCTGGTCGTCCCCGCCCTCGAGCAGCGCGGCCAGCTCCTTCTCCCGCTCGGCGACCTGGGTGAACAGGCCCTGCCCGATCTCGTCCAGGAGCCGGTCCGGGTCGTCCGGGGCCAGCTGGAGCATGTGGCCGATGGCACTGTCCTCCAGCTCCCTGGCCAGCAGCCCGAGCAGCTCCTTGCGCTGGGCGAGCCACTCGAGGCGGGCGTAGAGCTCCTCGGCGCGGCTGGGGACCCGCTTCAGCTCGGGTCCCTCGGCCCACTCCGCGGCGAGCTCGCGCAGCTCCGCCTCGTCGCCCCGGGCGTAGGCGGCGTTGACCCGCGTGATGAACTCCTCGCGCCGCGCGCGCTCCTTCTCCTCCTGCGCCAGGTCCGGGTGGGCCTTGCGGGCCAGGTCGCGGTAGAGCTTGCGGGCCTCCTCGCTGGGGCGGACCCGCTGCGGGGGCCGGACCGGCTGCTCCGTGAGCATCGCCGAGGCCTCGGGGAACAGACCACTGCCGTCCATCCAGCCGTGCAGCAGTTCCTCGACGCCGGGGATCGGGGCCAGCCGCGCTCTGGCCTCCTCAGCCCGCTGCCGGTCCGCGGGGTCGCCGCTGCGGGCGGCTCTGGCCTCCAGGATCCGGGCGTCCAGCTCCTCGAGCCGGGCGTACAGCGGGCCGAGCTTCTGTTCGTGCAGCCGGGAGAAGTTCTCGACCTCGACACGGAAGGTCTCCACCGCGATCTCGTACTCGATCAACGCCTGCTCGGCGGCCCGCACAGCCCGCTCCAGCCGCGCCTCGGGCCGTGCGGCGTCGCCACCATCCTGCTCAGCTTCCGGGGTCGTCACCCGACCAGCCTAGGGGACGCACGGACCAGGCCCGGCCTCGGAGGAGAACGGGCCCGGGGTGGCACACCGACCGCTGCCGGCGCCCCGGGCGGGGCTTGGGCGGCCCGCCCTCACCCGTCACACCCCCGTCTCCGCCGCGACCTTCCCCGCCCGCGCTCCCGCCAGCAGCTCCGCGTGATCCGCCTCGGTCCGGTCCGCGTACGCCACGGCGAAGGACGCCATCGCCTCGTCCAGCTCCTCGTTCTTCCCGCAGTACCCGGCGATGAGCCGCGGATCGGCGCTGTGCGCGTGCGCACGCGCCAGGAGGGCACCGGTCATGCGGCCGTAGTCGTCCAGCTGGTCGGTGGCCAGGGCGGCCGGATCGACGCTGCCCTTGCGGTTGCGGAACTGGCGGACCTGGAAGGGCAACCCGTCCACCGTCGTCCAGCCCAGCAGGTTGTCGCTCACGACCTGCATCCGCTTCTGGCCCAGCACGACCCGCCGGCCCTCGTGGCCGGCCGCCGGCGTCTCGAAACCGGCCGTCGCCAGATGCGGGACCAGCGCCGACGCCCGCGCCTCCTTGACCTGGAGCACCAGCGGCTCGCCGCGATGGTCCAGGAGCAGCACGACGTAGGAGCGGGTGCCGACGCTGCCCGTGCCGACGACGCGGAAGGCGACGTCGTGCACCGCGTGCCGGGCGAGGAGCGGCAGGCGGTCCTCCTGGAGGGTGCCCATGTACTCCTCCAGCGACGCGGCCACGGCCGCGGCCTGGGCGTCGGGGACCCGCCGCAGCACCGGTGGCGCGTCCACGAACCGGCGTCCGCCGCCCTTCGTGGCCTCGGTCGACTTGGCCGCGAAGCGGCCGCTGGTGTTGTGGCGGGCCTTCTCGGAGACCCGCTCCAGCGTGCCGAGCAGATCATGGGCGTCGGTGTGGGAGACGAGCTCCTCGTCCGCGATGGCGTTCCACGCGTCCAGCACCGGGAGCCTGGCCAGCAGCCGCATGGTCCTGCGGTAGGCGCCGGCCGCGTCGTAGGCCGCCTTGCGGCACTGGTCCTCGTCCGCTCCGGCCACCCGGCCCGCGAGCACCAGGGAGGCCGCGAGTCGTTTGAGGTCCCACTCCCAGGGGCCGGGCACCGTCTCGTCGAAGTCGTTCAGGTCGATGACCAGGCCGCCGCGCGCGTCGCCGTACAGGCCGAAATTGGCCGCGTGGGCGTCGCCGCAGAGCTGCGCCCGGATCCTGGTCATGGGCGTGCGCGCGAGGTCGTAGGCCATGAGTCCCGCCGCGCCGCGCAGGAACGCGAACGGGGTGGCGGCCATGCGGCCGACGCGGATCGGGGTCAGCTCGGGCAGCCGCCCGCGGCCCGACTCCTCCACGGCGCTCACCGCGTCGGGCCGGGACGCGTCCAGGTCGAGCGAGGCGTGCGAGCTGCGCGGTATCCGCTTGCGGAGGGCCTTGCCCTCGTCCTTGGGCGACCCGGCGGACGGCCACTCGGCGAAGCCACGCACCCGCGGCAGCCTGGGCGGCGCCCCGGCTGCCGCCGCCGTCCCGCTCTCGTCCCGGTCTCCGGTGCTGGTCATCCCGACCGCCTCCCCCGCACGCGCACGAACATCAACTCGTGCCGACCGTACAACCGGTGGCCGAAACGCGTCAGACCCTGTGGACAACTCCAGCGCTGTGGACACCCATGGCGGGCCGTACGGCAGTGGCTACGCCCCCCGGGACACGTGGGCCTGAGCGGGTACGGAGGCCTGCGCCGACACGGCCGTCGGCTCCGTCAGGACCTGCGCCAGCACCCGCTCGGCCCTCTCCGCCGAGATGTCGAGCCGTGCCAGCACCGCCGGCACGGCGATGCTGGGCAGGAAGTGCTCGAACAGCACGACGACACGGCGCTCCAGATCCTGCCGCTGGCAGCGCAGCTGGGACAGCAGCTGCACCCCGGAGAAGCTGCCGACCAGCAGCTCGGCCGTCTCCGCCGCGTCGACGTGCTGGAGCAGCTCGCCCCGCGCCTTCGCCTCGGCCAGCATCTGCGTGTTCTGGTCGATCCACATCCGGAAGGCCGGGGTGCGGTCGAGGTCCATGGCCCCCTGGTCGAGGGCGAGCCCCACACTGGCCCGCACCATGGGTTCGGACCGCAGTCGGCGGGCCATCACCAGACCGGAGTCGACGAGTTCCTGGAGCTTGCTGGTCTGTGACGGGAGCGTGAGGGCGAGCTGCTCCTGGAACACGCCCGCCGCCAGCTCCTCCTTGGAGCCGAAGTGGAAGTACAGCGCGCCCTTGGTGACGCCTGCCCGGTCCAGGATCTCGCCGATGGTCGCCGAGGTGTAGCCGCGTTCGTCGAAGACGGCAGCTGCCGCCTCCAGGATGGTCCGCCGGGTGCGGATCGCGCGCTCCTGTCGCGCCATCGGATGCCTCCTGATCTCCGTCGATCCCTGTGAAGTCGCTGTGTGCGAGGGCGCGAGAGCCTGTTCCGGGTGCTTGGCTCACCCTTTGAAAAAAACCGGCTCGTCCGTATCTTAGTCAAGCGTCGATCGCGGTCAGGCAGTTGAACTGGGGGTTCTCATGCCGCAGACAGGGCCTTTAAGCGCACTCACGGAGGATCAGACCGGACGTGGGGGCCTTCCGGCAAACGGAAGTGCTACGACCGTCGAGAACTCGCCACAAACCTCCGCCCCCCGGGGGAGCTCCCCACCGCGCCCCGCCACAGCGGCCCCGGCCACCACCACCGCAACACCGGCTCCCACCGCCGAAGCGTCCGCACCACCGGCTCCCACCGCCGCGGCATCCGCACCACCGGCTCCCACCGCCGCGGCATCCGCACCACCGGCTCCCGCCATCGCGGCACCGGCCACGGACACGGCCGTCCAGGAACCGTCGGCACCGCTCACCGAGAACCCGACGGCACCGGTGCCCGACATACCCGCGCCCCCGGCCACCACCGCCGGACAACCCCCGGCACCGGCCGACGTCGCCCGAGAACCCGAAGCCGCCCAGGTACTCGCGCCGCCCTCCCCCGTCACCGGACGCTCCACCCCCCACTCCCACACCACCGTCGTCACCAAGGAACTCGCCCATCGCACCACCGAGACGGACGTCTTCCCCACCCGGTGGGCCCGAATCTCCGACAACCGCTTCCGCTTCACCGCGCACTGGCCGGCGGCCCACCCCTTCTTCGGCCCCGTGGACGACCTCCACCAGGACCCGATGGTCGTGGGCGAAACGTTGCGGCAGGCCTCGATGGTGCTGGCGCACGCCGAGTTCGGTGCCCCCGCCGACACGCACTTCGTCATGTGGGACATGACGGTCCGCGTCGACCCGGCCGCGCTGCTGCTGGCGGACGCCGCCGAACCGGTCGAGTTCGACGTCGTGTGCTCCGAGGTCCGCCGCCGCGGCCGCGGGCTGCACAGCATGCGGACCACGATGGAGTTCCGCCGCGCCGGACAGCTCGTCGCCCGAGGCACCGGAAGCACCGGCTGCACCTCCCCGCGCGCCTACCGCCGCCTGCGGGCGGACAGGCTGGACGCCATGGACCGGCCGGTTCCCCTCCTGCCGGGCATAGCGCCGCCCACCGCGGGCCGGGCCCGCGCCGAGGACGTCGTCCTCGCTCCCGGCGACCGCCCCGGCGTCTGGAATCTGCGCGTGGACACCGGCCACCCGGTCCTCTTCCCGCGGCCCAACGACCACGTCCCCGGCATGGTCCTGTTCGAGGCGGCCCGCCAGGCCGCGACCGCCGCGTCCGGCGTGCACCCCTTCCTGCCGAACAGGATGACGGCCGACTTCACCCGGTACGCCGAACTGCACAGCCCCTGCCGCATCGAGACCGAGGTGCTCGCCGGAAGCCCCGGGGAGGCGACGGTGCGGGTGTCGGGGCGACAGGACGGCGAGTCCGTCTTCACCGCCACCCTGACCTCCGCCACGCCCTCGCAGGTACGGTCCCTGCCGTGACGTCCAAGATCCTCGTCACAGGCGCGAGCGGCTTCGTCGGCAGCCGGGTCGCGGCCACGGCGCAGCGGCAACCGGGCGTCCACGTACGCCTGTTGTCCCGGCACGCGCCGCAGGGGCCCGAGTACGTGCACGGCGACCTGTGCGCCCCGCCCTCCCTGCGCGGGGTCTGCGCCGACACCGACGTCCTGGTGCACTGCGCCACGACGGTCGGCGGCGACGCCGGAACCGTCGAGGCGGTCAACGACCACGGCACCCGCGCCCTGGTCGAGGAGGCCGTGCGCGCCGGGGTGCGCCGGATCGTGTACGTCAGTACCGCCGCCGTGCACGGCCGGGGCCCCTTCCGCGGCGTACGCCCCGGGGACGTCCCGATCGCGCCCGCGTCACCCACCAGCCGCTCCCGGGCCGCCGCCGAACGGTACGTCCTCGACGCGGGCGGCCTGGTGCTGCGCCCGCACCTCGTGTACGGCGAGGGCGACCGCTGGGTGATCCCCGGCCTGGTGTGGCTGATGAACGAGCTGTCGGCCACCCTGACCGGCTGCGCGGCGCTCCAGTCGATGATCGACGTCGACACCCTGGGCCGTGCGGCGGTGGCCGCCGCGCTCTCATCGGCGCACGGCGGCGGTGTGCACCATGTGAACCACCCCGAGCCGGTGGCGGTCGCGGACCTGCTGGCCGCCGTTTCGCGGGAACTGGGGGAGCCCGGCGGCGGTGCGGCCGTGGACGTCGCCACCGCCCTCGACCGGGCCGCCGGGTCACCCCTCGCCCTTCACCACCTCGGCATGCTCACGGTCGACCACTGGTTCGTGGACGACACGTTCTTCAAGACATTCGACTGCTCGCCGGGCGAGGGGTTCGAGGCCGGGTTCACCCGCGCGGCCCCCTGGTACCGCGCGTTCCTCCAGGGCCGGAAGGTCTCCTGATCACTCCGGCCGCACCCCCGGCGCCTGGGGACGCGGGCCCGGGCCCGGGCCGTGCAACAGCACCGGCAGTTCCTCGTGCCCGGTGGAGATGATGGACCGCAGCCGCCTGGGCGGATGCGACGGATCGGCCAGTGCCAGCCGCGGGAAGCGCGCGAACAGCGACGTCAGGGCCACGGTCGCCTCGGCCATGGCCAGGGGCCGGCCCAGACAGTGGTGCACGCCGTGGCCGAAGGACACGTGGTCGCGGCTGGTGCCGCGGGTGAGGTCGAACCGGTCGGCATCGGGCCCGTGCCGCTCGGGGTCGCGCCCGGCACCGGCGAAGGAGACCACGAGCGGGTCGCCCTGGGGGATGGTCAGGCCCGGCTCGATCTCGATGTCCCGCACGGCGTAGCGCAGACCCGACATGGCACCCGGCGCCTCGAAGCGCAGTGATTCCTCCAGTGCGTCCTCCCAGGTGGACCGGCCGGAGCGGACGAGGCCGAGCTGGTCGGGGTGGGCGAGCAGGCTGTGCACCGTGTTGTCGATGAGGTTGACGGTCGTCTCGAAACCGGCGGTGAGCAGCAGGATCAGATTGTCCATCAACTCCTGTTCGCTGAAGCTTCCTTCGTCGCGTGCGGCGATGAGCGCCGTCGTCAGGTCGTCGGCCGGGTGCTCGCGTTTGTGCTGGAGGAACGCGGTCAGCGTGCCGTAGAGGTCGACGGCGTTGGCCTGGGCGTCCTCCAGGGAGATGGCGGTGTCGAAGAAGCGGTTGATGATGCGGTAGAGGTCCGCGCGGGGGCCGTCGTCGCCGCGCGGTACGCCGAAGAGCTCGCACACCACCTCGTGCGGGATCGGAGCCGCGAACGCGGCCCGGAGGTCGACGACTTCGCCCTCCGGGACGCGCTCCAGTGCGTCCAGTGCCCGGTCGACGATCTCCTGGACGCGCGGCATGAGCGCGTCTACGCGGCGCTTGGTGAACGCGGCTGCCATCGGCTTGCGCAGCCGGCTGTGGTCGGAGCCGTAGGCGGTGACCATGTTGCGCACCGAGACCCAGATGGCGAGCGGCCAGGTACGGGAGATGTCCCCGTTGATCCAGGCCGGCCAGTGCTGGAAGGCGTCCTTGCTCGTCTCGGGCCCGGCCAGGAGCCGCTTGTTCAGTTCCAGGCCGGTGATCCACCACGCCCGTACGCCGCCGGGGAGTTCGACCTCCACGGCCGGGCCACGGGCACGGATCCGGGCTGTCTCCCCGTACAGGTCCTGACCGGACGGGTCGATCGACAGGAAGGGGCAGGCCTGCTGTTCGGCCATGACTCAACGCTCCTCGGTCCAGGGGCTGGGGAACCATCCTGCGGTCAGCGGGCCGGAAAAACTTGGCATCCGGTTTGTTTTGGCCATGGATTCACCAGCGGTCGACCAGAGGCGGGTCGCCACCGCGGCGCGAACCCCACCCGCACGCGTATGTCCGAAGCCCCCGCCACCGCAGCGCGCCCCACGATCACCGCAGCGCGAGCCCCACCCGCAGCACGTCCGTCCGAAGCCCCGGAGCGGCCGGCGCCCCGCTCCCCGCAGGCCCGCCCCCCGCCGGACCGCTCCCCGCAGGCCCGCCCTCCACCGACCCGCTCCCCCCCGATTCACCCTGTGCCGATTCACCTCGTGCCGAACCACTCCCCGCCGGGTCCAGCACCCCCACCAGCCCCGGTGCCGCCACGCTCGGCAGCAGCAGCTGCCACAGGTCGGTCAACGAGGGGCGCGCGAGCCGGCCCTGGTCCTCCCGGGCCAGCACCTCGATGCCGGTCGTGGCGGCGAGGACCACGGTGCCGGTGCGCTGCGGCGTGACGCCGGCGGCGAGTTCGCCCAGGCGCTCCGCCTCGGCCAGCAGCCCGTGCACACACTCCCGCCATTCCCGGCGCAGGTCCCGCGCCCGCACGGCGCCCCCCTCGGCGTTCAGCCGCAGCCCGGCCCGCACCACCACGTCGCCGCACAGCAGCCGCGCGACGTGATGGGTGACGTCCACGAGGCGTTGCAGAGCGTGCCCGCCGCCGCCCCGGCCGCGCTCCGCGGCCCCGCGCAGAGCGTCGGCGGCCGCGTGCTCGACGGCCTCGCCGACGGCGGCCTTGTTGGCGAAGTGGAAGTGCAGCGCACCGGAGCTGACCCCGGCCCCCGCGCTGATCTGCGCCAGGCCGGCCCGGACGTACCCCCGGTCCTCGAACAGTTCGGCAGCGGACCGGATCAACGCGAGACGGGTCCGGACGGCCCGGTCCTGTTTGGTCACCCGTGGCTCCCCTGCAGGGCTCTGATGGCGACGCAATGAAACCAACTCGCTGGTTTTTGCACAACGTGCCGACACCACAGGGGCTTTGGAGCCGGCTCCCGGCTCCTAGGCCCGCAGATACGCCAGCACCGCCAGCACCCGCCGGTGGGTGGCGTCCGCCGGCGGCAGGTCCAGCTTGGTGAGGATGCCGGAGACGTGCTTGCCCACGGCCGCCTCCGAGACCACCAGTTCGCGGGCGATCGCACTGTTGGACCGGCCCTCCGCGATCAGCGCCAGCACCTCCCGCTCGCGCGGGGTGAGCCGCTCCAGCGGATCACGGCGGCGGCGCAGCAACTGCCGTACGACCTCGGGGTCGACGACCGTGCCGCCGTCCGCGACCTCGCCGAGCGCCTCGACGAACTCCTCGACCTGGCCGACCCGGTCCTTGAGCAGGTAGCCGACGCCCGTGCCGTCGCCGGAGTCCAGCAGCTCGGCGGCGTACCGGCGCTGCACGTACTGGCTGAGGACCAGCACGGGCAGTGTGGGCCGCTCCCCGCGCAGGCGCACGGCCGCGTGCAGGCCCTCGTCCTGGAAACCGGGCGGCATCCGCACGTCCGTCACGACCACGTCCGGGTCGTGCTCCCCGACGGCCGCGACCAGCGCCCCGGCGTCCCCCACGGCCGCGACCACCTGGTGCCCGCAGCGCTCCAGCAGTCCGACGAGCCCGTCCCGCAGCAGCACGCTGTCCTCCGCCAGGACGACACGCAGCGGCCGCTCAACTCGCAGGGTCACAAGGGATCTCCACACGCAGCAGGGTCGGTCCGCCGGGCGGACTGGACAGGGAGAGTCTGCCATCGAGCACCGACACCCGGTCGGCGAGACCGGTCAGGCCGCTGCCGTCCCCGGCCCGCGCCCCACCGCGCCCGTCGTCGCGTATCCGCAGCAGGAGCCGGCCGTCGCGGTGCCCGCCGCTCACCTCGGCCCGGCTCGCCCCGCTGTGCCTGCCGACGTTGGCGAGCGCCTCGCACACCACGAAGTAGGCGGCGGCCTCGACCGCCGGGGAGAGCCGCCCGGGCAGCTCCAGGTCGACGTCCACGGGCACGGCCGAACGGTCGGCCGCGTCGGCGACGGCCGCTTCGAGCCCGAAGTCGGCGAGGACCTTGGGGTGGATGCCGTGGATGAGTTCACGCAGCTCCGCGAGGGCCGTGCCCGCCTCCTGGTGCGCCTTGGCGAGCTGGTCGGCCAGCGGGCCGGGCGGGGCGTCGAGGCGTGCCAGCCCGAGCGTCATCGTCAGCGCGACGAGCCGCTGCTGCGCCCCGTCGTGCAGATCGCGCTCGATCCGCCGCCGCTCCGCCTCGAAGGCGTCCACCAACCGCACCCGGGAGCGGGCCAGTTCGACCACGCGGGCGTCAAGGTCGGCCTCCCGCGGCGCGAGCAGCAGCCGGGTCAGCCCGGCCCGGGCCCCGGCCACGACGCCCAGCAGCCAGGCGCCCACCGCGAGCAGGACCAGTCCGAGGAGTGCGCACCCCACAGCAGCGGGCCAGGTGGTGACCAGCCACACCTTCAGGACCTTCGCCTCGCCGAGGACTGCCAGGAGCAACGGGGTCGCCACCACGGAGAGCGGGCCCAGCAGGAACACGGCGAACGCCAGGGCGTCGACCGGCCACAACAGCCCCGCGAACAGCAGGGCGTGGCCCAGCTCCCGCCAGGTGGCACGCTCCCGCAACCGCGTCGACAGCCAGGCCCGCAACCCCGTCTCCCGGGGCGTCTCGTGCGGGTCGGGCGCCGGCTCCGCGTCGACCAGCCGCAGCCGGTACCGCTCGAGGGCCGCCACCGGAACGCCCGCCAGGACCGTCCCGAGCAGCAACGGCAGCCCGACCAGCGCGAGTACGAGCACCCCGCCGACCACCGCCGAGAGCACGAGCCCCACCAGTACGACCACCCCGACGAGCGCGCCGGTGAACAGATAGGCGGCCGACCGCCACGGCCACGCCGACAGCGGATAACCGGGGCGGGACATGGCCTGCCACACGTTCCGAGGCTGCATGGGGATCACCGTAGAAGCCGCTCCGCACCACGGCCATGGGCCCAGACGGAGGCCCGGGGGTATGCCTGGCCCTACCCCAGGTCTAGGCCCTGCCGCACTGCGTCGGCCCGCCCCCGCGCGGTTTCGTGGTGATCGACACCGACACCAGGGGGAACCCATGACGCACGACGCCGTCCGGCTGGACTCGGTCACCAGGAGATACGGATCCCTGACCGCACTCGACGGGGTTTCCCTGTCGTTCCCCGCGGGGACCTTCACCGCCGTCATGGGCCCCTCCGGCTCAGGCAAGTCCACGCTGCTCCAGTGCGCGGCCGGGCTGGACCGTCCCACCTCCGGGTCGGTCGCCGTGGGCGGCACCGAACTCACCGGGCTCGGCGAACGGCGGCTGACCCTGCTGAGGCGCGAGCGCGTCGGGTTCGTCTTCCAGGCGTTCAACCTGCTGCCCTCGCTGACCGCGGAGCAGAACGTGGCCCTGCCCCTGCGCCTGGCCGGCCGTCGCGTTCCCACCGCCCGGGTGCGCCAGGCGCTCGGACAGGTCGGACTCGCCGACCGGGCCCGGCACCGGCCGCCCCAGCTCTCCGGCGGCCAGCAGCAACGCGTCGCCCTGGCCCGCGCGTTGATCACCCGGCCCGACGTGCTGTTCGGCGACGAACCGACCGGCGCCCTGGACACCCGGACCGGCCGGGAGGTGCTCGACCTGCTGCGCGGCATGGTCGACCGCGAGGGCCAGACGGTCGTCATGGTCACGCACGACCCGGTGGCCGCCGCGTACGCCGACCGTGTGATCTTCCTCGTCGACGGCTGCGTGAGCGGGGAGTTGACGGGCGCCGGCGCCGATTCCATCGCCACCCGCATGACCCGCCTGGAGGCCGTGCCGTGCTGAGTGTCACCCTGCGCACGCTGCGCGCCCGCTGGGCCTCCTTCACCGGCAGCTTCGTGGCGCTCTCGCTGGGCGTCGCGCTGCTCACCGTGATGGGCCTGGCCCTGGCCTCGACGGCCGGCGCCCCGGAGCGCGGTCCCGAACGCTTCGCCGCCGCGCCGGTCGTGGTCAAGGGGCAGGACACCCTGCGCGTGCCGACCCCGATCGGCATCCGGGAGTCCCCGCTCGCGCAGCCGCGTCCCGTACCGGCCGCGACCGTCGCGCGGCTGCGGACGCTGGGCCCGGTCGTCGAGGACCGCTCGTTTCCCGTACCGGCTCAGGGCGCTCCCGCCGGCCTGGTGGGCCACCCCTGGTCCACCGCCGCGTTCGCCCCGTACGACCTCGCCACCGGCCGGGCGCCCCGCACGGCCGGCGAGGTCGCCGTCACCGGCGACTGGGCGCGCCCGGGCCAACGCCTGCGCACCGATGCGGGCACCGTACGCGTCGTCGGCACGCTGACCTCCCGCGGCTTCGAGAACGCCGTGTTCTTCACGGACACCCGCGCCGCACAACTGCACCCGTCCACCACACAGTTGGCTGTGAGGGCCGACCCGGCGGCCGTGCGCGCGGCGGTGGGCGACAGCGCCCGGGTGCTCACCGGCACGGCGCGCCGCCTCGCCGACGCCGACCCGGGCCGGGACCGTGAGGCACTCACCGCGATGAACGCCCTGTTCGGCACCGCCGGCGGTGTCACGGCCTTCGTGTCCGTCTTCGTCGTGGCGTCGACCTTCGCCTTCGCGGTCGCCCAGCGCCGAAGGGAGTTCGCCCTGCTGCGCACCGCCGGGGCGAGCCCGGGCCAGCTCCGCCGGGCCGTCCTCGCCGAGGCCCTCGCCGTCGGCGTCCTCGCCTCGGTGGCCGGCTGCGCGCTGGGCTCCTACGGGGCACCTCTGCTGGCGGCCCGGGTCGTCGAAGAGGGCCTGGCCCCGGCCTGGTTCACCATCGGAGAACACACCTGGCCGTATCACGCGGCCTTCTGGACGGGCCTGCTCGTCGCCCTGGGCGGAGCCACCGCGGCCTCCTGGCGGGCCGGCCGCACGGCCCCCACCGATGCCCTGCGCGAGGCGGCGGCGGACAGCGGCCCCCTGACCCCGGGGCGCCTGCTCTGCGGCACGGTCCTCCTGCTCACGGCCGCCGTGACCCTGGCCCTGTCCCTCACCGGCGATCCGTCCGACCTGCTCCAGCGCAAGACGTACATCAGCCGCCCCATGCTGCTGATCACCGCGGCCGCCCTGCTCGCGCCACTGGTGCTGCGGCCCCTGACCCGCCTGGCCTGCCTCCCCTCGGCCGTGGGCATGCTGGTCCGCGAGAACACGGCCACCGAAGTACGCCGCACCGCCGCCCTCGCGGCCCCCGTCCTCGTCACGGTCGCGCTCGCCGGTTCGCTCCTCGGCGCCACCGCGACCCTGAACCACGCGAAGTCCACCGAGACGAGCGAGCGCACCACCGCGGCCTTCGTCGTCACCCCGGCCGCCGGGCGGGGCTTCGACGCCGCCGGTCTGAGCAGGCTGCGGGCCGTGCCGGGCGCGCGGATCTCAGCGACGTCGTCGACGGCCGTCACCGTCCTGGAGGACGGTGTGGCCCTGATCCGTTCCGAGGCCCGCGCCGCGACCCCCGCCGACCTGGCGGCCACCAGCCGCCTGCCGATCGGCGCGGGCAGGACGGCCGACCTCGACGACGGCTCGATCATCGTCAACGAGGAGTGGCAACGGCACCGGGTGGGCGACCGGGTCCGGGTATGGCTCGGCGACGGAACGCCCCGCACGCTCCGTATCGCCGCGGTGATGCCGACCGGCACGGGCGGCAACGGCGTCTACGTCACCCCGCGCAACGCCCCGGGCGCCACGGCCGACCGCGTGGAGGTGACGCTCGAGGACGGCGCCGCCCCCGGCACCGTGGCCGCCGCCCTGCGCGAGGCGGCCGGTGCGGCAGGCGGCCGGGTCCTCACCCGGGACGCGTGGATCGACGCCACCCGGCCGGACACCAACCGCACCACCCGTCTCGGTGTCTTCCTGGTCCTCGGCATCGCTCTGCTCTACACGGGCATCTCCGTGGCGAACACCACGGTCATGGCGGCGTCCGACCGGGTCCGCGACCTGGCGGTGCTGCGGCTGACCGGAGCCACCCGGGGGCAGGTGCTGCGGCTGACCGCGGCCGAGGCCCTGACGGCCACCGCGGCCGGTGCGCTCCTGGGCGTCCTGGTCACGGGCGTCAACCTGGCCGGCATGTGGGGCGCGCTCGGCCTGCTGTCGGTGAGGCCCACCGTCACCCTGCCGTGGCAGGCTCTCGGCGCGACGGCGGCGGCCTGCGCCCTGCTGGCCTTGGTCTGCGCGACGGTCCCCGCCGCCCTCGCCCTGCGCCGCCGCCCGGCGGACCTTGCGGGGATGCGCGAGTAGCCCGGCGGACCCGGCGGGCGTGCGCGAACAGCACGGCGGACCTGGCGGGCATGCGCGAACAGCCCGGCGGACCTGGCGGGCATGCGCGATCGGCCCGCCCCGTCCAGCCCGGGAGGCCGATCTCATCATGAGACCGAAAAGGGGACGGCCTTCTACAGTGAATCCATGAGACGGACCTCGTTCAGCACCTGGCCCTGCTCGATCGCCCGCACCGCGGACATCCTGGGCGACGCCTGGACCCTCCTGGTGCTGCGCGAGGTCTTCTACGGCGAATCCCGCTTCGACGGCTTCATCGGCACCCTGGGCATCGCCCGCAACACCCTCACCGACCGGCTGCGGCGGCTGGAGGCCGAGGGCCTGCTGCGACGGCACGTCTACCAGCGGGACCCGGTCCGCCACGAGTACCTGCCGACGGACAAGGGCCGCGACTTCTTCGGCGTCCTCGCCGCGATCAACGCCTGGGGCGACCGCTGGCTGGCCGGCGACGAGGGCGCCCCGGTGGTCCTGCACCACCGGCCCTGCGCCCACGACACCGAGGCCCGGGTCGTCTGCTCCGACTGCGGCGAGCCCCTGGAGCAGCGGGACATGAGCGTGCGCACCGGCCCCGGCTACCCGCCCCGCCTCCTCGACGACCCGGTCGTGCGGGAACGCTTCGCCCCCGGCAGGATCCTGGGGGACGGCCCGGCCGAACAGGCCTGAGAGCTTCCTCACATGCCCGGAGCGCGGACCGGCACGAGACAACCGTCACATTCGCAGACACGAAGAACGGGCGGCATCTGATCGATGCCGCCCGTTCTCGACGGTGCGCGAGGGGGGAGTTGAACCCCCACGCCCTTGCGGGCACTGGAACCTGAATCCAGCGCGTCTGCCTATTCCGCCACCCGCGCATTGGGTGTGTCCTGGGCGTCTGCCCCTTGGGGCCGGCGCCTTCCGACACCCAGAACATTAGCACGCTGGAAGGGGTGGGTTCACATCCCTTATCCCCGCAGGCAGACCCCCTGCCGAACCTTCGATGTCCCTGCCACGTATCAAGGCGTACCGGTTCACGTATCAACCTCGTACCGGTACCCGTCGTCTCCGCAGGAGGGGTCCGGGTCCACAGTCAGGTGCGGGACACTGGTCTTCAGCCGCCTCTACGATCCTTGTCAGGCATAGCGGAGGCGGATACGCGCAGCAGTAACACCGGAGGAGTTCGAAGAGGAGCTCCACAGGGAACCTCGTCCTGCGTCGACACCCGTCGGCGGGGCCGACAGGGGGAACCAGCCGATCGAGCGGCGCGTGGATACGATCAGTAAGCAGTACCAGCCGAGCGTCCCGCTGGGCGGTACACAGGACGGCAGCTACGGAGGAGGTGCCTCATGGGAGTCCTGAAGAAGTTCGAGCAGCGTCTCGAAGGTCTGGTCAACGGCACCTTCGCCAAGGTGTTCAAGTCCGAGGTCCAGCCCGTGGAGATCGCCGGAGCGCTCCAGCGCGAGTGCGACAACAACGCCACGATCTGGAACCGCGACCGGACGGTCGTACCCAACGACTTCATCGTCGAACTGAGCACGCCCGACTTCGAGCGTCTCAGCCCCTACTCCGGCCAGCTCGGCGACGAGCTCGCCGGCATGGTGCGCGACTACGCCAAGCAGCAGCGTTACACCTTCATGGGCCCGATCAAGGTGCACCTGGAGAAGGCGGACGACCTCGACACCGGCCTGTACCGGGTGCGCAGCCGTACGCTCGCCTCCTCCAGCAGCCAGCAGGGCGGCCCAGGAGGCGGCGGCGCGCCCGCCGCCCCGCAGGGCGGACGCCCGGGAGGCTACGGCTACCCGCCGTCCGCCTCGCCCGCCGGCGCCCCGCCCATGCCCGCCTCGCCGCCGCCCGGCGGCCGCCCCGGCGGTTACGGCTACCCGCCCGCCGCGAGCGGCCAGCGGCCCCCTGCCGCCCCGGCCGCCGGCGGACGCACCCGCCACTGGGTCGAGATCAACGGCACCCGCCACCAGATCTCCCGCGCGACGCTCGTACTGGGCCGCAGCACGGACGCCGACGTGCGGATCGACGACCCCGGCGTCTCCCGCCGGCACTGCGAGATCCGGACCGGAACGCCCTCGACGATCCAGGATCTCGGATCCACCAACGGCATCGTGGTGGACGGGCAGCACACCACCCGCGCTACGCTCCGCGACGGCTCGCGGATCGTCGTGGGCAGCACCACCATCATTTACCGGCAAGCCGAAGGGTGAAGCGGGGGCAATGTCAGAGCTGACCCTCACGGTCATGCGGCTGGGTTTCCTGGCCGTACTGTGGCTGTTCGTGATCGTGGCCGTGCAGGTCATCCGCAGCGACCTCTTCGGTACGCGTGTCACCCAGCGCGGCTCGCGCCGCGAGGCGGGCCGCCAGCAGCAGGCCGCCGCCCGCCAGGCACCACCGCAGCAGCGCCAGCAGCCCGCCGGCGGCCGCCGGGGCCGTAACGCCCCCACCAAGCTGGTCGTGACCGAAGGCACCCTCACCGGCACCACGGTCGCGCTCCAGGGCCAGACCATCACCCTGGGCCGGGCGCACGACTCGACGATCGTGCTGGACGACGACTACGCCTCCAGCCGCCATGCCAGGATCTACCCGGACCGCGACGGCCAGTGGATCGTCGAGGACCTCGGCTCCACCAACGGCACCTACCTGGACCGGTCCCGGCTGACGACTCCCACACCGATTGCACCGGGCTCGCCGATCCGCATCGGCAAGACCGTCATCGAGCTGCGGAAGTAGTGCTACATCATGGATAGGCGCGAGCGGAGCGAGCACGCAGTGGCGGGCCCCACCCCGGCCCCCCGCGCGCTCCCGACCGGAGGGTGGGCAGTGTGGCTCGACACGACCGGCTGTACCCGGAGCCGACGGGCGAGGTGCGCATGAGTCTGTCACTGCGCTTCGCGGCCGGATCGCACAAGGGCATGATCCGGGAGGGCAACGAGGACTCCGGATACGCAGGCCCGCGCCTGCTCGCCATCGCCGACGGCATGGGCGGCGCGGCGGCCGGTGAGGTCGCCTCCTCCGAAGCCATCTCCACCATCGTCGCCCTCGACGACGACGTCCCCGGCTCCGACATCCTCACCTCGCTCGGCACCGCGGTGCAGCGCGCCAACGACCAGCTGCGCTCCATGGTCGAGGACGACCCCCAGCTGGAGGGCATGGGCACGACCCTGACCGCCCTGCTGTGGACGGGACAGCGCCTCGGCCTGGTCCACGTCGGCGACTCGCGCGCCTACCTGCTCCGCGACGGCGTCCTCACCCAGATCACCCAGGACCACACCTGGGTGCAGCGCCTGGTCGACGAGGGCCGCATCACCGAGGAGGAGGCGACCACGCACCCGCAGCGCTCGCTGCTGATGCGCGCCCTCGGATCCGGCGACCACGTCGAGCCGGACCTCTCCATCCGCGAGGTCCGCGCCGGCGACCGCTACCTGATCTGCTCCGACGGCCTGTCCGGCGTGGTGTCCCACCAGACCCTGGAGGACACCCTCGCCAGCTACCAGGGCCCCCAGGAGACCGTCCAGAACCTGATCGAGCTGGCACTGCGCGGCGGCGGCCCGGACAACATCACGGTCATCATCGCCGACGTCCTCGACCTCGACACCGGCGACACCCTCGCCGGGCAGCTGTCCGACACCCCCGTCGTGGTCGGCGCCGTCGCCGAGAACCAGCACCAGCTGCACGACAACGGCATCATGCAGACGCCCGCGGGCCGCGCCTCCGGGCTCGGCCGCCACGGCCGCGGCGGCACAGGCGGCGAGTTCGGCCCGCCCGGCTCCGGCGACACCACCGGCTACATCCCCGCCGACGGCTTCGACTACGGAGACGACGACTTCACCAAGCCCCGCCGCAAAAAAGGCCGCTGGCTGAAGAGATCCCTCTACGGCGTCCTCGCCCTGGCCGTCGTCGGCGGCGGACTCTACGGCGGATACCGCTGGACGCAGACCCAGTACTACGTCGGCACCCAGAACGAGCACGTCGCGCTGTACCGGGGCATCAGCCAGGACCTGGCCTGGGTCTCGCTCTCGGACGTCGAGAAGGACCACCCCGAGATCGAACTCAAGTACCTGCCGCCCTACCAGCAGAAGCAGGTCGAGGCGACCATCCCCGAGGGCGGGCTCAAGAACGCCCAGGCGAAGATCCAGGAACTGTCGGTGCAGGCCTCCGCGTGCAAGAAGGAGGCGCAGCGGCGCGACGCCGAGAGCAAGAACAACTCCAAGACCGGCGAAGGCGAGGCCGGGGGCACCACGGGAACCACTCCCGCCTCCTTCACGTCCAAGGCCACACCGACGCCGAACCCGTCCAGCCCGTCGGGTTCACCGTCGGCCCCGGAGAAGTCCAAGCCCCCGACCACGACCGCACCCACCCCCAGCCCCGGCCCCAGCCTCTCGGAGGAAGAGCAGAAGGTCGTCTCGCTGTGCGGTAAGCAGTAGCCGTGAGAGGCCCTGTCACACGATGAGCGGTACGAATACGTCGCACTCGCCGACGCACCACACGTCCACGATCGGCGCCATCGGCGCGCCGAGCCGGCGCAACACCGAGCTCGCACTGCTGGTGTTCGCCGTCGTCATCCCGGTGTTCGCCTACGCCAACGTCGGCCTGGCCCTTCACGACTCGGTGCCGCCGGGCCTGCTGAGCTACGGGCTCGGGCTCGGACTGCTCGCGGGCGTCGGGCACCTGGTCGTCCGGAAGTTCGCGCCGTACGCCGACCCCCTGATGCTGCCGCTGGCCACCCTGCTGAACGGGCTCGGGCTGGTGGTCATCTGGCGGCTGGACCAGTCGACGAAGCTTCAGGCGAGCAAAACCTTCGTCGAAGCGGCACCGCGCCAGCTGCTGTACTCGGCGATGGGCGTCGCTCTGCTGGTGGTCGTGCTGATCTTCCTCAAGGACCACCGCGTCCTTCAGCGCTACACCTACATCTCCATGGCCGCGGCCCTGCTCCTGCTCGTGATGCCGCTGATCCCCGGCCTCAGCGCCCCCACCTACGGCGCCAAGATCTGGATCAAGATTCCCGGTATGGGCACGCTCCAGCCCGGTGAGTTCGCGAAGATCGTCCTCGCGGTGTTCTTCGCCGGCTACCTCATGGTCAAGAGAGACGCCCTGGCCCTGGCCAGCCGCCGCTTCATGGGCCTGTACCTGCCGCGCGGCCGCGACCTCGGTCCGATCCTCGTCGTCTGGGCGATCTCGATCCTCATCCTGGTCTTCGAGACCGACCTCGGTACGTCCCTGCTGTTCTTCGGGATGTTCATCATCATGCTGTACGTCGCCACCGAGCGGACCAGCTGGATCGTCTTCGGTCTGCTGATGTCCGCGGTCGGCGCCGTAGGCGTGGCGAGCTTCGAACCGCACATCCAGACGCGTGTGCAGGCCTGGCTCAACCCGATGCGTGAGTACGAGCTCTCCCGCGCCGCCGTCCAGGACGGCGTCGTCCACTCCGAGCAGGCCATGCAGGCCCTGTGGGCCTTCGGCTCCGGCGGCACCCTCGGCACCGGCCTCGGGCAGGGCAACTCCGACCTCATCGGCTTCGCCGCCAACTCCGACTTCATCCTCGCCACCTTCGGCGAGGAGCTGGGCCTCGCGGGCGTCATGGCGATCATGCTGCTCTACGGCCTGATCGTCGAGCGGGGTGTGCGCACCGCCCTCGCGGCCCGCGACCCGTTCGGCAAGCTGCTGGCCGTCGGCCTGTCCGGCGCCTTCGCCCTCCAGGTCTTCGTCGTGGCCGGCGGCGTGATGGGCCTCATCCCGCTGACCGGTATGACGCTGCCGTTCGTGGCGTACGGCGGTTCCTCCGTGATCGCCAACTGGGCCCTGATCGGCATCCTGTTGCGCATCAGCGACACCGCCCGCCGCCCGGCCCCCGCCCCCGCCGCCAACCCCGACGCCGAGATGACCCAGGTGGTCCGCCCGTCATGAACAAGCCCCTGCGCCGGATCGCGATCTTCTGCGGCCTGCTCGTTCTGGCACTGCTGATCCGCGACAACTGGATCCAGTACGTCCAGGCCGACGAGCTCCGGACCGACAAGGAAAACCGCCGCGTCACCATCGAGCGCTACGCCTCCCCCCGCGGCAACATCATCGTCGACGGCAAGGCGATCACCGGCTCCTCCGAATCGTCCGGCAGCGACTTCAAGTTCAAGCGCACCTACAAGGACGGCGCCATGTGGTCGCCGGTCACCGGCTACGCCTCGCAGGCCTTCGGCGCCAGCCAGCTCGAGAACCTCGAGGACGGCATCCTCACCGGCAACGACGACCGGCTGTTCTTCCGCAACACCCTCGACATGCTGACGGGCAAGAAGCAGCAGGGCGGCAACGTCGTCACCACCCTGAACGCCGCCGCACAGAAGGCCGCGTACGACGGTCTGAAGAAGCAGGGCGGCAAGGGCGCCGTCGCGGCGCTCGACCCCTCGACCGGCAAGATCCTGGCGCTCGCCTCCTACCCGTCGTACGACCCCTCCTCCTTCGCGGGCAACTCCACGTCGAAGGACGGCGGCGCCTGGTCGAAGCTGCAGAAGAAGAACAACCCGAACGACCCGATGCTCAACCGGGCGCTGCGCGAGACCTACCCGCCCGGCTCCACCTTCAAGGTGGTCACCGCGGCCGCGGCGCTGGAGGACGGCAAGTACACGTCCGCCGACACCAAGACGGACTCGCCGGACCCGTGGGTCATGACGGGCACCAACACCAAGCTGCCCAACGAGGGCAACATCCCCTGCAAGAACGCGACGCTGCGGGTGGCCCTCCAGTACTCCTGCAACACCGTCTTCGGCAAGATCGGCGCCGACCTCGGCAACGACAAGATGCTGGACATGGCCAAGAAGTTCGGCTTCGACGAGGAGCACTTCACGCCGGTCCGCGCCAACGCCTCGGTCTTCTCCGACGACATGAACCCCTCTCAGACCGCGCTGTCCTCGATCGGTCAGTTCAACACCGCCGCGACCCCGCTGCAGATGGCCATGGTCGCCTCCGCGGTCGCCAACGACGGCAAGCTGATGAAGCCGTACATGGTCGACGAACTCCAGTCGCCCGGCCTCGACCCGATCGCGAAGACCGACCCCCAGGAACTGAGCCAGCCCCTGTCGCCGGAGAACGCTCAGATCCTCCAGTCCATGATGGAGACGGTCGTCGACAAGGGCACCGGCTCGAACGCCAAGATCGACGGCGTCAAGGTGGGCGGCAAGACCGGTACCGCCCAGCACGGCGTCGACAACAGCGAGAACCCCTACGCGTGGTTCATCTCCTACGCCAAGGGCGCCGACGGCAGCTCGCCGGTCGCCGTGGCGGTCGTCGTCGAGGACGACAACGCCGTCCGTGACGACATCTCCGGTGGCGGCCTCGCGGCCCCGATCGCGAGGAACGTGATGGAGGCGGTCATCGACAGCAAGAAGTGACCCCGCTCACGCCTGCTTCACATCGGTGCACGTTGCGATACCGGTCCTGTATCGGCTGACGGGCTTGGCCAGGTCACACAGAGCGAGCCGGGTACGGTAGGCCCGGACGGCAGCCTCCGACCGTACAAGCATGCCGGTCGGGACCGACGGAGAGGGCTGGTAGGTAGCTATGGAAGAGCCGCGTCGCCTCGGCGGCCGGTACGAACTGGGCCAGGTGCTCGGGCGTGGTGGCATGGCGGAGGTCTACCTCGCGCATGACACCCGCCTCGGCCGCACCGTGGCGGTGAAGACGCTGCGCGCGGATCTCGCGCGTGACCCTTCCTTCCAGGCCCGGTTCCGCCGGGAGGCCCAGTCGGCCGCCTCGCTCAACCATCCCGCGATCGTCGCGGTCTACGACACGGGCGAGGACTACATCGACAACGTGTCGATCCCGTACATCGTCATGGAGTACGTGGACGGCTCGACCCTGCGTGAGCTGCTGCACTCCGGCCGCAAGCTGCTGCCGGAGCGGGCCATGGAGATGACCATCGGCATCCTCCAGGCGCTGGAGTACTCCCACCGCGCCGGCATCGTCCACCGCGACATCAAGCCGGCCAACGTCATGCTGACGCGCAACGGCCAGGTCAAGGTCATGGACTTCGGCATCGCGCGGGCCATGGGCGACTCCGGCATGACGATGACGCAGACCTCCGCGGTCATCGGCACCGCCCAGTACCTCTCCCCGGAGCAGGCCAAGGGCGAGCAGGTCGACGCCCGCTCCGACCTGTACTCCACCGGCTGTCTCCTCTACGAGCTGCTGACCGTCCGCCCGCCCTTCGTCGGCGACTCCCCGGTGGCCGTGGCCTACCAGCACGTCCGCGAGGAGCCCCAGTCCCCCAGCGTCTTCGACCCCGAGATCACGCCCGAGATGGACGCGATCGTGCTGAAGGCGCTCGTCAAGGACCCGGACTACCGCTACCAGTCGGCCGACGAGATGCGCGCCGACATCGAGGCCTGCCTCGACGGCCAGCCCGTCGCCGCCACGGCCGCGATGGGCGCGGTCGGCTACGGCGGCTACCCCGACGACCAGCCGACGACGGCCCTGCGCGCGGACTCCGGCGCGGGCGCCACGTCCATGCTGCCGCCGATGAACCCGGACGACGGCGGCTACGGCTACGACGACCGCCCGGACCGCCGCCGCGGGCAGCAACGCAAGTCCAACACCTCCACGATCCTGCTGGTGGTGGCGGGCATCCTGGTCCTGGTCGGGGCGATCCTGATCGGCCGGTGGGCGGTCACCAGCGACGGTGTGGGCAACGACAAGGTTCCGACGCCCAGTTTCGTCGGCGAGACGAAGCAGAGCGCCCGGAAGCTGGCCGAGAACGGCGACGTCGAAGTGACCTTCTCCAACAAGCCCTGCGAGAACCAGACCAAGGGCAACATCTGCTCCCAGGACCCGAAGGCCGGGGTGAAGGTCGACAAGGGCGACACCATCTCCCTGGTGGTGTCGACGGGTGCGCCGAAGGTGGCGGTGCCGAGCGTCGTCGGCGACAGCCTGGAGGACGCCAAGGCCACACTGGAGGCCGACAAGTACGGCTTCCAGGTGGATACGAAGACGAAGGAGTCCTCCGAGGACCCCGGCACCGTCCTGGAGCAGAACCCGGAACTGGGCGAGGAAGTGGAGAAGGGGTCGACCATCACCCTCACCATCGCCAAGGAAGAGGCGAAGTCCACCGTCCCGGACGTGCTCGGCCGGGACTGCAACGCCGCCAAGCAGCAGATGCAGGCCAACGACCTGGTCGGCGACTGCACCGAGGTGGAGACCGACGACGACAGCCAGGTCGGCAAGGTCATCCAGACCACCCCGCAGGCCGGCACGTCGGTCGAGCCGAACTCGTCGGTCAACATCCAGATCGGCAAGAAGAAGCAGCAGCAGAAGGTCAAGGTCCCGCAGGTCGTCGGCCAGACCGTCGGCCAGGCCAAGCAGACCCTCGCACAGGCCGGCTTCACCAACATCCAGTTCGCGGGCGGCAGCGACCAGAGCGACAACGCCCTCGTCGCCGGCCAGAACCCCGGCGCCGACCAGGAGGTCGACGACCCCGCGGGGACGACGGTCACCCTGCAGACGGTCGGCTTCGGAAACAACGGCGGCAACAACAACGGCGGCGGCGGAAACGGCGGCATCTTCGGCGGCCTGAACGGCAGCAACGAGGACGACTGACCCCGCCCACCACACCGTCACTCCACAGAGCCCCCGGCCCCCACAGAGGCCGGGGGCTCTGCCGTTGACGACCGAGGACAGGACATCTCCCGCAAAGGCGTACGTCTATCGATCGTGTCTTCATATGTCCTGACTCGTTCACCGGTGGGGTGGGGCATCGGAACCCGCCCGGCCATACAAGCCGGAGGACAAGGCGTGATCAACGAAACGGCCCTGCTGGAATCGCAGACCCTGCGCGGCAGCGTGCTCGAGCGCACGGACGTACTCGACAGGGTCAAGGCCCTGTCGCTACTGCCGGACGGGATGCACGTGACGACCGCGATGGTGGCGTCGTACTTCTCGGTGACGGTGGAAGTCGTCCGTGCCCTCGTGCACGACCACCGTGCGGAGCTCGAAGCGAGCGGATACCGAGTTCTGGCCGGGACGGAACTGAGTGACTTCAAGCAACTCAGTGGAATCCAGTCACGCACCCGATCCCTCGCGCTCTTCCCCCGACGCGCCGTCCTCAACATCGCCATGCTGCTCCGCGACAGCGAAGTCGCACGTCAGGTGCGTGTCCACCTCCTCGACATGGAGTACCTGGCACGCACACAGCCTGTGGAAAACTCCGCCCCACAGGACGCCACCTCCCTCGACGCCCGCATCGACCAGCGCATCACCCACGTCCTGGGAAGGACCGTCGTCCCCTTGTTCAACGCCCTGATCGAAACCTCGGGCGAGCACCGGCGAGAGCTCACCGCCCTCCGGGCAGGCGTCCAGCGCATCGAGAAGCGGCTACGGCAGCACCACGCCCGGCTGCAGCGACTGGAAGCCCCCCGGGAAGGCCGGCCACTCGCCGGAGTCATGGCCGCCATGGACGCCATGAACGGGCGCGAGTTCGAAGAACACGTCGCCGAACTGCTGCGCCGCGACGGCTGCACCGACGTCGTCGTGCAAGGCGGCGGAAGGGACCGGGGCATCGACATCACCGCACTCACCGCCGACGGGCGGCGCATCGTCGTCCAGTGCAAGAGGTTCGCGCCCCACCTCTCCATCACCAGCCCCGAGATCCAGAAGTTCCTCGGGGCGGCCAAGGTCCTCCACGACTCCGAGGTGGCCCTCTTCGTGGCGACATGCCCCTTCACCCGCGACGCCCTCAACATCGCCGCCGAAAGCGGCATCACCGCCGTACACCGCGGGCTGGTGGAGGAATGGAGTGCCGGGGCGGCTCTGACCGTCCTGGAGTGACGGCCCGACCCGACGCAAAGGCCCGAAGCCGCAAGGGTTGGTTGCGGCTTCGGGCCTCCGTCATGCTAGCGGCCCGCCTCCCACGAAGCGGCGGTCAGTCCAGTTCCTTCGGCGGTGTCCGGTCCGCGTCCACCTTCTGCACCCGCTCCAGCTCCCCCCACACCACGTACCGGTACGTGCTCGTGTACACCGGCGTGCAGGTCGTCAGCGTGATGTAGTGGCCCGGCTTCTTCTTACCGGACTCCTCCGGGACCTGGGAGAGGACCTTGACGTTGAACTTCGAGGTCTCCGGCAGGATGTCGAAGACCTTGTAGACGTACCACTTGTCCTTCGTCTCGAAGACGATCGGGTCGCCCTTCTCGATCTTGTCGATGTTGTGGAACTTCGCGCCGTGACCATCACGGTGCGCGGCGAGGGAGAAATTGCCGTCCTTGCCCGACATCGGCAGCGTCGCCTTCACCGGATCGGTGTAGTAGCCGGCGACACCGTCGTTGAGGATCTTGCTCGACGTGCCCTTCTCGACCAGGACCTCGCCGTTGCGCATCGCCGGCACGTGCAGGAAACCGATGCCGTTCTTGGTGTCCAGCGCACCGGGACCGCCCCGGCCGTGGGCCCAGTCGTCACGGACCTTGTCGGCCTGCTGGCCGGCCGCCCGGTCGGCGACCACGTTCGTCCACCACAGCGAGTAGACGACGAACAGGCCGAGAACCAGGCCCGCCGTGATGAGAAGTTCCCCGAAGAAACTGACCGCCATGGCGATCGGACCGGGCCTGCGGCGTGCCGCAGGCGGCCGGGACGCCCCGCCGGTGTGCTTCTCGTGGTCCGTGTCGGTGGTCGCTGCCACTGGTCATCTGCCCTTAACTGACGAGCGCATCCGGCTTGCCCTTGCTGCGCGGCCGTTCCTCGACCATCTTGCCCCAGACGATCATCCGGTACTTGCTGGTGAACTCCGGCGTGCACGTGGTCAGCGTGATGTAACGGCCGGGCTTGGTGAATCCGGACCCCGTCGGCACGGGATTCAGCACGCTCGTGTTGCTCGGCGGCGTCACCGGAAGGATCGACGCCATCTTGTAGACGAAGTACTCGTCCTGCGTCTCCACGACGATCGGATCACCCGGAGCGAGCTTGTTGATGTACCGGAACGGCTCTCCGTGCGTGTTGCGATGGCCCGCGAGCCCGAAGTTGCCGGTCTTGTCACCGGGCATCGCCGTCTTCAGCGCACCCTCGCCGTAGTGGCCGACCATCCCCCGGTCGAGCACGCCCTTGCTGCTGGTGCCCTCGGCGATCGGCACCACCACGTCCAGCTTCGGAATGTGCAGGATGGCGAAACCCTGCCCCGGCTCGAACACCCCCGGATTGCGCTTGCCGCTCGCCCAGTCGTTCTGGAGGCTGCTGGCCTCCTGTCCGGCCTCGGCATGCGCCCGGACGTTCGTCCACCACAGCTGATAGGTGACGAACAGCAGCATCAGCACCCCGGTGGTGATGAACACCTCGCCGATGGCCCGGCTCGCGACGACCGCCGGACCGGGCTTGCGCGCCCGTGCCTGCCGCCGCGCCTCGACCCGCGACAGCGGCGCCCGCGCCGCACCACCGGAATCCAGGTCGCTGTCCTCACGGACCGACGCCGGAGTGTCCGCCGCACCCCCACGGCGCCCGTGACGGCGTTTGGCGGCCTTTCTGCGGGCCGCGCGGCCACCGGGGGCAGATCCATCCGGCCGGGCGCCGGAAGAAGCCGGAGAACCCGCCCTGGGATCGCCGCCCTCCGCGGGAGGATCCGGAATCCGCAGCGCCACCGTCTCCTCGTCGGCGGGAGGCAGATACGCCTCCTCGGGGACGGGCTCGTACGACGCGTACTGCCCCGGATGCCGCACCCCGGACCGAGGCCGCACGTCCGGCCCCGGCGGATACGGCTCCTGCTGCGAGGACGCCCCGTACCCCCCGCCCGACCACTCCTCGAACGCGCCCGACACCCCGTACGACTGCTGCCCGTACGAGGTGCCGGACTCGCGCTCGGGGCGCAGCGCGGTCACGCCGTGGCCCTGCCCACCACCGGGGCGAGCCCGGCCGACCTCGCCACCGCACCCTGATCGCCGCACTCCACCAGCCAGTTCGCCAGCATCCGGTGCCCGTGCTCGGTCAGCACCGACTCGGGGTGGAACTGCACTCCCTCGACCGGCAGTTCACGGTGCCTGAGACCCATCACTATGCCGTCGTGCGTACGCGCCGTGACCTCCAGCTCGGCCGGTACCGTCGCCGGCTCAGCTGCCAGCGAGTGGTAGCGCGTCGCCGTGAAGGGGGAGGGCAGGCCCGCGAACACACCGCCGCCGCCGTGCTCGACCAACGACGTCTTGCCGTGCAGCAGCTCAGGCGCACGGTCCACCACACCGCCGTACGCGACCTGCATCGACTGCATGCCGAGGCACACGCCGAAGACCGGGACACCTGTGTCGGCGCAGTGCCGGACCATGTCGACACAGACGCCCGCCTGCTCCGGCGCGCCGGGGCCCGGAGAGAGCAGAACCCCGTCGAAACCGTCCTGGGCGTGCGCCGTCGACACCTCGTCGTTGCGCAGAACCTCGCACTCGGCACCCAGCTGGTACAGGTACTGGACCAGGTTGAAGACGAAGCTGTCGTAGTTGTCGACGACGAGAATGCGCGCGCTCACTGGTTGTCCACCGTCACATCGTTGAAGGGCAGCAGCGGTTCCGCCCACGGGAAGACGTACTGGAAGAGGACGTAGACCACGGCCACGACCAGGACGAGTGAGATCACTGCCTTAGCCCACGTGTTTCCCGGCAGATGCCGCCAGATCCAGCCGTACATGCCGTCCCTTCCGTCGTACCACGGCACCAGACCCACGCCGTACAGCCACCAGACTAACGGCGCAGCGCCTCTGGTTTCCCGGCCTCCACAGGCTGAGTGGAGTCCAGGTGCGCCCAGACGATCAGCCGATGACTGTGCCCCCATTCCGGGTCACACGTGGTCAGCGTCAGATACCGGCCCGAACGCGTGTACCCGGAAGTACGTGGGACAGGGTCGATCACCTCGATGTCGGACGGGACTGTTTTGTACGGGCCTTTGTCGATCCGATACGTGAACCAGGTCGTACCGTCCGTCAGCACCACCGCGTCGCCCCGCCTGAGCTCGGGGAAGTCCTTGAAGGGGTCGCCGTAGGTGCGGCGGTGGCCGGCGACCGCGAAGTTCCCCCGCTGCCCGAGCTGTGCGGTCTCGGCATAGTGGCCCAGGCCCTTCTTCAGGGTGCCGGTGGCGGTGCCTTCGAGCACGGGCTTGTTCCACGTGAAACCGAGCCGCGGGATGTACATGATCGCGAAAGGCCTGCCCTTGACGTAGGGCGCGGGTCTCGCAGGGCCCGCGGGGGAGGCTCCGGCCGGCGGACGCGGCTTCGACCACTCCTTCTGGAGCAGGTCGATCTGGTCGTCCATGACGCCATCGGCCTTCACGCCGGTCCAGAAGAGCACGTAGACGACGAACAGCACGATCAGGGTGCCGACGGTGATGCAGAGTTCGCTGACGGTCCTGACGATCACGCGCACCGGCAGCTCCCCCGGCCTGGCCGCTACTCCACGGGCTTGGCGTAGTGCAGATCCACTGTGCCCGAGTAGCCGGGCAGAGTCACCGGGCCGTTCTCCTCGACTTTCCAGCCGAGCCCGTAGACATTGACGTAGACCATGTAGTTCTGGATGGCCGGCGAGGCCGCGAGCGCCTTCTGCAGCCTGCCCGGATCGCCGACCGCCGTGATCTTGTACGGCGGCGAGTACACACGGCCCTGAAGAATCAGGGTGTTGCCCACACAGCGCACCGCACTGGTGGAGATCAGCCGCTGGTCCATGACCTTGATGCCCTTGGCCCCGCCCTCCCAGAGCGCGTTCACCACGGCCTGGAGGTCCTGCTGGTGGATGACCAGGTAGTCCGGCTGCGGCTCGGGATAGCCGGGGAGCTTGGCCGTGGCGTCCGGCGGAGCGTCGTTGAGGGTGACCGAGAGCGACTCGCCCGAGAGCTTCTGCGTCCCCGCGCGCTTCTCCAGCGCGGTGAGCTTGTCGTCCTCCGCCTTGGTGCTGCCGTCGTCCCGCTCGGCGAGGGCCTCTATCTCCTGGCGCAGGGTGCCGTTGGTCTCGTCCAGCTCGCCGTTCTCCCGACTGCGCTCGTGGATGAGGTCGGACAGCTTCAGCAGGGAGGCGTCCGTGCGGATGTTGGTGCCCTTGGCCGTGTTGAAGCTGGTGAAGAAGATAAGCCCGGCGAGAGCGAACACGGCCGCCGTGAGGACGCGCACAGGCCGGAAACGCCGCGCGCGCTCAGGGGTGGATCCCGTCCCGGGGGAGTCGGCAGAATTGCTCAACGTACCCTTATCTCCTTCGGCGCGGCGGAAGCACTACGCTAACGGACGCCCGGGGGAGCAATCGGAGTCCCCTTACGCTGCCCCGAGACCGACCCAGTTACCTGCGCGGCCACGCAGCGCATCGACAGGAGAGACCCTCGTGCCGAAGTCACGTATCCGCAAGAAGGCCGACTACACGCCGCCGCCTGCGAAGCAGACGACCGCCATCAAGCTCAGCAACCGTGCCTGGGTCGCGCCCGTCATGCTGGCCATGTTCCTCATCGGCCTGGCCTGGATCGTCGTCTTCTACGTCACCGACGGCTCCTTGCCCATCGACTCGCTGGGCAACTGGAACATCGTGGTGGGCTTCGGCTTCATCGCCGCCGGATTCGGTGTCTCGACCCAGTGGAAGTAGCGGTCACCGCACGGTGAACACACCTCTGCCCAGGGGTGTTCGCTGAGTTATCCACAGAGGTTTTCCACATGGGGATAATGAAGACGATCTGTGGATAACCCGTTGGACGTTGACGCCGGTATGACGGAAGTACCGGTACTCGAAAACTTGTTCGCCCCCTGCCTGACCTGCGGATACGCAGGTCGGTGACAGGGGGCACATGTGTTCCCGCACCGTATGCACAAGATCCGACACCCGCTGTGGGCAACGCCTGCTCAGGTGAGCTGTGCCGTCCTCAGGACGGTCATGAGCACGATGACGCCCAGGACCAGGGCGCAGGTGCCGTACTGCACGATCGCGCGGCGCTCCCGCGGGGCGTGGACCATGCCGTACCCGATGACGACACCGGCGACCAGGCCTCCGATGTGGGCCTGCCAGGAGATGTTGAACATCGGGCTGAAGGTGAAGATCAGGTTGATCACCAGCAGCGCGATGATCGGGCGCATGTCGTAGTTGAGCCGGCGCATCAGGACCGCCGTGGCACCGAACAGGCCGAAGATCGCGCCGGAGGCACCCAGGGTCGGCGTGCTGGGGGACTCCAGCAGGTAGGCGAGCGCGCTGCCCGCCAGGCCGGAGATGAAGTAGAGCGCGAGATAGCGGGCGCGCCCGAGTGCCGCTTCGAGCGGGCCTCCCAGCCACCACAGGCTGAGCATGTTGAACGCGATGTGCCAGATCTCCTGGTGCGCGAACATCGACGTCACCATGCGGTACCACTCGCCTCCCGCCACGCCCTGGGTGGGCGTGAAGGGCGCCGGCGGCCAGGCGCCGAGCAGGACGATGTCGCTGAGCAGCGACTCGTGGACCTGGACGGCGATGAACACGGCCAGGTTGATCCCGATGAGGATCTTGGTCAGCAGCCGGGGGTCCGCGGCGATGGAACCGCCCGCGATCGTCCGGGGCATGGCGGCCGTGGGCGAGTGACCGGTGCCGGAACCGGTGCGGACGCACCCGGGGCACTGGAAGCCGACGGAGGCGTTGACCATGCACTCGGGGCAGATCGGGCGCTCGCAGCGCGTGCAGCGGATGCCGGTCTCGCGGTCCGGGTGGCGGTAGCACATGGGGACGCTGTGGGCGTCCCGCGGGCTGCTCGCAGCCTGGTCGTCCATGGTCTCCCCTAGGTCGTGTGAGAAAAGCCCGCCCCGCTCATCCTTACGGATGAGCGGGGCGATTGGTTCCCTGCGGGAGCCTTCGCGCGGTTCCCGGTGGGAGCCTTCGCGCTCAGCGGGTTTCGATGACGACCGACTCGATGACCACGTCGTTGAGCGGACGGTCGGTGCGCGGGTTCGTCTGGGCGGTGGCGATGGTGTCCACGACCTTCTGGCTCGCCGCGTCGGTGACCTCGCCGAAGATGGTGTGCTTGCGGTTCAGCCACGCCGTCGGGGAGACGGTGATGAAGAACTGCGAGCCGTTGGTGCCCGGGCCGGCATTGGCCATCGCCAGCAGGTAGGGCTTGTCGAAGCGCAGGTCCGGGTGGAACTCGTCCTCGAACTGGTAGCCGGGACCGCCGGTGCCGTTGCCCAGCGGGTCACCGCCCTGGATCATGAATCCACTGATCACCCGGTGGAAGACCGTGCCGTCGTAGAGCTTGTCCGTGGACTTCGCGCCCGTCTCCGGGTGGGTCCACTCCCGCTCGCCCTGGGCGAGCTCGACGAAGTTCTTGACCGTCTTGGGCGCGTGGTTCGGCAGGAGCCGGACTTCGATGTCGCCGTGATTGGTCTTCAGGGTGGCGTAAAGCTGCTCGGCCACGATCTGCCTTCCGTTGTCTTTCCGTGACTCCCTGATCCTCGCATGGACGGGACGCCGCGTCGCCCGACCCGGGTGCAGCGGGGGGAAACCCTCGGCGGGCGTTCACAGAAAACCGGTCGAGCAGCGCCGGGGCGGGGGCGCTCGGCAGCAATCCGTGGCATTGTCGACGACAAGCTCCTGTTGTCCCCTATTCATCCGCTATCGCACGTGATCGGCTCCGGATACCGGTTCCCCGTGACCCGGATGCCCTTCCGCGCATGCCTGGTCGTGCGCCGGGATGCATGATCCGTAAAAGGGTGGAAAGTCGAAATACCGTACGCCACCGAGGAGGAGGAACCCGTGACCCGCATCGACAGCGTGCGCGCCGCGACTGGTTCGGCGAAGGACAGCGTGCTGCACGCCGCGGAAGTGGTGGCGCCCTACGCCGACACGGCCAAGGACAGGGCCGCGCACTACGCACACGAGGCACGCGTACGGCTAGCGCCCAAGGTGACGCAGGCCGCAGGGCAGGCGCGCGTCCAGTACGGCACCCATGTGCAGCCGTATGTGGAGCAGGCCCGCACGCATGTGCCGCCGAAGGTCGACCAGGCCGCCCAGGAAGCCGCCGAACGTACCCGCAAGGCTGCTCGCCAGGCGGCGGAGTACTCGCGACCGAGGATCGAGCAGGCGGTGGCTGCGGCCGTGCCTGTCACGACCGAGGCCGCGGCCCGGAGCGTGGCCGCCATGTCCGCGCTGCGCGGACAGGTCTCGCCCAAGGAGATCCAGAAGCTGGTCCGCAAGCACGAGCGGCGGGCCAAGGCCGGTAAGGCCGCGAAGACGCTGGTGATCCTGGGTGCGGTCGCGGGCGGTGCTTTCGCCGCGTGGAAGTGGTGGGACAAGCAGGCCAATCCGGACTGGCTGGTGGAGCCGCCGGCCGCGACGGAGGTCCCCGAGTCGGGGCGCCTGTCGTCCGTGGACGGCACCGGTCCGTCGGTCCTGGACCCGGAGGTCGAAGCGAAGCAGGCCGAGGACGAGGCCGCCCGCCGCGACGACCGTTCCTGAGGGCGCCGGATCCAACAGCCCGGTGGGGCGGGAGACTTGAGAGTCTCCCGCCCCACCGGGCTGTTTCACGTGAAACATCTGCAGCGGCCCGCCGCCCGCGGGACGGAAAATGCCCTCCGGGACTGCGTTTCCGCAGTTCGGAGGGCATTTCCGGAAGTGGAGCCTAGGGGAGTCGAACCCCTGACATCTGCCATGCAAAGACAGCGCTCTACCAACTGAGCTAAGGCCCCGGAAGGGGACGTCCGACCGGGGAGACCTCGTCCCGGCGGGCGTCGGAGACCAGAGTACCGGGTCACCCCCGTGGTTCCGCAAAAAGATTGGGGGTCCCCGTCGTCGACCACTCTCCGTAAGATGCTCGGCGTGGTTCGCTACCGCGAACCGCCGTACATGGGGAAGCGATGGGGAGACGCAATGGACGCCGCACAGCAGGAAGCGACCGCAAGAGCGCGGGAACTGCAGCGGAACTGGTACGGGGAGCCGCTGGGGGCGCTCTTCCGTAGGCTCATCGACGATCTTGGTCTCAACCAGGCTCGTCTCGCGGGGGTTCTGGGACTGTCCGCACCGATGCTGTCGCAGCTGATGAGCGGTCAGCGCGCGAAGATCGGTAATCCCGCCGTGGTGCAGCGGGTTCAGCTGCTGCAGGACCTGGCGGGGCAGGTCGCGGACGGCAGCGTGAGCGCGGCCGAGGCCACCGAGCGGATGGAGGAGATCAAGAAGTCACAGGGGGGCTCGGTGCTGAGCAACACCACGCAGACGACGACCAGTTCGGGGGCGCCCACGGTCAAGCGCGTCGTGCGCGAGATCCAGTCGCTGCTGCGGTCGGTCTCGGCGGCGGGCGACATCATCGACGCCGCCGACACCCTCGCCCCGAGCCATCCGGAGCTGGCTGAGTTCCTCCGGGTCTACGGGGCCGGCCGCACCTCGGACGCGGTCTCGCACTACCAGTCCCACCAGAACTGATCCCACCGCCCGGCCGCCGAAGGGGGTTCGGCAGCGGGCGTGGGTGAGGTGACGGGGGACGCGTCGCGGAACGGGCGGGCACGAGGGGGCGTGTTCCGTACGGGGGACCGGTCGACGCGCGGGGGATGTATCACTCGTCGGGGGAGCAGGGGGGCTCGGGGGAGCCGGGGTACTCCAGGGAACCGGGAGGCTCGGGGGAGCCAGGTTTCGGTGGAGCCGTTTCGCCTGTCGGGGAGTCGTAGTGCTCGCCGAGGGGGAAGCAAGGGGGGAAGCCGCAGGGGGAGGAGCGACGTACAGCCATGGGTGAGGTCTTCGCCGGCCGGTACGAACTGGTCGACCCGATCGGGCGCGGAGGGGTCGGTGCCGTCTGGCGTGCCTGGGACCACCGCCGCCGTCGCTATGTGGCCGCCAAGGTCCTGCTCCAGAGCGACGCGCACTCACTGCTGCGCTTCGTGCGGGAACAGGCCCTGCGGATCGACCACCCGCATGTACTCGCCCCGACCAGCTGGGCCGCCGACGACGACAAGGTCCTGTTCACCATGGACCTGGTCGCGGGCGGATCACTCGTGCACCTCGTCGGGGACTACGGCCCCCTCCCCCCGGTCTTCGTCTGCACCCTGCTCGACCAGCTGCTGTCGGGGCTGTCCGCGGTGCACGCGGAGGGCGTCGTCCATCGGGACGTGAAGCCCGCCAATGTGCTGCTGGAGGCCACCGGCACGGGCCGGCCGCGGCTGCGGCTGTCCGACTTCGGCATCGCGATGCGGCTGGGCGAGCCCCGCCTGACGGAGACCAACCTCGTGGTGGGGACGCCCGGATATCTCGCGCCCGAGCAGATGATGGGCGCCGAACCGGACTTTCCCGCCGACCTGTTCGCCGTGGGACTGGTCGCGCTGTACCTGCTCGAGGGCGCCAAGCCGGACAGCAAGGCGCTCATCCAGTACTTCGCCGAGCACGGGACGCCCGGCGCGCCCAAGGGCATCCCCGAGCCGCTGTGGCAGGTGGTGGCCATGCTGCTGCAGCCGGATCCGGAGGCGCGGTTCCGTACGGCCACGGGGGCGCGCAAGGCACTCGCCGCCGCAGTGGAACTGCTTCCGGAGCCCGGCCCGGACGACGAGCTGATCGAGATCTTCGACCAACTGGGCCCGCTACCGCGGGGATTCGCACCCGAGGGACCACTGGAGAGAGCGAAGGGGCTGAGCCCGAGAGGGGCCCCGTCCGACCGCTCGGGGCCGGATGGGGAGCACCCTCGGCACGGGCGCGAGGAGGCCGGGCCGCCGGCCCCGGACGGGCAGCACTCGGGGCCGAGTGGGGAGCCCCGTTGGCACGGGCACGATGAGGCCGGGTTGCCGACTGCGGACGGGCAGCACGCCGAGCCCCACCGGCAACGCGCGCAGTCGGTGCCGTCCGACCCGCGCCACACCGCCGACCCGGCGCGGCCGCCTTCCATGTCGGACACCGGCAGCTTCCATCTGCCGCCGCCACAGCCCACCGGTACCTCGTCCCCCGCAGCCGGGCCGTCCCGGCCCTCCCCGGTCCACGCCCCGCAGCAGCAGGCGCCCGTCTCCCCCTACGACCCCACACACCGGCTGTCCCCCGCCCAGCCGCTCCCCCCGGTGTACTCCGGCCCTCCTCTGCCCCCTGAGGAGCACTACCGCACGGATGCCTCCACAGCCTCGTACACCGCCCGGACCCCGACGTCCCCGCCGAGCGGCCAGACCCCGTCCCGGCACCGGGCCCACCGCCCTCCCCGGCCGGGGCCTCCGGCCAAGGTGGCGATACCGATCCTGCTCCTCGCGCTGGCCTGCTACGCCGTGGGCTTCTGGGCGCTGACCCGCATCTGAGCGACGGGCAGCACACGCCGCATCCGTGCGATGGGACGGCAGAAGGCCCGACAGCCCGTCGGCGTTCCTTACGCGGCGCTCCTGCGCCGGGCCACAAGGCTCCACACCCCGAGTCCCACGAGCAGGGCGCTACCGGTGCCGATACCGCCCACGGCGAGCACTCTCATGGCGGTGTCGTCGCCCGCGGCGACACCCTCCGCGGCCGCCTCCCGGTCCTCGTCGGAGACCTCGAAGGCACCCTTCGGAACGGACTCCCCCGCGTATTCGGGGCCGCCCTGCGGCTCCCCGCTCACCGTCACGCGCAGCGTCATCTTGAACGGCCCGTCGCCGAAAGTGCCGGCGACGGCCTCCGAGAGGTGGGCGACGAGGTAGTAGGAGCCTGCGAAGCGCATCGCGCTCACCTGGGCATTGGCCGCGTAGCGGTTGGCGTGGTCGACCGGTGGCAGAGGACGCATGCTTCCGGACTTCTGGTCGCCGTCGTAGCCGACGCCCACGTCGGCGACGTCGCCGCGCGCGGGGTTGTAGAGGGCCAGGTTGAGCGCGTCGGAGGTGTAGCCGGTGGCGTCGGTGCCCGAGCTGCCGAGGTCCGCGGTGACGGAGATCTGCTGTCCCCAGTCGACCGGCACCTCGTAGAAGAGGGTCTGGCCGGGCCGGATGTCGTCCCGCCAGACTCCCTGGTCGAGGGGCGTCGCCCCGGAGAACCCCGCGCCGCCCTTGCGGTGCTCGGCCTCGCCCTGGTGCGGCTGGGGCGTGGCGGAGTTCCACGCCTCGGGTGCGCCGGTCGCCCCGGTCCGCACCGTCCGCGGTTCCGTCATGGCGAGGAGTTCCAGGTCCCAGGCGTCCGGTGAGGAGCCCTCGGCCTTCGGGTCGACGCGCTCGACGGACACGTAGTACGCGCCGGGTTTCTTGCACAGCGGCCGGTCGGGTGAGATCTCGCGCATGCCCCACGCCGCGACGGCGTGCGGGCTGCGAGCGGCCCCGAAGGGCGTGTTGTCGACGGAGCAGGTGTTGCCCTCGGCGTCCTGCACGGTCACCTTGACCCCGTCTATGACGGAGACGGTGCTGTCGGGGGAGGGGACGGCGGTGACGGAGACGTACGCGTTGGACGTGGCGTCGAGGTCGAGGCGGTAGCTGACCTTGCCGTTGCCCGGCAGGGAGCTCTTGTAGGCCTGGCCGGGCGTCAGGAGGCTGGCGTCAGCGGTGCTCCTCGCTCCCTGGACGCGCTGGGCGCCGGGCGCGAAGGCGTAGGAGCTCGGCGGGCCGGAGGCCTGTCCCGCGGCGGCGGAGGCCTGTCCCGGCACCATGGCCGCTGTCGTGCCCAGGACCACGGCCGCGGCGCCGACGCGCACGGCCACGGCCGGAACGCCGCGCCACGCCTCCGCGCGCCGTCTCCACGCCGTACGGCACCGTCCCCTCACGCGCCACCCCTCACTGTCGCCGGCCCGCCCACCGGGTCCGGACCGCAGCCGTCGCCGGACCGCTCGCCGTCTCCGGACCGTGATCCGTGATCCGTGATCCGTGATCCGTGGCCCATCCTGCCGCGCCGGCGGGCTTCACGACCGGCCCTCGGCACACAAAACCCCGACCGCAAGGCGGCCGGGGTGTGCTCGGTCTGGGTTGTCGTGACTCACGAACCCGTGGGAACGGAGTCAGTCGCCTCCGTCCACAGATCCTGCTCGGCGCGATCCGCCTGGATCTGGCGGTACACGAGGAGCCCGCCGATGGCGGCCAGTGCGACCAGGAGAAGCTTCTTCACCGCGCGACCTCGTCTTTCCTTGACGTAGGGGACCTCTGGCGCCCGACTATACACACCGGCCGATACCGATCGGTGACCTGAGTCGGCCCTCAACTCCCCTCCCGCGAAACGGGATAGAAGCGGAGTACGCCGCTCCGATCGGAGGGTGATCACACCCCGACGGACGGTTACTTTGACCTCCCTTCGACACTCTCCTCACCTTTTCGCCCCTCTTGCACCCATCCGGGTGGTGTTCATCGGAACATCGACGCGCCACGGGCGGAGGTCCACCACTTCTCGCCCCCCATACACATCATGAGGAAAGTACGCAAATCGCCCGACCCGAAAGTGAGGGGCCATGGCCAGGAACAAGGTCATGAAGCTGTGGACCGCCATCGTCACCGCCTTCCTCGCGCTGTGCACGGCGCTCGGACTCGTCACCACGACCGCCGCCGCGGCCGTACCGCAGGCCGAGCAGAAGAGCAACCGCAACGGCGCGAGCATCCCGCAGCAGCGGACGGCGGCACCGACGACGTTCTCCCGGTCCGCTCCCAGAGCCCTGCCCCCCACGATGAAGCAGCGCATCCGCGCCGAGGCCCACGGCAAGACACCTCGCTGCCGGCACCGCTCGCCCGCGGACACGGCGTCCTCCCCCGGCACCCACTGCACCGACAAGGACCCCGATCCCGAGGCGGACCAGCTCACGCCCCTTCAGCGCTGAACCCCCGGAACGACCCCAAGCGATCTGCGTACAAAGCCCGGCAGCTCCACGGAGCGGCCGGGCTTACGCATGCCCTGATCCCGGAATCGGGTCAGGGCATGCCCACTGGGCATCCCGTGATGCGCACCCTGCGTTCCCCACGCTCTCGGAGGTCGGCCTAGGATGCCGAGCGGTCAGGAGAGGGCGAACATATGAGCGAGGGCCTACGCAAGATCTTGCTGCGGGGGCGGGCCCTGCAAGAGTGGTGGTCGGACCGTCCGGGCAAGGAGATCATCTCCGTCTGGGCGGCAGGCATTGTTCTGGGCGTTCCCGTCTGGATCTTCATCGAGATCTTCTGGCACCCGGACTCGATCCTCGGTGACGGCGGGCTCGCAGCCTTCGGCCTGCTCGTCGTCCTGGCTGCCGCAACGCTCTTCGCATGGATGGGCGTCATGATCGTCCGCGAGACGATCGCCGAGTCCCGCGTCACCACAGCTCGACCCCGGCGCAGGTTGCTCACGGTTCAGGTACTCATGGCCGGGGTGGCCGGATGGGTCGCCCTGCGGGCGATCCTGGTCTTCGATCATCACGTGTCGACGACCGTAGGCCTGATCTCGGCGATTCCGCTGGCGGTTCCGTACTCACTCGCCTTCCTGGCACTCGTCATGCGCGAGGACGTCCGGTGGCGCGTAGTACGTGCTGCGCTCCCCGCACCGATTGCCCTGGTGGTGCTGCTCCGGTTCATGTGATGCGGCGCGTAGCGCCTGGAATCTCCCACGACAGCAAGGCCGTGCCGCGACCGCCGTTTCTACGTCCGGGCCCTGGCAGTTGGTGTCAGCCGTGGGCGTCAAAAGACCCCCGGTCCTGGTGGACCGGGGGTCTTTTCGCTGGTGGGGCTAACAGGATTTGAACCTGTGGCCTCATCCTTATCAGGGATGCGCTCTAACCAACTGAGCTATAGCCCCGCCGCGCTCTGCGGGGTGTGTCCCGCGCGCTGACTCCTGAAGATTAGCGCACGACATGGGAAGTCCCAAAATCGGTTGTCGGGGCACCGTCAGGGCAACGACACGGGTGACGTCACTCGTCCTCGGCGAGCGTCAGCTCCACGCCGCCGACGAAGCCCGCGGACAGGTTGTAGATGAACGCGCCGAGCGTCGCGAGGGCGGTCGCCAGGACCACGTCGATGACCGCGATGACCGACGTGAACATCAAAACGTTGGGCAGCGACAGGAAAGCCTGCAGGTCAAAGCCGTTGGACTCGTTCGAGCCGGTGGCCTCGGAGATCGTGCCGCCGACCGTCGAGAACACGCCCATCGCGTCCATGACCATCCACAGCACGGCGGCCGCGACGATCGTGCAGATGCCCAGGGCGATGGAGAGCAGGAAGCTGACCTTCATCACCGACCACGGGTCGGCCTTCGACACCCGCAGCCGCGCCTTGCGGACGCGCGGAGCGGTACGCACCCCCGTACGAGGACGCCGTACGGCATCGGGACCGGCTCCCGTCCCGGCCCCGGCCGCTGCCTGCTGCGCCGGGTAGGCCTGCGGCGGGTGGTAGGGCCCGGCCTGCTGCTTCGTCTGCCGCTCCCCGGGCAGCGGCGAGGCCGTAGCCGGCTCCTGCGCGGCCGGCTGCGGCTGCGCACCGGACGCGGACGACCCCGCCCCGCCCTTCGCCTGCTCGGCCTGCGGACCTCGGGTGTCCGTCACAGTTCCCCCCTGCGATCCCTGTGCGTCCGGCGACGGCTCGTCCTTGGTCGGGGACTTGATCGCCTTCAGGTTGGTCGTGTGCGGGTCCGCCGCACGCGCGGCGGAGCCACGGCCGCCGTCGTCCGCTTCCGTACCCCTCGAGGTTCCGGACGGTCCGGCGCCCGTGGCTCCGCTCACGATGACTCACTCCTCGTGCCTACTCGGCCGAGGGCGCCTCACCCTCGTCCGTGCCGGTGGTCACGGCGTCCTCGGCGGTCTCGTCGACGACCACATCGCCGTCGACCTCCTCCGCCTCGCGCCCCGCCTCGGCGTTGCGAGCGATGCCCACGACGGCATCGCGCTTGCCCAGATTGATCAGTTGGACGCCCATGGTGTCACGGCCGGTTTCCCTGATCTCGTTGACCCGCGTACGAATCACACCGCCCGACAGCGTGATGGCGAGGATCTCGTCGGTCTCCTCGACCACCAGCGCGCCGACGAGGGACCCACGGTCCTCGACGATCTTGGCGGCCTTGATGCCGAGGCCGCCGCGACCCTGGACGCGGTACTCGTCGACGTTGGTCCGCTTCGCGTACCCGCCGTCTGTGGCAGTGAACACGAACGTACCGGGTCGAACAACATTCATCGACAGCAGCTCGTCGCCTTCGCGGAAGCTCATGCCCTTGACGCCCGAGGTGGCACGGCCCATGGGCCGCAGGGTTTCGTCCGACGCGGTGAACCTGATCGACTGCGCCTTCTTGCTGATCAGAAGCAGATCGTCGTCTGCCGAGACCAGTTCGGCCCCGATCAGTTCGTCGTCCGAACCGTCCTGGCCCTCGCGAAGGTTGATGGCGATCACACCGCCGGAACGGGGCGAATCGTAATCCTTCAGAGGCGTCTTCTTCACAAGTCCGGCCTTGGTGGCGAGCACGAGGTAGGGCACCGCCTCGTAGTCGCGGATCGCCAGGATCTCGGCGATCGCCTCGTCCGGCTGGAAGGCGAGCAGGTTCGCGACGTGCTGACCGCGCGCGTCCCGGCCGGCGTCCGGCAACTCGTAGCCCTTGACGCGGTAGACGCGGCCCTTGTTGGTGAAGAACAGCAGCCAGTGGTGCGTCGTGGACACGAAGAAGTGGTCGACGATGTCGTCTTCCTTGAGCTTCGTGCCGCGCACGCCCTTGCCGCCGCGCTTCTGGGCCCGGTAGTCGTCGGTCTTGGTGCGCTTGATGTAGCCGCCCCGGGTGACCGTGACGACGATGTCCTCCTCGGCGATCAGGTCCTCGATGGACATGTCGCCCTCGTAGGGGACCAGCGTCGTCTTGCGGTCGTCGCCGAACTTCTCGACGATCGCGGCCAGCTCCGCGCTGACGATGCCGCGCTGGCGGACCGGGGAGGCCAGGATCTCGTTGTACTCGTTGATCTTCGCCTGGAGCTCGTCGTGCTCCTGGACGATCTTCTGGCGCTCCAGGGCGGCCAGTCGGCGCAGCTGCATCTCGAGGATGGCGTTGGCCTGGATCTCGTCGATCCTCAGCAGGTCCATCAGGCCGCCGCGGGCGATCTCGACGGTGTCGCTGCGCCGGATCAGCGCGATGACCTCGTCGATGGCGTCCAGGGCCTTCAGCAGACCGCGCAGGATGTGCGCCCGCTCCTCGGCCTTGCGCAGCCGGAAGCGCGTACGGCGGACGATGACCTCGATCTGGTGGGTCACCCAGTGGCGGATGAACGCGTCCAGCGAGAGCGTGCGCGGCACGCCGTCCACCAGCGCCAGCATGTTGGCGCCGAAGTTGGTCTGCAGATCGGTGTGCTTGTAGAGGTTGTTCAGCACGACCTTGGCGACCGCGTCCCGCTTCAGCACGATGACAAGGCGCTGGCCCGTGCGCGAGGAGGTCTCGTCACGGACGTCCGCGATGCCGCCGATCTTGCCGTCCTTGACCAGGTCGGCGATCTTCTGGGCGAGGTTGTCCGGGTTGACCTGGTAGGGCAGCTCGGTGACCACCAGGCACTGGCGGTTCTGGATCTCCTCGACCTCGACGACCGCGCGCATCGTGATGGAGCCGCGACCGGTGCGGTACGCCTCCTCGATGCCCCGGCGGCCGACGACGAGCGCGCCGGTCGGGAAGTCCGGGCCCTTGATGCGCTCGATGAGCGCCTCGAGCAGCTCCTCGTGCGAGGCCTCGGGGTTCTCCAGGTACCACTGGGCGCCGGCGGCGACCTCGCGCAGGTTGTGCGGCGGGATGTTGGTCGCCATGCCGACCGCGATACCGGCCGAGCCGTTGATCAGCAGGTTCGGGAAGCGGGCAGGCAGGACGGTCGGCTCCTGGGAGCGGCCGTCGTAGTTGTCCGTGAAGTCGACGGTCTCCTCGTCGATGTCGCGGACCATCTCCATCGACAGCGGCGCCATCTTGCACTCGGTGTACCGCATGGCCGCGGCCGGGTCGTTGCCCGGGGAGCCGAAGTTGCCGTTGGAGTCGACGAGCGGCATGCGCATCGACCAGGGCTGGGCGAGGCGCACGAGGGCGTCGTAGATGGAGGAGTCGCCGTGCGGGTGGTAGTTGCCCATGACGTCGCCGACGACGCGGGCGCACTTGTAGAAGCCGCGCTCGGGGCGGTAGCCGCCGTCGTACATGGCGTACAGCACACGGCGGTGGACGGGCTTGAGGCCGTCGCGGACGTCCGGCAGCGCACGCGAGACGATGACGGACATCGCGTAGTCGAGGTACGAGCGCTGCATCTCCGTCTCGAGCCCGACGGGCTCGACGCGCATGGCCAGGGCGTCACCCTCGGGCGTCGTCACGGGAGTGTTCTCGTCGGTCATTGCTGGTGAAAATCCTTCCGGGTGCGGTCAGCTGAGACCGACTCAGATGTCGAGGAAGCGGACGTCCTTGGCGTTGCGCTGGATGAACGCGCGGCGGGCCTCGACGTCCTCGCCCATGAGGACCGAGAACAGGTCGTCGGCCTGGGCGGCGTCGTCGAGGGTGACCTGGCCGAGGACGCGGTGCTCCTGGTCCATGGTCGTGATGCGCAGCTCCTCGGCGTTCATCTCACCGAGACCCTTGAAGCGCTGCACGGAGTCGTCCTTGATGCGCTTGCCCGCGTTGCGGCCCATCTCGATCAGGGCGTCGCGCTCACGGTCGGAGTACGCGTACTCGAAGTCGTCCTTGCCCCACTTGATCTTGTAGAGCGGCGGGCGGGAGAGGTACACGTGTCCGGCCTCGACCAGGGGCCGCATGAAGCGGAACAGGAAGGTCAGCAGCAGGGTGTTGATGTGCTGGCCGTCGACGTCGGCGTCGGCCATCAGGATGATCTTGTGATAGCGCAGCTTCTCGATGTCGAAGTCCTCGTGGACTCCGGTGCCGAAGGCCGAGATCAGCGCCTGGATCTCCTGGTTCTGCAGGATCTTGTCGATCCGCGCCTTCTCGACGTTCAGGATCTTGCCGCGGATCGGGAGGATCGCCTGGTACTGCGGGTTGCGGCCGGACTTGGCCGAGCCGCCGGCGGAGTCACCCTCGACGATGAAGATCTCGCACTTGGTGGGATCGTTCGACTGGCAGTCGGAGAGCTTGCCCGGCAGGGACGCGGTCTCCAGCAGGCCCTTGCGGCGGGTGAGGTCGCGGGCCTTGCGGGCCGCCACGCGCGCGGTGGCCGCCTGGATGCCCTTGCGGATGATGTCCGCGGCCTCGTTGGGGTTGCGGTCCAGCCAGTCCGCGAGGTGCTCGTAGACGACCCTCTGCACGAAGGTCTTGGCCTCGGTGTTGCCCAGCTTGGTCTTGGTCTGGCCCTCGAACTGGGGCTCGCTCAGCTTGACCGAGATGATCGCCGTCAGACCCTCGCGGATGTCGTCACCCGTGAGGTTGTCGTCCTTCTCGCGCAGCAGCCGCTTGTCGCGCGCGTACTTGTTGATCAGCGAGGTCAGCGCGGCGCGGAAGCCCTCTTCGTGCGTACCGCCCTCGTGCGTGTGGATGATGTTGGCGAACGAGTACACGCCCTCGCTGTAGCCGCCGTTCCACTGCATCGCGAGTTCGAGGGAGAGGTTCCGGTCCTTGTCCTCCGCCTCCAGGTCGATGACGGTGGGGTGCACCAGGTCTCCCTTACGGGAGTTGAGGTACTTCACGAAGTCGACGATGCCGCCCTCGTAGTGGTACGAGACGCTCTTGACCTCGTGCTTCTCGTCCTCGCCCGCCTCGTCCGCGCCGGCCGTGGCCTTGGCCGACTCGCGCTCGTCGGTGAGGTTGATCCGCAGACCCTTGTTGAGGAACGCCATCTCCTGGAAACGCCGCGACAGCGTCTCGAAGGAGTAGTCGGTGGTCTCGAAGATGTCCGGGTCGGCCCAGAAGACGACCGTGGTGCCGTGCTCGTCCGTGGCCTCGTGCTGAGCGAGCGGGGCCGTCGGGACGCCCAGCTTGTAGTCCTGGGTCCAGCGGTAGCCGTCGGTCTTGATCTCGACGGACACCTTGGTCGACAGGGCGTTCACGACGGAGACACCCACACCGTGCAGACCGCCGGAGACCGCATAGCCGCCGCCGCCGAACTTTCCGCCCGCGTGCAGCACCGTCAGCACGACCTCGACGGCCGGCTTGCCCTCGGAGGGGACGATGCCGACCGGGATGCCACGGCCGTTGTCGACGACTCGCACGCCGCCGTCGGCCAGGATCGTGACGTCGATCGTGTCCGCGTGACCGGCCAGGGCCTCGTCGACGGAGTTGTCGACGACCTCCTGAACCAGGTGGTGCAGGCCTCGCTCACCGGTCGAGCCGATGTACATGCCGGGTCGCTTACGGACCGCGTCCAGACCCTCGAGGACGGTGATGGCACTGGCGTCGTACGAGGCGGTGACCTCGCTGTGGGAGGTGATCGCCTCGCTGCTCACGCCTTCGTCGGTGGACGGGATGTTCTCGTTGGGGTTGCCGGAATCGGCCACGAAGCGCCCTTTCTGGCACAGCACGAGCCAGGCTCGTCGGCGGGTTGCCGGAGCGGCTGCGGCATGTTGCGTTGGTAAGCCTTGATCAGCGTTGCTCAGCTTTTCCCGGACGGTCCCCAGCGAGTGGGGCGGGATTGCTTCCAGTCTACCGGTAGCACTGACACTGATGGGGGTTTGCCGGTACCTGAGTCCGCATGTGCCGCCCTCGACGGGTCTTGTCCGACTCCCGATATGCGGATGGGGGCTCCAAGAGGCTCACGGAGGCACTCAGCGCTTCCGGCCGTCAACCCTTGGCTACTTCGGAGTCAGGTCATGATTCGCAACCGTGTGCGGACACGCGACAGCGACGCCGCCGGCGCTCCGGAAGAGCCGCCGGAAGACCGTGATGTGATGTCAGTCACGTACTGCCGACAGGTGGGAAACCGGTGCCGATCAGCCGTAGGTATCGCCCGGTCCCGTGCTGCCGGGGGCACGCAACGGGCCGTAGCGGCGGGCCGGGCCACCGGGGCCCTGCACTTTGATCAGCTTCACCCGGCCGTGGCCCAGATCCTCGTTCAGGCGTGCGACCAGCGTGGGCGCGAGCAGCCGGAGGTTCGTCGCCCAGGCCGTCGAATCGCAGCGCACGACCAGCACACGCTCGTCCTCGTCGTAGTTCTCCGGCACACAGTGCTTGGCCACGTCCTCGCCGACGATCTGCGGCCAGCGGCCCATCACACCGCCCACGGCGGCCGGCGCCTCCCAGCCGCGTTCGGTGATCAGCCGGTTGATCGCCGACCCGAGCGCCATGGGGTCGCGCCCGTCGGCGCGCGCGCCGGAGCGCAGACCGCCGCGGCGCGCCTGCTTCTTCTGCTGCGCCGCGTCCCCCCGCGCGCGTGCGGCTTCCTTGGCCGCGCGCAGCGCCACACGCGCGAGGTCGACGCCGGACGGCTCCGGAGGCTTCGGGGCCCCGCCGGAGCCCTGAGAGGAACTCGACGCCCCGCCGGGTGTGTTCTCCGTCATACGCGCTCCACCGCCCCCTCGGACACGGCGAACCGCGTCCCGGACAGCACATGCGGTACGTCGTCGTCGACCGCGGCCGTCACCAGAACCTGCTCGCCCGGCGCGACCAGCTCGGCCAGGCGCTCACGGCGACGGGTGTCCAGCTCGGCGAAGACGTCGTCGAGCACCAGCACCGGCTCGTTGCCCTCCGCCCTGAGCAGGTCGTACGAGGCCAGGCGCAGCGCCAGCGCGTACGACCAGGACTCGCCGTGGGAGGCGTAGCCCTTGGCCGGGAGCCGGCCGAGCTTGAGCTGCAGGTCGTCGCGGTGCGGGCCGATCAGGGTGACACCCCGTTCGATCTCCTGCTTGCGGGCCTCGGCGAGCGCCGCCATCAGCTGCTCGAAGAGGTCCTCGCGGGTGTGCGCCTCGCCGGGCGCGGACGGCTTGTACTCCAGCGCGATCGGCCCGCCACCGGGCGCGAGTTGCTCATAGGCCTTGTCGGCCAGCGGCTGGACCGTCGCGATCAGGTCCAGCCGCTGGGCGAGCAACTCGGCTCCCGCGCGCGCGAGATGCTGGTCCCACACATCCAGCGTGGACATGTCCATCGTGCGACCACCGTGCCGCCGGGCCAGCGCGGCCGATTTCAGCAGGGTGTTGCGCTGCTTCAGGACCCGGTCGTAGTCGGATCGGACCCCGGCCATCCGCGGCGAACGAGCGGTGATCAACTCGTCGAGGAAACGGCGACGCTCACCGGGGTCCCCCTTGACCAGCGCGAGATCCTCGGGCGCGAACAGCACGGTTCGTACGATCCCCAGCACGTCACGCGGCCTGACCTGCGAGGACCTGTTGATACGGGCCCGGTTCGCGCGCCCCGGGTTCAGTTCCAGCTCGACCAGCTGCTGCCGTTCGCCCTGCCGGACCTGGGCCCGGATGATCGCGCGCTCGGCTCCCATACGGACCAGGGGGGCGTCCGAGGAGACCCGGTGGCTGCCGAGGGTGGCGAGATAGCCGACGGCCTCGACCAGGTTGGTCTTGCCCTGCCCGTTCGGCCCGACGAAGGCCGTCACCCCGGAATCGAGCGGGACCTCGACCCGGGGATACGAGCGGAAGTCGGCCAGCGACAGATGCGTGACGTGCATGGTCGTTTCGCCGACCTCCCCGGACGGTTGTGGACTGCCGTGCAGCCCTGTGGACTACTTCTTCCCGACGGGACCGCTGCTCGTCCGGACTACTTCTTCTCGACCGCGTGGCCGCCGAACTGGTTCCGCAGCGCCGCGATCATCTTCATCTGGGGCGAATCCTCCTGGCGGGAGGCGAACCGCGCGAACAGCGACGCGGTGATCGCCGGCAGCGGCACCGCGTTGTCGATGGCGGCCTCCACAGTCCAGCGTCCCTCGCCGGAGTCCTGTGCATAACCCCGCAGCTCGTCCAGGTGCTCGTCCTCGTCCAGCGCGTTGACCGCGAGGTCGAGCAGCCAGGAACGGATGACCGTGCCCTCCTGCCAGGAGCGGAAGACCTCCCGGACGTCGGTCACGGACTCGACCTTCTCCAGGAGCTCCCAGCCCTCCGCGTAAGCCTGCATCATCGCGTACTCGATGCCGTTGTGGACCATCTTCGCGAAGTGGCCCGCACCGACCTTGCCGGCATGCACCGAGCCGGAGTCGCCCTCCGGCTTGAGGGCGTCGAAGACCGGCTGCACCTTGGCGACGCTCTCCTTGTCGCCGCCGTACATCAGCGCGTAGCCGTTCTCCAGGCCCCAGACGCCGCCGGAGACACCGCAGTCGACGAAACCGATGCCCTTGGCCGCCAGCTCCTCGGCGTGCTTCACGTCGTCGGTCCAGCGGGAGTTGCCGCCGTCCACGACGACGTCGCCCGGCTCCAGCAGCTCGGCGAGCCGGTCGATCGTGGTCTGCGTGGCCTCGCCCGCGGGGACCATCACCCAGATCACGCGCGGTCCGCTGAGCTTGCCCACAAGCTCTTCCAGGCTGTGGACATCGGCGAGGTCCGGGTTGCGGTCGTATCCGAGGACGGTGTGACCTGCGCGGCGGATCCGCTCGCGCATGTTGCCGCCCATCTTGCCGAGGCCGACGAGACCGAGCTCCATCAGTTGTTTTCCTTAGGTTCTGCGACGTGGCGTGGCGGCACGTGCGTACCGCGAGGCACTTTCGTACCGCGTCCGACCCTAAACCCGGACGCTCGCGCACATCTGTGGGCATACGCGCTCAGTCGTAAGCCCTCACCTGCAGGTTTGTCCTCAGCCTGTGGACAGCTGCGGGCGATCCCCAGCCTGACTCCGGGCCGCGGGGCCGGATCAGCCGCTGAGGCGGACCGGCATGATCAGGTACTTGTAGGCGTCGTCCGCCTCGGCGTCCACCGCCGGCTTGCCACTGAGCAGCGCGGGCTTGGTGGACGTCGTGAACGACAGCTGGGCGACCGGGGAGTCGATGGCGCTCAGACCGTCCAGCAGGAACGTCGGGTTGAAGGCGATCGAGATGTCGTCGCCCTCGAGCTGCGCATCCACCCTTTCCACAGCCTGTGCGTCGTCACTGGAACCGGCCTCCAGGATGAGCACGCCCTGCTCGAAGCTGAGCCGCACCGGGGTGTTGCGCTCGGCGACCAGGGCCACGCGCTTGACGGCCTCCACGAAGGGGGCGGTCTCGATGACGGCGACGCTGTTGAACTCCGTCGGGAACAGCGTGCGGTACTTCGGGAGGTCGCCCTCGAGCAGGCGGGTCGTCGTACGGCGGCCGGCACCCTCGAAGCCGATCAGGCCCTCGCCGGAGCCCGAGCCGGACAGCGCCAGGATCACCTGGTCACCGCTGGTCAGGGCCTTGGCGGTGTCCAGGAGCGTCTTGGCGGGCACCAGGGCGACCGCGGAGGTCTCCGGGTTCTCCGGCTTCCACAGGAACTCGCGGACCGCGAAGCGGTAGCGGTCGGTGGACGCCAGCGTGACGGTGTCGCCCTCGATCTCGATGCGCACACCGGTGAGGACGGGCAGCGTGTCGTCACGGCCGGCCGCGATGGCGACCTGCGCGGCGGCGGAGGCGAAGACCTCGCCGGGGACCGTGCCCGTCGCGTTCGGCATCTGCGGCAGGGCCGGGTACTCCTCCACAGGCAGGGTGTGGAGTGTGAACCGGGACGAGCCGCAGACCACGGTCGCCCGTACACCGTCTGTGGAGATCTCCACCGGGCGGTTGGGCAGCGCGCGGCAGATGTCGGCGAGCAGGCGGCCGGAGACCAGGACCGTGCCCTCCTCCTCGACCTCGGCCTCCACGGAGACCCGCGCGGAGACCTCGTAGTCGAAGCCGGACAGGCTCAGCTGTCCTTCCTCGGCCTTCAGCAGGAGGCCGGCGAGGACAGGCGCCGGCGGACGGGCCGGGAGGCTGCGTGCCGCCCAGGCCACTGCCTCCGCGAGTACGTCGCGTTCCACCCGGATCTTCACTGTTGCCGCCTCCTGCTGTTGCCGGCGCTTCTCGCTCTGCCTGGCCCTCGTCGTCTGTCTCGGTGCCGTCGGTCCCTGTGAGGGGGAGGACACCGGGGACCAGTCTGACGCACGGCACTGACAGTAGGTGCCTCTCGGGGTCAAGTCGTGACGAGGGGCAGCCGGGCACCGAAGAGCGAGTTGTGCACAGGACCCCCTTCGAAACGGATTCCCAGCTCTCTCTAGTCGGGAGTAGTAGTAGGGCCTGTGGATACCGTGGATAACCTCGTTTGCCCAGCTCAGAGCGGGAATTTTGTCCACCGGTCCTGTGGGTGGAGGCGGTGGACAACCGGGCGTATCTGTGGAGAACAGAAAGTTCTGCACACGCCGTGCACAGGGGGAGGCGAGTTCTCCCCAACGCCGTCCCCAGCTTTACCCACCTTTCCCACAGCCCAACCCGGCAGCTTTGTGTGACGCCTTTCACTCGACCCGGTGAGGAGGCGCGTCGCGTTGCCGAACAGTGGACAGGCATGTGGAGAAGCGACCGTTTGCTGGGGACAACCACCCCCAGCCTGTGGGCAGCCGGTGGACAACTCGATACACAGCCTGTGGATCATCTCGTCGTCCACAGTCTGTGGAGATCCTTCGTCCACCAATCCACAAGCACCTGAACTGGTCTGATGGTCTTTCGGCCGTGGCCGCTGTGGACACGATCTGGACAACTCCCCGGTCCCCAGGATGTGGACGGCAGAAAGTCCCCGAATCTGTGGAGAGAGGCCGTAACCCGGCAAGTAATCGAACAGCGGGTTGCGCGTGGGTGCCTGCGGGATGGGTGGGGACGAGGCCCGGGAGCTGCTTCGGGCGGGGCTCGGAAGGCTTCACGGCCCCCTTCCGAGACATGAAGAAGGGCGCCCCCGGAACCAGGAGGGCGCCCTCGGCGGCGGTTCGCCGTCGCCGTCAGCCGTTCTTGATGCGGTTGGTCAGCTCCGTGACCTGGTTGTAGATGGAGCGACGCTCGGCCATCAGGTTGCGGATCTTGCGGTCCGCGTGCATGACCGTGGTGTGGTCGCGCCCGCCGAACAGCGCGCCGATCTTGGGCAGAGACAGGTCCGTGAGCTCACGGCACAGATACATGGCGATCTGCCGGGCCGTGACGAGGGCGCGGCCGCGCGAGGTGCCGCACAGGTCCTCTACGGTCAGCCCGAAGTAGTCCGCCGTCGCGCCCATGATGGCGGTCGAGGTGATCTCCGGGGCCGAGTCCTCGCCGCCGGGGATGAGGTCCTTCAGGACGATCTCCGTCAGCCCCAGGTCCACCGGCTGCCGGTTGAGCGAGGCGAAGGCCGTGACCCGGATCAGCGCGCCCTCCAGCTCGCGGATGTTGCGCGAGATCCGGGACGCGATGAACTCCAGCACCTCCGGTGGCGCGTTCAGCTGCTCCTGCACGGCCTTCTTGCGGAGGATCGCGATCCGCGTCTCCAGCTCGGGCGGCTGGACGTCCGTGATCAGTCCCCACTCGAAACGGTTCCGCAGCCGGTCCTCCAGCGTCACCAGCTGCTTGGGCGGCCGGTCGGAGGACAGCACGATCTGCTTGTTGGCGTTGTGCAGGGTGTTGAAGGTGTGGAAGAACTCTTCCTGCGTCGACTCCTTGTCCGCGAGGAACTGGATGTCGTCGACGAGGAGGATGTCCATCTCCCGGTACCGCTTGCGGAAGCTGTCGCCCTTGCCGTCGCGGATCGAGTTGATGAACTCGTTGGTGAACTCCTCCGAGCTCACGTACCGCACGCGGGTGCCCGGGTAGAGGCTGCGTGCGTAGTGCCCGATCGCGTGCAGCAGGTGGGTCTTGCCGAGCCCGGACTCCCCGTAGATGAACAAGGGGTTGTACGCCTTCGCCGGCGCCTCGGCGACAGCGACCGCGGCCGCGTGCGCGAAGCGGTTGGAGGCGCCGATGACGAACGTGTCGAAGAGGTACTTCGGGTTCAGGCGGGCGGTCGGCTCGCCCGGGCCGGTCGCCGGCGCGGGCTGCGCGGCCAGCGGGCCGGGCGCACCGGTCGTCGGCAGGTTCGGGCCGACCGGGCCGCCCCGGTGCACGTGGCCCGAGCCGGCGGGCGGCTCGGGCAGCTCCCGGCGCACCGCGTCGCGCTGGTCGTAGTCGCCGCGTGACGTGTCGTAGTCGGAGCGCGGCTGCTCGTAGGAGGGGCGCTCCATCGGCTGCGGGCGGTAGTCCTGTGAGGGGGCGCCGTAGGAGTCCTGCGAGGGCGGGCCGTAGGAGTCCTTGGGCCCCTTGGATCCGTACGCGTCCTTGGACCCGTACGCGTCCTTGGACCCGTACGTGTTCTGGGGTCCGGAGCCGTAGGGGTCCTGTGGGTTGTGCGCGTCCTGGGTGCCGTACGAGTCCTGCCCGGGTGACGCGTACGGGTCACGCTCGGGGAAGCCGAGGCGCTGTTGCTGCCAGCCGTACTCCTCCTGTTGCGACGACCGCGGCCAGGCGCCGGGCTCGGGGCGCTGGTACTCGGACGGGTACGCGGGGCGGGCCGTCGGAAGCTGGTCTGCGCGCGTAGGCGGAAGCTGGTCGCCGGCCGGCCCGGGCGCCTGGTCGGCGCGGTGACGGCCGTAGCCCTGGTACCCGTCGCGGTCGGGGCGGTCGTACGTGTCACGGTCCGGACGGTCGTACCCGTCACGCTCGGGACGGTCGTACCCGTCACGCTCCGGGCGGTCGTACCCGTCGCGGTCCTGGCGCGCCGAGGGGAGTTCGGGCTCCTCGTAGCGCTGCTGGGGGCGGGCCTGGGGCGCCGGCGTGGCGGGGGGCTCGCCCGCGGAGTCGTCGACGGTGATCGCGATCCGGATCGGGCGTCCGCACTCGCGGCTCAGCGTCTCGCTGACGATCGGCGCCAGCCTGCCTTCCAGTACGCCCTTCGCGAACTCGTTCGGTACGGCGAGGAGCGCCGTGTCGGCGACCAGCGCGAGCGGCTGGCAGCGCCGGATCCAGTGCTCGTCCTTCCCTTCGACCCCCTGACCGCGGCCCTCCCCGAGGAGCTGCTCCAATACGCGTGGCCACACTGCGGCAAGATCGGCAGGTACGTCAGCCACAGGGCACGCTCTCTCACAGGTCCCACGAACGTGTGGTTCTGGGACGGTTTGGGATGTCATCCGGGTGGGCGGGAGTCAATCCGCCGGGCAGGGACAAGGGAACGAATCGGAGTTCCGTCACGGTAGTCAGCGCGGCCGGTAGGGTTCAAGTTGTTGTCCCCAGCCTGTGGACAAGTGTCTCCCGGCGACTCCCGGTTTGACCGGATGGCGTAGCCGCGCGTACCGTAACCAGGTCGAGTTGTCGATGGCTGCTGCCGCCTGCCTCCGATGGGCACAGATCATTTGGGTGATCGGTCAGCGGTGCACTCGGGCGTAACTGCGAGCTACTCGTGGGCGCACGGTGACAGCCAGGACGGCACCCCGCAACTACCGATTTCTTCTGGAGCCCCCGAGTGAGCAAGCGCACCTTCCAGCCGAACAACCGTCGTCGCGCGAAGACCCACGGCTTCCGCCTGCGGATGCGTACCCGTGCCGGTCGCGCGATTCTCGCGAACCGCCGCAGCAAGGGTCGCGCCAGCCTGTCCGCCTGATCCTGATCAGGTCATGACGTCGTGCTGCCTACCGAGCATCGGCTGAGGCGGCGCGAGGACTTCGCGACCGCGGTACGGCGGGGACGCCGGGCAGGACGCCCGCACCTCGTCGTCCACCTTCGAAGCGGTGCCACGGACCCGCATGCGCCTGGGGAGAGCGCTCCCCCGACGCGTGCGGGTTTCGTCGTGAGCAAAGCCGTGGGTGGCGCGGTCGTGCGCAACAAAGTGAAGCGCAGGCTTCGCCACCTGATGCGCGAGCGAGTCGCCCAGCTGCCCCCCGGTAGCCTGGTAGTCGTACGAGCGCTGCCCGGATCGGGCGACGCCGACCATGCACAGCTGGCCCGAGACCTGGATGCCGCTCTCCAGCGGTTGCTGGGAGGGGGCGCGCGATGAAGTACCCGCTGCTGGCTCTGATCAAGCTCTACCAGTGGACGATCAGTCCGCTGCTCGGGCCGGTCTGCAAGTACTACCCGTCGTGCTCCCACTACGGCTTCACGGCCATCGACCGGCATGGTGCCATCAAGGGAACGGCACTCACGGCCTGGCGCATCCTGCGGTGCAATCCGTGGTCGCTGGGCGGTGTGGACCATGTCCCGCCGCGCAAGCGTCCGCGGTGGCACGAAATGCTGCGCAACGCGTGGCATGCACGCAAGGGCGGGCCCTCCGCCGTCGGACCGGCCACCGAGGGACGGACTTCTCCCACCAGTCCGTCGAGTCCCTCGAACCCGGCCGCAGAGACACCGTCCCATGCCCAAGGAGCATGATTAGTGGACACGATTGCCAGCCTCTTCAGCTTCATCACCACACCCGTCTCCTGGGTCATCGTCCAGTTCCACTCGGTGTACGGCGCCATCTTCGGCCCTGACACCGGCTGGGCCTGGGGCCTGTCGATCGTGTCCCTGGTGATCCTGATCCGCATCTGCCTGATCCCGCTCTTCGTGAAGCAGATCAAGGCGACCCGGGCCATGCAGACGCTGCAGCCCGAGATGAAGAAGATCCAGGAGCGCTACAAGAACGACAAACAGCGTCAGTCCGAAGAGATGATGAAGCTGTACAAGGAGACGGGCACCAACCCGCTCTCCTCGTGCCTTCCCATCCTGGCGCAGTCCCCGTTCTTCTTCGCCCTGTACCACGTGCTCAACGCCATCGCCTCGGGCGACACCATCGGCGTGATCAACCAGAACCTGCTGCAGAGCGCGCAGAAGGCCCACATCGTCGGTGCGCCGCTGGCGGCGAAGTTCACGGACAGCGCCTCGAAGGTGGAGGCGCTCGGTGCCTCTCTCACCGACGTCCGCGTGGTCACCGCCATCATGATCGTCCTGATGTCGGCGTCGCAGTTCTTCACCCAGCGCCAGCTGATGACGAAGAACGTCGACACCACGGTGAAGACCCCGTTCATGCAGCAGCAGAAGATGCTGATGTACGTCTTCCCGGTCATGTTCGCCGTCTTCGGCATCAACTTCCCGGTCGGTGTCCTCGTCTACTGGCTGACCACCAACGTGTGGACCATGGGCCAGCAGATGTACGTCATCCACAACAACCCGACCCCGGGTTCCAAGGCCCAGGCCTCGTACCTCGACCGCCTGACCAAGCACGTCACTCAGCACGACAAGGTCAGCAAGCGCCGCGACCGTGCCATCGTGAAGGCGATCGTCGCCAAGGGCCGCGACCGCAACGAGTTCGAGCGCAAGTTCATCAACGGCCTGAGCAAGGCCGGCCTCGCCGCCCAGGCGGACGGCAGCGTGATCAAGAGCGACACCGCGGCCGCGGCTCAGGCCGAGGACGGTACGCCGACCACCGCCGCCGGCACCCCGAAGCGTCAGCAGCCCAAGCGGCAGAGCAAGTCGCAGCGGCAGCACGGCGGCGCTGTCGGCCCGAAGGCGGTCGGTGAGGACGAGCCGAAGACGTCGCTCGACAAGTCCGGCCAGTCCGAGGACAAGCCCGCCACCGCTGCCGAGCAGGGCGGTGCGAAGCCCGCGGGCGGTACCCGCAGCAAGGCCCAGTCCGGACAGCGCAAGGGTCCGCAGCGGCCCAAGTCCCCGTCCAAGAAGTAAGAAGGAGTCCATCCCGTGACGGAAGGCACCACCTCCGCCGCTGCCGAGGGTGCAGACACCCTGACTCGCCTGGAGCAGGAAGGCGAGATCGCGGCGGACTACCTGGAGGGTCTGCTCGACATTGCCGACCTCGACGGCGATATCGACATGGACGTCGAGGCCGACCGCGCCTCCGTCTCGATCATCAGTGACGCGGGCGGCCGCGATCTGCAGAAGCTGGTCGGCCGTGACGGCGAGGTGCTGGAAGCGCTCCAGGAGCTCACCCGGCTGGCCGTGCACCGGGAGACCGGTGACCGCAGCCGCCTGATGCTCGACATCGCGGGGTACCGGGCACAGAAGCGCTCCGAGCTGTCCGAGCTGGGTGCCAAGGCCGCCGCGGAGGCCAAGAGCAGCGGTGAGGCCGTCAAGCTGAAGCCGATGACGCCCTTCGAGCGCAAGGTCGTGCACGACGCGGTCAAGGCCGCGGGCCTGCGCAGCGAGTCCGAGGGCGAGGAGCCGCAGCGCTTCGTCGTCGTGCTGCCTGCCTGATCGGCCCTCACGTTCCCCGGCCCCGTCTGTTGCGCAGGCGGGGCCGAACTTTGTCAGCCTGATAGTTCTGGTGGTTCTGGTGTCGGCGCCGGGTGCGCTGACGCGGTACGGAAGGACGGTCCCCCGTGACGGAGGCAGCGGAGCTTCCCCCCGCGCCCGAGCAGGCGCGCGAGGTGTTCGGTGATCGCTTCGCGGATGCGGTGCGGTACGCCGAGCTGCTCGCAGAGGCGGGCGTGCAGCGCGGTCTCATCGGCCCGCGAGAGGTGCCCCGCCTGTGGGAGCGGCACCTGCTGAACTGCGCGGTGCTCTCGGAGGTCGTGCCCGACAGCGTGACCGTGTGCGATGTCGGCTCCGGTGCCGGGCTCCCCGGCATTCCGCTGGCGCTGGTACGCACCGACCTGAAGATCACGCTCCTGGAGCCGCTGCTGCGGCGTACCAACTTCCTCACCGAGGTCGTGGAGCTGCTCGGACTCGACCATGTGACGGTGGTGCGCGGCCGGGCCGAAGAGGTCATGGGGAAGATTCAGCCCGTGCACGTCGTGACGGCTCGAGCCGTGGCGCCCCTCGACCGGCTCGCCACCTGGGGCATTCCGCTGCTGCGGCCGTACGGGGAGATGCTCGCGCTCAAGGGTGACACCGCCGAGGAGGAGCTGAAGAGCGCGTCGGCGGCGCTGAGCAAGCTGGGTGCGGTGGAGACATCCATCCTGCATGTGGGTGAGGGCGTGGTGGACCCGACCTCCACCGTCGTACGGGTCGAGGTCGGGGAGAGCCCCGGCGGTGTGCGCTTCGCTGCGAAGCGGGCGAAGGCGGCTCGCACGAACAGGACGCGCCGTCGACGCTGATCCGTCCTGAGGAAGAGACGTACTCCACACAAGCTGCCAAACCCATGCATGCCGGAGTGTCGCGGCAATCCGGCCACGGCTGCTGTGCATCGTGTTTCACGTGAAACGTCGCTCACTGCTGCACGGCATCATCAGTCGTGGCCGCGCTGCGGCCGAACCCCGCGACCGAAAGCCTCTTGGTTCACTCGATGAGGGACCTGAGGTATCCACAGAGGTGGATTTCTCCACAGAACGCCAGGCCTCACTGGTTCGCGACCCCGAAGACATGGGAGGCTCTGTTCATTGCGAGCCTGAAGTCGAGGAGAGTGAATCCTTGCGGTCCGACGCCAACATCGCGGGACCGATGACCGATCCGGTCCCCGGTCCCCGTACCGAGTCGATGGGGGCGGATGTTTCACGTGAAACACCGCCTCCGATGGACGACACTCCCATCGGTCGTGCTGCCCAACTGGCGGTGGAGGCTCTGGGGCGCGCCGGCGAAGGCCTGCCACGGCCCGAGCAGACGCGCATCATGGTGGTCGCCAATCAGAAGGGCGGTGTGGGGAAGACGACGACGACCGTCAACCTTGCCGCATCGCTGGCGCTGCACGGTGGCCGAGTCCTGGTGGTCGACCTCGACCCGCAGGGCAACGCGTCGACCGCCCTGGGGATCGATCACCACGCCGAAGTCCCTTCCATCTACGACGTGTTGGTCGACAGCAAGCCGCTCTCCGAAGTCGTCCAGCCGGTCCCCGATGTCGAGGGACTCTTCTGCGCTCCCGCCACCATCGATCTCGCCGGTGCGGAGATCGAGCTTGTGTCCCTCGTGGCGCGGGAGAGCAGGCTGCAGCGTGCGATCCAGGCGTACGAACAGCCGCTGGACTACATCCTCATCGACTGCCCGCCCTCGCTCGGTCTTCTCACGGTCAATGCTCTTGTGGCGGGCCAGGAGGTTCTGATCCCCATCCAGTGCGAGTACTACGCGCTGGAAGGCCTCGGGCAGCTGCTGCGCAACGTCGACCTGGTGCGGGGGCACCTCAACCCCGCCCTGCATGTGTCGACCATCCTGCTCACCATGTACGACGGCCGGACGCGCCTCGCGTCCCAGGTCGCGGAGGAGGTGCGCACCCACTTCGGTGACGAGGTACTGCGGACGAGCATCCCCCGCTCGGTCCGTATCTCGGAGGCGCCGAGTTATGGGCAGACGGTATTGACCTACGATCCTGGATCGAGTGGTGCCCTCTCCTATCTTGAGGCGGCACGAGAGATCGCGCTGAAGGGCGTCGGCATCAGCTATGACGCGACGCACGCCCATATCGGCGCACAGCAGAACGACCCGAGCATGGTGGAGGGCATCCAGTGAGCGAGCGACGGAGGGGGCTGGGCCGTGGTCTCGGCGCACTGATCCCTGCCGCACCGACGGAGAAGTCGGTGGCCCAGGCCGCGGCGGGGAACGCTGTGTCCGCGTCCCCCGCGGCAGTTCCTGCGCTGCCGAGCGACCGTGGGGTGGCCGCGGCGAAGGTAGCGACGCTGCCGTCTGTTTCACGTGAAACAGAGGAGCCGGATCAGTCGATCGCCGCTGCCACGCCCGCAGCACCCATGGGTGCGCATTTCGCCGAGATCCCTCTCGACTCCATCTCGCCGAACCCGCGCCAGCCGCGTGACGTCTTCGACGAGGATGCGCTGTCCGAGCTCATCACCTCCATCAAGGAGGTGGGGCTTCTCCAGCCGGTCGTCGTACGGCAGGTAGGGCCCGATCGCTACGAGCTCATCATGGGCGAGCGCCGCTGGCGGGCCTGTCGTGAGGCGGGGCTGGAGGCGATCCCGGCCATCGTGCGCGCCACGGAGGACGAGAAGCTTCTCCTGGACGCCCTGCTGGAGAACCTGCACCGCGCCCAGCTGAACCCGCTGGAAGAGGCAGCCGCCTATGACCAGTTGCTGAGGGACTTCAACTGCACGCATGACCAGCTGGCGGACCGCATCGGCCGATCCCGTCCTCAGGTCTCCAACACCCTGCGTCTGCTGAGGCTCTCCCCTGCCGTGCAGCGCAGGGTCGCCGCGGGGGTGCTGTCCGCCGGCCACGCGCGGGCACTGCTCTCGGTCGAGGACTCGGAGGAGCAGGATCGGCTTGCTCACCGCATCGTGGCCGAAGGGCTCTCCGTGCGGGCGGTCGAGGAGATCGTGACCCTGATGGGGTCTCGGCCTCAGACGGCTCAGAAGCCCAAGGGCCCGCGTGCCGGTGCACGGGTTTCGCCCGCGCTGTCCGACCTCGCCACGCGGCTCTCCGACCGCTTCGAGACACGCGTGAAGGTCGACCTGGGCCAGAAGAAGGGCAAGATCACCGTCGAGTTCGCCTCGATGGAGGACCTTGAGCGCATCCTCGGCTCACTCGCTCCTGGCGAGGGGCCGGTCCTGCAGAAGAGTCTCCTGGAGGGTGACTCCGAGGAGGACGAGTCCTGAGCCTCCGGCACGGGAACTCCGCAGTCCGGGAGACGGAGCGGGCCATGTCCGGTGTGTGCCGGAACGTGGCTCGCTCTGTTCCTTTCTGGCGGTATCGATGGAATCGCATCGTGGATACGATGCGTTGGGTACGGCGCAACCACTTGTCAGCACCTCTGAGAGGGAGGCAGGGGCCATGCGAACCATGAGGCGCACAGGATTGGTGAGCGCCGGTTTGGGACTGGGAGCAGTCGGTGGGTTCATCGGCAGTCTCCTCAGGGAACGGAGTGCTCTGACAGCCGCCCGCGACGCGGCGGCGGGCGAAGGAAGCGAGGAACAGCCTTCATGGGCCGCCGGCTCGTACCGCTCACGCTGGACAACCTCCAGGACCTTCCCAAGCGTTGTCGCTCGTGTGTCTTCTGGGAACTCGACCCAGTCAGCGGTGAGGCCGCGGTAGAGGCGGGCACGTCCGCTTCGGAGAAGGAAGCCTGGATCTCGGCGGTTCTGCTGGACTGGGGCTCCTGCGGGCGGGTCGTGTACGTCGACGATGTGCCAGTGGGCTTCGTGCTCTACGCCCCGCCCGCCTACGTTCCCCGCTCCACGGCGTTTTCCACGAGTCCTGTCTCGCCCGACGCGGTGCAGCTGATGACCGCGTTCATCGTTCCCGGCTACCAAGGGCAGGGACTCGGGCGGGTGATGGTGCAGACGGTCGCCAAGGATCTTCTGCGGCGGGGCTTCAAGGCGATCGAAGCCTTCGGGGACGCGCGTTGGAAGGAACCTGCCTGCGTCCTGCCCGCCGACCATCTCCTGGCTGTGGGCTTCAAGACGGTCCGCCAGCACCCCACCCATCCCCGCCTGAGGCTGGAACTGAGGTCCACGCTCTCGTGGAAGGAAGACGTCGAGATGGCCCTGGACCGGCTCCTGGGAGCCGTGCAGAAAGAGCCGGCGCTGCGACCGCTGTAGGGCAGTCAAACGAATGGGCCAACCCGGAAGGGTTGGCCCATTCGTGTTTCACGTGAAACATACGCCGCCGGTGCGACGGCTCAGCCGATTCACTCGGCGATGAACTCCTCGAGGTCGCGAACGATCGCGGCCTTCGGCTTCGCGCCCACGATGGTCTTGGCGACCTCGCCACTCTGGTAGACGTTCAGAGTCGGGATGGACATGACGCCGTACTTGGCGGCCGTACCCGGGTTCTCGTCGATGTTCAGCTTGACGATCTCGATCTTGTCGCCGTACTCGGAGGCGATCGCCTCGAGGGACGGAGCGATCTGGCGGCACGGACCGCACCAGGCGGCCCAGAAGTCCACCAGAACAGGCTTGTCGTTCTTGAGGACGTCCTGCTCGAAGGAGTCGTCGGTCACATTCTTCAGGGTGCCGGCCACGGCGGGCTCCTTAACTGGTTGGTGCGTGGGGCGGGTAGGGGGAGGTCAGACAGAGGTCTTCTCGGGCTCGGGCTGCTCTTCGTCCGCCAGGGCGGCGAGGTAGCGCTCGGCGTCGAGAGCTGCGGAGCAGCCGGTCCCGGCCGCGGTGATCGCCTGGCGGTAGGTGTGGTCGACGACGTCACCGGCAGCGAACACACCGGTCAGGTTCGTGTGCGTCGACGGTGCCTGTACCTTCAGGTACCCCTCTTCGTCGAGGTCGAGCTGCCCCTTGAAGAGTTCGGTGCGCGGGTCGTGGCCGATGGCGATGAACAGTCCGGTGACCGGCAGGTCCGAGAGCTCACCGGTCTTGAGGTTGCGCAGCTTCAGACCCGAGAGCTTCGGGTCGCCCTGGATCTCGGCGACCTCGCTGTCCCAGACGAAGGAGATCTTCGGGTCGGCGAAGGCACGCTCCTGCATCGCCTTGGAAGCGCGCAGGGTGTCACGACGGTGGACGATGGTCACGGACTTGGCGAACCGCGAGAGGAAAGTAGCCTCCTCCATCGCGGTGTCACCGCCACCGATCACGGCGATGTCCTGGTCCTTGAAGAAGAACCCGTCACAGGTGGCGCACCAGGACACGCCGCGCCCGGAGAGGGCGTCCTCGTTCGGCAGGCCGAGCTTGCGGTGCTGCGAGCCAGTGGTGACGATCACGGCCTTCGCCCGGTGCACCGTGCCTGCCGTGTCCGTGACGGTCTTGATCTCACCGCTCAGATCGACGGCCACGATGTCGTCCGGAACGAGTTCGGCTCCGAAGCGCTCCGACTGGGCGCGCATGTTGTCCATGAGCTCGGGGCCCATGATGCCGTCCTGGAAGCCCGGGAAGTTTTCGACGTCGGTGGTGTTCATGAGCGCACCACCAGCGGTGACGGCGCCCTCGAACACCAGGGGCTTCAGCGACGCGCGCGCGGTGTAGAGCGCCGCCGTGTAGCCGGCGGGCCCGGAGCCGATGATGATCACGTTACGGACGTCGCTCACGGCTTGATTCCTCGTCTCTGGACTGCGTCGTTCGACCGGTGGGAGCGTCTCTAGGACCTCTCACCCCACCCAACGGATCCTAAGGGGCGCGCATTCCCACTGTGTCCGGGCACACGGAGATGCGGCACCAAGCAGTGACCCTTGGGGGCCGAGGCGAGCGCTCGCTCAGGCGGACGGGTAGGTGCGCTCGAGGAGCACCTCGCCGGTGGCAGTGGACGCCGCGTGATCCACACACGTCGCGTCGACGATGTAGGCGGTGACCCGAGTGGCGTCGGAGGCGTCGGGAAGCAGCACGAGCATGGCCTTCTTCCCTTGGTAGACCCCGTTCTCGGTGGCCAGCGCCGGATCGTCGCGCCCGATGCCGTCCCGGACGCAGCCGGGCACCACGGGTTCCTTGGCGAGCTTGGGCTGATTGGTGCCGGGGGCTGTCGCAGCGCCGAAGGGGGTGCGGGAGCCGCCGCCCTTGGTCTTGTCCTGGTCCAGGAGGTCGGTGACCTGCTTCTGCAGCTTTCCCTCGGAGAAGGTGTCCGCGGCAGTGGTCTTCGAGGGCTTGTTGTCGCCGAGGGAGGACAGCAACACGGAACCCAGCCCCAGGGCGGCCACCGTGAAGACGGTCCCCAGCACGGCCACCCTGCGGCGTCCCATGCGTGTGCGGCCTTTGCGGCCCGGACCGGTGGTGGAGGAACGCGGGCGGCCGAAGGGCCGGTCGGCGGGCTTCGATGTTTCACGTGAAACATGCGCATCGCTGTCGTCTCCGGAGGGGAGACCGGCAGCGCCGGAAGGGGGAGCACTCGTCGGCGCCGGGCTTTCCGCAGACTCCGGACCGTTGGCGTGCAGCAGGGCCTCGGCGGCGAGAGCCGCATCGATGCGGCCCGCGACATCCGCGGGCATGCGGGGCGGGCCAGGCAGCGTGCCGAGCAGCCCACGGATCTCCTCCAGGGAGGCGTACACGTCCGCGCAGAGTTCGCAGGCGTCGAGGTGCCCACGCAGATCGGTGGTCCGGGCCGGTGGGAGGAGCCCCTCGGCGAGGTCGGAGATCTCCGCGACGTCCGGGTGCCCGGCCATGTCTGTCGTCGACGTCACGCTCGTCCACCTCCGCCCTTCACCGCAGCTGAGTCGGTCGGTCCTGTGTCCGGGGGTCCTGCTTGGCGCGGCCCCGCTGCGGGTGGGACGGCTGCCCCCTGCGTCCGGTTCCGTTCCCCGCCGGGGTTCTTGTTCTCACCGCCGTTGTCCGGCCGCAGGTGGGTGAGCAGCGGCAGAAGTCTGGCCCTTCCGCGCGCGCATCTGCTTTTCACCGTGCCGGTGGGCACATCGAGAATCCGAGCCGCCTCAGCGACCGGGTAGCCCTGCATGTCCACCAGGACGAGCGCGGCCCGCTGGTCGGTCGGCAGGGCCCCCAGGGCTTCGATGAGCTGCCGGTGGAGATCGTTGCGCTCGGCGGGGGCGGAAGCCGATTCGTGCGGCTCCAGCAGCTGCTCCAGGCGCTCGGTGTCGTCCACGGGGGAGGTCTTCCGGGAGGCTGCTTTGCGGGCGCGGTCCAGGCAGGCGTTCACCGTGATCCTGTGCAGCCAGGTCGTGACGGCCGACTGGCCCCGGAAGGTGTGGGCGGCCCGGTAGGCGGACACGAGGGCGTCCTGCACGGCGTCGGCGGCCTCTTCGCGGTCGCCGAGCGTCCGCAGGGCGACGGCCCAGAGCCGGTCGCGGTGCCGCCGCACGATCTCACCGAAGGCATCGGGGTCGCCTTCGACGTGGCGTGCGAGGAGATCCTGATCACTGGCACCGCTGTGCTCGGTGCGGTCTGCCATAGGACCCCCTCCCTCGGTCGGCTCTCAGCCCGTGAACTTCACTTCGGTGATGGCCTGCTTGTATCCCGTACGGCTGAAGTTGGCCGAGTCGTCACCCGAGTACGGCAGGGCAGTGAGCCAGACGAGCACGTACCGGCTTTTCACCGGCCTGTCGACGCTCACCTTGAGGGATGTGCCGCTTGTCGTCGCGGTGCCGAGCTTCCGCATGGAGCTCAGAGGCGTCGACGAACCGAGGGAATCCGTCGCGTACAGCTCGGCCGTGGTGTGGTCGTTGCCGTACCGCAGTGACAGAGTCGCGGCCGAGACCTTCTGCTCGGATCCGAGGTCGTAGACGATGCCGACACCCGGCTTTATCACCATCTTCGGACCGTCCAGGTAGCTGCTGGTCCGCCAGGCCGTGGAGGTGTTGCCGTCGTAGGTCTTCCCCACGTCTGCGGGGTGCTGGGCGTCACCCTTGGCGACGTACTCCTCGGCGCCCTTGATGGGGATCGGCCTCGACGGCGCTGCGTTCTTGTTCTTGTCGCCGCTCTCGTGGTCTTGCGTCTTGGTGGGCTCGTCGTTCTTGCCGCTCTGGTCCATCAGAGCGTCGGCCAGCTGCCAGCTACCGAGGCCCAGCGCGGCGATCAGGAGTGCGGAGACGGCCCATTTCAGGGCCTTGCCCGTGCGGCTCTGGAGCGGGGGCGGCGGAGTCGGGACCGGCTGGGCGACGCCGGGACGCGCGCTCTGACGGCCGTAGGTGCCCTGCTGGTACGTCGTGCGCTGGTACTCGGGCGGGGCGGTGAATGCCGGCTCCGGCGGGCGGATGCGGGGCATCTCGCCGATCGCCTTCACCAGCTCCTCCGGTGTGGTGCACGGCGACTCGTGCCGGGACGCGGTGGCGCCGTCGTTGACGAGCGCGCGCATGGAGAGCTCGGACAGACCGCGGTGCACCCCGGCCCGGACCTGGTCGGGCGCGATCAGGCCGATGTCCTTCGGCAGGCCCGACAGACCGTAGGCGTCGCTCTCGTACGGCCAGCGCTGGGTGAGCGCCGCGTACAGCAGGGCGCCGATGGCCTCGGTGTCCGTGCGCTGCGGGGTGTCGGACGAGACGCCGCGCAGGGCGGCGTTGACCGCGAGGCCGCGGATGCGCCACTGGCCGGTCGAGGCGCGCAACACGGCGTTGGGGTTCAGCCGCAGATGGGCGAGACCCTCACGGTGGGCGGCCGCCATGGCGGAGGCGACCTGGCTGACCATCTGGTAGGCGTCGTAGGGCTCCAGGGGACCGGAGGCCAGGAGTGTGGTCAGTTCCGTCGCGTCGGGGAGCCACTCGTGGACGACGTAGACGACGTCGTTCTCCTCCACCGCGTCCAGTACCTGGACGAAACGCGGGTCGCCGAGGAGGGCGGAGGAGCGGGCGGCCGCCAGGACGGAGCGGGCCCGTGAATGGTCGGCGGGCAGGATGTGCACGCCGACGGCGCGGCGGAGCTTCTCGTCCACGGCACGCCAGCTGCTGAAACCGTCCAGCCGGGTCACGCACTCCTCGAGGCGGTACCGTCTGGCGAGCTTGTGACCACTGTGCAGTTCGGGAGGCGAGGTCGTTCCGGCACCGTCGGTCCTGGTGCTCTCCTGTACCTCGTCGCTGTCCGTGTCCCGCTCCCGGTTCTTGGCCACCCCGTCGGCCGTGGACTGGTCCGCCTGTGCGGTCAGCGACGCCTCGTCGCTGTTGTCTGCCACGTCGACGGCAGCCGTACTCCGTTCCGCCACCGTCGTTCCTGCCTCCCCATCCCATTACGCGCCGGCCGGCGTCCCATGCGCGCCGCTCGACGCCGAAACCAATTGTGCCCACAGTCCGCCGCTATGCACGACACGCGGTGGCTGACGATGGTTGTGCGCCTACCCCCCGCCTCAGCGTCCCAGGCGTCCGCGGACCATGCCCACGAGGGAGTTGAGCTCCTCGATGCGCATGCGGCGGGCGGCGACGAAGAAGATCCCGAGCAGCACGGCGCCGCCTGCCAGGACCGCGACGAGGGAGCCGGCGGGGCCTTGGCCGAGCGAGTGGCCGATGCCGTAGCAGGCAGCGCCGCTGAGCAGGGCGGCCGGCACGGACGCGATGCACAGCCGGGCGTAAGTCCGCAGGACCCGGGCGCCGTCGAGGTCCCCGCCGAGGCGCTTGCGCAGCCGTCGCCAGGCGACGCCGACGCCGATCGCGTAGGCCAGGCCGTACGAGGCGGCCATGCCGACCACGGCCCAGCGGGACGGGATGACGAAGAAGCAGATCGCCGAGGCGCCGGCGTTGACCGCGGCCACGATGACCGTGTTGTAGAAGGGAGTGCGGGTGTCCTCGTAGGCGTAGAAGGCACGCAGGACCACGTACTGCACGGAGTACGGGATCAGGCCGAGGCCGAACGCCATCAGCATGAAGCCCATGTTGGTGGCTTCGCTGGTGCCCGAGGAGCCGAACATCAGGGTGCACATCGGGATGCCGAGGGAGAGGAAGCCGAACGCGATCGGCACGATCGCGACCGCTGTGGTGCGCAGGCCCTGGGAGATGTCGTCGCGGACGGCTCCCGCGTCGCCCTCGGCCGCGGAGCGCGACAGACGAGGCAGCAGGGCGGCCATGAGGGAGACCGTGATGATGGCCTGCGGCAGGCCCCAGATCAGCTGGGCGTTGGCGTAGGCGGAGAAACCGGTGCCGTCGACCGGCGAGGCCTTGCCCGCCGCGGTGGACAGCTGGATGACGATCATGGCGCCGGCCTGGTTCGCGAGGACGAACAGCACCGTCCACTTGGCGAGTGTGACGGCCTTGCCGAGGCCCTGGCCCTTCCAGTCGAAGCGCAGCCGCAGCCGGAAGCCGGTCTCGCGCAGGTAGGGGATCATCGCGAGCGCCTGGACCACGAGGCCGAGCAGGACGCCGATGCCGAGCAGGCGCTGGCCCTCCGGCGGGATGCTCGCGGCCTTCATCCCGGACTCGGCAGCGGTGCCGTAGACGTAGATGAACATGCCCAGCGTCACGATGATGACGATGTTGTTCAGGACGGGGGTCCACATCATCGCGCCGAACTTGCCGCGGGCGTTGAGGATCTGGCCCATCACCACATGGATGCCCATGAAGAAGATCGTGGGCAGGAAGTACTGGGCGAAGGTGACGGCGACCCGGTTCGCCGCCGGGTCGCTGGCGACCGGGTCGGACAGCACGCGGATCAGGAGCGGCGCGCCGATGACGGACAGAGCCGTGAGTGAGCCCAGCGTCACGACGACCAGGGTGAGCAGGCGGTTGGCGTACGCTTCGCCGCCGTCGTCGTCCTCCTTCATGGCACGCACGAGCTGCGGCACGAAGACGGAGTTGAGACCACCGCCGACGGTGAGGATGTAGATCATCGTCGGCAGCTGGTAGGCGACCTGGAAGGTGTCGCCGAGGAGGCCGACGCCCAGTGCCGACACGATCAGCGCGGAGCGGATGAAACCCGTGAGGCGGGAGACCATCGTGCCCGCGGCCATCACGGCGCTGGACTTCATCAGGCCGGCCGCGCGGCCGCTCTTCTTGGGAGCGGGCGAGGCGTCGGGCTCAGAGTCGTCCTGTCCCTCGCCCACGAAGGGCGGGACCGCCACGGTCTGGTCGGCGGCCGCGTACGGGCTGTGCGGTGCGTAGGGGCTCTGTGCCGTGTGCCCCGGGGCCGGGGACGGGCCGGGGACCGACGGCGACTCGTAGGACGGGTGACCGCTGCTCTGCTGCTGGTCCCGGAAGAGATGGGCGAACGCGTCCGGTTCCTGGCGCGGCTCGCCCGCCTGGGAGACGAGGTCGTCCACGCCCACGAACTGGGTGGTGCGGGGGTCGTCGCCGTACGGCAGATGCCGCGTCGGGCCCTCCGGCTCCGGGGCGGGCGTCTGCGCCCACACCTGCGGGTCGGGTGCGTACGGCGACTGCGCGGGTGGCCCGTACAGCTTCTGCTGAGGCTGGTACGTGCCGGGAGGGGGCGGCGGGTGCGCGGCGCGGTCGTAGAGCGCCTCGCCGGCCGGGTCCTGTGCGCGGTAGGGGTCCTGGCCGTAGGGGTCCTGGCCGTAGGCGTCCTGGAGGTAGATGTCCGTGGGCGGCTGCGGCGGCACCTGGCCGTGCTCGGGCGGTGAGCCCTCGGGCCCGCCCCCATCGGGGTGGCCCGGGCTGCCCGCGGCACGGCCGCGGTCACCGTCGTACGGCGCGTTCATGGTTACCCCACCTCATCGTCCCGGGCCCACCGGCCACGATCTCTCAACGGTCCACTCTCTCACCCGTGCCGGACGGGTCGGCGCTTTCCGCTGCGGTGTCCGGGGCCGGGTCACTCGGCTGCTCGGGTGCGTCCGCCCGCGAACCGGCGCCGGGCTCCTCCTCGAGACGTGTGCCGGAGGCCTCCGGGTTCCGTGAAGCGTCGTCCCTGCTCTGCGGCTCGTCGGCCTCGTCGTCCGCCTCCGCGGCCCCGTCCTCCGCGGCCTCGTCCTCGGCGGCTTCACGTGCGGCGGCGCGCTTGCGATGGGTGTACATCCGGAAGCCCGCGAGGACCAGGAGCAGGACACCACCGCCGATGACCAGCATCACGGTGGGCGTGACCTCGGTGACCCGCACGTCGAAGGTGACCGGGGCGCCGTACTTCTGGCCGTCCTCCGTGTACAGCTGGGCGACGACTTCCGCCCGGCCGTTGGCGTTGGCCGACGTGGTGAACTTCACCGACTGGGCGTGGCCGCCGTTGACGGTGACGCGCTGCTCCTCGTAGGCGTCCCCGTCGATCTTGAGTCGCGTGGGGTTCTTCGACGTGAGCCGTAGCTTCAGGTGCTCGACACCCTGGACCAGGTTGTTCTGGACGGTCACGGGGATCGTGGCGCTGCGGCCGGAGAGCTTGGTCTCCGACTTCTGGATCAGCTTGACCCCGTCGATGAGTCCGTTGAGGTACGTCTCGATGCCGTCGCGGTATTCGACCGCGGCGACGCCCCGGCCGCGCCACGACGTGGACATCTCGCGGTTCATGGCCCGCCCGAAGGGCGTCACCACCCGGGCCTGGCGGGTGAGGATCACCTGGAACTTGTCGAGCTTGGCCTGCGTCTCGGCGATCTGCTCGAAGGCGGCCTTCGGCAGCTCCTGCTTGCGCAGCGAGGAGGGGTACGCGGACGCCGACGGCACCTTGGTGTTGGCGGACGGGTCCGGCTTGGCCTTGGCAGCGGCCGTGAGGTCCTGCGGCTCGGACCAGTTCCCGACCTGGAGGGCTCCCACCGCCTCGGCCATGGCCTGTGCCTGGCTCACGGACGGCATGCGCTGGGGGGCGACGACCACGCTGCGCTCTTTGCCGGTCTGCAGGCCGAGCGTCAGGCTCTGGGCCAGGAAACGCTGCACGGCGAGGGTGGAGGCGGAGGCCCTGGTCAGATCGCCCTGGAACGCCGTTGACATCCGGGAGTCCGCGACGACGGCCGTGGTGCCGCCGCCGATCGGCCGGGCAGCCGAGGGCGTGTACGGCAGGTTGTCCTGGAGGCTGTCGCTGCGGGTGATCACCTTGTCGGCGCCCGCGGACGTGGCGACCTTCACGATCGAGGGGTCGATGGCGCCGTCCACCGGCCACGCGAAGTCCGTGGACGGTTTCACGTGGAGGATCGTGCCGACCGTGTCGTCGGCGACGTCGGTGGCCTCTTTGAGGTGGTTCAGCGAGCCGGTGACGTTCGTGCCGTTGTGGGCGAGGGAGGCCAGGTCCGGGTCGCCGAACGGCAGGGCGGCGATCTCTTCGCCCGTCACCGCCTGCTGGAGCTCGGCCAGCCAGTGCTTGGCGAGCTCCTGGTTCTTTCCGGCAGTGGTGGTGCCGTCCGCGCCGCGGACCTGGTAGCTCCGCGTCATCGCGTCGACGGACGCCAGCAGGTCCGGGTCGATCACCCAGGTGACGTCGAGGCCCTTGCCCAGCGACACCATCTGGTCGAGGCGGCCGCCCGGGGCGATCTCCTCGGCGAGTTTGTCGTCGCGGAAGACCGGGGTCTGCTGTTCGTTCGACCCCGTCTCGGCCGCCATGTGGGAGTCGGAGACGAGGGGCCACAGGAACGTGGTCTTCGTCCTGGTGCCGGCCTCTTCCGGCTGCCACGGCAGGAAGGTGCGCTGGACGCCCAGAACCTGGTCCCAGGGCTCTGCCGCGGTCTCGCCGGAGAGCGCGACGGCCAGCTGGTACACGCCGTCCCGGCCGAGATCCAGCTTGTCGGCCGGCACGGAGATGCTGAAGGGCTGGGCGACGCCGGGGGTGAGCGCCGCGTACTTCTCGGTGTACTTGCCGCCGACCTTCTTGCCGGAGGGCCCCTGGAGGTCGTCGCTCTTCCTGGCCAGGGTGTCGATCGCCGAACGAGTACCGAGCGGGGGCCCTACCTGCAGGTCGACGTGGGCGCCGGTCACCGTCTGCTTGCCGTTGTTGGTGACCGTGCCCGACACGGTCACCGTGTCGCCTTCGGACGGGGCACCGGGGCTGAGCGAATCGACCGCGACCGACACCGAGCCGGTGCCGGCGGCAGCCTGCGAGGACTCCTGCCCGGCCGCCTCCGCCGTCGTCGCGGCGGGCAACTGGAGGAGTCCGGCCAGCAGCGGCGCGCCCGCGAGCAGTGCCCCGGTGCGCCGCAGCCAGCGGCGGGCAGGTGAGGCACTGGTCCCCTGGAAGTCTGCCGCCTCGGCCACGCGCTCGTCCGTCCCTAGTCGTCGTCAGTGGTCGTCGGAATGTGCGTCCACGCATGGTAACGATGCCCGCTGAGGGGAAGTGCCGCGGTCCGCTCCACAAGATCGCGGACAGGCCCCGCACTGTCCGGTATGGCGCTCTATAGGAGAGGACGCTTCTTTGCATACCAAAAGTTCTGCTTGTGCGCGTAAAGCGGATGGATTCCCCCTGCCTGCGCACGTGTAATAGGAGGAGCTCACGGGGGCCCGGGCCACGTACCCTCTTCTGTTGTGCCGAACGCCAACGAAGAAACGTCCAGTGCCCTGAGCCAGGTGCAGCATCGCGCGGTGAGTGAACTGCTGCGGGTCGCCCCTGTCGCCGACGACCTCGCCCGTCGCTTCCAGGAGGCCGGGTTCTCACTTGCCCTGGTCGGCGGGTCGGTACGGGACGCGCTGCTGGGCCGGCTCGGCAACGACCTGGATTTCACGACCGATGCGCGCCCGGAGGACGTCCTGAAGATCGTCCGCCCCTGGGCGGACGCCGTGTGGGAGGTCGGGATCGCCTTCGGCACGGTGGGTGCGCACAAGGGCGGCTACCAGATCGAGGTGACCACCTACCGCTCCGAGGCCTACGACCGCACCTCGCGCAAGCCCGAGGTGTCGTACGGGGACTCCATCGAGGAGGACCTCGTCCGCCGCGACTTCACGGTGAACGCGATGGCGGTGGCGCTGCCTGAGAAGGAGTTCGTCGATCCGCACGGCGGGCTCGAGGATCTCGCGGCGCGGGTGCTGCGCACTCCGGGGACCCCGGAGGAGTCGTTCTCGGACGACCCGCTGCGGATGATGAGGGCCGCGCGCTTCGCGGCTCAGCTCGACTTCGAGGTCGCCCCCGAGGTCGTCACGGCGATGACGGAGATGGCCGGGCGCATCGAGATCGTCTCGGCCGAGCGGGTGCGGGACGAACTGAACAAGCTGATCCTCTCCCAGCGGCCGCGCAAGGGCCTGACACTGCTCGTGGAGACGGGCCTGGCCGAGCGCGTGGTGCCGGAACTGCCGGCGCTGCGCCTGGAGCGTGACGAGCACCACCGTCACAAGGACGTCTACGACCACTCGCTGATCGTCCTGGAGCAGGCGATGGCGCTGGAGGAGGACGGTCCCGACCTGACCCTCCGCCTGGCCGCCCTGCTGCACGACATCGGCAAGCCGCGCACGCGCCGCTTCGAGAAGGACGGCCGGGTCTCGTTCCATCACCACGAGGTGGTCGGGGCGAAGATGACCAAGAAGCGCATGACGGCTCTGAAGTACTCCAACGAGCTGGTGAAGGACGTCTCACGTCTGGTCGAACTGCACCTGCGCTTCCACGGCTACGGCACCGGCGAATGGACGGACTCGGCGGTCCGTCGCTACGTCCGTGACGCCGGCCCGCTCCTCGACCGTCTCCACAAACTGACCCGCTCGGACTGCACGACCCGCAACAAGCGCAAGGCGGCGGCCCTGTCGCGTGCCTACGACGGGCTGGAGGAGCGGATCGCCAAGCTGCAGGAGCAGGAGGAGCTGGACTCGATCCGTCCGGACCTCGACGGCAACCAGATCATGGAGATCCTCGGGGTGGGTCCCGGCCCGGTCATCGGCCGTGCGTACCAGCACATGCTGGAGCTGCGCCTGGAGCACGGGCCGATGGAGCCCGACGCCGCGGTCGCCGCGCTCAAGGAGTGGTGGGTCGGCCAGGAGGGCTGAAGCTGCGGCAGGGGTCATGTTTCACGTGAAACATGACCCCTGTCTTCTCAAGGCAGGCGGCTCGCTGGAAACGGACCGAGGGGCGGTGTTTCACGTGAAACACCGCCCCTCGTCGTCTCTGCTTACTTCTTGTAGTCCTTCAGGCAGAGCAGGAAGTCCTTGCCGTCACCACTCTCGGTGTACGTGTACTGGAAGTCCTTGGCTTCGGCCTCGCACTTGCTGGAAGCCAGGGTGTCCGTGAGGAACGATCCCTCGATCTTGGCCAGCACCTTGTACTGGGCCTTCGCGTCGTCGCACTTGACGACTTCGAGGTCCGGGTTGTTGTCGCTGCTGCTGCCGCGGTGCATGCAGTCGCCGACGGCCGCCGTGTTGGCGTCGTCCCGGCTCGTGACGTAGCCGACGATGGCTATGACGGCCACGGCGATGACGACGACGATGTTCTTGATCGTCTTGAAGCTGAGCTTGCGGCCGGACGGCTGCGGGGGAACCGGAGCGTACGGAGCCGCGCCCTGGGGCGGGAAGCCGGGCTGACCGGGCTGCTGCGGGTAACCGCCCTGGGGCGGGAACGGAGCCTGGGGTGCAGCCGTGGGCTGGTTCTGTGCGAACGGATTGCCCTGGGGCGGCGGAGTAGTCACTGGGGGTCCCCCTAGAACATGGTGAGTGACGCGAACATGTCGCGAGATAAGACCCACGTAAGGTAGCGGTCCCCACTGACAACGCAGTAGCCGGAAGTGGCTCTGTGTCATTGATGTGACACTTACTGACGGCCAAACCGGGCCATAGTCACAGCTACTGCCGCGTAGATAACGGCGATCGTGATCACCAGGGGCACGGATCGGCCGTCCGGTGGCAGCATCAGGGCCGCGACGGCGGCCGCGCCGACGAAGAAGACGTTGAAGAGGACGTCGTAGACCGAGAAGATCCGGCCACGGAAGCCGTCCTCCACCGAGGACTGGACGATGGTGTCGGTGGCGATCTTCGCGCCCTGGGTGGTCAGCCCCAGGACGAAGGCCGCGGCCAGCAGTGGGGCGGTGGCGAACGGCAGCCCGAGAGCGGGCTCCAGCAGCGCCGCGGCGCCCGCGCACACGACGATCCAGCGGCCCGGCCCGAGCCGCCCCGCGCCCCACGGCGTCAACACGGCCGCTGCGAAGAACCCTGCCCCGGACACGCCCAACGCCAGCCCCAGCAGGGCCAGTCCGTCGTCCGTGGTCGAGGTGAGCGAGTACCGGCACAGCATCAGCAGCATGACCAGCAGGGCGCCGTAGCAGAACCGCATCAGTGACATCGCCGCGAGCGCCCAGGCCGCCTCCCGGCGCTGGGGAGCGGCCAGATGACGTACGCCTGCTGCCAGATCGCGGGCGGTGCCCGTGAGGGCCTGCCCGATCTGCTCGCGAGGCAGGGGGCGGTCGGGGCCGAGGAGTTCGCGCGCCATGCTCAGCGACGCCAGGGCCGCGCACAGATACAGCCCTGCCCCCACGAGCACCACCGCGGCGTCCGAGTCCGCCACCGCCAGGCGCACGACGAAGGCGAGTCCGCCGCCTGCGGTGGCCGCCAGCGTTCCGGCGGTCGGTGACAGGGAGTTGGCGATGACCAGGCGCCCGGCGTCGACCACACGCGGCAGCGCGGCGGACAGACCTGAAAGGACGAAACGGTTGACGGCGGTGACGCACAGGGCCGAGACGTAGAAGAGCCAGTCCGGAGCCGGACTGAGGATCAGCACGGCCGTGGCGCAGGCCAGCAGAGCGCGCAACAGGCTCCCGTACAGCAGGACCTGACGGCGTCGCCAACGGTCCAGCAGGACTCCGGCGAACGGGCCGACGAGGGAGTACGGAAGCAGCAGCACCGCCATCGCTGAGGCGACCGCGGCCGCCGAGGTCTGATTCTCGGGGGAGAAGACCACATACGCGGCGAGCGCGACCTGGTAGACGCCATCGGCACCCTGGGACAGCAGACGTACGGCGAGCAGGCGCCGGAAACCCTGGAAGCGCAACAGGACGCGCAGGTCACGGACGACGGCCATGGAGCCCAGCCTCACATACGGGGAGGGTCCCCGGGTCGTACGACCCGGGGACCCTCACAGCCCTGGCAGGAGCGACTGTTGCGCGTGTCAGCGCTCGACCTCACCCTTGATGAACTTCTCGACGTTTTCGCGGGCCTCGTCGTCGAAGTACTGCACGGGCGGGGACTTCATGAAGTAGCTCGACGCGGAGAGGATCGGGCCGCCGATGCCGCGGTCCTTGGCGATCTTCGCGGCGCGCAGGGCGTCGATGATGACGCCGGCGGAGTTCGGGGAGTCCCAGACCTCGAGCTTGTACTCCAGGTTCAGCGGGACGTCGCCGAAGGCGCGGCCCTCGAGGCGGACGTAGGCCCACTTGCGGTCGTCCAGCCAGGCGACGTAGTCGGACGGGCCGATGTGGACGTTGCCCTCGCCCAGTTCGCGGTCGCGGATCTGGGAGGTGACGGCCTGCGTCTTGGAGATCTTCTTCGACTCGAGGCGGTCGCGCTCGAGCATGTTCTTGAAGTCCATGTTGCCGCCGACGTTCAGCTGCATCGTGCGGTCCAGGATGACGCCCCGGTCCTCGAACAGCTTCGCCATCACACGGTGCGTGATGGTGGCGCCCACCTGCGACTTGATGTCGTCGCCGACGATCGGGACGCCCGCCTCGGTGAACTTGTCCGCCCACTCCTTGGTGCCGGCGATGAAGACCGGAAGGGCGTTGACGAAGGCGACCTTGGCGTCGATGGCGCACTGCGCGTAGAACTTCGCCGCGTCCTCGGAGCCGACGGGCAGGTAGCAGACGAGGACGTCGACCTGCCGGTCCTTGAGGACCTGGACGATGTCGGCCGGCTCCTCGGCGGACTCCTCGATGGTCTCGCGGTAGTACTTGCCGAGACCGTCGAGGGTGTGGCCGCGCTGCACCGTCACACCCGTGCTGGGCACGTCGCAGATCTTGACGGTGTTGTTCTCGGAGGCGCCGATGGCGTCCGCCAGGTCGAGACCGACCTTCTTGGCGTCCACGTCGAACGCGGCGACGAATTCGACGTCGCGGACGTGGTAGTCGCCGAACTGGACGTGCATCAGGCCCGGCACCTTGGACGCCGGGTCGGCGTCCTTGTAGTACTCGACTCCCTGCACCAGCGATGCGGCGCAGTTGCCCACACCGACGATGGCTACGCGAACCGAACCCATTCCGGTTGCTCCCTGTGTGTACGAGTGAGGCCCTGAATGGGCTCTCACGTGGCGGTGTCGTCGGGCGCATCCGGACGGGGGTCGTCCCCCGGCCGGGGCAGGACGCCCGACGCTCCAGATGTGGTGTCACGCGAAGCGGGCTCTTTAGAGGCCGGACCCTTGAGGTCCCGCCCAGCCCGCTCGCTCTCGATGAGCTCGTTCAGCCAGCGCACCTCGCGCTCCACGGACTCCATCCCGTGGCGCTGGAGCTCGAGCGTGTAGTCGTCGAGGCGCTCCCGGGTCCGGGCCAGGGAGGCGCTCATCTTCTCCAGCCGCTCTTCCAGCCGGCTGCGGCGGCCCTCCAGCACGCGCATACGGACATCGCGTGAGGTTTGCCCGAAGAAGGCGAAACGGGCTGCGAAGGTTTCGTCCTCGTACGCGTCCGGCCCGGTCTGCGAGAGCAGCTGTTCGAAGTGCTCCTTGCCCTCCGCCGTCAGCCGGTAGACGATCTTGGCGCGGCGGCCCGTGAGGGGGGCGGCGAGGGCGTCCTCGGTGGTGGTGCTGCCCGTCTCTTCGATCAACCAGCCGTTGGCGACCAGCGTCTTGAGGCAGGGATAGAGCGTCCCGTAGCTGAACGCACGGAACACACCCAGCGATGTGTTGAGCCGTTTGCGCAGCTCATAGCCGTGCATCGGAGATTCGCGGAGCAGGCCGAGGACGGCGAACTCGAGGATGCCGGAACGCCGGCTCATCGTCGCCTCCTCTCGCCGCGGTGCGCGTGTATCAGTCCGATGTGTCGAGCTGATGTATCGAGTCGATACATCACGACGATAGAACGGCCTTCCGGATGCGACAAGAGGGGGGCGGGTGAACGGGATCACATCACCGATTCATCCGACGTGAGTTGCCTGATTTGAGGTGAACTTCGGTGCTCGGCAGGTTTTGGCGGTGCGTAGTCTGTGCGCCATGCACATCACCGGGAACCGAGTGACGCCTGAGAGCGTCGTGGTCTTCGGTGTAGTACGGGTGCATGCGGGACCGATGAATGCGGAGCCGACCGCATCCGTACTTCGGGGGGACCGGAAACAAGCCGCCGTTTCCAGGCGCGCAGGGGTGCGCCTGCCCGAGGAGTAGTCGTTCGATGAGCGAGCACCGTCGCAAACCGCCGCAGCCGCAGGGAGGCGGACGTGCCGCGGCCCGACGCGGCCAGTCCGGCTCGTCCCCCGGCCGCCGTGCGGCACCGCGAGGCGCCACCGGGTCTCCGTCCGACTCCTACGGGTCGGACGCGTACGACTCGGGGGGTGAGGAGCGTCAGTACGGCAGCCGAGCCGAGGCCCGTCGTGCGGCGCAGAGAAGTACGGGTGGCAGCCGCCGCAGAGCGGCCGAGCCGGCCCGTGGCGGCCGGCGCGCCGCCCCCGGTGGGCCGAACGGGCCTGGGCGGGGCAGGGGACGCGCGGCCGCCGTCCCCGACAAGAAGCGGCTGATCGACTATCCGCGAGCCGGTAAGTACGGCTGGCAGCGCTGGATGCCGTCCTGGAAGCTCGTCTCCGGGCTGTGCATCGCCTTCTTCGGCAGCCTGGTGGCCGTGGCGGGCATCGGCTACGCCATGGTGGGCGTCCCCAACGAGGAGAACGCTGCCGCGTCGTCGCAGAACAACGTCTACTACTGGTCCGACGGCAGCCAGATGGTCGCGGCGGGCAGTGGTCAGAACCGGCAGAACGTCACGATCGACCGGATCCCCAAGGCCATGCAGTGGGCGGTGATCTCGGCCGAGAACAAGAGCTTCTACCAGGACAGGGGCGTCGACCCCATGGGCATCGCCCGGGCTCTGGCGAACATGGCGCGGGGCGGTGACACGCAGGGCGGTTCGACGATCACCCAGCAGTTCGTCAAGAACACCTACCTGAGCCAGGAACAGTCGCTCAGCCGTAAGTTCAAGGAGATGTTCATCTCGATCAAGGTGGGCACGAAGCTCTCCAAGGACGAGATCCTCCAGGGGTACCTCAATACCTCGTACTACGGCCGCGGCGCGTACGGCATCCAGGCCGCCGCCCAGGCCTACTACGGCAAGGAGGCGAGATACCTCACCCCGAGCGAGTCCGCCTTCCTCGCCGCGCTCCTCAAGGGTCCGACGTACTACGACCCCGCGGGTAACGACAGCATCGACAAAACGGCTACCTCCACTGCCAACCGCAAGCGATCCAAAGCGCGTTGGGGCTGGATCCTCGAGCAGATGCACAACGACAAGAGGATCACGGACAAGCAGTACCAGGACGCGATCAAGAAGTACCCCGAGCCAGACCCCCGCAAGGCGTCCAAGGGCATGACCGGTCAGATCGGCTACCTGGCGGACACGGCCAAGAAGTACGTCCTGAACCACTCGAACATCTCCGAGAAGCAGTTCGACCTGGGCGGCTACCAGATCAAGACGACCTTCGACAAGGGCAAGGTCGAGGCGCTGACGAAGGCCGTCAAGAAGGTCGAGAAGGAGAAGCTCGACCCGGAGAACCGTGAGCTGGACAAGCATGTCCAGTTCGGTGCGGCGTCCGTGAAGCCCAACGACGGCGCGATCGTCGCGCTCTACGGCGGCGCCGGATACGAGAACGGCCACTTCAACAACAACGCGGACACCGCGGGTGTGCCGGTCGGCTCGACGTGGAAGCCGTTCGTACTGGCCGCGGCGATGGAGCACGGCACCTACCGGAGCAAGGGCCCCCTCTCGCCGCTGAGCAAGTACAACGGCAACGACCACCTCAAGGTCAAGAACAACGACGGCTCCTACGTCCTGAAGAAGGACAACACCCCGTTCTTCCAGGAGAACGAGAGCGACTACCCCTGGGGCTACATCTCCCTGCGCAAGGCGATGGAGCAGTCCGTCAACACGCCGTTCGTGCAACTCGGCATGGACGTGGGGATGAAGAACGTGGCCGACGTGGCCGAGAAGGCCGGCATCCTGGACAGCAGCTTCGCCGGTCTCAACGCTTCGTTCGCGCTGGGTACGTCGACTCCCAGTGCGATCCGTATGGCCGATGCCTACGCGACGTTCGCCGCGGCGGGCAAGCAGGCCGCCCCGTACTCGGTGACCAGCGTGAAGTCCAACGGCAAGGACGTCGAGGGCTTCGATCCGCCCAGGGTCACGCGGGCGATCCCCGAGCAGGTGGCCAACAACGTCACGAACGTTCTGGAGAACGTCATCCAGAACGGCACGGGCAAGAACGCGCTGTCCCTGGGCCGTACGGCGGCCGGCAAGACCGGTACCACCGACGAGAACAAGTCGGCCTGGTTCGTCGGCTACACGCAGCAGCTGTCGACGTCGGTCGCGATGTTCCGTGAGGACCCCAAGAGCGCCAGGCTGCTCTCCATGAACGGCACGGCGGGTGAGAAGTCCATCCACGGTGGTGACGTCCCCACGCTGGTGTGGACCGAGTACATGAAGGCCGCGCTGAAGGGCGAGAGCGACCCCGGCTTCCCGGAGGCCGAGGAGATCGGCGAGATCCAGGATGAGCTGGGTGCTCCGACGCCGAAGCCCACGCCCAGCGTGGAGCCCAGCGAGACCGTGCCCGAGTCGCCGAGCCCCTCGGCCAGCGAGAGCCCCTCTCCCTCGCCGTCGCCGAGCAACACCTGCGGTTTCTTCGGCTGTGAGAACGACGGTGGCGCGCAGAACGGCGGCACCGACAATGGAGGCACCGACGGAGGGGTGTCCCCCGAGCCCACGCCAACCGATACGAACCCGGACGGCGGCAACAGTAGAGGTAACGGCAACGGCGGCATCTTCGGAGGCCCCGAGGGATAGCCGACCGATCGCCCGGCTTGGGTGTTTCACGTGAAACGCGAGGATGTTTCACGTGAAACGAGGGCCGCCGTACCTTCGGGGTACGGCGGCCCTCGTCGTATTCCCAGGCACGTACGGCAGGATGTGCGGCATGCCCAGTGCAGAATCGACGCAAGCGAGCGTCCATGAGCGGGAGCCGGTGCGGCCGACCAAGGAGGACGAGGTCGCCGCGGCCGGCAGCGAGCTGATCGGCGGTCCGCTCGGGAGGCGTGCCCTGCTCGGGTCGTCCTGGTGGACGCCCGTGCGGGTGATCGCGCTGGTGGCGATCGGCATGTTCGCCCTCGGCCTGGTCCAGAAGGCGCCCTGCTACAACGGCGCCTGGTTCTTCGGCGCCAGCTCCCAGTACACGCACGCGTGCTACTCGGACATCCCGCATCTCTACCAGGGGCGCGGATTCGCCGACGGGCTCGTGCCGTACTTCGACCGGCTTCCCGGCGACATGCAGTACCTGGAGTACCCGGTGCTCACGGGCGTCTTCATGGAGGTCGCCTCCTGGCTCACGCCCGGCAGCGGCGCCATCCAGGACCAGGAACAGTGGTACTGGATGGTCAACGCCGGAATGCTCATGGTGTGTGCTTCCGTCATCGCCGTCTGCGTGACCCGCACCCACGCCCGGCGTCCCTGGGACGGCCTGCTCGTCGCCCTGGCGCCCGCCGTGGCGCTGACGGCGACCATCAACTGGGACCTCCTCGCGGTCGCCCTGACGGCCGCGGCGATGCTGATGTGGTCACGTGGCCGCTCCCTGGCCTTCGGCGTGCTGCTGGGGCTTGCCACGGCCGCCAAGCTCTATCCCTTCCTTCTCCTCGGGCCACTGATGGTGCTGTGCTGGCGCGCGGGCAGGTGGCGCGAGTTCGGCACGGCCCTGGGGGGCGCGATCGTCGCCTGGGTCGTCGTGAACGGGCCGGTGATGCTGTTCGCTTTCGAGGGCTGGTCGAAGTTCTACACGTTCAGCCAGGAAAGAGGCGTCGACTTCGGCTCCTTCTGGCTGATCATGGCCCAGAACTCGGACGACCCGCTCAGCACCGACACCGTCAACACACTGGCGACTGTGCTGATGCTGGTGTGCTGTGCGGCCGTGGCGGCCCTCGCACTCACCGCCCCGCGCCGCCCGCGGTTCGCTCAGCTCGTCTTCCTGATCGTCGCGGCGTTCATCCTCACCAACAAGGTCTACTCGCCGCAGTACGTCCTGTGGCTGGTGCCGCTGGCCGCTCTCGCCCGTCCGAAGTGGCGGGACTTCCTGATCTGGCAGGCCTGCGAGGTGGCGTACTTCCTGGGGATCTGGCTGTACCTCGCGTACACGACGAGCGGAGAGGCCCACAAGGGGCTGCCCACAGACGGCTACCACTGGGCCATCGGCCTGCATCTGCTGGGGACGCTGTACCTGTGCGTGATGGTCGTGCGTGACATCTTCATGCCGGAGCGGGATCCCGTGCGCCGGTCCGGTGAGGACGACCCCTCGGGCGGAGTCCTCGACGGTGCCGAGGACATTTTCGTCCTCGGTCCAGCGGCCCGCCCACGGAAGCACGAGACGGCCCAGTTCGACGGCGGGACGCCGGTCGAGTGGGGGAAGCCTGGCGCGACGGGCGGTTCGCTCTGAGCGAACGGCGCGAGACGCCGTAGCGGGAACGCCGAAGGCCGTACACGGGAAGCCGTGTACGGCCTTCTCGCTGTGCTGCGAGGGACGGTGCGACGCGACGGTCAGCGGTCCACGATCCGGTCGAACTGCGTGGTGGTGTGCCGCAGATGGGCCACCAGCTCTTCGCCGACCTGCGGCTCGGGCGCGTCCGCCGGGACGAACAGGATGGAGACCTGCATGTGCGGCGGCTCCGCGAACCAGCGCTGCTTGCCGCCCCAGACGAACGGAGCAAGGTTCCGGTTCACCGTCGCGAGGCCGGCGCGAGCGACTCCCTTGGCGCGCGGCATGACGCCGTGCAGGGCCTTGGGAGCCTCCAGGCCCACCCCGTGTGACGTACCGCCCGCCACGACCACCAGGAAGCCGTCGGAGGCCGCCTTCTGCTGGCGGTAGCCGAAACGGTCGCCCTTAGCGACACGCGTGACGTCCAGGACCGCGCCCCGGTACTCGGTGGCGTCGTGGTCCCCCAGCCACAGCCGTGTGCCGATGCGGGCCCGGAAACGGGTCTGCGGGAACTGCTGCTGGAGCCGGGCGAGGTCCTCGGCCTTGAGGTGGCTGACGAACATGGTGTGCAGGGGCAGCCGGGCGGCACGCAGCCGGTCCATCCAGCCGATGACCTCCTCGACGGCGTCCGAGCCGTCGGTGCGGTCCAGCGGGAGATGGATGGCGAAGCCCTCCAGGCGGACGTTCTCGATCGCGGCGTGCAGTTGCGCCAAGTCCTGCTCGCTGATGCCGTGCCGCTTCATCGAGGACATCACCTCGATCACCACGCGGGCGCCGACCAGGCCGTAGACGCCGTCTATCGACGACACGGAGCGGATGACCCGGTCCGGCAGCGGCACCGGTTCCTCGCCCCGCCGGTACGGCGTCAGCACCAGCAGGTCCCCGCCGAACCAGTCCTTGATGCGGGCGGCCTCGTAGGTCGTGCCGACGGCCAGGACGTCCGACCCCAGCCGTGTGGCCTCCTCCGCCAGCCGCTCGTGCCCGAAGCCGTAGCCGTTGCCCTTGCAGACCGGTACGAGGCCCGGGAACTGTTCCTGCACGTGCTTGTGGTGCGCACGCCAGCGCGCGGTGTCGACGTAGAGCGTGAGCGCCATGGCCGGACCTGGAACCTTTCTCGTGGTGCCGTGTATCGGCGGTTTCCGTATGTCAGAGGTATAGAAGCACTGAACAGGACATCAACGGCGCGACATGTAGATGTCGAGCGCCTTGTGCAGCAGCTTGTTCAGCGGGAAGTCCCACTCACCGAGGTACTCGGCCGCCTGGCCGCCGGTACCCACCTTGAACTGGATCAGGCCGAAGAGGTGGTCGGTCTCGTCCAGCGAGTCGGAGATACCACGCAGGTCGTAGACGGTGGCGCCGAGCGCGTAGGCGTCGCGCAGCATCCGCCACTGCATCGCGTTCGAGGGGCGGACCTCACGGCCGATGTTGTCGGATGCGCCGTAGGAGTACCAGACGTGCCCGCCGACGATCAGCATCGTCGCCGCCGACAGGTTCACGCCGTTGTGGCGGGCGAAGTACAGCCGCATGCGGTTGGGGTCCTCGGTGTTGAGGGCCGTCCACATGCGCTGGAAGTAGGACAGAGGGCGCGGCCGGAAGTGGTCGCGCACGGCGGTGATCTCGTACAGCCGCTGCCATTCCTCGAGGTCCTGGTAGCCGCCCTGGACGACCTCGACGCCGGCCTTCTCGGCTTTCTTGATGTTGCGGCGCCACAGCTGGTTGAAGTTCTTGTGGACCTCTTCCAGGGAGCGGTTCGCCAGCGGCACCTGGTACACGTAGCGGGGCTGGACGTCACCGAAGCCGGCGCCGCCGTCCTCGCCCTGCTGCCAGCCCATGCGGCGCAGCTTGTCGGCCACCTCGAAGGCGCGCGGCTCGATGTGGTCGGCTTCGATGTCGCGCAGGCGCTTGACGTCCGGGTTCTGGATGCCCTGCTTGATCGAGGGGGCCTCCCAGCGCCGGATGATCACCGGCGGGCCCATCTTCACGGAGAACGCGCCCTGCTGCTTCAGGTGCGCCAGCATCGGTTCGAGCCATTCCTGCAGATTCGGCGCGAACCAGTTGATGACCGGGCCCTCGGGCAGGTAGGCGAGGTAGCGCTTGATCTTGGGCAGCTGCCGGTAGAGGACCAGGCCGGCACCGACCATCTCGCCGGTGCGGTCGTCGAACCAGCCGAGGTTCTCGGAGCGCCACTCCGCCTTGACGTCAGCCCAGGCCGGGACCTGCATGTGGCTCGCCGACGGCAGGCTCTGGATGTAGGCCAGATGCTGCTCGCGACTGATGGTCCTCAGGGTCAGGCTCATTTAGGGGCGCTCCTCGGGCTGGGGTGTCCCCATGGGTACAGGGGCTCCGGCTCTCGCGCGAAGCCTACTGCGCCTTGGGAGCGCGCCGGTTGGGCGTACGGGACCAACGCCCCGGCCCGGGGCCGGCCGGGGCGTGACCCGGTGTTCAGTTGAGGAGGTGTCCCGGCGTCAGCCGATGAGGCCGCCGTGCGCCATGCCCAGGAAGAACCCGACGCCCGATGCGCCCAGGCCGAGGATGAGCCCGAAGCGCTCGCGGGTCGTCTCGGAGATCCACTGGCCGTACGCGCCGGTGAGGATGCCCACGAGACCGGCCCAGGAGCTGAGCAGATGCAGGTCCTCGTCGATGATCGCCGTGAGGAACGACGTGAGCCCCAGCACCAGGGTCACCGCGAGCAGGGTGTCCTGGAGGGGATGGGGCTTGCCGTCCGTGGCGAAGAGGCCGCCGGCGGTGTTGGGTCGCAATGCCTGTGCCATAGGGCACCTCCTGCGAAAGTCGGCGCATCGTAGCGCCATACACACCCGATGTGTACAGATTGGCTGCCCTGACGGCCGGATTTCAACCGCAAGCCGCTGTGCGGGTACTCTGTACCGTCCGCACCGGTGTCTGCCCATGTCATGGCTGGGCTTCTCGCGAGAGACCCTGATTGTCAGTGGTGGCCGATACCGTTGCCTACGCATCACAACCCTCCTGCCACGGAACGACCGTGGCCGCTGAGTCCAAAGGAGGTGGGTTACACATGCGTCACTACGAGGTGATGGTCATCCTCGACCCCGAGGTCGAGGAGCGCGCTGTCTCTCCGCTGATCGAGAACTTCCTCTCTGTCGTCCGTGACGGCGGCGGAAAGGTCGAGAAGGTCGACACCTGGGGCCGTCGTCGTCTCGCGTACGAGATCAAGAAGAAGCCCGAGGGCATCTACTCGGTCATCGACCTGCAGGCCGAGCCTGCGGTCGTCAAGGAGCTCGACCGCCAGATGAACCTGAACGAGTCGGTCCTCCGGACCAAGGTCCTCCGTCCCGAGACCCACTGAGCTTCCAGCTCAGCTGATTCCGGGATTCGAGTAGCAAGCAGCCAGAGCAAACCCGCCGAGAGGTTCCCCCATGGCAGGCGAGACCGTCATCACGGTCGTCGGCAATCTTGTCGACGACCCCGAGCTGCGCTTCACCCCCTCCGGTGCGGCGGTCGCGAAGTTCCGTGTCGCGTCCACCCCCCGCACCTTCGACCGTCAGACGAACGAGTGGAAGGACGGCGAGAGCCTGTTCCTGACCTGCTCGGTCTGGCGTCAGGCGGCGGAGAACGTCGCCGAGTCGCTCCAGCGAGGCATGCGCGTCATCGTGCAGGGCCGGCTGAAGCAGCGGTCCTACGAGGACCGTGAGGGTGTCAAGCGCACGGTCTACGAGCTGGACGTCGAGGAAGTCGGCGCCAGCCTGCGCAACGCCACGGCCAAGGTCACCAAGACCAGCGGTCGCGGTGGACAGGGTGGCCAGGGTGGCTTCGGCGGCGGCGGTGGCGGCGCCCAGGGTGGCGGCGGCTGGGGCGGCGGCCCCGGTGGCGGCCAGCAGGGTGGCGGCGCTCCCGCCGACGACCCGTGGGCGACCGGCGCTCCCGCCGGTGGCAACCAGGGCGGTGGCGGCGGCTGGGGTGGAAACTCCGGCGGCGGCGGTGGCGGCGGCTACTCGGACGAGCCCCCCTTCTAGGGGCGGGTTCGCACTCACACTTCTTGATCACACAGGAGAAACACCATGGCTAAGCCGCCTGTGCGCAAGCCGAAGAAGAAGGTCTGCGCTTTCTGCAAGGACAAGGTCACGTACGTGGACTACAAGGACACGAACATGCTGCGGAAGTTCATTTCCGACCGCGGCAAGATCCGTGCCCGCCGCGTGACCGGCAACTGCACGCAGCACCAGCGTGACGTCGCCACGGCCGTGAAGAACAGCCGTGAGATGGCGCTGCTGCCCTACACCTCCACCGCGCGATAAGGGAAGGGTGACCGACTCATGAAGATCATCCTCACCCACGAGGTCTCCGGCCTCGGTGCCGCGGGCGACGTCGTCGACGTCAAGGACGGTTACGCTCGCAACTACCTGATCCCGCGGAAGTTCGCTATCCGCTGGACCAAGGGTGGCGAGAAGGACGTCGAGCAGATCCGTCGTGCTCGCAAGATCCACGAGATCCAGACCATCGAGCAGGCCAACGCTGTGAAGGCCCAGCTCGAGGGCGTCAAGGTCCGTCTGGCCGTTCGCTCCGGCGACGCCGGTCGTCTCTTCGGTTCCGTCACCCCGGCCGACATCGCTTCCGCGATCAAGGCTTCCGGTGGCCCCGAGGTCGACAAGCGCCGCATCGAGCTCGGCTCGCCGATCAAGACGCTGGGCGCTCACGAGACGTCCGTGCGTCTGCACCCCGAGGTTGCCGCCAAGGTCAACATCGAGGTCGTCGCGGCCTGAGTGCCGCGCTGAAGCAGTAAGGGATGGGGCCGCACCCTCAGGGGTGCGGCCCCATTCGTGTCTGCTCGGTGCCGACCTGCCGGGCGGCTCGATGTTTCACGTGAAACACCGCGTTCTGTGGAGCACTCCCTGTTTCACGTGAAACAGGCACCGTTTCACGTGAAACGGTCAGCGGGTAGCACCCGTCACCATCCACCGGCCCGAGCGGGTACGAAGCCACAGGGTCAGCATCCGCACGGTCATCATCAGCGTCATCGTGGCCCAGAGAGCCGTGAGTCCACCACCCAGTACCGGGACCAGAAGAGCGACCGGCGTGAACACCGCCAAGGTGAGCAGCATCGCCCAGGCGAGGTAGGGGCCGTCGCCGGCGCCCATCAGCACGCCGTCCAGGACGAAGACGATGCCGCAGATCGGCTGGGAGAGGGCGATGATGATCAAAGCGGGGAGCGCGACGTCCGTGACGGCCGGATCGCTGGTGAACAGAGGCAGAAACGCCGGTCGGGCGAGAACCACCAGGAGGCCGAGGGCGATGCCTACAGCGATTCCCCACTCCACCATGCGGCGGCATGCTTCCCGTGCGCCCTGGGTGTCACCGGCTCCGAGGTAGCGCCCGATGATGGCCTGCCCCGCAATGGCGATGGCGTCGAGGGCGAAAGCCAGCAGGTTCCACAGCGAGAGGATGATCTGGTGGGCGGCGATGTCGGCATCCCCGAGACGGGCTGCGATCGCCGTGGCGATCATCAGGACTGCCCGCAGCGAGAGGGTACGCACAAGCAGGGGGACACCGGCTTGCGCCGAGGCCCTGATCCCAGCAGCGTCCGGGCGCAGCGAGGCGCCGTGTTCGAGTGCTCCTCGCAGCACCACTACGAGGTACACCGCGGCCATGCCGCACTGGGCGATGACGGTGCCCCACGCCGAACCGGCGATCCCCAGACCGGCACCGTAGACGAGCCCGACATTGAGGGCACCGTTGGCGACGAAGCCCGCGATGGCGACATAGAGCGGGGTTTTCGTGTCCTGCAGCCCGCGCAGGACACCCGTTGCGGCCAGGACGACGAGCATGGCCGGAATGCCGAGCACGGAGATGCGCAGATACGTGATCGCGTAGGGAGTTGCCGCGTCCGAAGCGCCGAAGAGGTCCACGAGATGGGGTGCCGTGGGCAGTGCGGCGGCGACGACGGCAGCGCCGAGGAGCAGAGCCAGCCAGATGCCGTCCATGCCTTGTCGGATGGCGGCTTGAAGGTCGCCCGCGCCGACACGACGGGCCACCGCGGCCGTTGTGGCGTAGGCCAGGAAGACGAAGACGCTGACGGTGGTCAGCAGCAGGGCCGAGGCGACGCCGAGACCGGCGAGTTGAGCCGTGCCCAGGTGGCCCACGATGGCGGTGTCGGCCATGACGAAGAGGGGCTCGGCGACGAGGGCACCGAAGGCAGGCACGGCCAGCGCGATGATCTCTCGATCGTGCTGTCTCCGGCCAGAGGGGTGGCGCGCGGGGGCCTGTGTCATGTGCACCAATCTAATCGTCCACAGGTAAGAGACACAAAGGATTTGTGACCCTTACCTCTCGTCTCGGTGTGCGCACTGCTGCGCACTGTTCGAGGTGATCTTGGGCCGGTTGGGAAAGTTTTTCTTCTGCACAGCCCGTGGACGGCAAAGGTGCAGGTCAATGGGTCTGACCTGGTGAGAGTCGCGGCTTGTTCACAGGCCTGTCCACCGGGTCGTGCACAGGTTTCGCGCAGTTCTCCACAGCATCTGGGCCGTCGTCCACATGGCCTGTGGATAACCAGATTGGCTGACGGTGCCGACAGGCCTACGGTAGTCCGGCGCCCGCTCCGTCCGCCGGTTTGTAAAACGTCACAAAACCGGCGCGTGCCAAACGGAGTTGGGCCTCTTATTTGTCAGTGCCGTGCCGTAGAAAAGAGGGGCACGGCTAGGTCTGCTTCGGCGGACGGGAGGAGGTGGCTCGGTGAGCATTTCCGAGCCCTTGGACGACCCGTGGGCCGACAGCGGCCCCAGTGATCGTCTGCCCGCTTCCCGCCGACGTGGTGACGGAGCCCGGGGTCGCGACGAACAGCACGAGCGCGGCAGGGACAACGGGGCGTGGGACGGTGGGTCGGCCCCGTCGTTCGAGCGGGTACCGCCGCAGGACATCGACGCCGAGCAGTCCGTCCTCGGTGGCATGCTCCTGTCCAAGGACGCCATCGCCGACGTTGTCGAGATCCTCAAGGGCCACGACTTCTACAAGCCGGCCCACGAGACGATCTACCAGGCCGTCCTCGACGTCTACGCCAAGGGCGAGCCGGCCGACCCCATCACGATCGCCGCCGAGCTGACCAAGCGGGGCGAGATCAACAAGGTCGGCGGGGCCTCGTATCTGCACACCCTCGTCCAGACGGTGCCCACGGCGGCCAACGCGGCGTACTACGCGGAGATCGTTCACGAGCGGGCCGTCCTGCGCCGCCTGGTCGAGGCCGGCACGCGCATCACGCAGATGGGATACGCGGCCGACGACGATGTCGACGAGATCGTCAACCGCGCCCAGGCGGAGGTCTACGCGGTCACCGAGCAGCGGACCAGTGAGGACTACCTCCCGCTCGGCGACATCATGGAGGGCGCGCTCGACGAGATCGAGGCGATCGGCTCGCGCAGCGGCGAGATGACCGGTGTGCCGACCGGGTTCACGGACTTCGACTCGCTCACCAACGGCCTGCACCCGGGGCAGATGATCGTCATCGCTGCCCGTCCCGCCATGGGCAAGTCGACGCTGGCCCTGGACTTCGCCCGGGCCGCGTCGATCAAGCACAACCTGCCGAGCGTCATTTTCTCCCTGGAGATGGGGCGCAACGAGATCGCGATGCGTCTGCTGTCCGCGGAGGCCCGCGTCGCGCTTCACCACATGCGGTCCGGCACCATGACGGACGAGGACTGGACGCGTCTGGCGCGCCGGATGCCCGAGGTGTCGTCCGCACCGCTCTACATCGACGACTCCCCGAACCTGTCGATGATGGAGATCCGTGCGAAGTGCCGTCGGCTGAAGCAGCGCAACGACATCAGGCTCGTGATCATCGACTATCTGCAGCTGATGCAGGCCGGTGGCTCCAAGCGTTCCGAGAGCCGTCAGCAGGAGGTCTCGGACATGTCCCGGAACCTCAAGCTCCTGGCCAAGGAGCTGGAGGTTCCGGTGATCGCGCTCTCCCAGCTCAACCGTGGTCCCGAGCAGCGCACGGACAAGAAGCCCATGGTGTCCGACCTGCGTGAGTCGGGTTCCATCGAGCAGGACGCCGACATGGTGATCCTTCTGCACCGCGAGGACGCCTACGAAAAGGAGTCGCCGCGGGCGGGCGAGGCGGACATCATCGTGGGCAAGCACCGAAACGGCCCGACGGCGACGATCACGGTCGCCTTCCAGGGCCACTACTCACGCTTCGTTGACATGGCCCAGACCTGATCCGACCAGGTGCAGGGCCTCGGATTTCGTGAAGTGCTCCCGTTGGCATGCCGACGGGAGCACTGTGCTGTCGACGGCCCGACCTGGTCGGGCCCACCGCCACAAGGTCCCCTGTTGCTGCGCCCTCGATTGTTTTCCTAGGAGTCCTAGGTTAAAAGCGAGAAGACCATCCGCATCGCGGAGGCGACTGCCGGCCTGTCAGGAAGAGACGCTCTGGTGGCCTGTGCAGACGCCTGGCGGGAGTACGCACACAAGCATCCGGGCCGCTACACAGCTACGCAGAAGCCGATCCAGATCGACTCTGAGCTGGCCGCGAAGGCGCCCGGACCACGGCGTGCGGTCGAGCTGACCTACGGCTTACTGCGCGGCTACGGGCTGGTCGAGCCCGACCTGACCGACGCGGTCCGGCTGCTGCGCAGCACATTCCACGGGTTCGTCGCCTTGGAGGCCACGGGCGGGTTCGCGCAGGCTCGTTCGCCACAGCAGTCCTGGGTCCGTGCTCTCGACGCCCTGCACACCCTCCTGGAGCACTGGCCCCCATCCCGAGAAGGGGACTCCTCATGACTGATCCGACCATCGGCAGCCTGCGCGTGAACGGCGCGACCTTGCACTACGAAGTGCGCGGCCAGGGCCCGCTCTTACTGCTGATCTCCGGCGGAACGGGCGGCGCGGCCTCCTTCGACGGCATCGCCGACGACCTGGCCGCCGAATACACCGTCGCGACCTACGACCCGCGCGGCATGTCCCGCAGCACGCTGGACGACCCCGACGCCGAGCAGCAGGTGGCCGAGCACGCCGATGACGCGTTTCGGATGCTGGAAATGCTGTCGCCCGGCGAGCCTGCCCGAGTATTCGGCGCCAGTTCGGGCGCGATCGCCGCCCTGCACCTGCTCACCGCCCACCCCGATCGCATCGCACGTGTTGTGGCGCACGAGCCGCCAGTAGTGGAAGTCCTGCCGGACGCGGCTGAACACCGCGCACTCATCGCACACGTGCAGGACACGCTCCGCACCCAAGGACTCATGCCGGCGATGGCCGTGTTCGCTGCGGGCCTCAAGAAGGACGGCGACACCACCGAGCCGAAGGCCGAGCTCAAGCTTCCGCCCCAAGCAGCGGCGCGGGCCGAGCAGACGATGGCCAACCTGCCGTACTTCGTCGGGCGGATCGTGCCCGGCTTCATGTCCTACGCGCCTGACATCCGTCGGCTGGAAGGGCTGTCGGACCGGCTCGTGATCACCGGTGGCCACGACTCACGCGGCGAGCTGCCCTACCGCTCGGCAGCTCTTCTGGCCGAGCGTCTCGGCACGGAGCTCCAGCACTTCCCCGGCGGGCACATCGGACTGACCACGCACCCCGCAGAGTTCGGCGAGTTCCTGCGGAAGGCCCTCCGAGCCTCGATCTGAATCGCGCATGACCTGGTCAACTCCGTCGGAGGCGATTGCCCCTCCCGAATGTGCTCGACGCAGGGTTGCCCGGCCGGGTGGACTAGGGCCATGACGACTTCTCTCGGAGAACTGCTTCCCGGAACCCGTCGCGCTCTGTTGCACCGGATCGCCGTCGCGCAGGCCGAAGGGCGGGCTCCCTCGCTCGTCGCCGCCGTCGTGCGGGACGGTGCGACGGTGTGGACGGGCGCGCGGACCTCGGTGGAGGGGCATGCGCCGGACGAGAACGTGCAGTACCGGATCGGTTCGATCACCAAGACCTTCACGGCGGTTCTCGTGCTGCGGCTGCGCGACGAGGGCGCTCTGGATCTGGGCGATCCGCTCGAGAAGCATCTGCCGGGCACAGGCGTGGGGGAGGTGACAGTCGCTGAACTGCTCGCGCACACAGGCGGACTGGCAGCCGAGACCCCGGGCCCTTGGTGGGAGCGGAGCCCCGGATCCCTGCGGCCCGAGCTGGCCGACGTACTGGGTGATCGCCCCCTGCTGACGCCGCCGGGCCGCCGCTTCCACTACTCGAACCCGGGCTACGCCCTGCTCGGCGCGCTCATCGAGAAGCTCCGCGGGGCTTCCTGGGAGGACGTCCTTCGGCGTGAAGTGCTCGAACCTCTGGGGCTGCATCGCACGGGCACGCGGCCGCAGGCGCCCCACGCGGGCGGCTGGGCGGTACATCCCTGGGCCGATGTGATGCTTCCTGAACCCATCGAGGATCTGGGGCGCATGGCCCCGGCCGGGCAGCTCTGGTCGACGACAGATGACTTGGCGCGGTTCGCGTCCTTCCTGCTCAACGGCGACGAGCGGGTGCTGAGCGCCGGGTCGGTGAGGGAGATGAGGACGCCGTCCGCCCCCCACGAAGCGGCGGATGTGGCGAGCGGCTACGCCTACTGCATGGGCATGGAGATCCGGCGACGGAACGGGCGGTCCCTTGTCGGACACACCGGGTCGCTGCCCGGCTTCCTGGCGTGTCTCATGATCAGTGTCGAGGACGACGTGGCGGCGATCGCCCTGGCCAACTCCACGTCAGGACCGCTGCTGTTCCCCCTCGCCGCCGACCTCGTCCGTATCGTCGCCGAGGCCGAGCCGCGTATCCCCGCACCGTGGAAGCCGCTCCGTGATGTCGATCGGTCGCTGCTGGAGCTGACGGGGCAGTGGTACTGGGGAACGCACGCCTTCGCTCTGCGGCTGGCGGCCGACGGGCTCCTCTCGATGGGGCCGTTGACCGGCACAGGCCGTCGCTCGCGGTTCCGCGCGAACGGCGACGGTACCTGGACGGGACTGGAGGGCTACTACGCCGGCGAGCTTCTGAAGGCCGTACAGCGGCCGGACGGGTCCGTGAGTCACCTGGACCTCGGTTCGTTCGTGTTCACGCGTCAGCCGTACGACGAGGGTGCTTCTGTGCCGGGTGGTGTCGATCCTCAGGGATGGCGCGGAATCGGTTAGCGCACGGGGATGCGTGGGCGTCGTGTTTCACGTGAAACACGACGCCCACGCATCTCGGTCACAGCGGGAGCTTGAAGCCCGTGTGGGAGGCCGTGAACCCGAGCCGCTCGTAGAAGCGGTGGGCGTCGGCGCGGGTCTTGTCAGAGGTCAGCTGGACCAACTGACACCCCTCGTTCCGGGATTCTTCGATCGCCCACTCGATGAGCTGGGTTCCCAGGCCGCTGCCGCGCTCGTCGGCGTGGATGCGTACCCCTTCGACGATCGACCGGGTCGCACCGCGCCGGGAGAGACCGGGAATGATCGTGAGCTGGAGTGTGCCGACGACCCTGTCCTCCCGGACCGCTACGACCAGGTGCTGGTTCGGGTCGGTGCTGAGCCGCTCCAGCGCGGCCAGGTACGGGGTGAGGTCGTCAGGCGACTCGCGCTGTGCGCCCAGTGGGTCGTCCGCGAGCATGGCGACGATCGCGGAGACGTCGTGGGCAGCGGCGGCACGTATCTCGAGATCTCCCATGACCGCACCTTACGCACTGCCACCGGTGCGCAGATGCCGCACGTCGGCGCGTGCTCGTGCGCCCTATGCGGGCACCGGAGCCTTCAGCGTCTCCACGACCCGGACCAGCGGTGCCAGCTCGGGATTCTTCGCCGCTTCGTCGAGGGCCTCGCGCAGGGCGGCGTCATTGGTCGGACGCGCCGCTTCCAGCAACTTGAGGCCGGCCGCGGTGACGTTGGTGTAGATGCCCCGACGGTCGGTGGGGCACAGGTAGCGCTCCAGGAGGCCCCGGTCTTCGAGCCGGGTGACCAGGCGCGTGGTGGCGCTCTGGCTGAGAACGACCGCGTCGGCGACCTGCTTCATCTGCAGATGGCCCCCGTCCCCGTCGTGCTGCCGGCTGAGCACGTCCAGCAGGGAGTACTCGCGCGCGCTGAGGTCGTGCCCGGCCTGCAGGGCGCGCTCGATGCCGGCCTCGATCCTCCCGTGGAGAAGGGAGAGGGCGCACCAGCTCTGGGCGAGAGCGGTGAGCGCGGGGTCCGTCGCTGTCATTGGCGTTTCCTCCGTCCCGGAGCGGCTGACACCCAGGATAGAGCAGGACCGCAATTGACGGCGCTTGCCTATTACCCGCGTCTGCAACTATTGTGGACGCACGTTAAGCGCTCCTGCAATCTCTGGGAAGGTAACCCCTCCATGCCTCTCGCGCTTCTGGCCCTCGCGATCGGGGCCTTCGGGATCGGAACGACGGAATTCGTGATCATGGGCTTGCTGCCCGAGGTCGCGTCCGACTACGGGGTCTCCATCCCTCTCGCCGGCTACCTGGTGACCGGCTACGCGCTCGGCGTCATGTTCGGCGCGCCGCTGATGACCGTGCTCGGGACCAAGATCTCCCGCAAGCGGATGCTGATGCTGCTGATGGGCCTCTTCATCCTGGGGAATCTGCTCTCGGCCTTCGCCCCCGCCTTCTCCGTCATGCTGATCGGCCGGATCGTCGCCTCGCTGGCCCACGGCGCCTTCTTCGGCATCGGGTCGGTCGTCGCGGCGGACCTCGTCGCCCCGGACAAGAAGGCCGGTGCCATCGCCATGATGTTCACCGGTCTGACCGTCGCCAACGTCGTCGGTGTCCCGCTGGGCACACTCGTCGGGCAGTCCGTCGGCTGGCGGGTGACCTTCGGCATCGTCGCCGCCCTCGGCGTCGTCGGCCTGGCGGGCATCGCCCGGCTCGTCCCCGACATGCCCAAGGCGGAGGGGGTGCACCTGCGGCACGAGCTGGCCGCGTTCAAGAACGTGCAGGTTCTCCTGGCGATGGCCATGACCGTTCTGGGCTTCGGCGGTGTCTTCGCGGCCATCACGTACATCGCGCCGATGATGACCCACGTCGCGGGCTTCGCCGACGGCTCCGTCACCTGGCTGCTGGTCCTCTTCGGCCTCGGCATGGTCGGCGGCAACCTGGTAGGCGGCAGGTTCGCCGACCGCGCCCTGATGCCCATGCTGTACGTCTCCCTGGGTGCCCTGGCAGTCGTCCTGGCGCTGTTCACCCTCACCGCCCACGACAAGCTGCTCTCGGCGATCACCATCACGTTGATCGGTGCTCTGGGCTTCGCCACCGTGCCGCCGCTGCAAAAGCGCGTTCTCGACCAGGCGCACGGCGCCCCGACCCTGGCCTCCGCGGTGAACATCGGCGCCTTCAACCTCGGCAACGCGCTCTCCGCCTGGCTCGGTGGCCTGGTGATCGCGGCGGGCCTCGGCTACACCGCCCCCAACTGGGTCGGTGCCGCCCTCGCCGCCGGCGCCCTGGTCCTGGCCTTCCTCTCGGCTGCCCTGGAGCGTCGCGCCGGTGGCCCCGGCACCGTCATCACGGGAGCCGCCCGAGCCGAGCGGCGTGCTGCAGTCCACCACTGAGCAACCGAAGCGCCCCCGACCTGCCCCCGACGGCCCCACGATCCGGAACGACCGTCAGTCCTTCAGGAGAACCCCTTCATGAGCACCACCACCGCAGTCGCCCCGCTGACCACCCAGGACGCCGACGTCCTCGTGGCCGCTGCCCACCGTGCCGCCGAGGCCGCAGGCGTCACCGTCAGCGTCACTGTTCTGGACGCGGGGGGACAGCTGCTCGCCTTCCGGCGTGACGACCGAGCCGTGCTGATCTCCGGCGAGACCAGCACCCGCAAGGCCTACACGGCCCTCCAGTTGAACGCGCCGACCGCCGACCTGGTGGACGCGGTGCAGCCCGGAGGCCTCTTCCACACGCTGCCGACAGCGCTCGACCGGCCGCTGCTGTTCATCGCCGGAGGCGTACCGGTGCACCGCGACGGCCGGCTGATCGGCGCGATAGGCGTCGGCGGTGGCGCACCGGAGCAGGATCACGGCTTCGCCAGGGCCGCCGTGGAGGTTCTCGCCTGACCCGGTCCCCGCAGCGCGACGACGCCGGTTCCCTGTTCCCGGGCAGCCGGCGTCGTCGTATCGAGACGGCCGGTTCCCTGTGCGGGGAGCCGGCGTCGTCGTATCGAGGCTTGTCAGCCCGCCGCGACCGTCACCGGCGCGAACCGCCGGCTCCAGTCGCCGGGCAACTCCGCGATCCCGTAGGTCATCACCGAGTTGAAGGCGATGCGTTGCAGGCCGCGCTCCTTCACCCACGCGAGGAGCTCCTCGTGCCGCACGTCGATGTCCGTGCGCAGGGGACGGTCGGTGCGGGCGGCGAGGGAGGAGATGAGAGCCCGGGCCACCGACGTGTCGCGCGCGATGAGCGGCCCGACGACGTGGGTGTCCATGTTGGGCCAGGCAGCCGCGTACCCGATGATCTGTCCGCTCTCCTCGGCCACGCGCAGCTGGTCGGCGAAGGCCGGCAGCCGGGTGACGATGTGGGTGCGGTCGCTCCCGAACACCTGCTCGTCGAGACGGAGGATCGCGGGGAGGTCCTCGGCGGTCGCGGCGCGGGTGGCCACCTCAGGCTCCGGTCCACCGGGAGTGAAGTGCCCGCGGACCATCTCGGCCCGTCCCGTGACCTTGAAGCCGAGTTCCTCGTAGAGAGGGCGGCCGTTCGGCGTCGCGTGCAGGGTGAGGGGCGTGGTGCCCATCGCTGAGACGACGTGACGCATCAGACGGCGTCCCACGCCCTGCCGGGCATGCCGTGCGGCGACCAGGACCATGCCGATCGCGGCGAGGGCGGGGTCCTGCGGTCCGTACTCGGTGACGACACAGGCGCTCACCAGGCCACCCTCGGGGTCGTCCATGCCGTAGCCCTTCCCGGCCGTGAGGAGGAAGCCCCATTTGTGCTCCTCCCGCGGCCACCCCTGGTCCTCGGACAAGTCGGCGCAGGCGGCCTGGTCGTGGAGCGTCAGACGACGGATGGGCAATGAGGCAAGGGAAGGAGTCGGCACGCAGGTCAGGCTGTCCGACCAGGACCCCTGACGTCCACCTGTTTCAGCGCAGACGTGCGAGCTTTTGGCCAGTTGTCGCCGCCCGCTCAGCGCGGGGACCGATGCCGGATGTTTCACGTGAAACAGGTAAGAACGCCAGGCGCCCGGCCGGGACGCTGAACGGGGCTTTCCGGCCTCATGGTTGACCGACCCGGCTGTTCGCGTCGTGCCCGTATTCGTGGCGAGAGGAGGGGGGACTTGTGTGCACGGCAGTGGCCGGTAGGGTCGAGTCCGGTTCGCATCCGGGACGGGACACCCTGTCCCGTTTGGGGTAGTGCAGGGCAATGCAGCCTAACGGGACGGAGAGATCGAAGACCCGCGTTTCCGGGTATACGTCGGAAGCGGTCAGGCGGGTGGGAAGCTCGATGAGAGTCACTGCGGCCAATGTCACACTCTCGCCTTACTTGTCCGTACGGAGCCGGAATACGGGTTGAATGTGGCCGCATTGGCCGCGACAAGGATGGGAACGAGACCGTCCACGGGGGAAGCAGGCACCTTCCGACTTCGGAAGTGCGCAGACCGACCGAAAGATGCTCGAGGCGAGGCACACCATGGACGCTCCGACCACCACGTCGGCCGACAACGGCACTTCTGGCGGCGGGGGCGACTGGTTCACGCCCCGCAAGAACCCGACGCCGGCACCGGACACCGACGCCGGGGTACCGGACAGCACGCCGGAAGCGCGCCGACCGGCCACGGTACGCCCGGTAGGCAGGCCCGGGTCCCTCCCGGAGGAACCGGCAGACGCCCACTCCGGACCCCCCGGCTCGCCGTCCGGCAGCCCGCGCACCGACGGGCCCGACCAAGGGCGCGAACATCCGGACGCGATACCCACGCCCACCCCTCCGGCCGTACAGCACGCTCCGTCCCCCGCCGCGGCGTCCGGCCCCACCACCGTCTCGTCGCCAGGTCCCGCCCCCACGGCGCTCACCCCGACGCCCTTCGCCTCCGCCGTTGCCCCGCCCCGCACTGTCCCCGAACAGCGGGTTCCCGTCCAAGAGCACGTATCGGTGCCACCGTCGAGCCAGGCTGCCACCGCACCGGCCGAAGAGGGCTCCCCTGACGCCCTTCTCATCCGCCGCACGATGGCCGAGGTCGCGCCGGTCGCCGACAAGGTCACCTCGTACTTCTACGCCCTGCTGTTCGTCCGCCATCCCGACCTGCGGTCACTTTTCCCCGCCGCGATGGACACCCAGCGGGACCGCCTCCTCAGAGCGCTGCTCACGGCCGCCGAGCACATCGACAACAAGGACGTCCTCGTCGACTACCTGCAAAAACTCGGCCGCGGCCACCGCAAGTACGGGACGCGCCCCGAGCACTACCCGGCCGTCGGCGAGTGCCTCATCGGCGCGCTGAGCAAGTACGCCGCCGGGGTGTGGAACCCGGAGACGGAAGCGGCCTGGATCCGGGCCTACACCACGATCTCCCAGGTCATGATCGACGCGGCGGCCGCGGACGAACTACGTGCCCCGGCCTGGTGGTACGCCGAGATCGTCACGCACGACCTGAGAACGCCGGATGTCGCGGTGGTCACCGTCCGGCCCGACCAGCCGTACCCGTTCCTCGCCGGGCAGTACACGAGCGTCGAGACGCCTTGGTGGCCGCGGATCTGGCGGCACTACTCCTTCGCGTCGGCGCCCCGGTCCGACGGTCTGCTGTCGTTCCACGTCAAAGCCGTACCGGCCGGCTGGGTCTCCAACGCCCTGGTGCACCGCGCCCGCCCTGGCGACATCATCCGGCTCGGCCCGCCCGCGGGTTCCATGACCGTCGACCACACCACCGACAACGGCCTGCTCTGCCTGGGCGGCGGCACGGGCATAGCGCCCATCAAGGCCCTGGTCGAGGATGTCGCCGAGCACGGGGACCGCCGCTCGGTCGAGGTCTTCTACGGTGCCCGCACCGATCACGACCTGTACGACATCGACACCATGCTCCGCCTCCAGCAGACCCACCCCTGGCTCTCGGTCCGCGCGATCATCGACCAGCAGGCGCACCTGCAGCTGCCGGACGCCATACGCACCTATGGGCCGTGGGACCAGTTCGACGCCTACCTCTCGGGCCCGCCCGGGATGATCCGCAGCGGTGTGGACGCCCTGCGGGACATCGGTATCCCCTCGGACCGCATACGGCACGACTCCGTAGAGGAACTCGTCGCGGCCGGAAGCTGACAGGCGTCTCAGCCCAGGTCGGGAGCGTGCATGGCGAGCACGCCCTCGATATTGCCGTCCAGGTAGTGGCGCAGCGACAGCGGCACGAGGTGGACGGAAGCGATCCCGACCCGGGTGAAGGGCACGCGCACGATCTCGTACTCGCCGACCGGCTCGTCCACCTCGGGGCCGTGGCGCAGAGAGGGGTCCATGGACTCCAGACGGCAGACGAAGAAGTGCTGCACCTTCACCCCGGTCGCGCCGCCGTCCGCTCCGATGTGTTCCATGGTGTCCACGAAGCAGGGCACCACATCGGTGATCTTCGCGCCGAGCTCTTCGTACACCTCGCGGTGCAGGGCATCGACGACGGTGGAGTCACTGGGCTCGACTCCGCCACCGGGGGTGAGCCAGTAGGGATCCACGCCCGGCTTGGTGCGCTTGATCAGGATCAGGTCGGCTCCGTCCAGCAGAACGGCGCGGGCGGTGCGCTTGACCACGGGTCGGACGGTCATGTGTGAAATGTGGCCCGGCTGGTTCCACGTGAAACATCGCGAAAAGTCACCGGTCGAGCTCCCAGAGTGAGGCACCGCCCCGAGCGCCCACAGCTCACGCCAGTGCACCCCGGTGAACGTCTGCGAGCACCTCAGCACCAGTCGGCCGAGGACCTCAGCAACCAGTCGTGAGCGCGCGCGATATGGGGCATCGCGAGCGTCCCGGTCCGCACGACCAGGAAGTACGTCCGCAGCGGCGGCACATCCGGCTCGTGCAGCGCGACGACATCGCCCCGTTCCAGCGCCGCGGCGCACAGATAGCGGGGCAGCACCGCCAGGCCGGCGCCGGCGACCGTGCAGGCCAGGACCGCACGAAGGTCGGGGACGATCACGGTGCCCGGGGCGGCCGGGTGCGAGTCGAAGACGGAGGCCCAGTAGCGGGAGACGAACGGCAGCGACTCGTGCACCTCCACCACCGGCAGCTTCTCGAGCGCCGGTTCCGGCCTGCGGTCGAGCTGCCCGGTCCCGATCTGCTCGGACCAGCGCGGGGCGGCGACCAGAACGTGCTCCTCGTCGCAGAGCGCAGTCGCCGTGAGCAGGGCGCCGCGGGGCTGGGCCGTGCTGATGGCCAGATCATGGTGCCCGGCGGAAAGCCCTTCCAGCGTTTCCTCGGCGGTCCCGAAGGAAACGCGCAAGGCGAAGCCCTGGCCGTCCTCGCCGGTCAGCTCCGTGAGGGCAGGCAGGGCTCGTTCCGCGGTGAACTCCAAAGGACCCGCGAGGTGCAGTGTCCGTAAGGAGGAGTCGTCGTCGAGGCCGGTCTCGGTGATCTCCACCAGGGCGTCGAGATGGGGTGCGGCCTTGTGGGCGAGCTCGTCGCCGATGCTCGTCGGGGTCACGCCACGGGCCTGCCGCAGGAACAGAGGGCGGCCCAGCTGCCGTTCCAGCGTCCGTATCTGCGAGGTGACAGCGGGCTGGGAGAGGCCGAGCAGGGCGGCGGCGCGGGTGAAGGAGCCGGCCCGGTGCACGGTCACGAAGGTCCGAAGCAAGGCCAGATCCACCGCGCACTCCCCTCTTCGGCTCCTGCTCCCTGCCCCGGCCGTGCCCAACTATAAATAAGTCGATAGGTCTCTGTCGCTACTGTGATTGGACACTGACAGAGAGTCAACTAGCCTTGGTCGCGCGGTTCTTGCGCGCGGAACCGGAGGACGGTCCGAGCCACGAGGGGGGAGGCTCGGACCGTCCGTGACGCTGGTCAGGCGGCCGACTCGTCCAGCGCGCCCATCACATCCGCCACCAGGTCCTCGGGATCCTCGGCGCCCACCGACAGCCGGATGAAGCCCTCAGGCACAGCGTCTCCGCCCCAGCGGCCACGCCGTTCGGCCGTGGACCGCACCCCGCCGAAGCTCGTCGCGTCGTCCACGAGACGCAGCGCGTCGAGGAACCGGTCGGCACGCGCGCGGGTGGGCAGCGTGAACGACACGACACAGCCGAAGCGCCGCATCTGCCGCGCGGCGATCGCGTGGGAGGGGTCGTCGGGCAGTCCGGGATAGCGCAGCCCCTCCACCTCGGGCCGCTCGCGCAGCGCCTTCGCGACCGCCAGGGCCGTCGCGCTCTGCCGGTCGACCCGCATCTGGAGCGTCGCGATCGAACGGTGCGCGAGCCAGGCCTCCATGGGCCCGGGAATCGCGCCGACGATCTTGCGCCAGCGGCGTACGGAAGCCATGGCCTCGGCGTCCCGGCCGACCACGTAGCCGAGGAGGACATCGCCGTGGCCGGTGAGCTGCTTGGTGCCGCTGGCCACCGAGAAATCGGCACCGAGTTCCAGCGGACGCTGGCCGAGCGGTGTCGCGAGGGTGTTGTCGACGGCGACCAGGGCACCACGCGCGTGTGCCGCTTCGGAGAGCCGCCTGATGTCACACACGTCGAGCCCGGGATTGGAAGGAGTCTCGATCCACAGCAGCCGCGCACCGTCGAGGACGTCGAGCTGGGCGTCCCCGCCGGTGGGCGCCGTGCGCACCTCGATGCCGTACGCCTCCAGCTGAGCGCGGACCAGCGGCAGTGCCTGGTAGCCGTCATCGGGCAGGACACACACGTCGCCGGTGCGCAGCTGGGAGAAGAGCACCGCCGAGATCGCCGCCATGCCCGAGGCGAAGACGAGCGTCCGGGCGTCGTCCCGGCCGGGCGCCTCCAGTTCGCCGACGGCGCGTTCCAGCAGCGTCCACGTCGGGTTCTCGTCGCGGCCGTACGTGTAGGGACCCGTCGGCTCGCCGGGGAGATGGAAGTGGGCCGCGAACACCGGGCCGGGCAGGGTGGGCTCGTGCTTCACCGGCTCGGGAAGCCCGGCCCGCACCGCACGCGTGCCGTCACCGGCGCCCGCGGCGCCCGTCACCTCGCCCCCGGCACCCGACGCGCCGGCCCCGCCGTTTCCGGCACCCGACGCGCCGGCCGCCCCGCCGTGTCCGGCACCCGTCGCGGAATCACTCATGCCGCCCGTCCCTCCACGTCCTCGCGCACTGCGGCGAGCAGACCGGTGCTCGCCGCTTCCACCATCTCAAGGCATTCCTCGAAGCCGTCCATGCCCCCGTAGTAGGGGTCCGGTACGTCGAGGTCGTCGCCGGCGTCAGGGTCGTAGGAGCGGAGCAGCCGTACCTTCTCCGCGTCCTGCTCGGTGGGCGCGAGGCGGCGCAGGGCCCCGAGATGGCCGGAGTCGAGGGCGATCACGAGGTCGAGGCGGGAGAACCACGACGACCGGAACTGCCGGGCCGTGTGGCCGCCCGGGTATCCGTTGTCCTCCAGGACGGCCATGGTGCGCGGGTCGGCGCCGTCGCCCTCGTGCCAGCCGCCCGTACCGGCGCTGTCGACCTCCACCAGCTCGTCGAGACCGGCCTCGGCCACCCGCGCGCGGAACACGATCTCGGCCATCGGCGAGCGGCAGATGTTGCCCGTGCAGACGAAGCAGACCCGGTACGTCATGTCCGCTCAGTCCCCGTCGGGCAGGATGACGTGCAGCGCCCAGGAGACGACCGAGATGATCAGGCCACCCACGACAGCCGTCCAGAAGCCGTCCACGTGGAAGCTCAGGTCGAGCTTGTCCGCCAGCCACGAGGTGAGCAACAGCATCAGCGCGTTGACGACCAGCGTGAACAGACCGAGGGTCAATATCAGCAGCGGCAGGCTGAGGAGCTTGACCACCGGCTTGACCAGGAAGTTCACCAGGCCGAAGAGCAGCGCCACGATGATCAGGGTGGCGATCTCCTTGCCCGTGCTGTCACCGGTCAGGGTGATCTTGTCGAGCAGCCATACGGCGACCGCCAGGGCGCCCGCGTTCGCGATCGTCTTGACTAGGAAATTCTTCATGTGTCTGATCGTGGCAGACCTGATCGGACACGGGCACAAGAGGCAGGGGCGGACAAGGCGATGAAAGCATTCCGGCTGGATGAACTGGAGGCGGAGCGCGCCGCCAACGAGGGCGCCTACCTGCAGTTTCTGCGGGAGCAGAACATGTCGGTCGGCTTGTACGCCCTCGACGCGGGCGATCAGGATCCACAGAAGCCGCACAATCAGGACGAGGTCTACTTCATTGTGAGCGGCCGGGCCGCGATCACCGTCGGCCTGGAGACGACCCAGGTGGCGCGCGGCAGTGTGATCTACGTGCCGGCGGGCGTCGCCCACAAGTTCCACCACATCACCGAGGACCTGAGGGTGCTGGTGGTCTTCTCTCCGCCCGAGAGCTGACGCGGCGTCTCAGGGTTCCCTAGGGGGTCGGTCAGGGGAGGACAAGGGATGCGAGGCACCCGTTCGACCCCCTCCCGGACCTAGCATCGAGTGCAGGACATCAGAGATCCGACAGGACCGACAGGACCCGGCACCCGAACGGGCGGAGAGGTAAGGACGAGGGCGATGCGAGAGATCTTCACGGGACTGCCGTGGTGGGTGAAGTGGATCGCGGTGCCGGTCATCGCCCTGGTCGTGTTCGGCGGGCTGATCGCCAGCGTGGTCGGGTTCGTCATCGGACTGCTCTTCAAGGTGCTGGTCTTCGTGGCCCTGGTCGGCGGACTGATCTACGTCGTACGCAAGTTCACGTCGAGCTCCTCGTCGCGCAGCGACTGGTGAGACCGGTGGGAAACCGGTGGGGGTAGCGGGAAACGCCTGGAATCACCGGTTCCCTCGGGCGGGGGAAGTTTCCCGGCGGGGCGGTCTGCACGCGGTGGCAGGCGAATAGAGTCCGGAAATCGACGCGGGGACTTCCCCGCGAGCGGCATTCACCCCCACCCGTGTTCCCCGCACGGGTCTGTCCCTCGCGCTTCGGGAGAGCCCCTTGGTCCCGGCTGACACCGCACCCGTCCACCTCCGCACCGTCCCCGCGCAACCCCGCTCGGCGGTGCCCGCCGGGCCGCAGCCTCCGGCTGCCGCACCGTCTCCGCCGACCCTGATCGGCTCCGTGCAGCGCGCGATGCGTCTGCTCGAGACCGTCGCCGCGCACGAGTACGGCGCCCCGGCCAAGCAACTGGCCCGTGAGACCGGGCTGGCGCTGCCCACGACGTACCACCTGCTGCGTACGCTCGTGCACGAGGGCTATCTGCGCCGGGACAAGGGCCTGTTCTTCCTCGGTGAGGCGGCCGAGCGGCTGAGCAGCAGCGGGGCGCGGCAGAAACGTCGCAGCACGATCGTCGACGCCCTCGCTCGCTGGCGGGACGCCCTGGGCGTGCCCGTGTACTACGCGGTCTACCGCGAGGGCGAGATCGAGGTCATGTGCGTCTCCGACACCCCCGTCAACCCCGCGGTCGAGGAATGGGCCGACTTCCGGGAAACCGGGCACGCGCACGCCATCGGGCAGTGCCTGCTGTCCCAACTGGACGAGGAGACCCGCCGTGACCACCTCGACCGCTACCCCGTGCAGCCCCTCACGCCCTACACGGTGCGCGACAACCACAGCCTGCTCAGGCGACTGGAGCGGATCCGGCGGATGGAGCCGGTGACCGAGCGCCAGGAGTACGCCCTCGGCGCCGTCTGTGCCGCGATCCCCCTCACCCTCGGCACCACGGCAGCGACGATGGCCATCTCACTCCCCGCACACCAGGCCGACCGGCTGCTGCCCGCGGCCCGGCAGTTGCAGGCCGGGATGGGGCAGTTGCTCGGCTCACTCGCGCTCTCTATCAGTATGTGAAAACTCACTCCTTGTGATCTGCTGTGTACGTTCAGCAAGATTCCACCAAGTGTCAGAGGTTCGTTCCCGGCCAGTAACGGCGATTGACGGGGTTATCGATGCGCGAGTCCGTACAAGCAGAGGTCATGATGAGCTTTCTCGTGTCCGAGGAGCTCTCCTTCCGCATTCCGGTGGAGCTGCGCTATGAGTCCAGTGATCCCTATGCCGTCCGGCTGACGTTCCACTTGCCCGGTGACGCCCCGGTGACGTGGGCTTTCGGACGGGAGTTGCTGATCGACGGGGTCGGCCGGCCGTGCGGGGAGGGCGATGTGCGCGTCACGCCTGTCGAACCCGACGCCTTGGGCGAGGTGTTGATCCGGCTTCAGGTGGGCAGTGACCAGGCGTTGTTCCGTTCGTCCACGGCACCGCTCGTCGCTTTCCTCGACCGTACGGACAAGCTGGTGCCGCTGGGCCAGGAGGGCTCGCTCGCCGACTTCGACGCCCACCTCGACGAGGCCTTGGACCGCATCCTCGCCGAGCAGAGTGCGGGCTGAGACATGGCCCGGCGGCACGGTGGAGTAACGCTTCACCGGACGCCGCCGAGCTGCGCAGGAACGCTTCTTCCTGCGATCGTCCTACGATCTTTCCTCCGGCCCGGCGCGACGCTCCGGGCTCTCACCGCGTCAGCGCTTGCGGCGCCTGCCCCTCCCCCCGCGGACCGGGACCGCGGAGGCCTCCGGGGCGGGTTCCGAGCCGGGGCGGTCGGCCGAGACCACCAGCGCCGCCAGGGCGGTGGTGACCGGCACCGAGGCGACCAGGCCGATCGAACCGACCAGCGTACGCACGATCTCCTCCGCGACCAGCTCGCTGTTGGCGACGGTTCCCACGCTGCTCTGCGCGATGGAGAACAGCAGCAGCAGGGGCAGCGCGGCACCCGCGTAGGCGAGGACGAGCGTGTTGACGACCGAGGCGATGTGGTCGCGGCCGATCCTGATGCCCGCGCGGTAGAGGCCCCGCCAGCCCATCGCCGGGTTGGCCTCGTGCAGTTCCCAGACCGCCGAGGTCTGCGTGACCGTCACGTCGTCGAGTACGCCGAGCGAGCCGATGATGACACCGGCCAGCAGCAGACCGCTCATGTCGATCGTCGGGTAGAGGCCGTGGATCAGGCCGGTGTTGTCGTCCGTGTTCCCGGTCAGGGCGGCCCAGTCGATGAAGACCGAGCCGAGGACGCCGATCAGCAGCAGTGAGATGAGGGTGCCGAGCACCGCCACGGACGTCCGGGCGGACAGGCCGTGACACAGGTACAGGGCGATGAGCATGATGGCGCTCGCTCCGACCACCGCCACGACCAGCGGGTTGGAGCCCTGCAGGATCGCGGGCAGGATGAAGAAGTTCAGCACCATGAAACTGATGGCCAGGGCGACCAGCGCCATGACACCCCGCATCCGCCCCACGACCACCACGGCCACGGCGAAGATGCCCGCGAGCAGCGCCATGGGCAGACGGCGGTTGATGTCGGTGACCGAGTACTGCAGGTCCTTCGGCGCCGACGGCTCGTAGGCGACCACGACCTCCTGGCCCTCGTGCAGCTGGCGTGACTGATCGGGCTGGACGATCTCGGTGAACGTACGGCCCTTGTCGTCGCCGCTGTCGACCCGGATCGTCGCCCGCTTGCAGGTGCCCTTCTCCTCCTGCACCGCGGAGGAGCCCTCCGCCGTGGAGGTGTCACCGGTGGGCGGTACGCCCGAAGCACCGGCCGCCTTGCAGCTCACCTCGACCACCTTGGTGACGGTGGCGTCCTGCGTCTGCCGGTCGAAACCGACGCCGGTGCGCTGGTGTTCCGGAGCGCCGCCCGGCCACAGCACGGCGAGACCGACCAGCACGGCAGCGGCGAACGGGATCAGGATCGCCGCGATGACCTTGCGCAGATGCAGCGAGACAGGCGTGGCCGGACCGTGGCTGTGTGAATGCCCGTGCCCGCCACCCGAGCCGGAGCCGTGGCCGTGACCGTCACCACCGCCGTGACCGTGGCTGTGCCCGTCGTCGCCCTGACCGTGGTCGTGCCCGTAGCCACCGCCCTGTCCATGACTCTGTCCGCTGCCGTGACCGGGGCCGTCTCCACCGCCTCCGCCGTGACCGCCTCCGCCGTGACCGCCTCCGCCGTGACCGCCTCCGCCGTGACCGCCACCTCCAGCGGGTCCTGATCCGTACCCACCATCGGTGCCCTGTCCGGGGCCCGGCCCGTACCCACCGCGGCCCCCAGGCCCGAACCCCGTGTCCTGCCCAGGCCCGAACCCCGCGTCCTGTCCGTACCCGAGCTCAGGGCCCTGCCCCCGGGCCGACCCTTGCCCCATGGCCCCTCCCCGCCCGGCCCCGGCGGCGAAATCACGGCCGTCACCACGGCCGTTGCCGGTTCCGGCGCCGGAACCGCGGCGCGGCTCGGGCGGTGGGAAGGAGGGGCGCTGAGTCGTGGTCACCGCCCGATCATCGCAAGAACGAGGGGGGCCCTCTGTTCACCGCGCCAGAATTGCCGCTAGCGTGGGGGCACCTTTTGTACACGCGGGAGCTCGGAGCACCGGGCTGAGAGGGCGCTGACCTCCGTCGCGGCGATGTTTCACATGAAACATCGCCGGAGTCGAGTGATGTTTCACACGAAGCATCGCCGGACGGAAATCGCTGCGTCGACCGCCGAACCTGTTACCGGGTAATGCCGGCGTAGGGAGTAGGTCTCATGACCCACAAGGACGCACGCACGCCTGCCTCCGTTCAGGACGAGACGTCCGAGGAGGCCGGGAAGTCCATCGGTTGGCACAAGGCGTACATCGAGGGCACCCGCCCCGATCTGCGCGTGCCGGTCCGTCAGGTGCACCTCACCAACGGCCAGGCGGTCACGCTGTACGACACGTCGGGCCCCTACACCGATCCACTCGTCGACACCGACGTCCGTAGGGGTTTGTCGCCGCTGCGCGAGAACTGGATCATCGGCCGCGGCGACACCGAGGAGTACGCGGGCCGCCCCGTCCGCCCCGAGGACGACGGCATCAAGCACACCTCGCCCCGTGGCGGTCTCCGCAACCTGGACGCGGTCTTCCCCGGCCGGCCCCGCCAGCCGCGCCGCGGCAGGGGCGGAGAGGCGGTCACCCAACTCGCGTACGCCCGCCGCGGTGAGATCACACCCGAGATGGAGTACGTGGCCATCCGGGAGAACGTCTCGCCCGAGGTGGTCCGCGACGAGATCGCCGCAGGTCGGGCTGTGCTGCCGGCCAACGTCAACCACCCGGAGATCGAGCCGATGATCATCGGCAAGCGATTCCTGGTGAAGGTCAACGCCAACATCGGCAACTCGGCGGTGACCTCCTCCATCGAGGAGGAGGTCGAGAAGATGACCTGGGCGACCCGTTGGGGCGCCGACACGGTCATGGACCTGTCCACCGGCCGCAACATCCACACCACGCGTGAGTGGGTGCTGCGCAACTCCCCCGTGCCCATCGGCACCGTGCCGCTCTACCAGGCCCTGGAAAAGGTCGACGGCCGTGCCGAGGAGCTGACCTGGGAGATCTACAAGGACACGGTCATCGAACAGGCCGAGCAGGGCGTGGACTACATGACGGTCCACGCGGGTGTGCGGCTGCCGTACGTGCCGCTCACGGCGAACCGCAAAACCGGCATCGTCTCCCGGGGCGGCTCGATCATGGCTGCGTGGTGCCTCGCGCACCACAAGGAGTCGTTCCTGTACGAGAACTTCGAGGAACTCTGCGAGATCCTCGCCGCATACGACGTCACCTACTCGCTCGGGGACGGCCTCAGGCCCGGATCGATCGCGGACGCCAACGACGAGGCACAGTTCGCGGAGTTGCGCACGCTCGGGGAACTCAACCGGATCGCGAAGCGTTTCAACGTTCAGACCATGATCGAGGGCCCGGGCCACGTCCCGATGCACAAGATCAAGGAGAACATCGACCTTCAGCAGGAGATCTGCGATGAAGCTCCGTTCTATACGCTCGGCCCGCTGACCACGGACGTCGCTCCGGCGTACGACCACATCACCTCCGGCATCGGCGCCGCGATGATCGCCTGGTGGGGCACGGCGATGCTGTGCTACGTCACGCCCAAGGAGCACTTGGGCCTGCCGAACCGTGACGACGTCAAGACCGGCGTGATCACGTACAAGATCGCCGCCCACGCAGCGGACCTCGCCAAGGGCCACCCGGGTGCGCAGGAGTGGGACGACGCCCTGTCGGACGCTCGTTTCGAGTTCCGGTGGGAGGACCAGTTCAACCTGGCCCTCGACCCGGACACGGCACGGGAGTTCCACGACGAGACCCTGCCCGCCGAGCCGGCCAAGACGGCCCACTTCTGCTCGATGTGCGGTCCCAAGTTCTGCAGCATGAAGATCTCGCAGGACATCCGCCGGGAACACGGCGGCACACGGGCCGAGGTCGAGGAGGGCATGGCCCTGAAGTCGAAGGAGTTCGCGGCGAGCGGGAACCGCGTGTACCTGCCCATCGCGGACTGACCGCCGCGCACAGGCCCGGAACCGACGCGCCACGCACAGGCCCGGGGCCGACGGGCCCCGGCCTGTGGGAGGTGCCGTGTCAGGAGCTGCCCGTGGTCTCTGAGCCCGTGGAAGGCGCGGCGCCGGCCACGGGCTCCGACGGGTTACTCCGGCTGGTGCTCCGGTCCTCCGAAGTCCGGGCTCGTGTAGTCCGGGCTGCTGAAGCTGGGGCGTGAGCCGCGGTCGCCGTCGTCCGGGCTCGTGAACCCCGGGCGGTCGTAGCCGAGGTGCGGCATGCGGCTGACCGGAGTGGACGAGGACGTGTGGTGCAGCGCGGCGGCCGCGCCGGGGTCGGCGAGTGCCTCCCGCAGGAAAGGCAGGATGCCGCGTTCCAGCAGTGCCTCGTGCCAGGCGTCCTTGGCCTGGGCCACCTCGCCCTGCAGTTCGCCGTACGGCCCGCCCTCGGCCGTGGGCTTGTTGCGCAGAGCGGTGAGCAGCAGCCCCACCGCGGCGACGAGGATCGCGACCGCGGTCACGGCACCGAACACCCAGCCCGTGGTGAGCATGGTCCGGGCGAACCCCTGCTCGGGGTCGAGCATCCGCAGGATGTAGCCGACGAGCAGGAAGATCGCCGCTGCGGTACCGGCCAGCACGGGTGCGAGGACGGCGACGACGGCGACGGCGCCCGCGCCGGTGGTCTCGGCGACCCCTCCGACGGTGGCGGCGAGCCCCGACGCGCCCGATCCCGGCTCGGAGGAGTTGGAGCCGCGCACGGCCGGTGAGGCGGCCGAGGCCGGCTGACGCAGTTCGTCGCGAACCTTGACGTAGTGCTGGTACTCGGTCGAGGCGGCCGCGGTGATCAGCGCGGTGGCGCTCAGCGCCATGGTGCGCAGCTGTTCGGGGTTGAGCCGCTGTCCGACAGCGGCCAGTTCCGGACGGTGTGGTGCGGAGCGCAGCGCCTCATCGAGGATCCGCTCGTATTCCTGGCGGTCCTCGCTCAGCAGGTGCTGCGGAACGCTGTTCATGTGCATCCCCCGATGCTCCGTAGGGCTTGGGGCTCGGCATGCTGACGAGCCGTCGGGCAGAAACGGAGGGGAGCCTGCTACGGATAAGCCGATGGTAGAGCGGTGACGGTACGCGGTGACAGGGGGTTTACCGAAATTGACCCCTCACCGGCCCGGTCCTCCGACCGGGTACGCCTGCCCGGTGAACGTTCACGTATCCAGCGGCAGTTGCTGGACCAGCAGCTTTCCGGCCATGGTCACGCCGCCGTCCATCGCGATGGCGAGCCCGTCGGCGTAGACGTGCGGTCCCTCGATCACGGGGTCGCCGTTGTCCTCGTCGTCCTCGGAGCCGACCTCGCCCAGCAGATAGGGGATCGGGCTGTGCCCGTGAACGATGCGGCTGCCCCCGTACGTATCGAGCAGGGAGCGTACGGCGTCCGCACCGCCCTCGTCGCGGAAGGAGAACCGCTTGGTGAACTTGCGGAACAGGTCCCAGACCTCGTCCGCGTCGTTGCGGGTGATCGTCTCGCGGACGGTGTCGTTGACCTCTTCGATGGAGCGGCCGTAGTCGAGATAGGCGGTGGTGTCGGAGTGGACGAGCAGGTGGCCGTCGACCTCTTCGATGGCGTCCAGGCGGGACATCCACTGCAGGTGGTGGTCCTGGAGGCGGTCCATGTCGGTCTTCTGGCCGCCGTTGAGCAGCCAGGCCGCCTGGAAGGTGGCGGTGCCCGCGCCGGAGTTGACGGGGGTGTCGCCGAACCGCTTCGCACCCAGCAGGAGCAGCTCGTGGTTGCCCATGAGGGCCTTGCAGTAGCCACCGGCCGCTGCGGCCTCGGCGGACAGCCGCATCACCAGGTCGATGACGCCGATGCCGTCCGGGCCGCGGTCGGTGAAGTCGCCGAGGAACCACAGCCGGGCGGTGCCCGCGCACCAGTTTCCGGCGGCGTCGAGCAGGCCCTTGTCCTGGAGGGCCGACACCAGCTGGTCGAGGTAGCCGTGCACGTCACCCACGACGTACAGCGGGCCCTGCCCGGTGGTGGACTGCGGGGCGGCGGTCTCGGGATCCACGGTCACCTGGACAGTGTCACCCCGGTTGACGACGGGGAGGTCGCGCTGCGTCGGCGTGTACCCCTCGGGATAGGTCTCCTCCGGCGGCGGGGCGACCTCGCCGGGGTGGACGCTGTGAACGTACGGACCGGCCTCGTGGACGTACGCGGGCACCCGGAAGTCGCGCAACGTCGCCGTCCGCTCCACCTCGGGTCCCTGACCGGCCCCCTGAGTCATCGACCCCTCCACCATCGCGCCGCGTTGCACCGCATCGGACTGCCTGGTCGTAGCGGCCCGCGGGTGTCGTGGGCCCATCATAGGAATGCGGATCGCGCCATGTGATGACCCAGGGGTGGTGAATCAGAGCAAGAGTCCAGTTCACCGCGGCTTTCGCCCCGATTGGGCCGGGCTTTGACCACCGTGTGACCGCCCGCGCTCTTCTTCTCTTCGCGAGAACGATCCCTTCTCTCCGGGGGACCGGCCCTGTTTCTCCCCAGGAGTGCGATCTTCCCCTTGCCCGGTGCGGGTCTAGGCGCCCTCGGGTGACCGCGGAGGGCTGACCGTCGTGCGCGGCGGGCGTCGCTGGGACGAGGTGCGCACGATCAGCTCCGTCGGTATCACCTGCTCCACCGGGTGGTCGGATGCCACTCCCTCGATGGCGTCGATGAGGAGCTGCACCACCGCCGTGCCGATGCGGCGGGGTTTCAGGGAGAGGGTGGTGATGGGCGGCTCGGTGTTGGCGTACACCGTGGACTCGCTGCAGCAGACCAGCAGCAGGTCGTCGGGGACGCGCAGGCCGTAGCGGCGGGCGGCGGCGAGCAGGTCGGTGCCGTTCGGGTCGAACAGGCCGTAGACCGCGTCGGGCCGGTCGGGCCGGGCGAGGAGCCGGTCGGCGGCGACGGCGCCCGCGCACGGATCGTGCGCGGGATAGGCCTCGTACACGGGGTCCTGTCCGACCCGCTCGCACCAGCGCAGGTAGGCGGTGGTCGACAGGTGGGTGTAGGTGTCCGTCGTCGTGCCGGTCAGGAGGCCGATGCGGCGGGCGCCGGCGTCGGCCAGGTGGTCGAGGATGCCGAGGACGGCGGCCTCGTGGTCGTTGTCGACCCAGGCCGTGACCGGCAGCGCACCGGCCGGGCGGCCGTCGGAGACGACCGGCAGTCCCTGTCGGACCAGCTCGCTGACGACCGGGTCCTGGTCGGACGGATCGATGACGACCGTGCCGTCCAGGGCGACGTTGGACCACACGTCGTGGCGGGAGGTCGCGGGCAGGATGACGAGCGCGTAGCCACGGGCGAGCGCGGCGGAGGTGGCTGCCCTCGCCATCTCGGCGAAGTACGCGAACTCCGTGAAGGTGAAAGGTTCATCCCCGTATGTGGTGACGGTCAGGCCGATGAGGCCCGACTTGCCGGTACGGAGGGTCCGGGCGGCGGCCGAGGGCCGGTAGCCCAGGCGGTCGGCGACTTCCCGGACATGGCGCCGGGTGGCGTCCGGGAGCCGGCCCTTGCCGTTGAGGGCGTCGGAGACGGTCGTGATGGAGACTCCGGCGGCGGCGGCCACGTCTCTGATGCCGGCCCGGCCCGGCCGACTGCCTCGCCGTGAGGTTTCCGCGCGGCTCACCTGGTGCTTCCCTGCTGCTGTCATGGCGAGCCGATAGTAGGGCTCATGCGGCGGGGTAGTGCGGACGCATATGCACGCGTTGACAGGCACGTTTCTGCATGATCATTTAGCCTCAATTGCCTTGGAAACCATGAGTGTTGAGCGCTTTCTTGTCGGTACGTGTCTTGTCCGCGCGCACGGGCCTGCCAACTGCCCGAGGTTGCGAAGAGGTCTCAACTCACCTGCACGGGGGATGCGCGCCACGGCGTACACCACCGGCGCATAGATATATGTGCAGCGCGCCCCCGGATTCGTACGCCTTGATGCGGTGATGCCCCAGATGCCGATGGGACGGAGGAGGACGGGGCCGGCCGCTCGGCCGTGGCTATACGCAGCGGCGCCGAATCCTCATAAGGTGAGGAGTATTGGATGTCGGCGGCGGTCATGGGCCGCCGGTCTTCACGAGGAGGACTGCGGTGAGCGAGACGAGCCCCAAGCTGCGCGCCGAGCTGGAGGGGATCCCCACCTACAAGCCGGGCAAGCCCGCCGCGGCAGGTGGTCCGGTGGCCTACAAGCTGTCCTCCAACGAGAACCCCTACCCGCCGCTGCCGGGCGTGATGGAGAGCGTGACGGCGGCGGCCCGCAACTTCAACCGCTACCCGGACATGGCCTGCACAGCGCTGATGAACGAGTTGTCCGAGCGGTTCGGGGTGCCTCTGTCCCACCTGGCCACCGGCACCGGCTCGGTCGGTGTGGCCCAGCAGCTGATCCAGGCGACCTCGGGCCCCGGTGACGAGGTGATCTACGCCTGGCGCTCCTTCGAGGCCTACCCGATCATCACGCAGATCAGCGGCGCGACGTCGGTCCAGGTGCCGCTGACGCCCGGGGATGTGCACGACCTCGACGCGATGGCCGACGCGATCACCGATCGGACCCGGCTGATCTTCGTCTGCAACCCCAACAACCCGACGGGCACGGTGGTGCGGCGGGCGGAGCTGGAGCGCTTCCTCGACCGGGTCCCGCGCGATGTGCTGGTCGTCCTCGACGAGGCGTACCGGGAGTTCATCCGCGACTCCGAGGTGCCGGACGGCGTCGAGATCTACCGGAACCGGCCCAACGTCTGTGTCCTGCGGACCTTCTCCAAGGCGTACGGCCTCGCCGGCCTGCGCGTCGGTTTCGCCATCGCCCATGAGCCGGTGGCCGCGGCGCTGCGCAAGACGGCGGTGCCGTTCGGTGTGAGTCAGCTCGCGCAGGAGGCGGCGATCGCCTCGCTGCGGGCCGAGGACGAGCTGTTCGGCCGGGTCGGCTCGCTGGTGTGTGAGCGCACACGCGTGGTCGACGGACTGCGCTCGCAGGGCTGGACGGTGCCCGAGACCCAGGCCAACTTCGTGTGGCTGCGGCTGGCGGAGCGTACGGTCGCGTTCGCACAGGCCTGCGAGCAGGCGGGTGTGGTGATCCGGCCGTTCCCGGGCGAGGGTGCGCGGGTGACGGTCGGGGAGGCCGAGGCGAACGACATCTTCCTGAAGGTGTCGGAAGGGTTCCGCAAGGAGCAGGAGCAGTAGGGCTCCGCGAGGAGCAGTAGGAACCGCGAGGAGCAGTAGGAACTGCGAGGAGCAGTAGGGCTCCGCGGCCAGACAGTCGGGCTCCGTGAGGAGGGGTGAGGCTCTTCAGGTGGCTGCGAGCCCGGTCAGGCGTCCAGGAGTTCCACGCGTACGGGGTCGCCGTTCCGTACGGTCGCGAGCAGCCCGGGGTCGCCGTCGAAGCGGCCCAGGACATTGCACGGGCCGGCGAGGCGGCATTCGTCGCCCCGCGAGATCGGAGTGGGCCCGTAGGGGAGAGCGAGGGCATCGCCGTCGGTCCAGAAGGCGACGGTGCCCGGCTCGACGACCTCCTGGGCGCCTGTTTCACGTGAAACCGACACCCCGGTGTCGAAGTACACCTCCGCGCCCCAGGTGCGGGCGGTGGAGATCAGAGGCAGCGCCTCGACCAGGGCCTGGCTGGTCGGGGTGTCGTCGAGCGACGCGTCGAGATGGCCCGCGGGCCAGGAAATCCGAATCTGTAGCGGTGTCGGTGTCTGCATGCCGTCGATTCAACAATATGTTGAAGTTCGAGCCAAGAGCTCGACTGTGACGGGGGAGACAGGGACCCCCTCAAGGTGCCCGAAAGTCCGTGCTGCATAATGGCTTGTGAATGTGAACGCTTTCACAAGCGTATGTAAGGAGCGGCGACGTGGACCTGGCTTTGGCGCCGGAGACCCTGGCGCGATGGCAGTTCGGAATCACCACCGTCTACCACTTTCTGTTCGTCCCCCTGACGATCTCCCTGGCCGCGCTCACGGCCGGTCTGCAGACGGCGTGGGTGCGGACGGAGAAGGAGAAGTACCTCCAGGCGACCAAGTTCTGGGGGAAGCTCTTCCTGATCAACATCGCGATGGGTGTGGTCACCGGCATCGTGCAGGAGTTCCAGTTCGGCATGAACTGGTCCGACTACTCGCGCTTCGTCGGTGACGTCTTCGGTGCGCCGCTCGCCTTCGAGGCACTGATCGCGTTCTTCTTCGAGTCCACCTTCATCGGCCTGTGGATCTTCGGCTGGGACAAGCTGCCGAAGAAGATCCACCTGGCCTGCATATGGATGGTCTCCATCGGCACGATCCTGTCGGCCTACTTCATCCTCGCGGCCAACTCCTGGATGCAGCACCCGGTCGGCTACCGGATCAACGAGGCGAAGGGCCGGGCCGAGCTCACCGACTTCTGGCTGGTGCTGACCCAGAACACCGCCCTCGCCCAGGTCTTCCACACGCTCACCGCGGCGTTCCTGACCGGCGGCGCCTTCATGGTCGGCATCGCCGCCTTCCACCTGGTCCGCAAGAAGCACGTCCCCGTGATGAAGACCTCGCTCCGGCTGGGCCTGGTCACCGTCGTCATCGGCGGCCTCCTCACCGCGATCAGCGGCGATGTGCTCGGCAAGATCATGTACCAGCAGCAGCCGATGAAGATGGCCGCGGCCGAGGCGCTGTGGGACGGCGAGAAGCCGGCCCCCTTCTCGGTCTTCGCCGTCGGCGACGTCGACAAGGGACACAACAAGGTCGCCATCGAGATCCCCGGCCTGCTGTCCTTCCTCGCGAAGGACGACTTCACCTCGTACGTGCCCGGCATCAACGACGTCAACAAGGCCGAGCAGGAGCAGTACGGGCCCGGCGACTACCGGCCCAACATCCCCGTGGCCTACTGGGGCTTCCGGTGGATGATCGGCTTCGGCATGACGTCGTTCGCCATCGGACTGGCCGGGCTGTGGCTGACCCGCAAGAAGTTCATGCTGCCGCAGCATCTGAGGGTGGGCGACGACGAGGTGCCGCATCTCGTCCTGCTGCCGAAGAAGGCGCTCGGCCCGACCCTCACCAAGTGGTACTGGCGCATCGCGATCCTCACCCTGGGCTTCCCGCTGATCGCCAGCTCCTGGGGCTGGATCTTCACCGAGATGGGCCGCCAGCCGTGGGTCGTCTACGGCCTGTTCCAGACGCGTGACGCGGTCTCCCCCGGTGTGTCGCAGGCCGAGGTCATCACGTCGATGGTCGTCTTCACCACGCTGTACGCGATCCTCGCCGTCGTCGAGGTCAAGCTGCTGGTCAAGTACGTCAAGGCGGGCCCGCCGGAGCTCACCGAGGCCGACCTCAACCCGCCCACGAAGATCGGCGGCGACTCCCGTGACGCCGACAAGCCGATGGCCTTCTCGTACTAGGCCGAGGGAGCTGCTCAGTCATGGAACTGCACGACGTCTGGTTCGTCCTGATCGCCGTCCTGTGGACCGGCTACTTCTTCCTGGAGGGCTTCGACTTCGGGGTCGGGGTGCTCACGAAGCTGCTCGCCCGCAACCGGCCCGAGAAGCGGGTGCTGATCAACACCATCGGCCCCGTCTGGGACGGCAACGAAGTGTGGCTGCTCTCGGCGGCCGGCGCGACCTTCGCCGCCTTCCCCGATTGGTACGCCACGCTCTTCTCCGGCTTCTACCTGCCCCTGCTGCTCATTGTGGTCTGTCTGATCGTCAGGGGTGTCGCCTTCGAGTACCGCGTGAAGCGGCCCGAGGAGAACTGGCAGCGCAACTGGGAGACGGCGATCTTCTGGGCCTCGCTGCTGCCCGCCTTCCTGTGGGGCGTGGCCTTCGGCAACATCGTGCGGGGCGTCAAGATCGACCAGGACTTCAACTACGCCGGCGGCGTCCTGGACCTGCTCAACCCGTACGCACTGCTCGGTGGCCTGGTCACCCTGTCGCTGTTCACCTTCCACGGGACCGTGTTCGTCGGGCTCAAGACCGTCGGGGAGATTCGGGAGCGGGCGCGCAAGCTGGCGCTGCGGGTCGGAGCGGTGACCGCCCTGCTGGCGCTCGCCTTCCTGCTGTGGACGCAGTCCGACCGGGGAGACGGTCCGTCGCTCGTGGCGATGGTCGTGGCCGTGGCCTCGCTCCTCGTGGCCCTGGTCGCGGCACAGGCCGGGCGTGAGGGCTGGGCCTTCGCGCTGTCGGGGCTCACCATCGTGGCCACGGTGGCGATGCTGTTCCTGACGCTGTTCCCGAACGTCATGCCGTCGACGCTGAACCCGGACTGGAGCCTCACGGTCACCAATGCCTCGTCCAGCCCCTACACACTGAAGATCATGACCTGGTGTGCCGGGATCGCCACCCCGGTCGTCCTGCTCTACCAGGGCTGGACGTACTGGGTGTTCCGCAAGCGGATCGGTACGCAGCACATCGCCGAGACCGTGCACTGAGGTGTGTTTCACGTGAAACCGATCGACCCGCGTCTGCTCCGGTACGCCCGCGCCACCCGTGTCTTCCTCGTGGGCGTCGTCGCCCTGGGGGCGGTCGGCGCGGGGCTGGTCATCGCGCAGGCGATGCTCATCGCCGAGGTGGTGGTCGGCGCGTTCCAGCACCGCATGACGGTGTCCGGACTCGGCACTCCCCTGATGCTGTTGGCGGGCGTCGCGGTAGGCCGGGCGCTGGTCGGCTGGCTCACCGAACTCGCCGCGCACCGGGCGAGTGCGGCCGTGAAGTCCGAGCTGCGGGGACGGCTGCTGGAGCGTTCCGCGGAACTGGGGCCGGGCTGGCTGAGCGGGCAGCGGACCGGCTCGCTCGTCGCCCTGGCCACCCGGGGCGTCGACGCCCTCGACGACTACTTCTCGCGGTATCTGCCGCAGCTGGGCCTCGCGGTCGTCGTGCCGGTGGCGGTGCTGGCGCGGATCGTCACCGAGGACTGGGTCTCCGCGGCCATCATCGTCGGGACCCTGCCGCTCATCCCGGTCTTCATGGTGCTGATCGGCTGGGCCACCCAGTCCCGGATGGACCGTCAGTGGCGGCTGCTGTCACGGCTGTCCGGGCACTTCCTGGATGTCGTCGCGGGCCTGCCCACGCTGAAGGTCTTCGGACGGGCCAAGGCGCAGGCCGATTCGATCCGGCGCATCACCGGCGAGTACCGCCGGGCGACCATGCGGACGCTGCGGATCGCCTTCATCTCCTCGTTCGCCCTGGAACTGCTCGCGACGATCTCGGTGGCCCTGGTCGCCGTGACGATCGGCATGCGGCTGGTGCACGGCGAGATGGACCTGTACATCGGACTGGTGATCCTGATCCTCGCTCCCGAGGCGTATCTGCCGCTGCGGCAGGTCGGGGCGCAGTACCACGCGGCGGCGGAGGGGCTCGCCGCCGCCGAGGAGATCTTCGAGGTCCTGGAGACGCCCCCGCCGGCGTCCGGCTCCGAGGACGTGCCGGAGGGTGCGCTGTCCTTCGAGGGCGTGACCGTCCGCTACCCGGGGCGATCGGCGGACGCCGTCACGGACATGACCTTCCGCGTCGAGCCGGGGGAGACCGTCGCGCTGGTGGGACCGAGCGGCGCCGGCAAGTCGACGCTGCTGAGCGTCCTGCTGGGGTTCGTGCGACCGGCCGAGGGACAGGTGCGGGTCGGAGGTGTCGGCCTCGTCGATGCCGACCTGGAGCAGTGGCGCTCCCGGATCGCGTGGGTGCCGCAGCGGCCGCACCTCTGCGCCGGGACGATCGCCGAGAACGTGACGCTGGCGCGTCCCGGCGCCGACGACGACGCCGTACGGCGGGCACTGCGGGACGCCGGGGCGCTGGAGTTCGTCGACGCGCTGCCCGAGGGCGTGGAGACCGTGCTCGGTGAGGACGGCGCCGGGCTGTCCGCCGGGCAGCGCCAGCGCCTCGCACTGGCCCGCGCGTTCCTCGCCGACCGGCCCGTGCTGCTGCTCGACGAGCCGACGGCGGCGCTGGACGGGGCCACCGAGGCCGAGGTCGTCGCGGCGGTGCGGCGGCTCGCGGCCGGCCGGACGGTCCTGCTGGTGGTGCACCGGCCGGCCTTGCTGGACGTCGCGGACCGGGTGGTGCGGATGGCGGCGACGGACCCGGCGGTACGGGCGGCGGAGCCCGGCACCACCGCTGCCCTGCCGCCGGTGTCCGCCGCGACCGCGCCGGCCGGCACCCGGTTCGCCGAGGTCGAGCCGCCCGCCCCGGCCGAGCCCGTCGGACGGTCGGCGCGCGGCGGTGTCCTCACGCGCGTCCGCGCGATGTCCGGTGCCCGGCGCGGGCGGCTGGGACTCGCGCTGCTGCTCGGGAGCCTCGCCCTGGGGAGTGCCGTGGGGCTCATGGCCACCTCGGGGTGGCTGATCTCGCGGGCCTCGCAGCAGCCGCCCGTGCTGTATCTGATGATGGCCGTCACCGCGACACGGGCGTTCGGGATCGGACGGGCCGTGTTCCGGTACGCCGAGCGGCTGGTGTCGCACGACGCCGTGCTGCGGATGCTGGCGGACACCCGGGTCGCGGTGTTCCGCAGGCTGGAGCGGCTGGCACCGGCCGGACTGCGCCGGGTCCGGCGGGGCGATCTGCTCTCCCGGCTGGTGGCGGACGTGGACGCGCTGCAGGACTACTGGCTGCGGTGGCTGTTGCCGGCCGGGGCGGCCCTGGTCGTGTCGGCCGCGTCGGTCGGCTTCACCGCCTGGCTGCTCCCCGAGGCCGGGGCGGTGCTCGCGGCCGGGCTCCTGGCGGCCGGGGTCGTTGTACCGCTGATCACCGGCGCTGTGGCCCGCCGGGCCGAACACAGACTGGCACCCGCCCGGGGAGTGCTCGCGACGCGCGTGGCCGACCTGCTCACCGGCACCGCGGAACTGACCGTCGCCGGTGCGCTGCCCGCGCGGACCGCCCGGGCCCGCGAGGCGGACGGGGCACTGACCCGGATCGCCGCGCGGACCGCCACGGCCACCGCCCTGGGCGACGGTCTCACCGCGTTGATCTCGGGGCTGACCGTCACGGCCGCGGCGCTGGCCGGCGCACAGGCGGTCGCCGCCGGGCGGCTCGACGGCGTGGCCATGGCCGTTGTCGTACTGACCCCGCTCGCCGCCTTCGAGGCCGTGCTCGGGATGCCGCTCGCCGTGCAGTACCGGCAGCGCGTGCGCCGCAGCGCGGAGCGGGTGTACGAGGTGCTGGACGCTCCTGAGCCCGTGGGGGAGCCGGAGCGGCCCCGGAAGGCGCCCGCGTCGCCGTTCCCGGTCGTCGTCAGGGGGCTGGCCGCCCGGCACGCGGGGCAGGACCGGGAGGCCCTCGACGGGCTCGACCTGACCCTCGGCAAGGGGCGCCGGATCGCCGTGGTCGGGCCCTCCGGCTCCGGCAAGACCACGCTGGCGCAGGTGCTGCTGCGGTTCCTCGACGCGGAGGCGGGCTCGTACACGCTCGCGGGTGTGGACGCGTCCGCGCTGCACGGCGACGACGTACGACGGCTCGTCGGGCTGTGTGCGCAGGACGCGCATCTCTTCGACAGCTCGCTGCGCGAGAACCTGCTGCTCGCCCGGAAGGACGCCACCGAGGAGCAGTTGCGCGCCACGCTGGGCCGCGCCCGGCTGCTGGACTGGGCGGACAGCCTGCCCGACGGTCTCGACACGCTCGTCGGCGAGCACGGGGCGCGGCTGTCGGGAGGCCAGCGGCAGAGGCTGGCGCTGGCGCGGGCGCTGCTCGCCGACTTCCCCGTCCTGGTGCTGGACGAGCCCGCCGAGCACCTCGACCTGGCGACGGCCGACGCGCTCACCGCCGATCTGCTGGCCGTCACCGAGGGGCGGACCACGCTGCTCATCACGCACCGGCTGGCGGGCCTCGAAGCGGTCGACGAGGTGATCGTGCTGGACCGGGGGCGGGTCGTGCAGCGCGGCCGGTACGCGGACCTGCTGACAGCGCAGGGGCCGCTGCGGGAGATGGCGGAGCGGGAAGCCGCCGCACAGTCGCTGGTGGGAGCGCGGTAGCGGCCGGGGCGGTGTGCGCTGGGCCGTTCGGCGCAGCCGGTCCCCCAGCCGTAGGACGTGAACAGGACCGGGCCCGTGGTGCTGGGCGACGATCGCTGACATGCGCTCATATCGCCGCCATCGGCTGCTGGTTCCGGTCCTGCTGTGTGCGCTGACCGTGCTCGCGGCCCGGCCGTCGGCAGTGCCCGAGGAGCCCGGCAGCGGTACCCGCGCGGACACCGGCATCAGCGCCGAGGTGGCGCGGCTGTACGAGGAGGCCGCGGTGGCGACGCAAGCGTACGAGGCCGGCCGCAAGGAGGCCGAGGAGCAGCGGGCCGAGGTCCAGCGGGCGGAGGAACTCCTGGACGCGCAGCGGCGGCACATCGCCGTTCTGCACGAGGACCTCGGACGGATCGCCCGGGCCCAGTACCGCAGCAACGGGGGCCTTCCGGTGGCCGCGCACATGATCCTCGCCGACAGCCCCGACAGCCTGATGCGAGGTCAGCACGCCTTCTCGCTGGCGGACCTCGCCGTGAACAACGCGATCTCCGAGAACCGGCGGGCCGAGGCGCGGCTGGCGGCGGACGAGGCCAGGGCCGCGGACCGGTGGCAGGCGCTGGAGCGCCGCAACACGCAACTGGCGAGTCTGAAGGCGGACATCGAGCAGAAGCTGGAGTCGGCGCGCTCACAGCTCCAGGGGCAGGCGGATGCCGCGGCCGCCGCCGGGGCGTGCCGCGCAGCCGTCCGGCTCGACCAGCCGGAGACGGGGTTCACCGAGGGCGACTGGGTCGCTCCGGTCGAGACGTACGAGCTGTCGGCGTCCTACGGCAGCGGTGGTGCGCGCTGGTCGAACCGGCACACCGGGCAGGACTTCGCGGTGCCGATCGGCACGCCGGTGCGGGCCGTGGGCGCGGGCCGGGTGGTGAGGGTGTCCTGCGGCGGCCCCTTCGGCATGGAGATCGTGCTCGAGCACGCGGGCGGCTATTACACGCAGTACGCCCACCTCGCTTCGGTCGCGGTCGCCGAGGGGGCGAACGTCAGCCCCGGACAGTGGATCGGCCAGTCGGGCACCACGGGCAACTCCACCGGGCCGCACCTGCACTTCGAAGCCCGGATCACAGCGGAGTCGGGCTCGTCGGTGGACCCGGTCAACTGGCTGGCGGCGCGCGGGGTCTCCCTCTGAGGCACCCCGGCTCCGGTGGCTACGGCAGTTCCGTCAGCAACTGCTCGATCACGACCGCCACCCCGTCCTCGTTGTTCGCCACCGTCCGGCCGGAGGCGGCGGCGATCACGTCGGGGTGCGCGTTGCCCATCGCGTACGACCGGCCCGCCCAGGTCAGCATCTCCACGTCGTTCGGCATGTCGCCGAATGCGACGACCTGCTCGTGCGAGATGCCGCGCTCGGCGCAGCACAGCGCGAGAGTGCTGGCCTTCGACACTCCCGGGCCGCTGATCTCGAGGAGGGCGCTCGGGCTGGAGCGCGTGACGTCGGCGCGGTCGCCGATGGCGAGGCGGGCCAGGGTCAGGAAGGCGTCGGGGTCGATCTCGGGGTGGTAGGCGAGGATCTTCAGCACCGGCTCCGCGGCGGCCTGGTGGTCCGGGCCCAGCAGCTCCTCGGCCGGGGCGAGGCTGTCCGGTGTCTCCATGTGCAGCTTCGGGTACGTCGGCTCCTGGTAGAAGCCGTACGTCTGCTCCACCGCGTACACCGTGCCCGGTGCCGCGTCGCGCAGCAGCCGTACCGCGTCAAGGGCGTTCGCCCGGGCCAGCTCCCGCGTCTTGACGAACCGGTGGGCACCGGGGCCGCCGTGCAGGTCGACCACGGCGGCGCCGTTGCCGCAGATCGCCAGGCCGTGGCCGTGCACATGGTCGCTGACGACGTCCATCCAGCGGGCCGGGCGGCCCGTGACGAAGAAGACCTCGATGCCCGCCTTCTCGGCGGCCGCCAGCGCGGCGACCGTACGCGGGGACACCGACTTGTCGTCACGCAGCAGAGTGCCGTCGAGGTCGGTGGCGATCAGGCGCGGAGGGAGGGTCTCGGCCGCGGTCTGGGGCTGTCGGGTCGCTGAGGTCACCCGGTCATTGTCCCGCACATGTCTGCACGGGCGTGCGGGGCTCCGCACAGGTGAGTGGATACCGCTGCCACCAGGAGCCCCACAGGAGCAGCCGCTCCGCAAGGGCCCCGCGGTGGGGCGCCCGGCCGAGGCTCCGGCTGAGGTCCTGCGGAGCCCTGACGTGTCCGTGCGGCTCAGCGCAGCTGCGCCGGCGCCTCCATCGCGATCTGCTCGAAGACCTTCTCGTCCGCGGCGAAGGGCGAGTCGGGGATCGGCCAGTGGATCACGATCTCCGTGAAGCCGAGCTCCACATGCCGTCCGGCGAAGTCCACGAACGCGTCCACGGACTGGAGCGGGCCGAGACGGTCCGGCGTGAAACCGGTGAGCAGCACCCGGTCGAGATCGGTCATGTCGCGGCCGACCTCGGCGCAGATCTCGTCGAGCCTCTCCGCCTGCCCACGAATGGCCTGAACCGACTGCTCAGGCGTGCCGTTCTCGTACAGCTTCGGGTCGCCGGTGGTCACCCAGGCCTGTCCGAAACGGGCGGCCAGCCGCATCCCGCGTGGCCCGGTCGCGGCCACCGCGAAGGGCAGCCTGGGGCGCTGCACACAGCCGGGGACGTTCCGCGCCTCGTGGGCGGAGTAGAAGTCACCCTCGTAGGACACTGCGTCCTCGCAGAGCAGCCGGTCCAGCAGCGGGACGAACTCGGCGAAGCGGTCGGCGCGCTCACGCGGGCTCCACGGTTCCTGGCCGAGTGCGGTGGAGTCGAAACCGGAGCCGCCCGCGCCTATGCCCAGCGTGACCCGCCCACCGGAGATGTCGTCGAGGGAGATCAGCTCCTTGGCCAGCGTCACGGGGTGCCGGAAATTCGGAGAGGTCACCAGCGTGCCCAGCCGCAGCCGGTCGGTGACGCTCGCGGCGGCCGTGAGGGTCGGCACGGCGCCGAACCACGGGCCGTCCCGGAAGGTGCGCCAGGACAGGTGGTCGTAGGTGTACGCGGTGTGGAAACCGAGCTGGTCGGCACGCGTCCAGGCCGCGCGGCCGCCTTCGTGCCAGCGGCGGTGCGGGAGGATCACGGTGCTCAGACGCAGACTCATGGCATCGAGCCTAAGGGAGTCCGGTGGGTCACCCGTGTTTCACGTGAAACCGGTCACCCTGAGTGTCCGGTCACACTGATCAGGTCAATGCGGTCCGGGAAAGCGCAGGTAGCGCGGTGGTACGGCCTGGGTGAGCCACACCCCGTTGGCGCTGACGTGGAAGATGTGGCCGTCGGCGTGCATGGCCGAGGCGTCCACTCCGAGCACGACCGGCTGCCCCCGGCGGGCTCCGACCCGGGTCGCCGTCTCCTGGTCGGGCGAGAGGTGCACGGCATGCCGGTTCATCGGACGGAGTCCCTCGGCCCGGATCGCATCCAGGTGGCGGGCGACGGTGCCGTGGTAGAGGTGCGCGGGCGGAGTGGCCGACGCCAGGCCGAGGTCGACCTCGACGGTGTGACCCTGGCTGGCGCGGATCCGGGTGCCCTCGACGGCGAAACGCCGCTTGTCGTTGGTGGCGACGACATGGTCCAGCTCGTCGCGGGTGAACCGGAAACCGTGCGCGGCTGCCGCGGCGATCAAGGTGTCGATCTCGGCCCAGCCGGCCTCGTCGAGTGTGAGCCCGATACGTTCCGGTTGGTGGCGCAGATGCTTCGACAGGTACTTCGACACCTTCACGGTGCGTCTCTCGTCCATCCCACCAGAGTGCTGGAGAGACCCGAATCACGCGATCGAGTTTCACCTCGGAGGTTTGATCCACAGCGAAGTAAGGTTATCCACAGGGGAATTGGCGATTCTGTGGACAACTGGGCGCCTCGGAAGGGCATTTGGGCCTCGCCTCGCTTCGCCCGCCTCGCCTTACCGGCCTTGCCGGCTAGGTCCTCGCTTCGCCGGTCCCGCCTTACGCCCTTGCCTCGCCTTATAACGGCGGCCTCATCCGCGCCAGGCCTCGCAGTGCCCCCGGTGCCCAGCGGGACAACCATCGCGCACCCCGTGCCTCCGGTGTCACCGGCACCACCGCCTCATTGCGCGTGACCGCCCGCAGGATCGCACGGGCGACCTTCTCCGGAGGATAGTTCCGCAGCCCGTACAGGCGGGCTGCGCGCTTCTGCAGCCGCTTCTCCTCCAGGTCGTCGACCCCGGCGAAGTGCGCCGTCGACGTGATGGCGGTGTTCACGATGCCGGGGCAGACCGCCGTCACACCGATCCCACGCCCGGCGAGCTCCGCCCGCAGACACTCGCTGAGCATCAGCACGGCCGCCTTGGACGTGCTGTACGCGGGCAGCGCCCGGGACGGCTGGTACGCCGCGGCCGATGCCACGTTGACGATGTGGCCGCCCTGCCCGCGCTCGGCCATCCGCCGGCCGAAGAGCCGGCACCCGTGGATGACACCCCACAGGTTGACGTCGAGCACCTTCTTCCAGTCCTCCGGGGTGGTGTCGAAGAAGGAACCGGACAGCCCGATCCCGGCGTTGTTCACGAGGACGTCCACCACCCCGTACTCGGTGGTGACCTTGTCGGTGAGCCTCTCCATGGCCTGCTCGTCGGAGACGTCGGCCGTCTCCGTCCAGACCTCGGAGGCGCCCAGCAGGCGGCAGGACTCGGCCGTGCGGGCCGCCGCCTCCCCGTTCCGGTCGACGGCCACGACGCGCGCACCGGCCTCGGCGAACGCGAGCGCCGTCGCCCGCCCGATACCGCTGCCCGCCCCGGTGACCAGCACGAGCTGCCCGCCGAACCGCTGGGCGTGCTCGTCGCTCGCCGCCACCGGGAACTGCTTGTTCTCGACGGACGTCACGAACTCCTCGATCCACGAGGCCAGTCGGTCGGGGCGGGTCCGCGGGATCCAGTGGCCCGCCTGGACCGTTCGGCGGGTCAAGTGCGGAACCCACTGCTCCAGTTCGTCGTGGAGCCGCTCCGACAGGAACCGGTCCTCCAGGGGCGTGATGATCTGCACGGGCGCGTGGGCGTGCGCGTCCGGGCGTGGCGCGCGCAGCCGGGGCCGGACGTTGTCCCGGTACAGCCAGGCCCCGTGGGCCGCGTCCGACGGCAGGGACGCGGTGGGGTAGGCGCCCCGGGGCACCTTCTCGACCCGCTCCAGCATCCGCGGCCACCGTCTGCCGAGCGGGCCGCGCCAGGCAAGCTCGGGCAGCACGGGCGTATGCAGCAGGTACACGTACCAGGACCTGGCGCCCTGCCCGAGCAGCTGGCCGACCCGGCGTGGGGTGGGCCGCTTCACGCGCTGGTCGATCCAGTGGCCGAAATGGTCGAGGGACGGCCCGGACATCGAGGTGAACGAGGCGATGCGGCCCCTGGTGCGCTGCACGGTGGTGAACTCCCAGGCCTGCACCGAGCCCCAGTCGTGCCCGACCAGGTGCACCGGCGTGTCCGGGCTCACCGCGTCGGCGACGGCCAGGAAGTCGTCCGTCAGCTTCTCCAGCGTGAACCCGCCCCGCAGCGGCCGCGGGGCCGTCGACCGGCCGTGGCCGCGGACGTCGTACGCCACCACGTGGAAGCGTCCGGCGAGCCGCCCGGCGACCTCGGACCACACCTCCTTGCTGTCCGGGTAGCCGTGCACCAGGACGACCGTCGGCCGCCCCGGATCGCCCATCTCGGCCACGCACAGCTCGACTTCGCCGGTCCGCACCCTGCGCTCCCGCGCCCCCGTCAGCAACGTCATCCGGCGAATCTGGCAGTTGTTAGAGAGTTCGTCAACAGGGCGCTGCCCCGGCCCCCACCCGACGTGGTAACTCTCGAGAACCAGCTCCCCTAGGGGCCCGTAATACTCAGGGCTGATCCGAAGACAGCTCTGCGGAGTGATGCCCGCCACGCGCTCGGCCCCTACCTTCGGAGGGTGACTGTGATCGCGACCGAAAGCCTGAGCAAGCGGTTCCCCCGGGTGACCGCGCTTGACCGGCTCTCCGTGGACGTCGGGCCCGGTGTGACCGGACTCGTCGGAGCCAACGGAGCCGGCAAGTCCACACTGATCAAGATCCTGCTGGGTCTGTCCCCCGCCACCGAGGGCCGCGCCGAAGTGCTCGGTCTCGATGTCGCCACCAAGGGCGCCGACATCCGCGAGCGGGTCGGCTACATGCCCGAGCACGACTGCCTGCCGCCGGACGTCTCGGCCACCGAGTTCGTCGTCCACATGGCGCGCATGTCAGGCCTGCCGCCCACCGCCGCACGCGAGCGCACGGCCGACACCCTGCGCCACGTCGGCCTGTACGAGGAGCGCTACCGCCCCATCGGTGGCTACTCGACCGGCATGAAGCAGCGCGTGAAGCTCGCGCAGGCCCTCGTCCACGACCCGCAGCTGGTCTTCCTGGACGAGCCGACCAACGGCCTCGACCCGGTCGGACGCGACGAGATGCTCGGCCTGATCCGCCGGATCCACACCGACTTCGGCATCTCGGTCCTGGTCACCTCACACCTGCTGGGCGAGCTGGAGCGCACCTGCGACCACGTCGTCGTCGTGGACGGCGGCAAGCTCCTGCGCTCCAGCTCCACCACGGACTTCACGCAGACCACCACGACCCTCGCCATCGAGGTCACCGACACCGACGAGCACCCGGACGGCACCCGGGCGGTCCGCGAGGCGCTGCACGCGCGCGGGGTGAGCGTCGAGGACGGCAGCGGCCTGCCGGGCGCCGGCCACGTCCTGCTGCTCACGGCACAGGGCGAGGAGACGTACGACCTGGTCCGGGACGTGATCGCGGACCTCGGTCTCGGCCTGGTGCGCATGGAGCAGCGCCGGCACCACATCTCCGAGGTCTTCACCAGCAGCGACGAACGCGAGCAGCGGAAGGAGGCGGTCGGCCATGGCGGTTGAGCACTCCACGGGGGCAGCCGCCCCGGCACGGGGCGACCAGACCCGCATCCACAACATCGGCTACCGCAAATACGACGGCCCCCGCCTCGGCCGCGCCTACGCCCGCCGCTCCCTGTACTCGCAGTCCCTGCGCGGCTCCTACGGCCTCGGCCGCTCGGTCAAGTCCAAGGTGCTGCCGATGCTGCTGTTCGTGGTGATGTGCGTGCCCGCGGCCATCATGGTCGCCGTGGCGGTCGCCACCAAGGCCAACGCCCTCCCGCTGGACTACACGCGCAACGCGATCGTCATGCAGGCGGTCATCAGCCTGTACGTCGCCTCCCAGGCACCCCAGTCCGTCTCGCGGGACCTGCGCTTCAAGACCGTCCCGCTGTACTTCTCCCGGCCCATCGAGACCGCCGACTACGTCCGCGCCAAGTTCGCGGCACTGGCCTCGGCGCTGTTCATCCTGACCGCGGCGCCCCTGCTCGTCCTCTACGTGGGCGCGCTGCTCGCCAAGCTCGACTTCGCCGACCAGACCAAGGGATTCGCACAGGGACTGGTTTCCGTGGCACTGCTCTCACTGCTGTTCGCCGGCATCGGCCTGGTCATCGCGTCCTTCACGCCGCGCCGCGGCTTCGGCATCGCGGCCGTGATCGCCGTGCTGACCATCACCTACGGCGCCGTCTCCACCCTCCAGGCCATCGCCGACGCCCAGGGCAGCGGTGACGCCGTGCCGTGGATCGGGCTGTTCTCGCCGATCACGATCGTCGACGGGGTGCAGTCGGCCTTCCTGGGCGCGACGTCCGCCTCCCCCAGCGGGGTGGGCCCGAGCACAGCCGAGGGCATCGTCTACGTCGTCGTCGCCCTGGGCCTGATCGCGGCGAGCTACGGCCTCCTGATGCGCCGCTACAAGAAGGTGGGACTGTGACCACGCTCAACATCGACCACGTCTCCCGCTGGTTCGGCAACGTGGTCGCCGTCAACGACATCACGATGACCATCGGTCCCGGCGTCACGGGCCTGCTCGGCCCCAACGGCGCCGGAAAGTCCACCCTCATCAACATGATGGGCGGCTTCCTGGCCCCCTCCACCGGCACGGTCACCCTCGACGGCCAGGCCGTGTGGCGCAACGAGCAGATCTACAAGCACATCGGCGTCGTCCCCGAGCGGGAGGCGATGTACGACTTCCTCACCGGCAAGGAGTTCGTCCTGGCCAACGCCGAGCTGCACGGCCTCGGCGCCAAGGCCGCCCAGAAGGCGCTCGCCACCGTCGAGATGGAGTACGCCCAGGACCGCAAGATCCAGACGTACTCCAAGGGCATGCGCCAGCGCGTGAAGATGGCCTCCGCCCTGGTCCACGACCCCTCGCTGCTTCTGCTGGACGAGCCGTTCAACGGCATGGACCCACGCCAGCGCATGCAGCTGATGGACCTGCTGCGCCGCATGGGCGACGAGGGCCGCACGGTCCTGTTCTCGTCCCACATCCTCGAAGAGGTCGAGCAACTCGCCTGGCACATCGAGGTCGTCGTCGCCGGCCGGCACGCCGCCAGCGGCGACTTCCGCAAGATCCGCCGCCTGATGACCGACCGGCCGCACCGCTACCTGGTGCGCTCCAGCGACGACCGCGCCCTCGCGGCCGCGCTGATCGCCGACCCGTCGACGGCCGGCATCGAGGTCGACCTCGCCGAGGGCGCGCTGCGCATCCAGGCCGTCGACTTCGGCCGCTTCACGGCCCTGTTGCCGCGGGTGGCCAGGGACCACGGCATCCGGCTGCTCACGGTCTCGCCGTCCGACGAGTCCCTCGAGTCCGTCTTCTCGTACCTCGTCGCGGCGTAGGAGGCCCTGATGTACGACCCCACAGTCGCCCGGCTCACCTACCGGGCCCTGCTCGGCCGACGCCGGGCCCTCATCCTCGGTGCCCTGCCGATGCTGCTGATCGTGATCGCCGTGGCGGTGCGTGCTCTGGCCGGCGCGGACGACCAGACGGCGTCCGACCTGCTGGGCGGACTCGCCCTCGCCACGATGGTGCCGATCATCGGCGTCATCGCCGGTACGGGCGCGATCGGACCGGAGATCGACGACGGCTCGGTGGTGTATCTGCTGTCCAAGCCGATCAAACGGCCGACGATCATCTTCACCAAGCTGATCGTCGCGATCGCCGTGACCATGGTGTTCTCCGCGGTACCGACGCTCATCGCCGGCTTCATCCTGAACGGAAACGGCCAGCAGGTCGCCGTCGCCTACACGGTGGCCGCGCTGGTCGCGTCCATCGCGTACGCGGCCCTGTTCCTGCTGCTGGGCACGGTCTCGCGGCACGCGGTGGTGTTCGGTCTCGTCTACGCGCTGGTCTGGGAGGCCCTGTTCGGCTCCCTGGTGCCGGGCGCGCGCACGCTCAGCGTCCAGCAGTGGTCGCTTGCGGTGGCCCAGAAGGTGTCCGGCGGCGACCTGGTCTCCTCGGACGTGGGTCTGACCACGGCGACGGTGCTGCTGGTCGCCGTCACCGTGCTGGCCACCTGGTTCGCCGGACAGAAGCTGCGCTCCCTGACGCTCGCCGGCGAGGAGTGACGTGCCCCGGCCTTGACGGAGGCTTCATCTTCGCCCGGGCACACTGGGCGAACGGGATGTAGGCGAAGCAATACGGAAGTTGGACGACTGGGAGGACTTCAATGGCGGGCGAGAAGGACAGCTTCGACGATGTCGTACTGGACGAGGACTTCATACGCTCCGCCGGGACCTCCGAGCCGTCCGCCCGTGCCCGGATGCTCGCCGCGAAGTGGCGCCGTGAGGAACCGGAGCCGCAGCCCTGGCGCTCCGACGAGCCGCCCGCGGGCTGGTTCTTCAGTAAGGTCCGGCGGCGCAGGTGGCGCAGGAAGTAACCGGCCGCGCCGCCGGTCCGGCCGCCGATTTAATCAGTGGCGTCCAATTCGCCCGGCGGGCACAGTGGTTGTCATCACCGCCGGGCGCAGAGCCCGGCGCCGTGTTCCGGGAGAGGAGCGGGACGATGTCCATGCACGGCAGTACGTCCAGCTCCCTTCAGGGCAGCCGGCGGCGGGATCCGGAGTAGCCACTACCCCTCCGTGGAACCCGCCCGCACGGGGAGCTGCCCGGGGCGGCCGCTTCGAGCACGCGAATCGCACATCGCGTGGGCCGCCCACCCGGAGGATTGGCCGAGTGGTAAGGCACCGGTTTGCTAAACCGTGGTCGGGTCGAAAGGCCCGCGCACGTTCGATCCGTGCATCCTCCGCCGCGCATCATCGAGCCCCGAGTACCGGGTCTTGAACAGTGGCCCGCGGTCCGGGCCCCGAGCAACAGGCTCCGGCCACCGGGCCCGACGCTCAGCCCAGCAACCGCTCCAGCACCACCGCGATGCCGTCCTCGTCGTGCGAGGACGTCACCTCGTCGGCCACCGCCTTCAGTTCCTCGTGGGCGTCCGCCATGGCGATGCCGTAGGAGGCCCAGGCGAACATCGGTATGTCGTTGGGCATGTCGCCGAAGGCGATCGTGTCGGCGGCCTTCAGACCGAGCCGGCGAGCCGCCAGGGACAGCCCCGTCGCCTTGGACAGACCCAGTGGAAGCAGCTCGACGATGCCCGCGCCCGCCATCGTGACGGTGACAAAACCGCCGGCGGTGCGCGTCGCCGCCTCGCAGAGTTCGTCGTCGGTCAGCGTCGGGTGCTGGATGTACAGCTTGTTCAGGGGCGCGGCCCACAGGTCCGACACGTCCGTGAAGGGCGTGGCGGGCAGGGTGCCGTGCACCGCGTAGCCCGGGCCCACCAGCACCTCGCCGTCGAGGCCGTCGCGGCTCGCCGCCAGGTGGAGCGGGCCCACCTCCGCCTCGATCTTGGCCAGCGCCACCCCGGCCAGCTGCCGGTCCAGCGTCACCGACGTCAGCAGGCGGTGCGCGCCGGCGTCGTAGACCTGCGCGCCCTGACCGCAGACGGCGAGGCCCTGGTAGCCGAGGTCGTCGAGGATGTGCCGGGTCCACGGGACGGCGCGGCCGGTGACGACGATGTGCGCGGCGCCCGCCGCGGTGGCCGCCGCGAGCGCGTCACGGGTGCGCCGGGACACCGTGTCGTCGGAACGCAGCAGCGTCCCGTCGAGATCGGTGGCGACGAGCCGGTACGGGAAGGCGGCCGGGGAAGCCGTGTCGCTCACTTGGCCACCGGCTCCAGGACCTCCCGGCCGCCGAGGTACGGGCGCAGCACCTCGGGCACGCGCACCGAACCGTCGGCCTGCTGGTGGTTCTCCAGGATCGCCACGATCGTGCGTGGGACGGCGCACAGCGTGCCGTTGAGCGTGGCCAGCGGGCGGACCTGCTTGCCCTCACGGACGCGGATCGACAGGCGGCGGGACTGGAACTCGGTGCAGTCCGAGGTCGAGGTCAGCTCGCGGTACTTGCCCTGGGTCGGGATCCACGCCTCGCAGTCGAACTTGCGGGAGGCCGAGGAGCCGAGGTCGGCCGACGCGACGTCGATGACCCGGAACGGCAGCTCCAGCGAGGTCAGCCACTGCTTCTCCCACTCCAGCAGGCGCTGGTGCTCGGCCTGCGACTCCTCGGGAGCGACGTAGGAGAACATCTCCACCTTGTCGAACTGGTGCACGCGGAAGATGCCCCGGGTGTCCTTGCCGTGCGAACCGGCCTCGCGGCGGAAGCAGGGTGAGAAGCCCGCGTAGCGCAGGGGGAGGCGGTCGGCGTCGAGGATCTCGTCCATGTGGTACGCCGCGAGCGCCACCTCGGACGTGCCGACCAGGTAGAGGTCGTCGTCGGCGAGGTGGTAGACGTCCTGTGCCGCCTGGCCGAGGAAGCCGGTGCCCGCCATGGACTGGGGGCGGACCAGCGCCGGGGTCAGCATCGGGGTGAAGCCGGCCGCGGTGGCCTGCGCCATCGCCGCGTTCACCAGGGCGAGCTCCAGGAGCGCGCCCACGCCGGTCAGGAAGTAGAAGCGCGAACCGGAGACCTTGGCGCCGCGCTCGACGTCGATGGCGCCGAGGAGCTGGCCGAGCGCCAGGTGGTCCTTGGGCTCGAAGCCCTCGGCGGCGAAGTCGCGGATCGTGCCGTGCGTCTCGCGGGTGACGAAGTCCTCCTCGCCGCCCACGGGCACGTCCGGGTGCACCAGGTTGCCGAGCCGCTGGAGCAGCTCCTGGGTCTCGGTCGCGGCAGCGTCGCGGTCCGCGTCGGCGGCCTTGACGTCGGCGGCGAGCTGGCCCGCCTTCTTCAGCAGCTCGGCCTTCTCGTCGCCGGCCGCCTTGGGGATGAGCTTGCCGAGCGCCTTCTGCTCGGCGCGGAGCTCGTCGAAGCGGACGCCGGACGACCTGCGCCGCTCGTCGGCAGACAGGAGGGCGTCGACGAGCGCGACGTCCTCTCCACGGGCGCGCTGCGACGCGCGCACACGGTCGGGGTCCTCACGGAGCAGGCGAAGGTCAATCACGCGCCCAAGGCTACCGGTGCGGGATGACCGCCCACGACTCACTATTACGCTCGTGCCTTACGTACCGTTATGAGCGAATTGCACGCAGTGTCAATAAAGAAGACGTCTCTCCCCGGAACGTGGCATCCGGCGGGCGTCGGCTTGACTCTAATCCCTTGGGCGGGAAGGGACTTGGGCTTCCGTTGTCCACAGCGATCCACATCCGGAGAAGAGTTATCCACAGGCTGTGTGGAAGATCTGTGGACTACGGAATTGATCACTCCGAATGGTCGGACCGTCCCATGAATTCCCGGGACAAACCCCCTCTACTCTCACTTTCGAGTGGAAGTGGGTCACCTCGAAGGGTTACGCAAGGGAAAACGGTGGACGAAGGGTGACCTGCCCGGCGATGGGCACATCAAGGACCTGTAGGGCGATTTGTCGACTGACTCACGGTTCGTTGTCGACTTGTCCCCAGGTCGAGAAGCGGACCTGTGGATAACTTCTGTGGATAACGACAATCAGCAGGTACGACCAAGCGCGGAACGGGCGGGAACCCGACTAGAAGCGCCCGTCCTGGCACCGCGCGACCCAGTCCGCCGCCCCGGCGAACTCCGCGTCCGACGTCCCCAGCCGCGGCGGCTGCACATCCGCCGGCTGCATGTCCGCACGCGGGTAGGAGCCCAGGTAGCGCACCTGGAGGCAGATCCGCTTCAGACCCATCAAGGCGTCGGCCACCCGGCGGTCGGAGATGTGGCCCTCGGCGTCGATGCAGAAGCAGTAGTTGCCGATGCCGGCGCCGGTGGGCCGGGACTGCAGCAGCATGAGGTTGATGCCGCGGGTGGCGAACTCGCCCAGCAGGTCACGCAGGCCGCCGGGGTGGTCGTCGCGCTGCCACAGCACGATCGAGGTCTTGTCCGCGCCGGTCGGCGCCGCGGGCCGGGCGGGCCGGCCCACCAGCACGAACCGCGTCTGGGCGTTCTCCGCGTCGTGGATCTGGGTCTCCAGGGCCTCCAGACCGTAGCGGGCGGCCGCGAACTCTCCCGCGAAGGCGGCGTCGTACTGGCCCTCCTGGACCAGTCGCGCGGCGTCCGCGTTCGAGGCGGCAGACTCCCAGTGCGCGTCCGGGAGGTGCTTCTTCAGCCAGTTGCGCACCTGCGGCTGCGCGGCCGGATGGGCCGAGACGGTCTTGATGTCCGACAGCTTCGTGCCCGGGCGGACCAGCAGCGCGAAGGTGATCGACAGCAGCACCTCGCGGTAGATCATCAGGGGCGCGCCGACGACCAGCTCGTCGAGAGTGGTGGTGATGCCGCCCTCGACGGAGTTCTCGATCGGCACGAACGCGGCCTCGGCCTCGCCGGCCCGTACCGCGTCGAGCGCGGACTGGACGGACACGTACGGGATGAGCTCCCGGGTGGCGGCCTCGGGAAGCGTGCGCAGGGCGACTTCGGTGAAGGTGCCCTCAGGGCCGAGATACGCATAGCTCGCTGGCATGACCTCACCCTAATGGGCTCGCGGAAGCGCCATCCCCCCACAAGCACACGCAGGGGTGAACTCTCACCCCTCCAGCAACTTCTGCCCCACGTACTCTCCCTCGGCGGCCCCGCCCGGCACAGCGAACAGTCCGCTCGACTCGTGCCGGATGAACTGCGACAGGGCGTCGCCCCGGTCGAGCTTGCGCTGCACCGGCACGAAGCCGCGCAGGGGATCGGCCTGCCAGCAGATGAAGAGCAGACCGGCGTCGGGCACCCCGTCCGGGTCGATGCCGTCGTGGAAGGAGAAGGGCCGGCGGAGCATCGCCGCGCCGCCGTTCTGGTCGGGCCGGGTGATGCGGGCGTGGGCGTTGATCGGGACGACCAGGTTGCCCTTCGCATCGGTCTTCTCCAGGTCCATCGCCGTCGTCTCGCTGCCCCCGGACAGGGCCGCTCCGTCGGACTTGCGGCGTCCGATCACGCCCTCCTGCGCCTTGACGGAGAGCTGCTCCCAGTCGTCGAGGAGCATGCGGATCCGGCGTACGACGGCGTAGGAGCCGTTCGCCATCCAGGCCGGGGAGCCCTTCTCCGGCTTCTCCGGCACGAAGATGCGCCGGTCGAAGTCGGACTCGGACGGCTTGGGGTTGCGGGTGCCGTCGATCTGACCCATCAGGTTGCGGGCCGTCATGGGGTGGGAGGTGGCACCCGGTGAGCGGTTGAAGCCGTTCATCTGCCAGCGCACCTTCGCGGCCCGGCCCGCGTCCTTCTGGATCGCGCGCAGGGCGTGGAAGGCGACGAGGGCGTCGTTGGCGCCGATCTGCACCCACAGGTCGCCGTTGCTGCGGTTCTTGTCGAGGTGGTCCGAGGAGAACTCGGGCAGTGGGTCCAGGGCGGTCGGACGCTGCTTCTCCAGGCCGGTCCGGGCGAAGAAGCTGTGGCCGAAGCCGAAGGTGATCGTCAGCGACGAGGGCCCGGCGTCGCGGGCGACGTCGGTGTCCTCGTGGGTGCTCGGCTCACCTGCCATCAGCCGCCGGGCCGTCTCCGACCAGCGGCGGAGCAGGGCGGCTGCCTCCTTGCGGCCGGCGCCCGCCGCGAGGTCGAAGGCGACGAGGTGGCCACGTGCCTGGAGGCCGTCCGTGATGCCGGGCTGATGTTTCCCGTGAAACATCGCCCGGTCCGTGCCGAGGGCGGTGAGCGGAGTGGCCGCTTCTGAGGGTGCGGCGGCGTAACCCACGGCGGCGCCCGCCGTGCCGAGGACGAGTCCGCTGGCACCGGCGGTACCGAGCAGCCGCCGCCGTGAGATGCCCTCGTGGGCGAAGGCCGTTTCGCTCTCCCCCGGGCCGGCCTCGGCGGTGCGGGCCTTCGGAAGGGACTGGTCAGGCATGGTGGTTCAGCCGATCTGCGCGTTCTTGGAGACGGTGACCTCGTCGATGTCGGAGGTCCGCACGGTCACGTCGACCTGCCAGTCGCCGGCCATGGGGATCTGCACTCCGTTCGCGGACCAGTGTCCGGTCGCGAGGTGGTCGGGGACGACGGGCAGGGGCCCGATGTCCTTGGCTTTCAGGGTGAACTCGACCTTGACCTCGGGGATGTCGAAGGCCCGGCCGTTGGGACGCTCCACATAGACGTGCATCTCGTTGTCGCCCACCCGCGCGGGGTCGAGGTCGATCGTGACGATGCCCTTGCCGTCCTCGCCGCCGGTGTCGAACGGCATGTTCAGGGTCAGTGCGCCGGACGCGCCCGTGTCGGCGGAAGCGGACGCGGAGGACGAGGTGGCCGCCTTGGCCTCCTGCTCGGTGCGTCCCGGCTCGGTCTGCGTCAGCACGGTGGTGACGGCGAGCAGCACGACCGCGATGCCGGCTTCGGCCAGGACGGAGCGGCGCAGTCCGAAGCGGTTCGGGTCCGCGTCCCGGATCCGCTTGCGCTGTGCGGCGTCCCGGGCGGCCTGCTGCCGGGCGAGTTGCGCGGCGCGTTCGGTGTCGGCGGTTTCGGAGCCGGTGGACTCGGTTCCGGTGAGCTTGGGGCCGGTGGACTCGGGTCCGGTGGGCTCGGGGCCGGTCGACTCGGGTCCGGTGGGCTCGGGGTCGGGCTGCTCGTCGGTGTCGAGGCCGGGGGCGGCTTCGCCGTCCGCTCGCGCGCCGACCCGCTCCTTCTCCCGTACCTCCGGCTCCCGCACCTCCGGCGCCTCCACCGGTGCCCCCACCGGTGCCGTCTCCGCCAGCCGTCCCGTCCACCGGCGCGAGATCCACGCGACGCCGACCAGGACGACCACGAGGGCGATCTTGGCGAGGAGGAGCTGGCCGTAGCGGGTGTCGGTGAAGGCCGACCAGGAGCCGAGCTGGCGCCAGGACTGGTACGTCCCGGTCGCGATCAGGGCGAGGACGCTGCCGAAGGCGACCTGGGAGAAGCGGCGTACGGCCGGCGCGTCGAGGTGCGTCTCGGCGGGCGCGCGGTACAGGGCGACCAGCAGCGCGCCGAGTCCGCCGAGCCAGGCGGCGACGGCCAGCAGATGGAGCACGTCGACCGGCATGGCGATGCCCGCCTGGAGACCGACCGAGGCATGCTCGGACATCGCCCAGCTCGCCGCGAGCCCGGCCGCCACGACGACGCCGCCGATCGAGAGCCCGAAGGTCAGGTCCCTCTTCTCCCGGGCGTCCTCCCGCTTGTCGTACGCGCCGAACAGCACGGCGATGAACAGGGCCGCCGCGGCGAGCAGCAGCAGCCGGGACACCAGGGCCGCGCCGGTCTTGGTCTGCAGCACCTGCCCGAGCAGGGACAGGTCGAAGACGTCGGAGATCTTCCCGGAGCCCGTGAAGGAGCCGCGCAGCAGCAGCAGCGCGAGGGTCGCCGCGGTGAGTGCGACCCATCCGGAGACGACGTACCGCTGGATCGAGCGCACCCCGGAACCGCGCTGCCAGCAGGCGAGCACGAAGGCGGCGCCGCCGGCCATCACGATGAACCCGGCGTAGGACACGTACCGCCCGAAGCCGTACAGCCAGCCCACCACGCCGTCGTCCGTCGACTGCCCGGAGACCGACACGGACGTCTTGGAGGGGGCGCCGATGGAGAAGGTGTAGGCACCGGCGACGGGATGGCTGTCCGCCGAGACGACCTGATAGGCCACGGTGTACGTGCCGTCGGGCAGCCCCGAGTGGAGCGGCACGGCGTACGTCGTGCCGCTGACGTTGGCCGGTTTGGCCGTGTCGACGCGCTTGCCCTCGGGGTCGAGCACGCGCAGCGAGTCGTCGGACAGTGCGACCTGCTCGGAGAAGGTGAGCGAGATCCGGGCCGGGGCCTTGTCGACCACCGCCCCCTGCCCGGGGTCGCTGCCGGTCACCGCGGCGTGCGCGGAGGCCGGTCCGGCTCCGGCGAGCAGTGCGCAGGCCGCGGCCAGGAGCAGCAGCACCAGTGTCCGGACGCGGGGGGCGATGGTCTGTGTCACGGAGGTCCCTCCCTCAGTGTCCGGTCGTCGGGGTGTAGGTCGGCGGCTTCACCGGCATCTGGACCTTCACCGGGGCCGAGTGCGCGAAGTGCAGTTCGACGGAGACCGTCTGGCCTTCCTCGGGCTTGCTCTTCAGCTGCTCGAACATCAGGTGGTCGCCGCCGCTCTTCAGCTCCAGCCGGCCGCCTGCGGGGATCTTGAGGCTCTTGACCTCCTGCATCGCCCCGTCGACGGTCTCGTGCACGGTGACCTCTCCGGCGATGTCACTGGTGACGGAGGTGAGCTCGTCGGCGGCCCCGCCCTTGTTGGTGACGGTGAGGAAGCCGGCCGCCATGTCGTCGGACACGGGCTGCGGCATGTAGGCGGAGCCGGCGGACAGGTCCGGCTTCCCCGAGTCGTTCCCGCCGCCGGAGTCCGAGCCGCCGCAGCCCGCCAGAGCCAGGGTTCCCGCTATGACGAGGGCTGTCGGGACGAGCCGCCGCCTCACGGGTTCTCCCCCTTGACGATCTTGGGGAGGTCCTTGGTGTAGTCGTCGACCGTGGCGTCCTCGCCGTAGAGCACATAGCCGCCGTCGGTCTTCGGGGAGAACGCGATGACCTGGGTGCCGTGCTCGGAGATGAGCTTGCCGTTCTTGTCCTTGCGGGTCGGCTCGATGGAGATGCCGAGGGTGCGGGCGCCGGCCTGGATGGTCGGGAAGTCGCCGGTCAGGCCGATGAACTGGCTGTCGATGCCCTTGAGCCACTTGCCGAGCTCGGCGGAGGTGTCGCGCTTTGGATCCGTCGTGACGAAGACGACCCGGAGTTCGTCCTGCTCGGCCTTGGGCAGCTGCTTCTTGGCGACGGCGATGTTGTTCATCGTCAGCGGGCAGACGTCGGGGCAGTGGGTGTAGCCGAAGTAGATCAGCGTGGGCTTGCCCGCGGTCTCCTTGCGGAGGTCGTACTTCTTGCCCTGCGTGTCGGTGAGAACCAGGTCCGGCTTCTCGAAGGGCTTGTCGAGGACGGTGGCGGCCTTGTCGGAACCGGCCTCCTCGGACACCACGGAGACGGGCTTGCCGCTGTCGGCGCCGCTGCCGCAGGCGGTCAGGGTCAGGGAGGCGGCGGCGAGCAGCGCGGCCGCGGCGAAAATCTTGGTGCGCATAGAAAAATGTCCCAGATGTCGGTGGCCCGGCGCGCACCGGGGATGTCCCCGCCCGGGGGGCGGGGTTCCGGTGCGCGCCGTCAGCGGATGCGGCCTCAGGCGTCGGACCGCCGGCGCCCGGCGAGCACGCCGTAGGCGACGCCCGCCGCGCCGACCACGATGCCGACGATGCCCAGCACGCGAGCGGTGGTGTCGGTGCCGGCGGAGGAGGTGGAGTCGGAGGCGGTGGTGTCGGCGGAGGCCTTCTCGGCCGACTTGGCGTCGGAGTCCTCATCGGCGGACGAGCCGTGGTGCCCGTCCTCGGAGGCCGCGGACAGCTCCAGCACCGGGGCCGGGTTGTCGGGCTCCTCCTTGCCCTTCTGCGGCACCTCGATCCAGCGGACGACCTCCTTGTTGGAGTACGTCTGGAGGGCCTTGAAGGCCAGCTGGTCGGTGTCCTCGGGCAGCTGGCCGACGGAGAGCGGGAACTTCTCGAAGTAGCCGGCCTGGATCCCCTTGCCCTCGGCGGTCCAGGTGACCTTGGTGACGGCCTCGGTGATCTTCTCGCCGTGCATCTCCAGCGGCTTGTCCAGCTTGGACTTGGTGACGTCGATCTTCCAGCCCGGGATGGCCTGCGGCATGACGGAGGCCAGCGGGTGGTCGGTCGGGAAGTTGACCTCGAGCTTGGTGGTCGAGGCGTCGTCGCGCTCGTTGGGGACCTTGAAGTCGATGACCGCGTAGCCGCCCTTGGCGGCCGTGCCCTCGGGCTGCACGGTGACGTGCGCGAAGGCGGGGGCGGACAGGGCGAGAACGGTGATACCGGCGGCGGCACCGGCCGCGACGATACGGGAAGCCTTCATGGAAGGGGCACTCCGCTGTGAGTCGGTCTGGATGTGGAAGGAGGGATGCGCACACGCGCGTGCCGCACGACGGCGGCCCCTCCTCCGCGGGAGCGGAGTGGTGGTGGTCGCGTCGCGTCAGACGGCGAGGGCGAGTGCGGTCGCGGAAGCCGTGGCGGTCGGCGGGCCGCGCCGGATCACCGTGTGCTGGAGCGCCGCCGTGCGAGGCATCGGGGGCGCGGACCGAGTGGTGAGCGCCGGGCGCGGGCCGGCTTCCGGCACTCCCGGGAGCCCGGCGCGCAGGGCGCGGACCAGGGCGAGAGCGGCCCGCAGTGAGCGCATGAGCGTACCCTCGGCGACTCCCTGGGCCGACAGTGCCGACAGCTCGACGAGCCGCAGCAGAGCCAGGTCGCCGTGACGCAGCAGCCAGCCGGCGGCGAGCGCCGCGAGGAGGTGGCCGAGCAGCATCGGCAGGGACGGCCACAGCGACGCCGACGACCCGGACGCCGCGTCCGCGGCCAGATGCGTGTGCGCACCTGCGGGCGGCTGGATCCGGGCGTCGGTGAGGATCCTGTGGGCCTGCGCCGGGCTGATCGCCGCAGCCGTCGTGCCGCACACGAACCGCGCGGCCTGCTGGACCAGGGCGGCGTCACCCCCGCCCGTCGGCGCCGAGGACGTGACGGCGGCCGTGCCGTGCTGGCCGAGGCCGAACAGCGTGTGCAGCACCGTCTGGCCGATCGCGAGCAGTGCCGTGATCCCCGCCAGTGAGCGCGCTCGTCCCGCGAGGGGTGCCGCCACCGCGGTCACTCCGAGGAATCCGGCGCCCAGCGTCCACAGCGGGATGGTGTCGCAGGAGGCCAGTGCGTGACCTGCCCCGGCCAGCACGACGCAGACCGCGGCGAACACCGCGGCCCGCAGGATCCGGAGCATGTGTCCGGAGCGCGTCGCGCGCGCGTGGGGGGCAGTCATGGCGGGCTCATCATCGCACTGGCCCCGCAGGCCTCGTGCGGCAGGTCCACAAGATGCCGTACGACCGGAACATCATGCTCTGGCCCCGGGCGTCCCTGAATGGGGCGATAGCTTCCCCCACATACACCGATCAGGACCAGCGCGCATCCGCCGTATGGGCGGCGTCACGTCAACTTCACGCTTACACAGGGGGACTCGGGGCAATACGTAACGGTATGTCGAGCCGCAGCCAGGAGGCTGGAGCATGAGCATCTGGTGGTCACTCCATCTGCGGCGCGAAGCTGCGAGCGTGCCGCTGGCCCGCCGCCTCCTGATCGGCACGATGGAGACCGCGGGCGTCGACCCGGACATCTCCTACGACCTCTCCGTCGCCCTCAGCGAGGCGTGCGCGAACGCCGTGGAGCACGGCGGGGACACAGGGCGCGGCCCCGGCTCGGAGGCGTACCGGGTCACCGCGTACCTCGACGGCGAGAAGTGCCGGATCGAGGTCGCCGACGCGGGCCCGGGCTTCCCCGCGGTCTCCGCCGGCATGCCCCGCCTTCCCGTCCGCCCCGCTCAATCCGACGCGGAGAACGGCAGGGGGCTGTGTCTCATCGAGGAGCTCGCCGACCACGTCCACATCGGTAACAATCCGGGCCGGGGTGGAGCCGTGGTGAGCTTCGACAAGGTCCTGAAGTGGCGTTCCGACGCCCCGCTGATGGCAGTCTGACCTCGCGCGGCGGGACGGCGTTTCACGTGAAACAGGGCTGTTTCACGTGAAACACCGCTCGTGTTCGGTAGCCCTACAGGGCTCCAGCCCTGCAGCGCACCAGCCCTACAGTGCTCCCCAGTCCAGCGTCGTACGCGCCAGCCCCGCCACGTCCGTCAGCAGCGCCAGCCGCGCCGCCCGGACCGCCGGGTCGGGATCCATGACCAGCACCTCGTCGAAGAAGGTGCCGATCGCCTCGACCAGCGGGGCGGAGACCTCGATCAGCGCGCCGAGATCGTCCTCCCGCCCCTGCAGCGCCTGACGCACGGCCTGCGCGCTCTCGGCGAGGGCACGTTCGGCGGGCGCGGTCAGCAGGGACCCGTCGGCCGCCTCGACACCGCCCTCGGGCAGGATACGCACCACCCGCTGGAAAGCGGCGGCGAGCGCCTGGAACGCCTCGCTGTCGATGTGCCCTTCCAGCGTGGCGAGGGTGCGGTCGCCGTGGGCGGGCCGGTCGGCCCACACCAGTACGGCCTGGACGAGCCGGTGCTCGTGCCCGGCGTCCGTGAGCTGCTGCTCGTAGCGCCGGGTGATGAGCTCGGCGGCTTCGGCGACCCGCTCGGCGGGCACCTCGACTCCTTGCGCGGCGTAGCGGACGGCCGCCGCGCGCAGACCCTCGCTCACCCGCACCCCGGCCACGGCGGGTGCGCTCCGCAACACGTTGAGCAGCCCGATCGCGGCCCGGCGCACCCCATAGGGGTCGGAGCTCCCGGTCGGCGCGGCGTCGATCAGGAACATGCCCGTCACCAGGTCGAACCGGTCGGCGAGGGACAGCACGGCCCCCGCGTCCCCGGCCGGCAGGGCGCCACCGGCGGAGCGGGGCAGCTCCATCTCGGCCAGCGCGCGGGCGACCTCGTCGGACTCCCCGGCCCGGCGTGCGTACTCCTCGGCCATGACCCCGGCCAGGCCGGAGAACTCGATCACCATCTGCGAGGCCAGGTCGAACTTGGCGAGCGCGCCGGCCCGCCGCACGACCTCCACCGACTCCTCGGGGAGACCGGCCCGTCCGGCCAGGTCCTGGGCGAGGGAGGCGAGCCGGACGGCGCGGTCGGCGACCGTCCCCAGCCGGTCCTCGAAGGTCAGCTTGTCCAGCCGGCGCCGGAACTCCTCCGGCGCCACCTTCAGGTCCGCCCGCCAGAAGAACGCGGCGTCCTCGTAACGGGCCCGCAGCACCGCCTCGTTGCCGGCCCGCACCACGTCGTCGTCGCACAGGGCGTTGGCGAACGTCACGAAGTGCGGCATGAGCCGGTCGCCGTCCAGCACCGGCAGATAGCGCTGGTGCTTGCGCATCACGGTGGTCAGGACACTCGCGGGCAGTTCGAGGTAGCGCTCGTCGAACGAACCCCGCACGGCGTAGGGGAACTCCAGGATGTCGGTGATCTCGTCGATCAGCCCGGCCTGGTCCTCCACGTCGATGCGTCCACCCACCTCGGCGGCGGCCTCCAGGGCTCCGCGCACGACCGCGCCACGCCGGGCGTCCCGGTCGAGCAGGATGCCGTGCATGTGCAGGAAGTGCGGGTAACCCTCGGCGGAGGTCACCCGGACCTCCGGGTAGGGCGCCTGCCGCTGCACCCGCGTGGTGTCGCCGGCTGACAGCGAGGAGACCACCACGGGCAGGGGAGTACGGCCCAGCAGCGCGAGCAGCCAGCGCACGGGACGTGAGAACGACAGCCCCGGGTCGCTCCAGCGCATGTTGCGCCCGGCCCGCAGCCCGGAGACGACCTCGGCCAGCAGCTCACTGAGCACCTCGACGGCCGGACGCCCCTCTTCGTGACGGGTGACCGCCACGTACTCGACCCCGTTGGCCTCGACGACCCGCACGTCGGCCGGTTCGGCGCCCTGGCTGCGGGCGAAGCCCTGGAGCGCCGGGGTGGGGGCACCGTCCTTGTAGGCGGCGGCGACCTTGGGCCCGCGCACGGTCCGCATGGTGTCGCGCTCCCGCGGCTGCACACCGTCGACCGTGATCACGATCCGGCGCGGTGTGGCCATCACGTTGACCGCGCCGTGCCCCAGCCGGGTCGCGGCGAGCTTGGCCGTGACCGACTCACGCACCGCTTCGGTGGTGGCGGGGACGTCGGCGTACGGAAGTTCCTCCACACCGATCTCGAACAGCAGCGTCTCGACGCCGGGCACCTTGGGCAGCATCGCCCGCTCGGCCGGGGCGGGCGCCGCCGCACGCCCGAGCGGATGCTCCAGCGCGGCCCGCCGCCGTTCCCACAGCTTGGCCGTCTCATGCGTCAGCCCGCGCATCAGCGAGAACGCCTTGGCCCGCTCGGTGGTGCTGATCGCCCCGCGCGCGTCGAGCACGTTGAAGGTGTGGCTGCACTTCAGCACGTACGTGTACGCCGGGACGGGCAGCTCCAGGTCCAGCAGGCGCCGGGCCTCGGCCGCGTACGACTCGAACAGCCGGTGGTTGGTGTCGATGTCGGCGTCGTCGAGGTAGTAGCGGCTCATCTCGTACTCGTTCTGCCCGAACACCTCGCCGTAGGTGATGCCCGGCGCATAGGCGATGTCCTTGAAGTGGGACACGCCCTGAAGGTTCATCAGGATGCGTTCGAGGCCGTAGGTGATCTCCACCGACACCGGGTCCAGGGCGACGCCGCCGACCTGCTGGAAGTAGGTGAACTGGGTGATCTCCATGCCGTCCAGCCAGACCTCCCAGCCCAGCCCCCAGGCGCCGAGCGCGGGCGAGGCCCAGTTGTCCTCGACGAACCGCACGTCGTGCGCGTTCAGATCGACACCGAGGGCGCGCAGGCTGCCCAGGTACAGCTCCTGCGGGTTGCCCGGATCGGGCTTGAGGATCACCTGGAACTGGGTGTGGGTCTGGAGGCGGTTGGGGTTCTCGCCGTACCGCGAGTCGTCCGGCCGCACGCTCGGCTCCACGTAGGCGACGCTCCACGGCTCGGGACCGAGCACCCGCAGTGCCGTGGCCGGGTTGGCCGTACCGGCGCCGACCTCGGTGTTCAGCGGCTGCGTGATCATGCAGCCGTTGTCGCTCCAGTACTTCTGCAGGGTGAGGATGGCGTCCTGCATGGTCAGCGCCGTCGATACGTTCTTCATGATGATCGCGCCTGTTCCCCGAGTCGGACCGGCAAGGTCGGCCATGATCTCATACGTCAACTGGCGCTGACCTGCTGTTTCTTGACCGACCGGTCGGACGTGCGCGGGGAGGGCGGCAGGGGGTGCCACTGGAACGCCGTGGGCGGGCGCGGGTCGTGCGTGGCCGGTCGCGCAGTTCCCCGCGCCCCTGTGGGACGCGGTAAGCCAGGGGGCGATGTACAGGGGGCTCACAGCCGGGACCCATCCGTCTCATGGGTGACGCCCCTACATTCCCGGCCCATGACGGGAACGCAGTACGGGAACGGCCGTGAGGACCAGGCACTCGCGAGGGCCGCCGTCGGCGCCCTGGTCGGTCAGCTGGCCCTGGCGCCCAAGCCGGGCCTGCCCGATCCGCGGGAGCGCACAGCCCGGGACCACAGCACCCTGCGGTGGTCGGCCCGAGCACTGCTCCCCGGCCTCATCGCCATGGCCGCCACAGCCCGCCGCACAGGCGAGCCCAGCGCCCGCCTCCGCGCCGACCTGGGTGCGATCGGCCGCTCCACCGAACACACGGTGGCGCTGGCGGGCGGCGGCCACCGGGGCGCCCTGTGGACGCTGGGCCTGCTGGTGGCGGCGGCAGCCCTGCGGCCGGGAGCCGGGCCGGCCGACCTCACGGCCCTGGCCAAACAGCTGGCCGCCCACCCGGACCGCCGCGCCCCGCGCCGCCCCTCACACGGCTCCACGGTGTCGGCCCGCTACGGCGCGGCCGGTGCGAGAGGAGAGGCAAGGGCGGGATTCCCGCACGTCCGCCGCGCCCTGACCGCCCTCACCGCGGCCCGCGCTCAGGGCGCCACCGAGCCCCAGGCCCGGCTGGACGCCCTGCTCACGGTGATGTCCACCCTCCAGGACACCGAGCTGCTGTACACGGCGGGGCCCCGGGGGCTACGCCACGTCCAGGCAGGCGCGCGCGGTGTCCTGGACGCGGGCGGTACGGCGGCCGATCCGGGGGCAGTGGCGCTGTCAGCCCTGGACGCAGACCTTCAGGCGCGCGGCTGGGGTCCCAAGGGCAGCGCCCCTCTGCTGGCAGGCACGCTGTTCCTGGATGCCATAGGGGCGCGGGGAACTGCGCGATCAGCCCCCACGCACCCGCACCCGAAACTCAGCCCTTGAGCGACGCCATCCACGCCTCGACCTCGTCGGACCGCCGAGGCAGCGCCGCACTGAGGTTCCGGTTCCCGTCAGCCGTCACGAGGATGTCGTCCTCGATCCGCACTCCGATGCCCCGGTACTCCTCCGGCACGGTCAGGTCGTCGGCCTGGAAGTACAGGCCGGGCTCCACGGTCAGACACATCCCCGGCTCCAGGACACCGTCCACGTACGCCTCGACCCGCGCGGCAGCGCAGTCGTGGACGTCCATGCCGAGCATGTGCCCGGTGCCGTGCAGCGTCCAGCGCCGCTGCAGCCCCAGCTCCAGCACCCGCTCCACGGGCCCCTCGACGAGCCCCCACTCGACCAGCCGCTCGGCCAGCACCCGCTGGGCGGCGTCGTGGAAGTCGCGGTACTTCGCACCGGGCTTCACCGCCGCGATCCCGGCCTCCTGGGCCTCGTACACGGCGTCGTAGATCTTGCGCTGAAGGTCGCTGAACCGTCCGTTGATCGGCAGCGTGCGCGTCACGTCGGCCGTGTAGTACGTGTGCGTCTCCACACCCGCGTCGAGCAGCAGCAGCTCGCCCGAGCGAACGGCGCCGTCGTTGCGTACCCAGTGCAGCGTGCAGGCGTGCGGCCCGGCCGCAGCGATCGTGCCGTAGCCGACGTCGTTGCCCTCGACACGGGCGCGGAGGAAGAACGTGCCCTCGATGTACCGCTCGGAGGTCGCCTCGGCCTTGTCGAGGACCTTCACCACGTCCTCGAAGCCGCGCACGGTCGAGTCGACCGCCTTCTGCAGCTCGCCGACCTCGAACTCGTCCTTGACCAGGCGCGCCTCGGAGAGGAAGACCCGCAGCTCCTCGTCCCGCTCGGCGGTGACCTTGTCGGTCAGGGCCGACTCGATGCCGGCGTCGTAGCCGCGCACGACCCGCACCGGGCCGGTGGCCTCACGCAGGGTCCCGGCCAGCTCGCGCACGTCGGAGGCGGGGATGCCGTACAGCGTCCCGGCCTCGGTGAGGGAGTGGCGGCGGCCGACCCACAGCTCGCCCTGGCCGTCCAGCCAGAACTCGCCATTCTCGCGGTCGGAGCGCGGCAGGAGGTAGATCGTCGCCTCGTGGCCGTCACCCTTGGGCTCCAGGACCAGGACGCCGTCCTCCGTCTGGTTGCCGGTGAGGTAGGCGTACTCGACGGAGGCGCGGAAGGCGTACTCGGTGTCGTTCGAGCGGGTCTTCAGGTTGCCCGCGGGGATCACCAGACGCTCGCCCGGGAAGCGCGCGGAGAGCGCGGCCCGGCGGGCGGCGGTCTCGGCGGCCTGGGGGATGGGCTCGAGGTCGCGCAGCTCGGTGTCGGCCCAGCCGCTCTTCATGTTCTCGGCCAGCTCGTCGGACACGCCCGGGTACAGTCCGTTCTTCCGCTGCTTGATCGGCTCTTCGCTCTCGTCCGGGCCCGCTGCGTCAGCAGCAGAATCAGGCACTGCCGGGGTGAGCTCCTCCGCCACGGTCATCCTCCTCGATACGGCACTGGACCGTCCTCCACTGTACGGCGGCGCGGAAGCGGGCCCAGGCCCATGACGAGGGACGACGAGGAGGCCTACTCGAACCGGACCGCCAGCAGGACGACGTCCTCCGCACCGTCGGCGGCGTCCAGCCCGTCCGGCAGCACGCTCCGCAGCACATGGTCGGCGATCGCGCCGGGGTCACCGCGCAGGGCCCGCGGCACCGAGCCCGCCGCCGCGTGCAGCCGGGCGAAGGCGCGGTCGGTGCCCTCTCCGGTGCGGTGCAGCAGCCCGTCGGTGTAGAGCAGAACCGTCTCTCCGGGCTCGGCGAGGATCTCCACGCTGGGTGCCTCCCAGCAGGCGAGCATGCCCAGCGGGGCGGAGACGGAGGTCTCGACGAACTCGGTGCGGCGTGGCCCGATCAGCAGGGGCGGACTGTGCCCGGCACCGGCCAGTGTGATCTTGCGGGCGGCCGGTTCGCAGTAGCCGAACAGCGCGGTGGCCGACCTGGCCGGTTCGGTCAGGCGCAGCAGCAGTTCCAGGTCGGACAGGACGGCGACCGGGTCCTCCCCTTCCATCACGGCGTACGCGCGCAGGGACGCCCGCAGCCGCCCCATCGCGGCGACCGCGCTGGGCCCCGAGCCGGTGACGGATCCGACGGCGAGACCGAGGGCGGCGTCGGGCAGCGGCAGCGCGTCGTACCAGTCGCCGCCGCCGCGCGGTCCCGTGTGGTGCCGGGCCGCGAGCTGGACGCCGCCGACCCGGGGCAGCCGCGTGGGCAGCAGTTCGTCCGACATCGTGGCCATGGACGCGCGGGTGCGTTCCAGTTCGAGGAGGCGGGCCAGGTGCTCGGCGGCGTAGCGCACGTAGAGACCCGCGAGGTGGCGCTGCCGCTCGCCCGGTTCGGCGGGCTCGTCGTAGAGCCAGACGGCGGCGCCGAGGCGGACGGCGGTGTCGGCGGTCAGGGGGAGGGCGTAGCTGGCGGCGTAGCCGAGGCGGGCGGCGACGTCGCGGTGGCGGGGGTCCAGTCCCTCCTGGGCGAAGAGGTCGGGATCGGCGATGCCGCCCTCGTCGCCCGGCAGCCCGTCGAGGATCCGGCCGTAGGACAGGGCGCTGCGCGGCACGGTCTCGATGTGGCCGAGATCGGCGCGGGCGAGACCCAGGCCGATGGTGGTGTCGGGGCCGAGTCCGTCGCCGGGTTCCATGACGACGAGGCCGCGCCGGGCACCCACCAGGGCGGCGCCGGCCCGCAGCACTTCCTGGAGCGCGTTGTCGAGCGTGGTGGTGCGGGCCAGGCGTTCGGTGAGTTCGTGCAGGGTGGTGAGGTCGGAGACCCAGCCGGCGAGACGGTCCTGGAGCACGGCTCCGGCGGGGGCCGGGGGGTTCGCGGGTACGGCCGGGGACGAGCCCGCCGTCACGGGCGCGACAGTGTGTGCGGGTGCCGGAACCGTTGAATCGATTCCGGCCACTTTCGGAGGGTGCGGAGCGTTCATGGCGTCCGGCCTTCCAACCGGTACGTACTGCTCAAAAGCATCGCAAACCCCCATGTCATTCTGCGTCGCTAGCAGTGTCTCCACATGTACACGCACTCGTGAGGAGATGTCCAGCATTGTCCTGCTGGGATTCCTGGTGTCCGCGAGGTGCGAGGGAACAACTCTCCTTCCCCTTGCGGAAATGCAAAGTTGGCTTAAAACTGCCTCAGGGGACGGCTTATTGCGGTCGACTGGGCTTGCTCGACGGAGCGTCACAACGGTCGTGATGGGTACGTACTCGGTGAAGGCCAGGGGTGGTTGGGAACCACCCGGAACCTGGTGACGGAACCGGGCGTCCTATCCACCGACGACCGTGCCCCATCCTCCCGTGGCGGAGGCGGAGAGAAATACGCGCGACGGCAAACGCCATACTTCGCCACCCCTGCGCCACGCCCGTGCTTTCGGCAGACGCAGTATGGGCGGGACAGCCGCGGAGGCAGCCCGAAGCTCGACCCACAGGGGTTCCCCTTGCTTCAAGCAGGGGTGTGATGCGCCAACAGGTACGCACAGTGAAGTGATCGACACATGATGTGATGTGGACCACGGTGTTGCCAGGCGTGCAACGGAAAGGAACGAGCGCTCATGCGCGAGATCCTCGGAAGGCGACGCAGGCTCTTGTCTCAGCGCAGCGACGGGAAGCCTGAGCTGATCGACGCGGCCCTGACCTACGCGACGCAGTGGCAGTGGCCCGTACTCCCGGGCGTGGCGGCGGACCCGCAGGGCCACTCCCGCTGCAGCTGCCCCGACCCCGACTGCACGGTGCCCGGCGCGCACCCCTTCGACCCCGGCCTCCTCGCGGCCACCACCGACGAGCGCATGGTGCGGTGGTGGTGGGGCAACCGGCCGACGGCGCCGATCGTGCTGGCCACCGGCGGTCTCGCGCCCTGCGCGGTGTCGCTGCCGGCCCTCCCGGCGGCCCGCGCCCTCAAGGCGCTGGACCAGATGGGCATGCGCCTCGGCCCGGTCGTCGCCTCCCCCGCCCGCTGGGCGATCCTCGTCAAGCCGTACTCCATGGAGCAGCTCGGTGAACTGCTCTACGCCAAGGACTTCGTGCCCGGCTCGCTCCGCTTCCACGGCGAGGGCGGCTACCTGGCTCTGCCGCCCTCCGAGACGGGCCAGGGCGAGATCCGCTGGGAGCGCGCGCCGCTGCCCGGCTCGGCCTCGCCGTGGGTGCCCGATGTCGAGGCCGTGGTGGACGCCGTGGTCGAAGCCCTCACTCGTACGGGTGTGAGCGCGCCCGAGTTCTAGGGCCGTCGGGCGCGTTGAGCCCGGTGCCCGCCCGGGCGCGTTAAGTTCCGGAACCATGCGGCGTCACGCCCGGGGCCGCTCCCGGGACCCTCGAAAGATCAGGCTGCTCGCCCTCGCCGGCGTCGTGGCGACATGCGCGATCGCACTGCCGCTGGCGGTGGCGTCCGCGGGGCCGGTGGAGTCGGCCAGGACCGAACGGGCCGCGGATTCGGTGGGTGCGGGCGCCCGCACGTCCGGTTCCGGTTCCGACCCCCGCTCGTCAGGTTCCGGTCACGGCTCCGGCGCGTCCGGTTACGGCTCCCGCCCCTCCGGCTCCGGTGCGGACTCCCGCGCGCCGGGTTCCGCTGCCGTAGGGACTTCCCCACGCGCCGACGGCAAAGCGCCCGGGGCGTCCGCCGGCTCCCACGGTCTTCCGGTGCTCGGCCAGGGCCTGTCGACCGCCGTGCGCTGCGGTCCCGAACTCTCCTCACCCGACGGCGTCGAGGCGCAGACCTGTGTGGTGACGCAGGGCGTGGAGACCTGGGCGCGGACCTACTACCGCAATACGACGGGTGAGGCGCTGGACGCCGCACTGAGCCTGATGGGTCCTGGCGACCGCACGGTGCGGATGACATGTGCCCTGGCGGCGGAGGACGAGCCGGGGACGTGCGAGACGCCCCGGGAGCCCGCACGCGGGAATCCAGCGGCGTACACGGCCGTCGCGGAGTTCGCCGAGCGGGGCGGGCAGGGACCGCTGCTGCTGCGCTCGGGAAGCAACTAGCCTTCCCATACAGGTAGTTGAAGAGCCGCTGCGTTCCGTGAACGGAAGCGGAGACGCAAAGACCCGGTTGCTGGCGACGGGGGATGCACCAGCAACCGGGCTACAGGAACGGTAACAAGAGATCGGCGGTTCGCAAATTCGAACTCGCCTTTCCAGTCACCGACTGGCTTGTCCCCGACGGGAGTTGTGATCTGAAGGGGTCCCGGAAGCCGGCCGGCCGGTGGAGCGGCCGGCCTGACTCCGGGGCGGGGATCAGCTGAGCGTGACCTGCCGGTTGGTGAGGCCGCCGCGGGCGCGGCGCTCGTCCGCGGTGAGCGGCGCGTCCGTCGCCAGGGCGGCGGCGAGGCGCTCGGCGAACTCCGCCGCGGGCTTCTCCACGTCCTCGGCGGTGACCCCGCTGGGCAGGTCCCACACCGGCACCGTGAGACCGTGAGCGCGGAAGGAACCCACCAGCCGGGTGCCCTCGCCGAGGCTGGAACGGCCCGCGGCGTGCAGCCGGGCGAGGGCGTCCAGAAGCTGCTCCTCGGCATGCGGCATGACCCACCGCAGGTGGTTCTTCTCCGGCGTCTCGCACCAGTACGCGGCGTCCACGCCCTGGAGCTTGACGGTCGGGATGGCCGCGGCGTTGGCCCGCTCCAGGGAGGCGGTCACGTCGGGCGTGGCGTTCTCCGGGTCCGGCACCCAGAACTCGAAGCCGGTGTGCACTTCTGGCTCGAAGGCGCCGTCGGGGTCGAGCAGATCCTGCAGCCGCGGGCTGTCGGCCGGGGCGCGGCGGCCCTGGACGGGCGTGCCCGGCTTGGCCTCGAGGGCGCGCTGCAGGGTGTCGGCGAGGTCGCGGCTGATGTCGCCGGACGAGGTGTCGTTCTGCAGGCCGAGCAGGACCGAGCCGTCGTCGCGGCGCAGAGCCGGCCAGGCCATGGGCAGGACCGTGGCCAGGGTGACCGCCGGGACGCCCTCGGGCAGGCCGTCCTTGAGGGGCAGCTCGACCGTGGCCGCCGGGACCAGCTCGCGCAGGGCCACCCAGTCGCACTCGCCGGGCAGGCCCTCGAAGGGGCGGTGCACCAGCTCGGTCGCGGCGTGCGAGGCGGCCCGGCCGTGACAGGCCTTGTAGCGGCGGCCGCTGCCGCAGGGGCAGGGCTCACGAGCGCCGACGACCGGAACGTCTCCCTGGGCACCAGCGGTGCGGGCCCCGCCCGTGGTCTGCGGGCGCTTGGCCTTCGTCTGGGGTCGCTTCTTGGCCATCGATGGGTCTCCCGGTTACGGCTCGTCTCGTACGGTCGCGAGCCTAGCCGTTCATGCCCCGGGTCAAGGGGTCCTGTGGACAACACCCGACCCGCGCGGCGTATGCGCCCGGTCCCTCCGGTCTCAGTCGATGTCCTCGAAGGCGTCCGCGAAGTCCAGCCCGGGTATCTGGGAGACCGTGGGGGCGGCGACGCGCGTCGCGAAGTCGTCTCGGCGGTGGCCGGCGTCCGGATCGTGCACGTCGTCGTGGACGATGACCCACACGGTGACCTCACCGCGGATGTCGTCCCGTACGCCCCAGTCGTCGGCGAGGGCGGTGATGATGTTCAGCCCGCGGCCGCCGTGCGCCGTGACCGAGGGGGTCGCGGGGGCGGGGCGGGTCGGGCCGCCGCCGTCCGTGACCTCCACGACGAGCCGGCCGGCCGGCTCCACGCGCCACGCGGCACGCACGTCACCGTCACCGGACAGTGCGTCGCCCAGGGGTCTGCCGTGCTTGCAGGCGTTGCTCAAGAGCTCGGAAAGGATCAGTACGGCGTCGTCGATGACCGATTCCGCGACTCCACCTCCGCGCAACTGCGTACGCATCCGGTGTCTCGCTTTCCCCACGCCCGCAGGGCCATGGGGAACGGCCATGCTCGACGACGTGGGCACCTCCTGTGCCACCACCAACGCCACCCCCGAGACCTCCTTCGCCCCACGCCACGGTGTGGATGCCCCATTGGCCTGTACCGGAAACCGGCCAATCCACGTCCGGTGACGCATTCACCACGACCGAATACGGATCGAACGCGCCGGAGCACTCCCGGTAACCGCTGGCTGAAAATCATCGGTGTGGCCGAGAGGGGAGGATCCCGCCCGGCGTGGGGCGGGGTCAAGAGGTGTGCGTGGGTCTGGTGGGACTTGAGAGGTTGGTCGCGCCCGGTCCGACGTCGGCAGCCGGGCCGGCTCGGCAGATGACACGGCTCGGCAGATGCGTCGGCTCAGCGGCCGCCGGGCCGGCTCAGCGGCCGAGCTGCTCCAGCACCGCGCGCGGGCGGTTGGTGATGATGGCGTCGACGCCCAGCGCGACGCAGTGGTCCACGTCCTCGGGCTCGTTCACCGTCCACACGTGCACCTGGTGGCCGGCCTGCTTCAGCCGCTCGATGTACGTGGGGTGGTTGCGCACGATGCGAAGGGAGGGGCCGGCGATCCGCACACCCGGGGGCAGCCGTCCGTCGCGCAGCCGGGGTGAGAGGAACTGCGTCAGGTAGACCGTCGGGAGGGTCGGCGAGGCGGCGCGCACGCGGTGCAGCGAACGGGCCGAGAAGCTCATGACCCGCACCTGCGACTCCGTCGCCGAGGCCGGGGCGTCGAGCCCGAACCGCTTCAGCAGCAACAGCAGCCGGTCCTCGACCTGCCCGGCCCAGCGCGTGGGGTGCTTGGTCTCGACGGCCAGTTCCACGCGGCGCCCGGCGTCGGCGACGAGTTCCAGCAGTCGCTCCAGGGTGAGTACGGAGGTCGCCTCGCGGTCCTCCGGGCGGTGCTCCCAGTCGGGTTCCTCGTCGCGTCCCTTCCAGGCCTCGCCCTTCTTCCAGGAGCCGAAGTCCAGGGCGGCGAGATCGGCCAGCTCCAGCGCGGAGACCGCACCGCGGCCGTTGGACGTACGGTTGATCCGGCGGTCGTGGACACACACCAGGTGGCCGTCGGCGGTCAGACGCACATCGCATTCGAGGGCGTCCGCGCCGTCCTCGATCGCCTTGGTGTACGCGGCCAGGGTGTGTTCCGGGGCGTCCTCGGAGGCTCCGCGGTGGGCGACGACTTGAATCACGTGCTGTCGTGCGTGGGTCACCGCGTCATGGTGCCACCGAGTGCGGGTACGCGTCCGGTCGGACGGACTCGACGGAGACGCAGGTCCGGACGGAGGCGCTGGGATTGCATCCTTTTCGCCCTTGATGACCTATATAAAGAATGGCCTCGGACGCACAGCCACCGCTTATGGTGCCCTGACGGCCTGTGGGAAAAGCTGACGGCATACAAAGGGACAAGCTCAGCTGTATCGCGCCGGACCCGTCGACGGCGTGAAAAGCGTGAACGCATGCGACCCGGAAACGGCCGTGGATCTAGGAGAGAAGCTGTGAGCACCGAGAACGAGGGCACCGCGGTACCCCCCGCCCCGTCCGCACCCCCCGTGCCGGTGGACGCTCCCGCTGCTCCGGCACCCCAGGGACAGGCGCCCCAGGGACAGGCGCCCCAGGGACAGGCCCCCCAGGGGCCGTACGGACAGGACGCCCAGGGGCAGGTCCCCCAGGGGCAGGGCGGCGCAGGCCACCCCGGCGCCTCCTCTTCGGCCCCCGACCCGTCCTGGCCCCCGCCCCCGCCGCCGACCGCCCCGTACGGCGACGGTGGCTCCGGCTCGGGTGGCTGGGGTTCGTCGTACCAGCAGCCGGCACCGCCGTCCGGTCGCAGGCGCGGCGGTCTGGTGGCGGCGGTCCTGGTCGCCGCGCTGGTCGCGGGCGGCGTGGGCGGCGGGCTCGGGTACGTGCTGGCGAAGGACAACGACGAGAGCACCGGTTCGACGACGGTCTCGGCCTCCTCGAACGGCGGCGACGTCAAGCGTGACCCGGGCACGACCGCGGGTGTCGCCGCCAAGGCGCTGCCGAGCACGGTCACGATCGAGGCCGAGAGCACCAGCGGCGAGGGCGGCACCGGCACCGGCTTCGTCTTCGACAAGCAGGGCCACATCGTCACCAACAACCACGTGGTGGCGGACGCGGTGGACGGAGGCAAGCTGACGGCGACCTTCCCCAGCGGCAAGAAGTACGACGCCGAGGTGGTCGGCCACGCGCAGGGCTACGACGTGGCGGTCGTCAAGCTCAAGAACGCCCCCTCCGACCTGAAGCCCCTCACCCTCGGCGACTCGGACAAGGTGGCCGTCGGCGACTCGACCATCGCGATCGGCGCCCCCTTCGGCCTGTCGGACACGGTGACGACGGGCATCATCAGCGCCAAGAACCGCCCGGTCGCCTCCAGCGACGGCAGCGGCAGCCAGGCGTCGTACATGAGCGCCCTGCAGACCGACGCCTCGATCAACCCGGGCAACTCCGGCGGTCCGCTGCTGGACGCGCAGGGCAATGTCATCGGCATCAACTCCGCGATCCAGTCCACCGGCAACGGCGGCTTCGGCACGGGGCAGTCGGGTTCGATCGGCCTGGGCTTCGCCATCCCGATCAACCAGGCCAAGTACGTCGCCCAGGAGCTGATCAAGAACGGCAAGCCGGTGTACGCGAAGATCGGCGCGTCCGTCTCCCTGGACGACGGTTCCGACGGTGCGCAGATCACCGACAAGGGCGCGGGCGGTGCGGCACCGGTCGAGCCGGGCGGCCCGGCGGCCAAGGCGGGTCTCAAGCCGGGCGACGTCATCACCAAGCTCGACGACCGGGTGATCGACTCCGGCCCGACCCTGATCGGTGAGATCTGGACCCACCAGCCCGGCGACAAGGTCACGATCACCTACGAGCGCGGCGGCAAGCAGCACACGGTCGACGTCACGCTCGGCTCCCGCGTCGGCGACAACTGACCCCCACCTGCCCGCGCCGACCCGTTACCCTTGTCCCCGCGCCGCCGATCACGGCCGGCGCGGGGAGGCGTGCCCGAGCGGCCGAAGGGAACGGTCTTGAAAACCGTCGTGGCAGCGATGTCACCGTGGGTTCAAATCCCACCGCCTCCGCGTGGTGAGCAGTGAGAACGGCCCCTGACCTGGGTGTTTGGTCAGGGGTCGTTCTCATGTCGGGACACCGTGGCCAACCGGTGATCACCGTGGTTTCCCGCTGGATCGGGCACGGCAGGGGCACGCGCGGGCGATCTCCCAGGCGAGCGGCTGTGGGCTCCTGAGCCGTCCGCCTAGCGACTGATCGGGACCTCGTAGACGATTTCGCACAGAGCGGCGGGCACCACGATGTCCGCAGTCTCCACGGGCCGTCCCTGGTCGCTGTAGTACGTCCGCCGGATGTGTGTGACCAGGGCGCCCTTCTGGATGCCCAGGAGCGACGCCTCCTCGGTGGTCGCCTGCCGCGGCTCCGGCTGCTCCACGGCATGGCTGACGTTGATGCCGATCTCGGCCATGCGGTTCACGACGCCCACCCCGGCGTGCGGTCCTCCCTCGGGGAGGACGACGAGCGTGCCGGCGGTGACGTCGTACGGTTCCCAGCTCGTCGACAACTGCACCGGCCTGCCGTCGGCGAGGAACTCGTACGCCGTGCGGACGCACAGGGCACCTTCGGCGATACCGAGACGCGCTGCGATCTCTGCCGGGGCCGGGACCTTGGCGTCGGTCCGGCTCTCCCAGTCGCCTTGCCTGCCGACAGCCTTCATGTCCGAGCGGAACGGGGAGCCGTCGGGCTGCTCGCGCGCCGATGAACGGACCACGCGGACGCGTTGCCGGGGCTCGGCGACGTACGTGCCCGATCCGGCGCGGCCCTCCAGTACGCCCTGGGAGATCAGCAGTTCCTGGGCCCGGCGGACCACGTTGTCGCCCACCTCGTACTCCTGGGCGATCTGGGCGCGGGAGGGGAGTCGGTCTCCCGGCATCCACTCGTGCTCCGCGATCCGCTGCCGGAGTCGGTCGGCGATGCGGAGATAGGGCGGCTGCTCAGGCATATGGAAAATCTAGTCCACTAGCTCTAATCTAGTTAACTAGCTTTACTTAAAGTGATCACCGGTGGCCGGAGGATGCCCTGTGCCTGCTTCAGAGGTGAGCGCGGAGGCCATCGCGGCTCGGTTATCCGCCGTCGGACTCGCCGCGCGTGTGGGGGAACGCGACGGCTGCACGGCCATCGAGGCGGAGGTGCCCGAACCACTCTCCGCAGAGTCATGGCGGGAGGTCCTGGAAGCGGTGGCTGGAGCCGACCGATTCGGGCTCCTCGCCACCAGCTCGAACGACCGCACCCTTTGGGCGGTCGTACGCAAAGCGGTCCCCGCGACGGGCGATGTCGGGGGACCAGGCCATCAGCGATAGGAGCTGAGCAGCGTGTTCGATCGTATCCGCCGTACCGTCTCGCACGTCAGGGAGCGGTACCTCCACAAGGGTCGGCACCGCCGCCCCGCAACGCCTGTGCGCCCGTCGGCCGCTTCTCCTGGGGTTGCCTACGGGGCACCGCTGTTCCTGCGACAGCGTCGCGAGGACACGGGCGTTCTCAAGGGCGAGGAGACCGCGCTCGTCCGTCCGTACGTGCTGGCCAGTGAGGAGCTCGCGCGGCATCGTTCGACGGCCGTGCACTGCCCTCCCTTCGCCGGTCCCTGGTTCGCTTCGGCGGGTGACCGTTGATGCCTCCTCGCCAACGCCCCCTCACCGTGCAGGTGGGGGCCGACTCCTACCGGTCGAGCTCCTGCCGGATCGGTACGCACGACGCATGCGCAGAGTCGTCCCCAGTCACTGCACCGGTTGATGTACCGGTGATCTACGAGGTCTGCGGCTGCTCGTGCCACAAGACCGTCAGCCGGGAAGTGCCGACGGAGGCGGCGCGGTGAGGGCAGGAGCACTCAGTGGCGTGCTGCTCTCGCCCGTCGAGATCACATCGGTCAGCGTGCAACGCGGTGACGTCATCCAGGTCGGAGGCCAGGAGTGCCGGGTGGCCGACCTCTTCCAACTGCCCGGTGGCACGAAACGACTTGTGTTCGACTCGGGCGAGTTGCTGACCATGCACACGGGGACTCGGCTCATCGCCCTGCGGCTGATGAGAGCGCGAGGCGGTGATCCAGCCAATGCCTTCGCGTCGCGACGCTATCGCCGATGACCTCCGAGACGGGATCGCCACCGGCCGGATCAAGCCCGGTGAACGCCTGCCCTCTGAGGCCCACTTGGCGGCGCAGTACAGGGTCAGCACACCGACGCTGCGGAGTGCCCTCGCCGTGCTCCAAGTGGAGGGCCTCGTCGAGAAGGTCCACGGCAAGGGGAACTTCGTTTGTCCTCCCATCCGCAGAGTCACGTACGTCGGCGGGTGCCGTAGGTCCGACGGACAGGCCGCCGCCGAGGCGGCTCTGAGCATCACTGTCCAGGCCACGAAGCTTCGGGCTCGCGGGCATCTGGCGACCTTGCTGGAGGTGTCGGCCAGTAGCTCGCTGACCGAGTTCCTCTGTCTCAGCAATGAGGGGGAGAGGCCGCACAGCCTGGCTCGCATCTACGTCCCTTGCGACCTGGTGCCGGCCGCCGCGCTCCGCGGCTCACTCTCGTACGCGGGCGTGATGACGCGACTGAGGCAGGTTCGCCCGCCGCTCGCTGAAGTCCGGGAGAGGGTCAGCGTTCGACTCCCGAGCCCGGAGGAGGCATCCACCCTTCGGATCAGCTCTGCCCTGGCGGTCCTCGCCGTCACACGCCAGATGGCCGACAGGGTGGGGCGCGTGGTCGAGGCCGCGCTCCTGGTGCTGCCGGGGGACCGTGCTGACGCGGTGTTCACCACTCCGTACGTGATCGACGAGAGGCAGGCTGAAGGATGACGACGTCGAACGAGCTGCGGCTCCTGCCGTGGACGGGGCCCGAGGGCAAGCCTTGCTTCCTCAGCACCGATGGCAGCGACGGCCACGTGTCCCGCCTGGCCGACAGCATCGAGTCTGTGCAACTCGGCGTGGCGGCTGAACTTCTGGACCAGGCGTTAGACGTACTCGCCGACGCGGATACCGAGTTGGACGAGCTGCGACTCTTGGCGAAGGACCTGACGGGGGCTTTGAGGGACACGCTCCGCGTAGCGATCAGCCGTGGTCACCGCCTGGCAACGTCTGGGTAGCACTGCCCCCAAAGAGGGGTAGCTCAGAAGGGAATCCTCTTGAGCTACCCCTCTTCTCGGTGTCCTCGGTCGTCACCGAGCGCCCTCGGATGCCCTCGGGCAGCATGCAACTTCTGATCCGTAGCTCTAGCAGGACCGGTCGTTGGCGGTCACACCGGTCGCGCTGTGGCTCTGGAACGCTACTGGACGTGGCACGTTGCTGGGGTTGCCGTACATCGCTGCTGTACCGACCCCGCGAAGAGAACGGTCGTTAGGGCGAGAACATCGGCGTACACACTCACCAACTCAGCCGCCGCCTTCCACGTGATCACAACGACTAGCACCACCGTGATCACCCACGACTTCGAGCCGGGGTTTGACAGCTTCCACGGGGGAAGGGTCACACTCATCCTTGAACCTCCTGAGGTTCGGTGCCCACTCGGTCGCCTCGCCTGGAAGCCTGGGCGACTGAGTGGGCTTTTCTTGGCCCAAGATGGGAGCCATCGGGGGTTTCTTGGGATCGGCGCTGCGCGCTGGCCGCTATCCCCGGTGAGTCATTGACTATGAACCGGAAGAACGCCCTTCGCTTTCAGGCGCACGACCACCCCTCCCCCTCTTCTGGGGTGCGGCTAGCGCCGCACAGCAGGATTCTGTGGCATGCTGAGGAGAACTGCAACTGGCCAGGTCAGGGGCATAGTGCCCCTTCAGTATTAGTTGCGGACTTAGTTCGGGACTTAGTTGTCATTTAAGTCCCGAACTAAGCTCCAAGGTGAAATCGCGCGCCAACTTTTCCAAATCTGATCACGAGCGAGAATCGTGAATCGTGGATTCTGATTGACTTCGCAGATTCGCTTGAAAAATATCTACGGTGAATCCATTTGGTGAATTAAAAGCGCGGTACACATTCGGGTGGCCGAAGTGTGGCGCACCGTGCCGAGCGGTTGGTGGAGCGGCTTTGGGCTGGAGCTGCTTTGGGGCGAGTGATCATGGCCCCGTAAGCTTCCGGCGCGTCGGGCAGTCTGTGGACCTGCCCGTTAAAGCACGACGTTGGGGCCATGATCTTAGAGGCTCGCCCCAAAGTGGCTGCCTAAAGCCGTGGAGCCGACCGCCCCAGCCACAGAGGGTGTCTCCCACTTCATGCCCGCAGTCGCCGAGCGCGCCGCCGGGCGCGGCCAGCCGGGGCGAAGACAGGAGGCAGGCCGCGCCGCAGAGGCGGCGCGCGCCCGCGCCGTGCGCGGGCCTTGATGAAGTAGGGAAAGTCTTATCCCGCTGGGATGAGGTGCCTGCCGTCGTGGCTCCGTACGTGTGGGCCACTGCCGTCCAAGGCGTCCAAGAGCCTGATCGCGAAGACCTCGGACATGCGCTCGCTGACTTCGTCGGGGGTGAGCCAGGAGACAGCCGTGGACTCGCTCGAGGTGCGCTCGGTGCCGCCAGAAGGCTTGCAGCGGAAGACCAGGGCCACGACGCCTCGGGTCGTGTTCTTGTAGACGCCGGTGAGTTCGTCGACCTCGACGTGGATACCTGTCTCCTCCAGGACCTCGCGGGCGACACCGGCCTCGGGGGTCTCCTCGAGTTCGAGCACACCGCCGGGAAGCTCCCACGTGCCGTTGTCGGCTCGGCGGATCGCCAGGAGGCGGCCGTCCTCGCGCACCACTACCCCGGCTACGGATACGGAGTGCAGCGGCGTCGACGTTGCTTCCTGTGGTTGACTCATGTAGAGGAGCATAGGAGGCAGAGAACGGCTATGGGAACTGCGGTAGGAGGGGGCAGGTCCGGGCCTCGGTACGTACAGATCGCTGACGAGATTGTGCAGCAGATCCGGGCGGGTGTTCTCAAGCCTGGTGACATGGTGCCGAGTGAGTCGGAGCTGGTGGAGCGCTACGGCGTCTCCGGTGGCACGATCCGTAAGGCCATGGTCGAAGTGCGTGCGAGCGGGCTTGTCGAGACCCGGCACGGCAAGGGCTCGATCGTGAAGGACCGGCCGCCGGTGCGGCACCGCTCCTCCGACCGTTTCCGGCGCTCGCTCCGGCAGGGTGGCAAGGCCGCGTATCTCGCGGAGTCCGCACAGTCCGGCGCCACTGCCAAAGTGAGTGTTCTCTACATCGGCCCCATGGAGGCCCCCGAGGATGCCGCCCGGCGTCTCGGCGTCACCGCCGGCACTCAGGTGCTCGCTCGGCGGCGCCTCTACTTCCGCAACGGCACTCCGGTCGAGACCGCCACCTCGTACCTTCCGTGGGAGGTCGTGAAGGAGATCCCGGAGCTGTTTGCCGAGAACCCCGGTGGCGGGGGCATCTATGCCCGACTCGAAGAGCACGGGCACGAGTTCGCCGAGTTCGTCGAGTCGCTGCAAGCGCGTGCGGCTTCCAAGGCGGAGGCGTCCGAGCTGGCACTCAGCCCTGGTGCGCCGGTGGTTCACCTGATCCGGGAGGCCCGGACGACGGCGGGGCTCGTGGTTGAGGTCTGCGACACGCTCATGGCCGCTGACCAGTTCGTTTTCGAGTACCGGATCCCTGCCGCCGACTGACGTCCGCTCAACTTCTCGCAACCCGTCGCGACTTCGCAGCCGCGGCGGGTTGACTCATGTACAGGAGTCAGGCACTCTTCTTCATGTCACTCATATACATGAGTGAAGGAGTCCAGCCTGTATAGAGGAGCTATCGCTGTGCGTCAGATCCCTGTCGACACCTCCGCCGCGACCGTGATGGTCGCCAAGACCCCGCAGCCCAAGGTGCGTGACCGCCGCACCGGTGAGATCGCCACCGACGCCGAGACCGGCGGCAAGCTGATGACCGTCGACGTGATGTTCGCGGCCAACGACGAGGTCGAGATCCTTTCCGTCACCGTCCCCGAGACCGGCATCTCCGGTGAGCTGACCATGGGCACCCCGGTCGCGCTCACGGGGCTGATCGCCCGGCCGTGGGAGAACGAGTTCAACGGTCAGAAGCGTCACGGCATCGCCTTCCGTGCCGTCGCCGTCACCTCGCTGGCCGCTGCGGGTCCGGCCTCGAAGGCGGCCTGAGCCATGACGTGGCCGACGGCCTTACTGCTGCTCCTGGTGGTCGTCGCCGCTGCGGGTCTCCTGCGGTGGCGGCGCCCCGCCTGGTACTGGCTGACCTTCGGGGTCACCCTCGCTGCCCTGCGGGTCCTCGTCCGCTACGCCTCGGTCATGGACGCCTGCGGGCTGACGGTTCCGCCCTCGCGGTGGCGCCTGGCCCTGGCCCGCATGACCAACCGTCCAACGCCCGAACCCCGCGCGCCGCGCATCCTGCGGCTGCGGCCCACCCGCACCGGTCTGGTCCTCCGGCTCAAACTCCGCCCGGGACAGGACGCCTTCGACGTCGCCGCCGCCTCGGACCGGCTGCGCCACTCCTTCGCCATGTACGGCGTCACGTCCCGTGAGCTGCGCTCGGGTGTGGTCGAGATCCGGATGACCGGCTACGACGTGCTCAAGCGGGTGCAGATGCCCGCCGAGACCGACACCCGCCCAATGCGGGTCCCGGTGGCTCTCCGGGAGGACGGCTCGGTGCACTATCGCGACTATCGCGCCGTGCCGCACGGTCTGACACTCGGGGCGACGGAGTCTGGTAAGTCCGTCTACCAGCGCAACCTTGTGGCCGGGCTGGCCTCGCACGACGTCGCCCTGGTCGGCATCGACTGCAAGCAAGGGGTCGAGCTGTTCCCGCTGGCGCGCCGGTTCTCCGCGCTCGCCGACAACCCGGACACCGCACTGGAGTTGCTTGAAGCGCTGGTGTCCCACATGGAGGAGGTGTACCAGATCATCCGGGCCGAGCAGCGGATCAGCGTCGCGGTGCCGGATGCGGAGATCGCCGCCGATATATGGGACCTGCCTGAGGATCTGCGGCCTGTGCCGGTCGTGGTCCTGGTCGATGAGGTCGCCGAACTCGCCCTGTTCGCCAGCAAGGAAGAGGAGAAGCGCAGGGACCGGATCGTCACTGCCCTGGTCCGTCTCGCCCAGCTCGGCCGCGCGGCCGGCATCTACCTGGAGATCTGCGGCCAGCGCTTCGGCTCCGAACTCGGCAAGGGCATCACCATGTTGCGCGCCCAGCTCACCGGTCGTACCGCCCACCGCGTCAACGACGAAACCAGCGCGAACATGGCCTTCGGCGACATCGCCCCGGACGCCGTCCTGGCCGCGATCCAAATCCCCGCCGAGACGCGGGGGCTCGCCATCGCCGGGGACTCCACTGGCGGCTGGCACCGCATCCGCGCCCCGCACCTCTCCCTGCGCCAGGCCGTGAACACGTGCAACAAGCACGCCGACCGTGCTCCCGAACTGCCTGGCCTGGCTGCCTTCCGGCCCGTGGTGACCCCGCTGCCCTCGGCCCGGGTTCCGCTGTCCAAGACAGCCCCTGCCGTCTGACCACCCCGCCCCACGGTCGGCGCGACCGCCCTTCGCGCCAGGTCCCTACCCCCGTCATGCCTGATCACAGGAAGGAGCCGTGATGGCTCGCGCCGCTCTCCGCATTGACGCCGTCCTCGTTCAGGCCGTCATCGCCGGGGCGCTGTCCTTCGCCCACCTCCACGACCTGGCCGCCGCTGCTGGACAGGACGGCTGGAAAGCCTGGGCCTATCCGGTCTCGGTGGACCTGCTCCTGGTCGCCGCATGGCGTCGGCTGCGCACCGACGGCCCCTCCCGGCTTGCTTGGTGCTGGTTCCTCATGGCCCTGGTCGCCTCGCTGGGCGCCAACGTCGCCACCGCCGGACTGCTCGACCTGAACGACGTCCCGGCCTGGCTGCGCATCCTCGTCGCCGCCTGGCCCGCCCTGGCCTTCATGGGCGGCACTCTCCTCGCCCACTCACCCGCAGGCCACTCCTCGCCGCAGTCGGCGTCCTCCCCTCCTGCCCCGGAGTCCGTGCCCGAGGTGGAGACCGCCCCGGCCGCTGATGAGCCGGATCCCGTGCCCGAACCCCTCGGTGTCCCGGTGCCCGACGAAAGTCCGGTTCTGACCGCCGCAGAACAGCCCCCGGCTGCACAGGTCCCGGCCGCGCTGGTCGACCACGCACGCAAGGTCGCCGACGACCACCACGCCCGCACCGGCGCCCCCATCGACACCGACACCCTTCGCGCCCGCCTCGGGGTCCCGCCGCATCTGGCCGACGCCATCGCGGCCCAACTCACCTGACTGGAAGGGAGACACGCCGTGATCAGTGATCCAGCCAACCTGACCGCCTCCGACTACCTCGACAGCGCCCGCGAGATGGCCGCCGCCAACCGGCCCTACCTGGCCCACCTGCTCGCCGAGGAAGCCGCCCGGTGCACCACCGACCCGGCGACCGCCGCCGGTATCCGCGCCTCCTTCCCCGACCCGACCACGGCCCGAGAGGAGACCGACTGACATGCCCGCCCGCGACTTCTTCCACTCCGTGATGCGGATCGGACCGGTGCAGATCGGCACACACCGCGACCGCCACGGCCAGACCAAGCACGCCGCCGTGTGCAGCTCCGACGGCTGCGGCTGGTCCGCCGACTACACCAGCCGCTCCGCCGCTCAGCTCGCCGCCCGCACCCACCGCTGCAAGGTCCGCTAGGAGGCCCAAGTCATGGACGTCCCGCTCTGGTTCGCCCTGCTCTGCGTCGGAGTCCTCGGCGTCAAGCTCATCCGCCCGCCCTGGTGGCTCATCGCCGTACTCCTGCTGGGCGGCTACCTCCTCGCCGACAGCCTCCTGGCCCCGGTCATCGACACGGCCCTGAAGTAACCGAGAAAGGAGACCCGCTCGTGTTCCGGCCCAAACTCCCGACCATGCCCCAGCCCACCGGCACGGTCACCCCGCCCACCGTGGTGGAGCCGACCACCATCACCGCGGGCACCCCGGCCCCACCGCCGGCACCCGTGGCACCGGCTCCGACCCGGCCCACGGTCCAGCTCACCCCCGGCACCGCGCTCGCCCTCGTCGGCGGTGGTACGGCCGTCGTCCTGGTCGTCGGCGCTGTCCTTGTCTCCATGCTGCTGGCGGTCGCCATCACCGGCGCCTCGGTCGCCGTCTGCGCCCTGGTGATCCGCTCGCTCGTCAACACCGACGCCAAGCGTCGCTGACCGGCCCCCGGGCGGCCTCGATACCGCCAAGCATCCGCCGCCCGGGCGCCGTCCCTGTCCGATCTCACAACCGGAAGGAAGAACCAGCATGGCGCATCGCGCCTCGCCCGTGTCGGAGACGCTGCTCGACCCGACCACCCTCGGTGACCTGCTGAGGGTGGCGTCAGCCCCCGACTATGCGCGCTGGGAGGACCAGATCCGCCGTACCGGCGGCTGCTCCGACCCCATCCACCTGACCGGCTGGACCCTCCACAAGGACAAGACCACCGGCGAGACCCTGCACCACTACACCACCGCCGGTGAGCCCGGCGGACGCCTCCGCGTGGCCTGCGGCAACCGCCGTGCATCGCGCTGCCAGGCCTGCGCCTGGACCTACGCGGGGGACACCTATCACCTCATCCGCGCGGGCCTGGCCGGTGACGACCGCCGTGACGTTCCCACCACGGTTCGGGCTCACCCACGAGTCTTCGCCACCCTCACCGCCCCGTCCTTCGGCCCGGTACACAACCGGCCCGACCGTGGTGTCTGCCGCTGCGGCACCCGCCATGCCCAGGACGCCCCGGAACTGGGTACGGCCCTCGACCCGAGTACGTACGACTACGCGGGCGCGGTCCTGTTCAACAACCATGCCGGGCAGCTCTGGCAGCGCTTCACCACACGGCTGCGCCGTGAACTCGCCGCCCGCTCCGGCCTTTCGCGCCGTGAACTCGCTGACCGCCTCCGTGTCTCGTACGGCAAGGTCGCCGAGTTCCAGAGGCGTGGTGCCCTGCACTTCCATGCTGTGATCCGGATCGACGGCCCGGAGGGTGCTGGAACGTCGCCGCCTGCCTGGGCCACGGTCGACCTCCTCGCCGACGCGATTACTGCGGCTGCGGCGCACTCCTACACGTCGGTCTCGGTCCCGGCCGCCGGGGACCAGCCCGCCCGGTCGTTCCGCTGGGGAACACAGCTCGACGTCCGGCCGGTGAAGGCCTTCGGTGACGGCTCCGACATCACCGAACAGGCCGTCGCCTCCTACGTCGCCAAGTACTCCACCAAGGCCGCCGAGAACACCGGAACCCTTGACCGCCGCATCGGTGAACTCGCCGAACTCGACCGCCACCAGGTCCCGGACCACACCCGCCGACTCATCACCGCATGCCGCGACCTGGACAGCCTGTATCCCGACCGGCGCCTCTGGGCCTGGGCCCACATGCTCGGCTTCCGCGGCCACTTCTCCTCGAAGTCCCGCCGCTACTCCACCACCCTCGGCGCTCTCCGCCAGGCGCGCGCCGACTACCGCGCGAGCCAGGAGGCCGCCGCCCTCGGGCTGGACGACCGGGAGCCGGACACCGTCCTTGTCCTGACCGACTGGCAGTACGCCGGACACGGTCACACCCCTGGTGAAAGCGCCCTCGCCGCAACCGTCGCCCGGGACATTCAACTCAACCGCGAAACCGCCCGCGAAGCCCTGGCCGCACTGCCTGTCGACGAAAGGGGGTGGTGATCGTGGACCGACTCCTCACCGTGGGGCAGGTCGCCGAACGTCTCGGTACGGGCGTCCGCTTCCCCCGGCGTCTCATCGAGGAACGCCGCATCACCTTCGTGAAGGTCGGCCGACACGTCCGCATCCCCGAGAGCGTGGTCGAGGCCTACGTGGACGCCAACACAGTGGAGCCGGTCGTCCTGCGGCCCACCGGCCTGAGGAGGGCTGCCTGATGGCTGGCAAGCGCAAGTCTCGCCGGGGCTTCGGCCGCATCCGCAAGCTGCCCTCCGGCCGCTTCCAGGCCCGGTATCCGGGACCTGACGGTGTGCTCCGGCCTGCCGACCGGACGTTCGCCACCTCGACGGACGCTGACCGCTGGCTCGTGCGGAAGCGGATCGAGATCGAAGAGGGTCGCTGGCTCGACCCCGCCGAGGGCCAGACGACCGTGCGAGACTGGGCGGCCCGCTGGCTCGCTGCCGTCTCCCCGCAGCTCAAACACAAGACACAAGCGTCGTACCGGTCACTGATCAACTCGCTGATCAATCCGGCGCTCGGGGACCGTGAGCTGTCCACCCTCCGGCCGATCACGATCGCTGAGTGGGTCGGCGGGATGAAGACCAAGGGACTCAGTGCCTCGCGCATCCGGCAGGCGTACCGGGTCCTGTCGCAGATCATGCGGGCGGCCGTCGACAACGACATGGTCCCGCAGACGCCGTGCCGGGGCGTGAAGTTGCCCAGGATGCCGCAGACGGAGCCGCACATCCTCACCCCGCTCGAAGCCTCCCGACTCGTGCGGAGTGCAGCCGCTCCCCATGACTTGCTGATCGCGCTTCTCGCGTACGCGGGCCTGCGGGTCGGTGAGGCCTTCGCCCTCCGGCGCGTGGATATCGACGTGTCCGGCGGCTTGGTCCTGGTCGACGAGAACCTTGCCGAAGCCAACGGCACCTTGGTCTTCGATACCCCGAAGTCGCATCAGAAGCGTCTCCTTCGCGTTGGTCCGTCGCTCGCGAAGAAGCTCGGCCGGCATCTTGAGTCCCTGCCAGGAGGGGATGACGCGCTCCTGTTCACGACGCCCGCGGGGAAGCCGCTCCGCTACAACCAGTGGCGAAAGGCCTACTTCGACCCCGCTGTCTCGGCGGCCGGGCTGACCGACGTGACCCCGCATGACCTCCGAGCCTCGCACGGGACCTGGGTCGCCGACCGGTACGGCGTAATGACCGCCGCTCACCGGCTCGGCCACTCCAACGCGAGTGTCACCACCCGGCACTACGCTCGACCTGTCGCCGGTCGTGATGACCAGGTGGCCGAAGCTGCGGACTCGTGGCTCAGCGGGCACGACTACGAGCCTGGGGCACGTAGCGGGCACGACGACGATGACGATGGCTCCGCAGGAGTCCTCGCACCTGTCTGACCTGCGGTGGAGCGATAGGCCCGCCTGATCGTCGAAAGATCTTGAAAACCGTCGTGGCAGCGATGTCACCGTGGGTTCAAATCCCACCGCCTCCGCGCAGGTCATGAAACTTGCAGGTCAGATGGGGTGTCTCTCGTCAGAGGCACCCCTTCTGCATGGGGCTGTCTCACCAGGATCCGGCTCTGACGCGTGGTGGTTCACCGCGGGTGGACCAGACGCGGTCCTGAGCCCTGACGCGCATCGCAGACCTGATGGTCGCCGGAGTGTCTGGCCTGGCAGGGAATCATGAATCTCAGCGGGTGCGCCACGTGATCGTGACGACTTCTCAGACCTCCTTGCGAAGCGCGAACCTCGATGACGTGGAAAGGATCACCGAACACGGGCGGGCCCGTACCCGAGCACGCCGACTGCCCCGGATACCGTCGGCACCGGGGCCCTGATCCGGGCTTCCACGACCGACCGGACCACCCGGGGTGCTGTCCAGGCTGAGGCGGTCCGGTCTTCTGGGTTCACGCAGATACGTCACTGGCGTCGGGCTGTCCGCGTGTCCCGTCAACAGGCCGACCACGCTCTGCGGATCAGGCGGTGTGTGGTCACCCCGGGCACGTTGTCGGTGCCGGATGGCACCGTGCCGCCATGACGACAACGACGGAACTCACCCTCTTCGCCGACTACTTCCAGATTCACGTGACCGATGCGGAGGCGGACGGTGATCTGAGTGACGCCTGGACGGACCAGGCCTTCGCCGATCGCCTCGCGGTGGCACGCGATGCGCTGGGCGTCGGCACGACTGTGAACGTCTACGTCTCCGTCACTGTGGTAGTGCTGCCTCAGGAGCCGGGTGACGACTGCGCGGAGTTCGATCACGTGGTCGAGGCCGGCCTCGAAGTGTCCTCGGGGCGCCTGATGGTGCTGGGCTGCACGGACTACGGCCCCGATGCGGCCACGTTCGAGGTCCCGGCGGGCTGGAACCGAGTCCGTGTGTCCCGGAGCAACCTGGCCCGGGCGGCCCGGGCCGACATCGACTCCCACAAGAGCCCCGACACCACGGAGAAGGTCCGCATTCAGGTGTGGCCCGCCCCGGAATCTCCCGCAAAGATCATCAAGCGCTGGTCGTAGCCGGCTGGAGAGTCAAAGGGGCATGAAGGGCGAATGCTCGATGAGGAGGAGCTTGCGCAGTGATGAGCGAATGCGTGACATGACGCGGTGGCGTGGCGATGCAGGTGCGGGCATGGTTCCCCCAGGAGTAAGGTACGCGTATTCGCGTACCTCCAAGAAGGTACGCATAGGCGCGTACCTTGTCGAGGGGTGGAGTGATGGACGCAGGCGAGTTGGTGCACCCTCGCGTCGAGGAGCTGGAGGTGGGCCCCATCCTTCTGGCCCTGGCCGATGAGAATCGGCGGCGGGTCATCGCCGAACTGTCCGCGCGGCCGGACGAAGAGCGGCTCTGCGCGTCTTTCGACCTGCCGCTGAGCAAGTCCAGTCGCACCCGGCACTGGCGAGTGCTGCGCGAGGCGGGCCTGGTCCATCAGCGCAACGCCGGAAACGGGCTGTACATGCGCCTTCGCAAGGAGGATCTGGAGCGCAGGTTCCCGGGCCTGATCCAAGCGGTCGTAGCAGCTGGTTAGGGATGCTTCGGCGCATCCAAGCGCAGTGAAGGTGTGGCAGTGACGTGCCGCCGGATCGTACGGTCACGGTGCACCGCACGGTCACGGTGCACCGCACGGTCACGGCGGATCGCACGATCCCTGCGGATTCGATCTCGACGGGGAGGTGCCCCTGCGCGAGGCGCCCTCGCGTGCGGCGCAACGGCTGCCGGCTCTTCCTCGTCTTCCGTGCCGCGCCTCCCGACCCAGGAGTGTCATGGCGAACACCAAGGCCCGCACCGCTGCGCTGATCACCCCCGTCGGGCAGGAAGCCCAGGACGAGGCGAGGGCGTTGGCCGCGGACGGCCGTAAGGACAAGGCCGCCCTGGGCGGCCACCGGCCGGGTCCTCGGTGAGGATTACGATCACCAGGGTGTGCCGGTCGGAGAAGGGTGGGTGAGCGCCCAGTGAGTCGGCGCATCGTCGTCGTCACCGCCGTGCACGGCCCCCACGCCCCGTTCCTGCCGGAGGCCTACGCGTCGTTGTGCGCGCAGCGGCTTCCCGAGGGCTGGGAGTGGCACTGGGTCGTGCAGGAGGACGGGGAGAGCGAGAGCGTCAGACCGTATGTGCCCGTGGACGCCCGGGTGACGTTCAGGCAGGGGCGGGCCGGCGGGCCCGGCGTCGCCAGGACCATGGCGCTGGCCCACGGGGACGGCGCGTACGTGAAGGTCCTCGACGCCGACGACCGGTTGACGCCGGGCGCGCTCGCGCGGGATCTCGCCGTGCTGGAGGGGGACCCGGACCTCGGGTGGGCCACCTCCCGGGTGCTCGACCTCATGCCCGACGGGTCGACCGTCGGCTTTCCGGGCGATCCCGAACAAGGGCCGATCGAGCGCGGGGCCGTGCTCGCGCACTGGAAGGCCAACGGCTTCCTCGCGCAGGTGCATCCCGCCTCGCTGTGCGTGCGGCGGGAGTTGCTGCTCGCCCTGGGCGGCTGGATGGCGCTGCCCGCCTCTGAGGACACCGGGCTGTTGCTGGCGCTGAACGCGGTGAGCCGGGGGTGGTTCTCGCGGGAGGTGGGCCTGCTGTACCGGAAGTGGGACGGGCAGGTGACCGGGCAGGCGGCCCACACCGACCGGGCCGAACGCGAGGTGCGGATGGCTGTCGTGGAGGCCAGGGCCAGGGCGTTGTCCCGGCTCCAGTGGGGCGCGCCGACCGCGCTGTGAGGGCAGCCCCGTTTGGGCGGAGGCCTTCGGCGCCCGGGGTGTGGCGGGGCGAACCCGCGTTATGGGAGCAGCTCGGTCTGCGCGGGGGGTTGTTGGCGCCATGGTGTGGCGGGCGTGCCTCGCGTTGTGGGAGCAGCCCTGCTTGGGCGCAGGTCTTCGGCGCCCGGGGTGTGGCGGGGCGAACCCGCGTTATGGGAGCAGCTCGGTCTGCGCGGGGGGCGTCGGTGTCAGGTCGTGGCGGGTGTACCACTCCGTGCCGAGCAGCCGTTGCCGCTCGGCTGCGGGGAGGGCGGCGATGAGGCCCGGCGCCGCTCCCCGTGCCACCTCCGTGCGGTGGGCCAGGATCGCCGCGATCTTCCGGTCCAGCCAGGGGGTGACGTCGACGGTCGCGGTGACGCGTTCGTCGGGCACCGTGCGCACCGCCTTGTTCACGGGGGCCAGGTGCCCGCCCCATGTCCGAGCGGCCGAGTCCGGGTGCGTGGCCAGGTACAGGGCGCTCGGCTGCCAGGGCGCCCCGGCGTCCGGGTAGAGACGTTCCAGTCCGGCGGCGTGGACCGCGAGGGTGGTCACCCGGTGGGTGTGCACGTGGTCCTCGTGGCCGGTCAGGTTGCCGTAGGCGTCGTGGGTGACGACGATCTCCGGTCGGAAGTCGCGCAGGTGCGCGACCAGTTCTCCCACCGCCACGTCCAGCGGGACGTCACAGAAGCGCGGTCTGCCCGGGGCCGAGTGCGGGACGCGGGCGTCGGCGTACCCCAGCATGCGTGGCGGGCCCGCGCCCAGGGTGCGGAGCGCCTCGGCCAGTTCCGCCGCGCGCGGAGTGTCCGCCGACCAGGTCGCCGTGACGACCGCGGTGCGCCCGCCCGCGGCCGCGTGGCGGGCGAGGACGCCGCCCGCCGTCAGGGACTCGTCATCGGGGTGGGCGAAGACCGCGAGCAGGTTCGGTACCGGCACGCGCTCTCGCTAGGGCCGGTCCGGCGCCGACCGCGGCGCACGGGTGATGCCGATCGCCTGGCTCGGGCACTTCTCCGCCGCCTCCAGGACCTCGGGGTCCTCGCCCGTCTCCGCGCGGCCCGGCCGGACCGCCCCGAAGCCGTCGACGAACTCGAAGACCGCCGGGACCCGGTGGGCGCACTCGGCGGAGCCGTAGCAGAGATCGCTGTCCACGAAGACCTTCATGTCCTTTTGTCCCCTCCTGGCGACATCGTGCCCCCGAGTCGTCAGGAGTTGACTGCCCAGCGCGGCACCGGCTGAACCGGCCCGGCTAGCGCGCGCTCCCGGCGGCCGCCAGCCAGTGGGCGACCCGGCGTACGGCGGCCTCGTCGAGGTGTTCCACCAACGCCCGGACGGTTGTGCCGTCCTCGGGGGAGAGGTCGTAGAGCCCCGCCTTCGTCAGGGCCGCCATGAGGACCTGGTGGCGGCGGCCGGTCATCCGTTCCGCCAGCTTGGCCGGTTCGGCCGGGGAGGGTTCGGGTTCCGGCCGCGGGACAGCGGTCTGCTTCAGAGGGGTGTCGAAGCGGTGCCACGCGCCGTCCTTCGGCCCCCACAGGGCGAGGGTCACGTCGTCGCCCCGGGCGCGCAGGGTCTGGGTCATCTCGCCGAGGGCGTACAGCACGGGCGCGCGATGGGGCGACTGGGCGGCCGTCCGCCAGGACCTCTCGGCGGGCCGGTAGAACATCGCGACCCAGCGCGGAGCACCCTGCGGTCGTGGGCTCTCGGGACGTGACTCCACTGCGCTCACCCCTGTACGTCGCTGATGCGTCGCCCGGCCTCTGCTTGCGCGCTGCCCGTTCTCGCTCATCCGTGCCCGAGCCGTGCTCGAGCCGTGCTCTTCCATCGCTGCGGGAGCGGTACGGCACGGCGACCATAACTGACGGGTCGTCAGTTTTCCAGGGTCGTCCGGAGGCCGGGCCTGCCGAGCACGGAGGTTGCGGGGCGGGGGGTGCTGGGGAGGTTCACCACATCGTCCGGTACCGGTCCCTCCCCTCGTGGGGACCGGTACCGAACGGTGGAGCCTCATCGTCCGCTCCGGACGGAAGCTGGCCGGATGGGGGCGCCGCTGCGTCCGGATCCTGCCATTTCCGGCCATGGAGGAGGAGGTTCCGGCGCTTAACGGACGGCATCGCCGCAGGTCAGCCATATAGAGTGAGTTTTCCGGTCCGGACGTCCAGGCGTGGGAAGTAAGGAGCTGAGACCTTGAGTTCCGACTCGGGGGTACGCACCGCCTTCGCGGAACGCCTCGCACTGCTGTACAAGGAAGCCGGCAACCCTCCTCTCAAGCGGGTGTCCGAGGCGGTCGTCCGGCTTCAGCGGGTCGACGAACGCGGGCGGCCCGTACGGGTGTCCGCGCAGCGCATCAGCGACTGGCGGCGGGCCCGGAACGTTCCGGCCCAGTTCCCCGCCCTCGCGGCGGTGCTGCACGTGCTGATCCCCGACGCGCGGCGCTCGCGGCCCACGCCGGTCTCCCCCGGTCTGTACGACCTCGGCCAGTGGCAGCGGCTGTGGGAACGCGCGGTGGCCGACCCGGTCGGTGAGCGCCCGGCGTCTTCCGAAGCCGAGGAGCGGTCCGGGGACGAGTCCGCCTCCACCCCGGGCGGGGTGTGCCCCTACCGGGGGCTCGCCTCTTACCGCCGGGAGGACGCCCGGTGGTTCTTCGGCCGGGAGCGGAGCACGGACGCGCTCGTCAAGCAGCTCGGGGCCGTCGCGCGCACGGGCGGCCTGGTCATGCTCGTCGGCGCGTCGGGGGCGGGGAAGTCCTCCCTGCTGAACGCCGGCCTGGTGCCCGCCCTGCGGGACGGCGCGCTGGGCGGTGACGGTGGTGACGGTGGTGACGGGACCGGCCGGCCGCGAGAGGTCGTCCAACTCGTGCCGGGAGGCGATCCGCTGGGGGAACTGACCCGCTGCATACCCGAGCTGGCCTCCGTCGTCCCGGTCTCGACCTCATCCGACGGTGCCTCCGCGCGGCCACGGCCAGAGGGATCGGCCGAGACCGGTGGGGAGGGGGCCGGTGCGGCGCCCGCTGCGTCCCCCGACACCGCACCCTCCCCCGAAACCGCACCCTCCCCCGAAACCGCACCCTCGCCCGACACCGCACCCTCCCCCGAAACCGCACCCTCCCCCGAAACCGCACCCTCGCCCGACACCGCACCCTCCCCGCTCTCCCCACTCTCCCCCCAAGCAGTCCGTGCCGCCGTCGGTGTCTGGGCCCGGCGGGAAGCAGCTTCCGGGGCCCGTCCGGTCGTCATCGTGGATCAGTTCGAGGAGACGTTCACCCTCTGCCCCGACGAGGCGGACCGCCGCACCTTCATCGAGGTGCTGCACGCCGCCTGCTCACCCGCGGGCCCCGGCGAACCGGCCCCGGCGGTCGTGGTGCTGGGCATACGCGCCGACTTCTACGACCGCTGCCTGCGGTACCCGGAGCTCGCCGACGCGCTCCAGCACCGGCACATGGTGCTCGGGCCGCTGACCACCGCGGAGCTGCGTGAGGCGGTGAACGGACCGGCCAGGGCCGTCGGCCTGGAGCTGGAACCGGGGCTGGCGGAGCTGATCGTCCGCGAGGTCAGTGCCGACGGCCCGGGCGGGGCGCACGACGCCGGTGTGCTGCCGCTCCTCTCGCACGCCCTGCTCGCCACCTGGCAGCGCCGGAAGGCGGGCCGCCTCACCCTGGCCGGCTACCGCGCGGCCGGCGGCATCCAGGGAGCGGTCGCGGCGACCGCCGAACGGGCCTGGACCGGCCTCGACCCGGCCGCGCGCACCGCCGCCCGGTTGCTGCTGCTCCGCCTGGTACGGCTGGGCGAGGACACCCAGGCCACCCGCCGCCGCGGAACCCGGCGTCAGCTGGCGAAGGAGTCGGCCGACCCCGGCAAGACCGAGGAGTCCCTGGAAGCGCTGGTCCGCGCCCGGCTGGTGACGCTCGACGCGGAGACCGTGGAGATCACCCACGAGGCGCTGCTGCACGCCTGGCCGCGGCTGCGCGACTGGATCGACGAGGACCGGCAGGGCAATCTGCTGCGCCAGCGTCTGGAGGAGGACGGCCGGGCCTGGGAGGAGTCGAACCGCGACACCTCACTGCTCTACCGGGGCTCCCGGCTGGAGCAGGCCCACGGCTGGGCGAGGTCCGCCGGGGACACGTTCCTGACCCGCAGCGCGATGGAGTTCCTGGCGGCGTCGGTCCGGCTGCGCAGGCGGATCATCTGGATCAGCCGGGGGGCGGTGGCGACCCTGGTCGTCCTGGCGATGCTGGCCGTCGGGTCGGCCGTGGTCGCCTGGAAGCAGCGGGACGAGGCCGTCTTCGAGCAGGTGCTCGCCCAGTCCGACCGCGTCCAGGACACCGATCCCTCGCTGTCCGCGCAGCTCGATCTGGTGGCGCACGGACTGCGCCCGGACGACAAGGGCGCGAACAGCCGCCTGATCTCCATCGTCAACCATCCGCTCGCCACGCCCCTCACCGGTCACACCGGCGCCGTCTACCTCACCAGCTTCAGCCCGGACGGACAGGTCCTGGCCACCGCCAGCTACGACCGGACCGTACGGCTGTGGGACGTGGCCGACCCCAAGCGCCCCAGGCCCCTGGGCAAGCCCCTGACCGGGCACACGAGCTGGGTGAGCAGCGCGGTCTTCAGCCCGGACGGCCGGACGCTCGCCAGCGCCTCCGACGACGGCACCATCCGGCTGTGGGACGTGACCGATGCCGCGCACCCGAAGTCGCTCGGCCCGCCCCTGACCGGCCATGACGGCACGATCTACCTGATCGCCTTCAGCCCGGACGGGCGCACGCTGGCCTCCGCGGGCGACGACCACACCGTCCGGCTGTGGAACATGGCCGACCGGCGCCGGCCGCGGGCCCTGGGCAGGCCCCTGACCGGGCACAGGGCCGCCGTGCGCTCGGTGGCGTTCGGCCCGGACGGCCGGACGCTGGCCGCGGGAGGCGACGACGGGACGATCCGGCTGTGGGACGTGTCCGACCCCGCGCGCCCCGAACCGGCCGGGAAGCCGCTGACCGGCCACACCACCACCGTGCACTCCGTGGCCTTCAGCCCCGACGGGCGTACGCTCGCCAGCGGCAGCGCGGACGGCACCGTACGCCTGTGGAACATGGCAGGTCCGGGCCGCCCGGACCTGATCGGCGCGCCGCTGACCGGCCACACCGGGCCGGTCTGGTCCGTCGCCTTCAGCCCCGACGGCAACATGCTCGCCGCGGCCAGCGCGGACAGCACGGCGAGCCTGTGGAAGGTCAGCGACCCGCAGTACCCCTCGCAGGTGGGCGGGCCCCTCGCGGGCAGCAGCGGGGAGATGTACGCGCTCGGCTTCAGCCCCGACGGGCGCACCCTCGCGACCGGGGCGGGCGACAACAAGGTGCGTCTGTGGTCGCTGCCGGTGTCGGACATGACCGGCCGGACGGGGGTGTTCCGGCCGGACGGGCGGCTGCTCGCGACGGCGGCGCGGGACGGGCGGATCCGGCTGTGGGACGTGCGCAGGCCCGGCAGGCCCGTGCGCGTCGGCGAACCGTTTCACCCCGGCCGGGGCGACGTGCGCTCCCTGGAGTTCGCCCCGGACGGCCGCACCCTCGCGGTCCTGACGGACGAGAGGGTGGTGGAGCTGTGGAACCTCGGCGACCCCGAACACCCCGTCCGCTACCGCTCTCCCGCGCCCCTGCGCATCCGCTACGCCGACCCCCTGGCGTTCAGCCCGGACGGGAAGGTCCTGGCCACCGCCTACGACGACCGCACCATCCGGCTGTGGGACATCGGCGACCCGGCCCGGCCGCTCCCGCTCGGCAGCCCCCTCACCGGTCACAAGGGCTACGTCAACCACCTCGTGTTCAGCCCCGACGGCCGGACGCTCGCCAGTGGCAGCGCGGACGGCACGATCCGGCTGTGGAACGTGACCGAGCCCGGCCGGGCGACCCTGATCGGGAAACCTCTGCGCGGCCACCTCGGAGCGGTCAACACGCTCGCCTACAGCCGCGACGGCCACACGCTGGCCAGCGCCGGCGACGACAACTCCGTCCGCCTCTGGGACATCACGGACCCGGCCCAGGCCTCCGAGGAGGCGCTGCTCACGGGCCACACGGAGGCGGTCGTGTCGCTGACGTTCAGCCGCGACGGCCGCATCCTGGCCAGCGGCGGAAACGACAGCACCGTCCGCCTGTGGAACGTGACCGACCCCTCGCACGCCACCGCGATCGGCCAGTCGATGAGCCCCAACTCCAAGACCGGCACGTTCCTCTCGTTCAGCCCGAACAGCCACACGCTGGGGGTGTCGAGCGGCGCGGACACCATCCGGCTCTGGAATCTCGACGTCGACACAGCCGTCCGCCGCATCTGCTCGATGACCCGGGGCGTGCTGACGCAGGACACCTGGCGGGAGTACCTGCCGCGGCTCTCCTACGACCCGCCGTGCGACGGCTGACGCGACCGCTCAGGACAACAGAGCGGGTTGTCCTGGTAGTTGAGTGAGACGAGTCACAACCGGGCTTTCCCGGCGGCCGGTCGGCTCGCGGTGGGCAAGCGCTTGTTACCCTTGGCCATAGCTCGACCGCTGGTGCATCCCCCGTCGCCAGCGGTCGAGCCTTTTTCATCTCGGGCCGGGCCCGCCCCGAGGGCCGGGAGCACGCGGGGGCGGAGTGCCCGGACCCTGTGCCTGGACGGACGCCCTCCGCAGCAACCGCAGCTGGCCGATCTCGCTCACGTTCTTCATCAGCTCCGCGTTCACCCAGGCCAGCATGTGCTCGACGGTGTGCTCGGGGTCGTTCGGCCAGGGGAACGGGGCCGTGGCGTCGAGGTCCTGGTCGGTGAGGCCGTTCAGGACCTTCAGCCACTGGGCGCGCAGGTCGCGCAGCCACTCCACCGTCGGGGCGCCCTCGCCGGGCCAGACGATGTCCTCGCGGTCGCGGGGCGGGCGGCCCTCCAGGTGGTCGAGGGCGACGCTCCACCACCAGCCGAGGTGCCAGCTCACCCAGGCGAGGGTGGGGACGGGGACCGGGTCGGGTTCGGTGTCCGCCCAGTCCGGGACCCAGGTGCCGTCGGGGCCCCGGCGCATCGTCCAGCAGTGCGCGGCGGGTTCCCAGAGGAAGTCCTCCGGCTCCAGCCGCTCCAGGTGGTACTCGAACAGGGACCAGGTCAACTCGAACTGCCAGCGCGGCAGTTCGATGCGGGAGGCGTTCATCGCACGACCCTACGGGGGAGCGGGGGCGTCCCGGGCCAGTACCGCCCAGTCGAGGTTGCGCAGCGCCGGTTCGGCGTCGCGGTCCGAGGGGAGGCGGGGCGTGGGCTGGAACCAGACGACGGTCAGGCGCGAGCGGTAGGCGACCGGGTCGTGGGCGGGGTCCAGGGCCGTGGAGTGGAATGTGCCGAGGCAGGCCACCGCGGGCAGCACCTCGACCGGCCCGAGGCCGCCCGCGTACTGGTCGGGGTACTCGCGCCGCGGCGGGACGAGGTGCACCGGCGTGCCCGGGCGGGACAGCTCGGCGGCGTGCAGGAGGCTGCTGATCCGCAGGTCGTTCAGCGGCTTGCAGGGATAGCCGTCCAGCAGGTCGCCGTACGTCGACGAGAACCGCAGCTCGGCGAGGTGCACCGGGCGGCCGGAGGCCAGGACGAGGCGGGCGAGCGCCAGGGCCGGCGTCTTTGCGTGGTGTTGCATCGAGGTCTTTCGGTGGTGGTCATGGGCGGGGCCGTGCTCACGGCCGGTGCCCCGTCATCCGTGCCGCCGAGGCGATCGTCGCCCTGGCCTCACGCTCGGACAGGCCGGTGTTCAGGGCCGCGTCGACCAGGGGGTCCACCAGCGCCGGGCCGATGCCGTCCTCATAGGCCCGGCAGGCGGCCCAGAACAGGCGGGTGTTGCGCTGGCCCTCGTGCGCGGCCAGGACGAACTGGACCAGGCCCTGGCCGTGCCCGCCGGTCGCCGCGGGGGCGGGGTGACGGGGGCGGGGCGGCGGGATCAGCAGCCGCAGCAGGGAGCGCGGGCAGGGTGCGGGGGTCAGGTGCGCGGTGCCCGGGGCGGCGGCGTAGACACCCTGGCCCGTGCGGGAGCCGGGGCCGACCAGGTAGCCGCCCGCGCCCCGGATGTCGATGCCGGGGGCGAGCCGGCTCGCGGAGTTGGGGACGACCATCTCGGGCGGCCCGCTCAGCCACAGGTGCCGCCCGCCGGAGGGGGTCACGACGACCACGGTCGGCGGGATCGTGAACAGGTGCCGCAGCGCGAGTTCGCGCAGGGCGGCCGAGGAGTCCGTGCCGGTCTTCACGTCCAGGTCGAGGCCGATCAGATGGTGCGGGGGCAGCCCGCAGGCGATGCCGTAGCCGGTCGCCCAGGGCGCGGCGGCGAACAGCTCGCGGATGCGGTCCGGGTCGCTGGAGGCGTCGTAGACACCGTGTCCGAGGCGGCCGCACGCGCCGTGGCAGGGGGAGGGGGCGGGGTCGTCGCGGTGCGGGGAGCGCAGTGCCGGGAGCTTGGAGCGGGACAGGGGGATGACGGCCAGTCCGCGTTCGGCGGCTGACAGGGCGTGTGCGAGGGCCAGCGTCGTGGCCTGCCGGTCGGTGGTGGCCATGCCTCTAGTTTCGTACTTACGTTCGAAAAAGGAAAGAGGGAACGGGCGCGACGCGCCGGGGCGGGGGGTGACCGGAAAAAGTGCTGGACCGCTTCGCCCCTTGCGGCACCCGGGTTCGAGCGCCCTTTTTCGCTCTCGTCCGGGACGGAAGTGAAGCTTGAGGGTTTATCGACTTGTCCTCACGCTTGCGTGCGAAAGGCGGCTTCCGGGGTGGTTCGCCGGGGATTCGGTGGGCAACTCTGGACTCGCGACGTCGAGCACCGCACCGGGGCGGTCGGCCAACTTCCCCGGTGACAGCAGTGGTTCACGCACCGAACCGTCACGAGCCGGTGCGTCCTCGGTTCGATCAGTCCTGGAGGGACAAGAAACATGGCAAGCATCCGTACCGCCCGCGTCATCGCGGCCGTCTCCGCCCTTCCGCTCGCAGCCGCCCTCTTCACCGGTGTCGCGGCGGCGGACAACGGCGCTTTCGCGGACAACGGATCCATCGCGTCCGTCACCGAGACCGAGCAGGGCGTCCTCGGCAGCGGCGTCGGCGGTGACAACTTCGGCAACGCGGCCACCACCCAGCAGCAGGCCCTCGGTGACGGCACCTCGAACCAGAGCAACACCGCCCAGGTCAACGGCACCGAGCCCACGGCCGTCAACCAGGGCAACGGCAACACCGCCGTCAGCTTCTCCCCCCTGTGGTGGTGAGCTGAGCGGGCCGGTGCCCGGCACCGGACCGGGTGCTGTGGGGGTGTGCTTCGTGGGCTCACAAACGTCTGAGCGGCGGTACTCCGGTACTGCCGCGCAGGCGTTTTCGCGTCCGGGGGGTGGTCCGGTGGGCCGTGACGGGGCTTGACTGCACGGTAGATCTGACGGACAGTCAGAAACCGTGAGTGGTGAGCCGGAGGTCCACGAGGAGTTCGAGGCGCGGCTGAAGGCCTACGAGGGCCTGCGGGCCGCCGCCGGCGGGGTGGGCCGCGACCCCGTCAACATGCCGATGATCAGGCACTGGTGCGAGGCCATGGGGGACACCAGCCCCGCGTACACGGGCCCGGACGCCATCGCTCCGCCCACCATGCTCCAGGCCTGGACCATGGCCGGCCTCACCCGCCGCCCGGAACGCACGGCGGCCTATGACGAACTCCTCGACCTGCTCGACACGTCGGGCCATGAAGCGGTCGTCGCCACCGACTGCGAACAGGAGTACCTGCGCCCGCTGCGCCCGGGTGACGAGATCACCTTCGACTCGGTCATCGAGTCGGTGTCCGGGCGCAAGACCACGAAACTCGGGCCGGGTTACTTCGTCACGACCCGCACGGACGTCCGCGCGGGCGGTGAACTCGCCGGCACCCACCGCTTCCGCATCCTCAAGTACGCCCCCGCACACCGGCCTTCGCAACCGGCGGAACGCCGCCCCCGCCCCGTCGTCAACCGCGACAACGCCGGCTTCTGGGAAGGCGTGGCCCGCCACGAGCTCCTCATCCAGCGCTGTACGGCCTGCGACACCCTGCGTTTCCCCTGGCTGCCGGGCTGCAACAGGTGCGGCTCCCCGGACTGGGACACCGTCGGGGCGAGCGGCGAGGGCACGGTCTACTCGTACGTCGTGATGCACCACCCGCCCTTTCCGGCCTTCGAGCCTCCCTACGCGGTCGGCCTGATCGAGCTGGCCGAGGGCGTGCGGATCGTCAGCAACGTGGTCGGGGTGCCGTACGACAAGGTGCGGATCGGCATGCCGGTGCGGCTGGAGTTCCGCCGGTACGACGACGAGCTGGTGCTGCCCGTCTTCCAGGGGGTGACGCCGTGAAGGCCGGGGACCGGCTCCCGCCGCTGGAGATCCCGATCACCCGCACCCTGATCGTCGCCGGGGCGATCGCCTCCCGCGACTACCAGGACGTCCACCACGACCCGGAGCTCGCCCGGCAGAAGGGCTCCCCCGACATCTTCATGAACATCCTGACGACCAACGGCCTGGTCGGCCGCTACGTCACGGACCACTTCGGCCCGCGGGCCGAGCTGCGCCGGGTCGCCATCCGGCTCGGCGCGCCCAACCGTCCCGGCGACACGATGGTGCTGACCGGCACGGTCGAGGAGGTCGACGGCGACACCGCGACGGTCCGGATCGCCGGCGCGAACGGCCTCGGCCGGCACGTCACGGGCACGGTGACGGTCAGGGTCCCGGCAGGAGCGGGAGAGGGCGGCTCGTCGTGAGGGGGAGAGGGCGGGGCGGTCACGGGACGAACGGGAGAGGGCCGGGGGGTCCCGGCATGAGCCGGCAGGGGCGGGCGGTCCAGGCATGAGCATGAGCGGGCGAAACGGTCTCGGCGGGTGTGCGGCCGTCGTAGGTGTGGGGGCCACCGAGTTCTCCAAGGACTCGGGCCGCAGCGAACTGCACCTCGCCGTGGAGGCGGTGCGGGCGGCCCTCGCGGACGCCGGGCTGAGCCCGGCCGACGTCGACGGGATGGTCACCTTCACCATGGACACCAGCCCCGAGATCACCGTCGCCCAGGCGGCCGGCATCGGGGAACTCTCCTTCTTCTCCCGGGTCCACTACGGCGGCGGCGCGGCCTGCGCCACCGTCCAGCAGGCCGCCCTGGCGATCGCCGCGGGCGTGGCCGACGTGGTCGTCTGCTACCGGGCGTTCAACGAGCGCTCGGGCCGCCGCTTCGGCTCCGGGGTCCGGCACCGGGAACCCTCGGCGGAGGGCGCGGCCCTCGGCTGGTCGCTGCCGTTCGGCCTGCTCACCCCGGCCTCGTGGGTGGCGATGGCGGCCCGCCGCTACCTGCACACCTACGGGCTGACGCCGGAGGCCTTCGGGCACGTGGCGGTCACCGGCCGCAAGTACGCGGCGACCAACCCGGCGGCCCACTTCCACGGCCGCCCCATCACCCTGGCCGACCACGCCGCCTCGCGCTGGATCGCCGAACCGCTGCGCCTGCTGGACTGCTGCCAGGAGACGGACGGCGGGCAGGCCCTCGTCGTCACCTCCGCCGAACGCGCCCGCGCCCTGCCCCACCCGCCCGCCGTGATCGCCGCGGCCGCCCAGGGCGCCGGACGTGCCCAGGAGCAGATGACCAGCTACTACCGCGACGACCTGACCGGCCTTCCCGAGGCGGCGGTCGTCGCCCGGCAGCTGTGGCGCACCTCGGGCCTCGCCCCGGCCGACATCGACGTCGGGATCCTCTACGACCACTTCACGCCGTTCGTGCTGACGCAGCTGGAGGAGTTCGGCTTCTGCGGCCCGGGCGAGGCGGCGGACTTCGTGGCCGAGGAGCGCCTGCCCCTCAACACGCACGGCGGGCAGCTCGGGGAGGCGTACCTGCACGGCATGAACGGCATCGCGGAGGCGGTCCGGCAGATCAGGGGCACGGCGGCGAATCAGGTGCCCGGAGCGGAACGTGTCCTGGTGACGGCCGGGACGGGTGTGCCGACCTCGGGACTCGTCCTGACCGCCGACCCCCAGGGGTGAACCCGCAGTACCCCGGGCCCTTCGCTCCACCTACAGGAGGTGCGGCGGGCCCTACCCGTACAACCTGAGGGGGACCCCGCTTCGGGACCTGCGGCCGATCCGCTCACCGTGCCCCCGCTCATAGCGTTGAGCCATGACCACACTCGTCTGCACGAGCGCTTCGAAGGCGGCCGGACCAGCGGCGCAGACCCTTCCCTACCCGTCGTTCTCGTCGTACGTCAGGGCCCGCCAGCCGGTGCTCCTGCGTACCGCCCGCTCGCTCACCGGCAACCCGAGCGACGCGGAGGACCTGCTGCAGACCGCGCTCGCCAAGACGTACGTCGCCTGGGAGCGCATCGAGGACCACCGCGCCCTCGACGGCTATGTGCGCCGGGCGCTGCTGAACACCCGGACCTCGCAGTGGCGCAAGCGCAAGGTCGACGAGTTCGCCTGCGACGAGCTTCCCGAGCCGGACCCGGTGGCCGGCCGTGACGACCCGGCCGAGCAGCAGGCGCTGCGCGACGCGATGTGGAGGGCGATCATGCGGCTGCCCGACCGGCAGCGGGCGATGGTGGTCCTCAGGTATTACGAGGACCTCAGCGAGGTCCAGACGGCCGAGGTGCTCGGCGTCTCGGTGGGCACGGTGAAGTCGGCCGTCTCCCGGGCGATCGGCAAGCTCCGCGAGGACGCTGAGCTGGGGCTCGTCCGCCGGTGAGGTCCCCCTCCACCCGGCTGTGAGGCACTCCTGAGGCATGGCGTGATGTGATCGATCGCCCGGTCCTAGTGACATACCACGCGGTATGTGCGCAGAATCAGCGCAACCTTTACCACCGCGTAGGCAATGTCGCCCGGGAGGACGCCGTGCTGAGCACGATGCAGGACGTACCGCTGCTGATCTCGAGGATCCTGACCCACGGGTCCACCATCCACGGGACATCGCAGGTGACCACCTGGACCGGTGAGGACGAGCCGCACCGCCGCTCCTTCGCGGAGATCGGCGCCCGCGCGGCCCAGCTGGCCCACGCGCTGCGGGAGGACCTCGGCGTCACCGGCGACGAGCGCGTCGCGACCCTCGCCTGGAACAACGCGGAACACGTCGAGGCCTACTTCGCCATCCCGTCCATGGGCGCGGTCCTGCACACCCTGAACCTCCGCCTCCCGCCCGAGCAGCTGGCCTGGATCGTCAACCACGCCGCCGACCGCGTGATCATCGCCAACGGCTCGCTGCTGCCCCTGCTCGCCCCGCTGCTGCCGCACCTGAAGCCGGTCGAGCACGTGGTCGTCACCGGCCCCGGAGACCGCTCCCTCCTCGCCGAGGCGAGCGTTCGCGTCCACGAGTACGAGGACCTGATCGCCGGCAAGCCGACCTCGTACGACTGGCCCGAGCTGGACGAACGCCAGGCCGCCGCCATGTGCTACACCTCCGGCACCACCGGCGACCCCAAGGGCGTGGTCTACAGCCACCGCTCCATCTACCTGCACTCCATGCAGGTCAACATGGCCCAGTCGATGGGTCTGACCGACCAGGACACCTCGCTGGTCGTGGTCCCCCAGTTCCACGTGAACGCCTGGGGCCTGCCGCACGCCACGTTCATGACCGGCGTGAACATGCTGATGCCGGACCGCTTCCTCCAGCCGGCCCCCCTCGCCGCGATGATCGAGAGCGAGAAGCCCACGCACGCGGCCGCCGTCCCCACCATCTGGCAGGGCCTGCTCGCCGAGCTGACGGCGAACCCCCGCGACGTCTCCTCCCTCGGCCAGGTCACCATCGGCGGCGCGGCCTGTCCGCCCTCGCTCATGGAGGCCTTCGACAAGCTGGGCATGCGGGTCTGCCACGCCTGGGGCATGACGGAGACGTCCCCGCTCGGCACGATCGCCCGCCCCCCGGCCGGTGTGATCGGCACGGAGGAGGAGTTCGCCTACCGCCTCACCCAGGGCCGCTTCCCGGCCGGTGTCGAGGGCCGCCTGTCCGGCCCCGGCGGCGAACGCCTCCCCTGGGACGGCGAGTCCGCCGGTGAGCTGGAGGTGCGCGGCCCCTGGATCGCGGGCGCCTACTACAACGGCCCCGACGGCGAACCGCTGCGCCCCGCCGACAAGTTCAGCGAGGACGGCTGGCTCAAGACCGGTGACGTCGGCACCATCTCCCCCGACGGCTTCCTCACCCTCACCGACCGGGCCAAGGACGTCATCAAGTCCGGCGGCGAGTGGATCTCGTCGGTGGAGCTGGAGAACGCGCTGATGTCCCACCCCGACGTCGCCGAGGCGGCCGTCGTCGCCGTCCCCGACGAGAAGTGGGGCGAGCGCCCCCTGGCCACGGTCGTCCTCAGGGAAGGCTCCACCGCCACCTTCGAGACCCTGCGCGCCTTCCTCGCCGACGAGGGCCACATCGCCAAGTGGCAGCTCCCGGAGCGCTGGACGGTCATCGAGGCCGTCCCGAAGACGAGCGTAGGAAAGTTCGACAAGAAGGTGCTGCGCAGGCAGTACGCGCAGGGGGAGCTGGACGTCACCAGCCTCTGACCCGCCGGCGGGCCGCCGTACGGCAGTCCGCCCGCAGACCGCCGTACGGCAGCACCTCACCGTCGTACGGCGGTCACGCCCCACCCGAGCGCCAGCCACACGCCCGCGACGACACACACCCCGCCCCACCCGAAGTGGCTGAACGCCACCCCCGCGAGGGCCGAAGCGGTCGCGCCGCCCGCGAAACCGGCGACCACATAGGCGGTGTTGGCCGTGGCGGGGGTGCCGGTCGCGGTCAGGGCGAGGGTCTGGTTGGCGACATGGGAGGCGACCAGTGCCGCGTGCACGGCGACCGCCGCGGCGAACAGCGCCCCCAGCACCTGCCCGCCCAGCCAGAACAGCGGCACGGACACGGCCGCGACCAGATACGCCGACCGCACCACCCGCGCCGCCCCGAACCGGTCCACGAGCCCGCCCGCCAGCGGCGCCACCGCGCTCGCGGTCAGGCCGAACAGCCCGAACAGCCCGGCGGTCGCGGCGGACAGCCCGTACTCCGGCCCCGTCAGCAACAGCGTCAACGAGGTCCACAGCGCGCTCCACGCACCGAACATCCCGGCCTGCCGCACACACGCCCGCCACAGCTCCGGCGAGCTCCGCAGCACCGACGGCAGCGCGACCAGCCCCGCGAACAGCGGGCCCTCCCGGCGCCGCCGCGACGGCAGGACCACCGCCGTGGCGAGCCCCAGGGCGAGGGTGAGCACGGCCGCACCGGCGAACACCCACCGCCAGCCGAAGGCCTGCCCGGCCAGCCCGCCCAGCACCCGGGCCCCGACGATGCCGACGAACAGGCCCGAGATGATCACCGCGACATGCAGGGCACGCCGCTCGGCGGGAGCCCGCTCGGCGACCAGCGGCACGAGCAGCTGGGGGATGACGGTGGCCGCCGAGGCGACGAACATCGCGACCGCGAGGGCCCCGGCGCCCGGAGCGGCCGCACTGGCTCCCAGCGCGAGCGCGGTGACGAGCGTGAGCCCGGCGACCGTCCGGCGCCGGTTCGCACTGTCGCCGAGCGGGGCGAAGAACAGCAGGCCGACCGCGTAGCCGAGCTGGGCGACCGAGGCGATCCAGGCGAGGGCCGAGGGTGCCGAGCCGAAGTCGCGGGCCATGAGCGGGAGCAGCGGCGCGGCGAGGTAGATGTTGGCGGCGGTGACCGCGCTGCACACGGCGAGCAGGGTGAGGAAGAGCCCGGGGGCGGGCTCGCGGGTCCGCCGCACCGGGGGCGTGGTCCGGGCGGCGGTGGTGGTCGCTGACGGCATGGGAGGGGACTCCTTGGAGTCGGCTCTAGCAACTAACTGGTTGGTTGGCTGATGGGGGAACAGTCTGTTCCGCCCCGCCGTTCCCTGTCAACCAAACAGTTGGTTACCCGGCGCGCTACCCTCTCCCCCATGGCAGCAAGGGACCCCGAGGCCACCAAGGCCCGCATCTTCGAGGCGGCGGTCGCCGAGTTCGCCCGGCACGGCATCGCCGGCGCCCGCATCGACCGCATCGCCGCCGAAGCGAAGGCCAACAAACAGCTCATCTACGCCTACTTCGGCAACAAGGCGGAGCTGTTCGCGATCGTCCTCGAGAAGAAGATGCTCCATGTCGCCCAGGACGTCCCGGTGGCCCCGGACGACATCGAGGACTGGATCGACCGCGTCATGGACTACCACGCCGCCCACCCGGAGCTGCTGCGCCTGCTCTTCTGGGAGGGCCTGGAGTACGGCAGCGCCGAGCTGCCCCTCGAGTCCGCCCGCCAGGAGCACTACGCCCGCAAGGTCGCCACCCTCGAGGACGCCCAGGAGCGGGGCGTCGTCACGGACACCATCCCGGCCGCCGACCTGCTGTTTTTGCTGACCGCCCTGGCCAACTGGACCGCCGTCGTCCCGCAGATGCGGCGCATCCTGGTCGGCGAGGGCGAAGCGGACCGGGACCGCCTGCGCGCGTCGGTCAAGGAAGCGGCCCGCCGCCTGACCGCCCGCTAGGGCCGGTCCTTCGGACCGGGTCGCAAGGGCGCAGAGAAGGCGCTGCCCGTCGGCCCCGCGTCAGGGTGTGCCCGGACCGGACACCCCCTGGGCCCCGCCGGGGGCGGCGGCCGGGCGGCGGTCCACGGCGTGCCCGCTGCCGCCGCTGAGGCCGGCACCGGACGGGTCGGTTGGTGCCGGTTCGGTTGAGCAGCTCGGCCGGGACGGGTCGGTTGGTGCCGGTTCGGTTGAGCAGCTCGGCCGGGACGGGTCAGTTCGTGCCGATCCGGCTGAGCAGCTCGACGATCCGGGACTGCACGTCGGAGCTGGTGGACCGCTCCGCGAGGAACAGCACCGTCTCCCCGGAGGCCAGCCGCGGCAGGTCGGCCTGGTCGACGGCGGCCGTGTAGACGACGAGCGGGGTGCGGTTGAGCTGCCCGTTCGCCCGCAGCCAGTCGACGATCCCGGCGGAGCCCCCCTGCCGCCGATGCACCTGCAGCAGATCCATCACGACCAGGTTCGGCCGGAACTGTCCCGCCAGCGTCACCGCGTCCGCGTCGCTCGCGGCCCGCGCGACCTGCATCCCGCGCCGCTCCAGGGTCGCCGTCAGCGCCAGCGCGATCTCCGCGTGCTCCTCGATCAGCAGGACCCGCGGCGGGTGCTGCTCGGTGTCGCGCGGCGCCAGCGCCTTCAGCAGCACGGCCGGATCGGCACCGTACGCCGCGTCCCGCGAGGCCTGTCCGAGCCCGGCCGTGACCAGCACGGGCACCTCGGCGGCCACGGCGGCCTGCCGCAGCGACTGCAGCGCCGTACGCGTGATCGGCCCGGTCAGCGGGTCGACGAACAGCGCGGCCGGGAACGCCGCGATCTGCGCGTCGACCTCCTCGCGCGAGTTCACGATCACCGGCCGGTAGCCGCGGTCGCTCAGCGCCTGCTGGGTGCTGACATCCGGCGCGGGCCACACCAGCAGCCGCCGCGGGTTGTCCAGCGGCTCGGGCGGCAGTTCGTCGTCCATCGGCTGCGGCCGCGGCGGATCGGCCACCTCGACGGCCCCGCCGGGCCCGTCCAGCGGCTCGGGGCCCTCGGCGGCATTCTCGTCCGGTGCGCCTATGGCGTACGACCGTCCGCCGCCCTCGGTCATCTGCACGAGGCGCGACTGACCGGCGAGGGACGGCTGGGCCGGGGCGGGAGCGGTGGCCGGGGCGGGGACCTGCGCGGCGACCGGCGGCGGCGTGTGCTCGGAGGCCGGATGCGGCCGCGCTGCCTGCTCGGGACGGGGTCCCTGGCCCGCGGGACGCGGCTGCCCCTGCTCCGGGCGGGCCGCCTGGTCCGTACGCGCCGCCGGGTCGGGCGGCGTGCCGAGCTTGCGGCGCCGGCCCGATCCGCCCGGCTGGTGCGGGGGAGGCGTCGCCGACTGCAGCGCGCCGGACTGCGGGACGGCGGCCGCCGACGGCTGCTGGACCTGGGCCGCCTGCCGGGTGAACGGCACACCCTGGCCGAGCGTCCGCACGCTGATCGCACGCCCCTGCGTGGAGTTCGGATCGACGGGTGGCGCGGCCTCCGCGGGCAACGGCTGAGCCGCCCGCGGCGCGTTCTGAGGCGGCAGCGGCGTGCCCGGCGCGGGCGTGTGCTGCTGCGCGGCCCGGGGCGGCGTGCCGTTCGCGGGCCCCGGGTGCGCGACCCCGGCCCCCGACGTGTCGTCGGCGGTGGGCCAGGGCTGAGCGGCCGGGGTGCCACCCTGCGGCGGGGTGCCGTGGGCGTCGGTGCCCGGTGCCGGAGCTCCCTGGGCCGGTGCTCCCTGCGCTGGTGCCCCCTGGGCCGGAACTCCCTGAGATGTGGACGCCTGAGCGGGCGCGCCCCGGGGCGGGACGCCCTGGCCCGCGGCGGCTTCCGCAGGGAGCGGCAGGCCGGCGGGGCCCGGTGCGGCGATGCCCTGCTGCGGCAGGGGCTGGGCCGGGACCGAGGGTTGCAGGACCTGCCCCGGGAGGGCCGCCTGCACACTCTGCCCGAGCCCACCCTGAGCGGGTACGGACACGCCCTGCGGCGGCACGGCGTGCGCCTGCGCAGGTACGGCGTTGCCCTGCGGATGAACGGCGTTGCCCTGCGGGGGCACGGCGGGTGACTGGGGATGAACGGCGTTGCCCTGCGCGGGAACCGGCCCGGCCTGCGGCGGCACGGCCGTACCCGGCGCGACGGGTGCTGCGGCGACACCGCCCTGCACGGGCGCGCCCTGGCCGGGCGCGGCCTGGCCGGGCGCGGCCTGTCCCGGCGGGACCTGCCCGGTCGTGTCCTGCTGCGCGGGACCACCCTGCGCGGCTCCGGCGGGCACGGGCCCTGCCGGTCCGGAAGCGGCAGGCATGGAACCGGGAGGCACAGCCCCTGCAGCGGCGGGGCCTGCCGCCGTGGGGCCCGCGGGCGCGGCACCCGCCGGTACGGAACCCGCCGGTACGGAACCCGCCGGTGCGGAACCTCCCAGTGCAGGACCCGCCTGGCCGGCAGCCCCTGGCACCGGTGCTCCGGCCTCCTCGGCCTGCTGCGGCACCGCGACGGCACGGCGCCGGCGGCCGGTCGGCGCACTGGTCGGATGAGGCTGCGGCGGAGTGTGATCGGCGGACTGGTCGTGCGGAACGGCGTCGTGCCGCCCCTCATCGGCCACCCCGTCACCGGCACCGGCCGCCCCGGGCCCCGCCACGACTTGCTGCGGCTGCCCTTGAGCCGGCATCTGACCCTGGACCGGCACCTGTCCCGGAGCCGATACCTGCCCCGGGCCCTGCCCCTGGGCGGGCACGGCACCCGGCGCCGCATGCGGGGCGCCACCCGGCACGCCACCTGGTGCGGCACCCGGCGTTCCGACCGGGCCGCCACTGACCTGCTGCCCCTGGCCGGCCTGGGCCGGGGCCTCCTGCTGGGCCGGGGGCGGCGTCTGATCGGACCCGGCCGGCGGCAGCGCGAACACCGGACGCGGCCCGGCCGCCTCCTGCGCGGCGGCCGCCCGCTCGTTGGCCGCGGCCAACGCACGCCGTCGGCGCCCGGTCGGCTGCCGGTCCTGCCCCTGAGCCTCATCGGCGGAACCGCCGGCCTCGTCACCGGACTGCGCCGCGGGCAGGGCGGGCGGCAGTGCCGCCTGCTCACCGTGCTCCGCCCGGGCCCGTCGTCCGGACGGCGCGGGCACACCCTGCGGCGGCACGGTTCCGCCCAGGCCCGTGTTCGAGGCGGCGGTCCCGGCCGCGTGCTCGGCGGCCGTCACCACGGCCCCCTCGGCGATGCCCTGGACGGCACTGCCGACGCCGTCGGCGGCGGCTTCCTCGGCCGCGCGCCGCCGACGCCCGGTGCCGCCGGACGGGCCGCCCGCCGCGGCGTCGTCACCGGATGCCTGCGCCGCCGGAAGAGCGGCCGGCTCCCCGGCGGCCCGCCGCCTGCGCCGCCCGGTGGGCACGGCCCCGTCGGCTCCGGGACCACCGGCCCCCTCGTCGCCGGGAGTGCCGGTCCCCTCGCTGTCGCCACCCGGAACGTCTCCGTCCAGGAAGGCGTCGGTGGTGGCCCGCCGCGCCCGGCGCCGCCCCCCACCGGAGTTCTGCTCAGCGGGGTCGACTGCGGTGGCGTCGACGGCAGCGGGGCCGACGGCAGTGGGGCCGACGAGGGCGAGCGCGGCGGACTCGTCCACCGGCTGGGCGGCAACAGCTCCCGCCCCGCCCCCGATCGGCACCTCGAGGACGTAGGCGCTCCCGCTCATCCCCGGCACGTCATGCGTCTGCAGCACACCACCGTGGGCCCGGACGATCCCGCGCACGATGGGCTCGTGCACGGTGTCGCCACCGGCGTAGGGCCCACGTACCTCGATGCGTACGACCTCGCCGCGCTGCGCCGCCGCCACCACGACGGTGTTGTCCAGGTAGCCGCCCGCCGACACGGGCGTGTTGCCGGTCGCGTCGACTCCCGCCACGTCCGCGACGAGATGCGCGAGGGCGGTCGCGAGCAGCCGGGGATCGACCTCGGCCTCGATGGGCGGCGCGTGCACGGCGAACTGCACCCGCCCGGGCCCGATGAGCTCGACGGCACCGTCGACCCCGGCGGCGACGACGGCGTCCAGCATCACCTTCGTACGGGCGACGCTCTCGCTGCCCGCGTCGAGCCGCTGGTAGCCGAGGACGTTGTCGATCAGGGTCGTGATGCGCGCGTAGCCGGCCGACAGGTGGTGCAGCACCTGGTTGGCCTCGGGCCACAGCTGCCCGGCGTCGTCGGCGGCGAGTGCGGCCAGCTCGCGGCGCAGCTCCTCCAGGGGCCCGCGCAGCGACCGGCCGAGCAGGGTCAGCAACTGCTCGTGCCGGGCGGCGAGCGCCTCGAACCGGTCGTTCTCCCGCTCCCCGAGCGCCGCGTAGCGGTCCTCGTTGGCGGCGAGTTCCTCGGCGTGGCGCTCGGTCAGCTCCTCCAGCTCGGTGACGTGCTGCTGGCGCAGCGCGGTGAGCTCGGAGGCGTGCTCCTCGGCGATCCGCTCCAGTTCCTCGGCGTGACGCTTCGCCGCCGCTTCCTTCTCGTCGACGACGGCGTCGTAGGGGCGCCGGTCGGTGAAGGTCATCACGGCGCCGACGAGCTGGTCGCCGTCGCGTACGGGCGCGGTCGTCAGGTCGACCGGCACCTTGCCGCCGTCCTTGGCGTACAGCACCTGCCCGCGCACCCGGTGCTTGCGCCCGGAGCGCAGGGTGTCGGCGAGTGGCGAGTCCTCGTAGGGGAAGGGCGAGCCGTCGGCGCGCGAGTGCAGGACGAGGTCGTGCAGTTCGCGTCCGCCGAGGTCGCTGGCCCGGAATCCCAGTATCTGGGCGGCGGCCGGGTTGACGAGCACGATCCGCCCGTCGGTGTCGGTGCCGACGACGCCTTCGGACGCGGCCCGCAGGATCATCTCGGTCTGCCGCTGGGACCGGGCGAGCTCGGCCTCGGTGTCGACGGTCCCGGACAGGTCGCGTACGACGAGCATGAGCAGCTCGTCGCCGGTGTAGCCGTAACCGTCGTAGGCCTGCTGCCCGTTCTCGAGATTCGCACTGGTGACCTCGACGGGGAACTCGGTGCCGTCGGTCCTGCGCGCGATCATCCGGGTGGGCTTGGTCCGGGCATGCGGATCGAGGTGTTCCGGCCGGCGCATGGAGCCGGGGATGAGCTTGGAGTCGAACTGCGGCAGCAGATCGAGCAGCCCGCGCCCCACCAGGGCGGTGCCCGGGGTCTCGAAGGCCTCCAGGGCGATGGTGTTGGCGTTGACGACCGTGCCGTTGGCGTTGACCAGGACCAACGCGTCGGGGAGCGCGTCCAGTATGGCTGCGAGGCGAGCAGCGCCTCGGGATGGCCTGCTGCTCACGAGACGCTTCCTCCCTGTTACCGCACCTTGCCGACCGCTCGGGCCATCTTGCCAACCGTCCCGCAGCGTGTCACGCGAGGGAGTCTAAGGGTTGCGGTTGCGCTCGCGACGCCGGATGAGAGGGAGGTCGCACGAGGAAGTGACCCCGAACTGACGACCGGGTAACCCTCAAACGCCCGCCCTCCTGCGACGACGTCGCGGGACCTTCGCGAGACCTTTACGAGGACGGCTTTTCTGTACCTTTTGGCCGGGCTGGCGGGATGGGGGCGGAGAGTGGCGCAAATGGGGTGCGCGGCGGGGGTGCTGGACGCCGCGGGACGTCGCTCGGCAATTCGCCCCGTCGACGACCTCCCGCCCCGACGGGCCCACTCCCCCCAGCCCACGCCCAGCCGCCGCGGACGGAGAGGGTGGGCGTACGGACGGGGTGGGTGAGGGGGAGACGGGCGTACGGACGGGATGGGCGAACTCGCCGATCGGGGTACGTCGGACGGGATGGGCGAACAGGACGATCGGGCCTACGTCGAACAGGACGGGTGAGCGGAGCGACGGGCGGGCGGCTCAGGCCCTGGCGCCCCGGTTGCCTCCCATGGCCGGCAGCAGTGGCACGAGCCGGTCCCAGCGGGAGATCTGGCAGCCGTCGCGGCGGTCGTACGTGGCGTCGACGGGCCGCCCGGCCCAGGTGCCGGTGACGCGTGCGGTGGCAGGGCCGCCGTACTGCATGGTGCAGAAGCCGCCCTCCGACGGGGCCGCGAAGACGTCCTGCCCCCATCGCGTGTCCCGCTCCAGGGCGGCACAGGCGCCGCCCGGGTCGGGGTGGCTGCCGCCGTCGGGGTTGCAGTACAGCTCGAACGTTCCGTCGGCCCCGCCGCCGGCGTTCCGCACGGTGACGGTGAGGTGATCCCGGTCCGGGCCGGCGCCGGGCCTGGCCGGGGACAGCAGGCCGGTCCCGTGGGCCTGGGCATACGCGACCGGGGGCGCCGCGGTCAGCGACCCGGCGGCGGCGACGGAGGCGGCGGCACCGACGAGGAGGCGCCGCAGGACGGGGCGGGCGGTGGCCCGGGGGGTGGCACGCAACATGCCCTGCCTAACGCGACGCGGCCCCGGATGTTGCGCGCGGACGCCCGGGCGGCCCCGCACCGGCCTGACAAGGTCTTTGCCCCGTGCCCTTCCCGCCTAGTACCGTGGGGGTCGATTGGTGACAGCACGCTCGACTGTGTCATCATCGGCACGCACCGCTCGCGCTCGCGCGGGAGTGATGCTGGAGGCGTCGCCTAGTCCGGTCTATGGCGCCGCACTGCTAATGCGGTTTGGGTCTTAAAGCCCATCGAGGGTTCAAATCCCTCCGCCTCCGCACTCGATCACGAAGCCCCGGTCACTCGACCGGGGCTTCGCTGTCGTTGACCTCGTAGCTGCGGCCTGAAGTGCCGTTTTCGCAGCTCACAAGGGGTGCGGCTAACGGATTTCACATGGCGGCGGCAGTCATGTAATGTTCTTCCTGTCGCCGCGAGCGAGCCGGAAGGCCCGAGAGCGGCGAAAAAACAGAACAAGCACTCGTAGCTTAACGGATAGAGCATCTGACTACGGATCAGAAGGTTGCAGGTTCGAATCCTGCCGAGTGCACACAGATCAAAGGCCCCGCCGGTTCGTCCGGCGGGGCCTTTGACATCACCAGGTGACATCAACACCTACATAGGCCGTGCCGATGACGTGATGAAGACCCCTGACTACAGGATCTCTTCTTCGGTCTCGTGGCCCACCGCTCCTCCCAACCGTGTGCGCCCAGGTGTTGTGGCGATTGTGCTGTGCTTCTGAGGCCCCGGAGAGGTCCGGGGCCTCAGAGGTTTCAGGTGTTGTCCGGCTGGCTCAAACGCCGACCTCTGCTCTCGGCGATGCGCAAAACGTCCTGTAGGGCCTCGGTCAGGCGCTCGGCGAGGTAGCGAAGATCACCGGGCTGCGTGTCGGGGAGCAGTACGAGGGCGTGTTGGACGAGCTGGTCGCCCATGTGAAGTTGGATTGACTCTGTGGCATCGGCGGCTCGGGAGACCGGTCCGCCGTGGTGGTCGGTGATCAGGTAGCTGCGCTTGCCATCGGTGGCGGACCGAGGAAGCAGGCGGTGCTCATCCGACATCAGGCGACCGCCGACACGTGATCGCGCCGACCAGGAGTGGAGTGCTTCAGCCTGAACCCGGCTCCTCCAGGCTGACGCTGATCTTGCTCATGAGCGATCAGATACGGGCGTACGGACGGGGATGCTGTGACGTCGAGAGGGAGGTCGTCCTGGCTGTAGGGGCTGCGGTGTGGAGGTAGGAGTGAGACGAGGTGCCGGCTCTGGCCCACGGGCAAAGCGGGCGGCGACGGCTGGTGGTTTGATGTTGTGCCTGGGTCCCTCACCAGGACGTACAGCCAGGCCGCGAGGCGGCGGATAAGGTCCCTCATGTCATCAGCTCCGATCAGCTGGTGGCCGTGCCCCGGGGCGGCTCCAACCGTCGCCGGGGCTTTCACGTGAGTAACCGTAGCTGAAGCGTTCTAGGGCATGCTAGGGATACTAGGTACTCCATGTATCGCACGGATGTCCAAGCATGCGCATGCTATGGGGGTGATCGAGTTCGTTCCTGACATTCCTCGATGGCGGCAGGTGGCCGAAGTGGTTCGCCGTCGCATCGCGGACGGCACCTATCCACCGCGTACTCGTGTCCCCTCTGTCGTGCAGTTGACTTCGGAGTTCGGTGTCGCCAACGCGACAGCGCACAAGGTGCTCCGCGCGTTGCGCGAAGAGGGGCTGACGTACACCGAACCCGGTCTGGGGTCGTTCGTTGCCGAGCGGCCTCAGAATGCTGCTGTAGAAGGGGACACATAGCCAGGACTCAGCTCAGGGCCTTACCCACCTCGTAGATGGTCGGCCGGTCTTCCGGAGTGCGGCTGAGCATCGCCTCGATCAACTCGCCCAACTCACCAGGCGCCTTAACGGCGCGGCGGCTGCCGTTGGCTACGGCCTGTCTCTGGACGGGGCGTGGAGCGTCGTCCGGGTACTCGACAGCCCGCCAGCCGGTGGCCGAGATGAGCAGCGAGGCGCCGAGGGCGTAGATGTCGGCTTCCGGCGTGGGCTCGGCTTCCCCCGTGGCGAGCACGCTGCGCGCGATCTCCGGTGCCTCGTAGTGGACGAGGCAGCCGCGGAACGGGAAGTCGTAGCCCTCTGGGACGTGCCCGCCTCGGGCTAGAGCCAGGTCGATGAGGTGTGTCCGCTCCGACCCGACGATGAAGTGGGCGGGCTGTACGTCGCCGTGGGCCCAGCCCTTGGCGTGCAGTTCGGCCAGCGCCTCGACACAACCCAGCGCCACACGGGGGTCCGGTGCGATGGACGGGGCTTGCCTACGGCAGGGCTCCCACAGCTGGTGCAGGTCCGGCCCTTCATGCCACGGCTGGAAGTTCCACGTCCCGCGCTCCCATTCTCCGTACGCGAAGTTGTCCCATCCGAGGCGATGCAGCACGGCACCCTCGCGGGCGGGCGCGAGGGCGGTCCAGGGCTGGGCGGGCCAGTCGGCCGTAGCCTCGATCGGATAGCCGACCTTGACGGCGTAGTGGCCTCGATGGCTCTGCACCTCCCAGACCATGGAGCCCCGGCGGTTCAGGACCAGGCGCTGAGACGTGGGCATCAGGGCGTCGAGGACCACGATCGGCAGTTCAGAGGGTGAGCCGGACAACGTCTCTTCTCCTTCCGGGCGAACGCGGCCGACCACGAGTCGAGGCCGGCCGCGCCGCTGGTGTCTTGTGTTACGCCTGGCCGTACGGGCGGCCGCAGTCGGAGTCGCACTGGGCAAGGTTCGTGCCGTCCACGGTCCACAGGTCATCGAAGACCATGAAGCCCGCCGTCTTCATGGCGCGTGCCGAAGCGGCGACCTGCTTCGGGTCGCGGGCCCCGCCACCGGGCTTGGGGTTGTGGTGCAGGTAGCGGCCCGCGTACCGCTCGCACAGGCCGGCGTACTCCTTCGTGTGCAGGATGAGCGCGTGGAGACCCAGGTCCACGTCATCCGACGGAACCATGGGGACGATCGCGGTGGCTGCGGTGACCACGAAGGCGACCGCCTGGTCCGCGATGCGCTCGGCATGCTCGGGTGACTGCCCGTTGTGGACGACCACGAAGTGGGCGAGGCTCTGGAACAGTTCCTCGCCAGCCACCGCGCGGCCGGTCCTCTGGTCGTTCGCCGTTGCCGTCATGCGAGTACTCCTTCTGGATAGTGGAGCGTGGCACTTACGGGTGTGGAAGGCCGCCCCGGACAGGGGTGGGGGGAACCGGGAATGAGCACCCGCCCGGGGCGGCCGGTCTACTGGCCGACAGCGAGAGCCATGCCGATCACCAGGCCGCATGACCCGCTGATCACGACGATGAAGAGGACTCCCGCGTATCGGCCGATGGCGCGCATTACAGGCCGTCCCTGCTGTTGCCGTTCTTGATTGCCAGGCGGGCGCTCAGTTCCTCCCGAGCGCTCGGCTGCACCACCTTGTCCGGCATGGCATCCCACTCCCGGCCGCCGCCGATGGGCCGTATCTGCACTCGGCCACCGAGTTCACCCATGACGATGCCGATACGTCCCTTGGCGGTGTCCTTCGCCAGTTCACCGATGCCTGGTCTGGTCTGCTGGTTGCTCGCCATGCAAGGAGCATCGCGATCTGAGGGCCGCTGCCAAAAGGTCAGGCTGATTACCCAACTTGGGTAACATCGCCGGAAGTAGAGAACCAGCGACGCTGCGTAGCCCTCGCAGTTTGGGAGCTTGCCGATGCTCGACCCGGACCGGCCGCAGGAACTGCCGGCCAGGCTGCTCACCGATCCTGAGATGGTCGATGCGTGTCGGGTCCGGGACTTCGCCAGAGTCTTCCGGCTGGTGAAGGTCAGGGCGGGGATCTACCCGTCGATGATCGCCCGGCGTTGTGACCTGACGCCGAGCCGTGTCGGCGAAGTCATCGCAGGCCGACGGCACTTGCTGCACATGGATGTCATCGAGCGAATCTCAGACGGTTTGCGCATCCCAGGGGACATGCTCGGGCTTGCCCGCCGAGCGTGGGAGACGCCCCAGGCCCTCGTGGTCGACGAGCGCGAGGCGCCCCAGATGCCGGAGCAGGAGCAGCAGGCCCTCGCGTCTCTGCCAGGGCCCGACGTGGACGGCATCTTGGCCTTGGCTACGCGAACCAGTCTGAACAAGGCCACCCTTGAGGCCTTTCGCTCTTCTATCGAGGACTATTGGCGACGAGACGACCAGCACGGCGGCGAGGCACTGCGGCCCGCCATTGTCGGGCAGCTCCGTCATGTCGTCGGGCTCTTGAAGGAGAGCCGACCGCCGTCCATCCAGAACGGCCTTTACGGAATCGCGGCCGAGCTGGCACGCCTCACAGGCTGGACCTACTTCGACGCCCGCCAGTACAGCCAGGCACGCGCGTACTTCACCGAGGCCCTGCAACTGGCGAAGGAGATCGACGACCGGCAGTTCATGGCCAACGTCCTCGCCTGCATGAGCTTGCAGGCGACCTACCAGGACAAGCCCGCGGACTCCTTGGCACTCGTGACCGCAGCCCAGGATCAGGCTCGGTCAGCACTCGGCAGCACGCCGCGCGTTATGTCGATGCTGGCCATGCGGGAAGCATTCGCCCACGCCACCCTCGGCAACCGTGATGACACGCATCGGGCGATCGGAGAAGCGCACAGCCAATTCGAGCAGATCGGGGCGAGCGATCCGGACCCCTCATGGGTGACCTACTTCGACGAGCCGAAGCTCATCGTGGACACGGGCATCGCCCATGGCCGTCTGGGCGAAGCGGCAACCGCCGAGCCCTTGATCGCCGATGCCCTGCGGCGGGAACACCACACCAACCAGCGGGGCCGCGCGTTCCACTCGTTCTGGCTGGCCCGTACGCAGCTGGAGCAGGGCAAGCTTGACCAGGCGTGCCAGACCGCCACGCAAGCCCTTGAGCCCGCGTCGGCGGTGGCTTCAGAGCGAGTGTCTGGGCATCTCAGGGAGTTCTACGAGCAATTGGCCCCACACAGGCAGGAGCCCGTAGCCCTTGCCTTCGAGGCACGGCTACGGGAACTCCTCCCGCCAGTTAGCGGATCGCTTCATCCATGAGCAGGTAGAGCAGACCCACGAGTGAGCCGCTGCTCACGATCTCGCGGCGGTCTATCATCCCGCGCACCTCCGAGAGGGGGATCCATTCGATGCGATCGGACTCATTCTTCTCCGTGGGAGGACCGGAGTACGTGGCGCCGTCAACGCGGAAGACGTGGTGCTGCGAGTCAGTGATCCCGTTCGCCGGCTCGGCGTAGATCAGAGGCTTGATGGGGCCGGGACGCCAACCGGTCTCTTCCAAGACCTCGCGGGCAGCCGCTTCTTCCGGCGTCTCGCCGTCCTCGACCAGGCCCATGGGCAGTTCCCAGGCCCACGAGTCCGTGATGAAGCGGTGTCGCCACATCATCAGGACCTCTTTGCGGTCGTTGACCACAGCGGCAACGGCCAGGTGCCGGAGGCGGACGACGTGGTACTCCCACCTGCGTCCATCAGGCTGCTGGACGTCGACCAGACACAGATTCACCCACTTGTTGGTGTAGACCTGTCGCTCACCGTGGGTCTTCCACTCCATACCTGCGGCCCCTCTCGATCGGTCTCCAGGATCTCAGACGGATCTGAGATGGGGGGCATGTTCCCTTGTTTCGCGTCACTTTGACGAGATATGCGGTTGAGAGCCCTGCCCCCGACTAGGCCTGAGCGGCGGGCAGCGACGCACGAACGACGACGGGGATTCACCGGGTCTCAGCTGGAGAAGCTCATTGGCCACTGGGAAGAGTAAACCGGCCAGGTGGTGGCTATGCTGATGACAAGTCAGATGAGGTGGGGGGGCATGGAGACGCCAGCGGACTCGACGCAGGAGCCGAATACCGTGCGGAACGAATTCGCCCTGGAGCGATATCGATATATCCTTCAGCAAATTCACGCTCTTAATGAGAACGCGCACCGATTCTTGGCTATCTATCAAACACTGGCCACTACCCTTGTTGGCGCCGCACTTGCGCTTTTTGTCGGGTACCGCAGATGGGGATTAGAGCCAACTACGGTGCGGGGTGGAGTTATTGGATTCCTTGCTCTCGCTACCGTAGTTGCAGCATTTACCATAGTGCTGATTATAGCGGGAGCCCTCTCGTGGTTGGACTACCGCAACGAAGAATGCGATATTCTAGACGAGGTTGCTGGTCCCGGGCTTCGTGAGCGCCCAAAGGTAGGTAACCTTCTGCGGTGGTATGAAACCTACATTTCCTTATTCATTTTCGCTTCAATCGCAGCCATGTGGGTACTCGCAGGCTATCTTGTATTGCCGGCGATAAAGTGAATTCCTGACATCCTCTTAAACCAGTGAAAAGCCCCCGTTGCTGTCGCGTTAGATTCCACCCTCAACCTCCTCCCGTCGTACCGAATAGGATACGCGCAAGCGCACTGGCCGACCATTATTGATCCCAACGGGGCGAATTTGGTCGACGTCACCTCTCTGTTCCCACTTATCTCGAATATGGCTCACCGGTACGCCCCAGGCCTCGGCAATCGCCATTGCGACTCGTCCAATCACAGTATGCTCTCCAAGCCACTCATGTGGAGATTCAGAGGTGCCCCAAAGGAAAGCCGCCGCATTGAAGGAGAGGCCTCCGCTCACCACTTCACTCCGTCCAAGGGAGACGGCCAGGCAATTGTGATCCATGGTGGCTTGTGAGTTCTCCCAGCGAAAAAGGCTCCATACGGCATCTTGCAAAACCAGGACTTCTTCTAGGTCCTGACAGTAAGCGACAAGATCTCGGTAAGTCAGGCTGCCTGTAGATCCTTCGCATAGGGCAAGTTCCTGTGTGTCAGCGAGTAACTGGCACGTCATCTCCAGAAGCTCGGAGTCCATGGGCGCGTCACTACCTGTGCACATCGCTTGATACTGCCTGCCTATCCACTCAGAAAATGCGGAAGGTGGAGCAACAGGAATTGCTGAATCGCGTGCAGCACGGGCTGCAGCACCTACCACGATGCCGGCGGCTCCTTGAAAACTAGCTGCACTGCGCATCCCTCCAACCACGATGGGCGCTCCGAACCTCCTTGATGAAGTGCTCGGCGTCATGTCGCCATGATCTTCGTCCGCATCGATAACAGCCCCGAGGGACAGAGCAATACGCGCAATTGGAACTCCATCATGTACAACCGTTTCGGTCTTGGGGCTCATGCGTGCAGTCATTGCTTCGAAATGTCGCTCGTCTACGTCAAGGTAAAGGCGCCGCAAAAGATCGCTGTCAGACAGGGTCAACCAGTCATTCGCCTCGACAACTCGATTCCTCTTCCCGTTTTCAAGGGTGTACAAATCTACATCTAGCGCCGGGCAAAGCCATGCACAGAATTGACTAAGAGTGGGAGTCAGTGTGATGCGTCGATATCCGGTAAGACGCAGTAGACGGTCTCTGACGGACTCTGATATTTGGACGCGAACCTCTGTGCCTGAAGAAAAGCGCCGTTCGCAGGACTCTGCTTTCCTCAGAATAGGGCGCAAGCTTAGGCCACTACTGAACTCCAGTACTAAGGTATCCTCCACACCTTCGTTGTAGCGGCGTGATAATACCTTTACGTTTTCGCCAAGCATGAAGATCGAGAAGAAGCCAATGCCATACTGCCCGGTTGGCCGAAACCCGGAAGAAAGAAGTCCCGGCAGTTCGCGCCTAGCTTCGGATGAATCCCAATAGGAATTCCCGAAATTCAAGAGTGCGCCCGCCATGACAGACCGAGACATTCCGATCCCGGAATCGTTAACGCTCAGCCAGAGACCATGATCATCCTCAAGGATGGCCACTGTAACGTCGCCGTTGATTTCCCACTCAGGGACGCCGTGGGCCCGTAACAGGCAGGTTTTCGCGCGTACCGCATCAGTGGCATTGCTGATCATTTCCCGAAGCGGGACAGAGAGATCTCTACCGTAGAGTTCCTGCCCGCCCAAGTTCTTTACCAACTTGACGACATCGGTTACACGAATCTTGGCGTCAATTGGGTACCAGCCGCTTGTAGGAATGAGCTGGGACAAGCTGTCGACATCATGTATTCCGCTGACGGCACGAGCAGCGAACCTCTTGCGCCCGAGATCGCCTAGGAGGGAGTCAACTGCCGATAGTTCCTGATTGACGTTAAGCAATGTCTCATAGCTGAGCCACCATGCCTCGGCGTCGCTCTTATCAAAGGGGCTAGCGCTGGTGAACACCAGTCGATCGTCCACGCGCTGAGGGCGCTGCAGTTTCTCTTGGAATACCCAATGATCGCGCGATGAGCCAGTTGGCTGACGAATCGCTCTAAGGAATCCCGGAGCTCGTCGTGAATCCAAATGGCTGGCATCCGCAGTCCTAAGGATGCAGGCAAGCACAAGCGGATCAACACGCCACTCTTCGGGCATATCACCCGCCGCGCCGATCACGGTCCCGAATTCGGTGCGGAGCCTCTTTACATCCCACCAGTGACTTGCGGCGATTCGGCCTGCAAGGTTACCGTACGTATTTCGCAGGTCGGGATCAGGTATGAGAAAATAACCCTCCCCCCTTTGTTTGTCGCGATACTCGGTGAACGGTATCCTGCTCGCGCACTCGGCGTGCGTTTCCCTGAGTAGATTCACCTTGGCTTTAGTCGCGATTTCGGCCGGTGGTGATTCAATTTCTCGTGCGTTTGGGTAGCGGCCAAGATGTGCATGTAATTCAGCTGTCAAGATGTCGGACCATGCTACTCCTTGAGCAAGTGACGCGAAGCCGCCTGGAGTGGCCGCTGATCCCATAGCAAGATCATGGATTAGGAAGGAAAGTCCAAGGACATACGTTTCGGTAGGAGTTAGCTCGTACTCCTTCCCGCAAATAGTTTCCGCGCATTCCCAGAGGGCATCCACGTGTGTGATGTCGTGCGACGTGTACTCGGGTGTGTCTGCCGCGATTTCTGCGGCCAGGATCTTGGCGTAATTGCGGCTGATCTCGAATTGGTGTTGTAGATGAGCGGAAGCCTTACTGCCGGAGGCCCCTTGTATATTCTTCCACAGGTTCGTCTCCTGGTAATTCATGACCGGCGCCCCCCTTGCGGTGCTGACTTAGCGCAGAAGGATACCTTTGACGCTGGCGCATGGGGGCGGGATCGGGAGTTTCAGTGACGAGGTCGGCGGAACGGGTTTGGCCGATGGCCTTCCCTGTATAGGGCCAAGCAGGGAGCCGTACGCTGATGGCAACTCGGGCAGGTTGTGCACGAGCGGCCCCCCTGGTCTTGCTCGATGCGAGACCGGACCGTGCGGAGACAGGAGGGCAAGCCCGGCCGGGGGCCGGGCCGCGCGCGGGGAGCGGAGCGAGCCGCCGAGTGGCAGCTATCGGTTACGTGAGGCCGGTGGGGGCGACTCTGCTGGGACCCAGGTGGACACGTGGCGTTGGTGCCTAGACCATCAACGTGACGGCAGCGCTGACGGCAACGACGGCACACGCTCGCATGCGACGGCTGACCTGGGCGTTCGGCATCAGAAGCTGTCGGCATCGGGCACAAGACCCTGCCCGATCCTACGGATCAGAAGGTTGCAGGTTCGAATCCTGCCGAGTGCACAGCACGTTAGAGGCCCCGTGGAGAGATCCACAGGGCCTCTAGCTTTTGTCTTGACTCGGGCGCTGGAGAGGCCCGCATCGGTCCAGCCCTCTGCCTTGCGGAATCCGCATGGCTGAGAGCTGGTCGCCGCGTCGGTCGTCAGTAGGTGACGTAGTCGCTGCGGACCCATCCCGTGACGCCCTTGTGGGCCCCGGACGTCACCTTGCCGTACCACCAGACCGGAGTCGGGTACGTCTTGGTGCAGTAGTACGTGAACTTGGTCCCCTTGGTCAGCTGCCCCAGGGAGCCGTAACTCGTTGCGGGGCCCTTGCGCAGGTTCACGTTGTTCGTTTTGATCTTGTAGTACGTCTGGTCCGGTTCATCGAGATTGCACTTCGGGTTGGTGACCGCGCCGGCGCTTGGGGCGATGATCGCCGTCCCGCCGAACAGTGCGACCGCCGCGGCAGTCGTCGCGATCGCGTTGCGGAGCAAACCTTGCCGCATGCTTGCCTTCTCCTGTGCAGTGACAGGCGCACCCCCGTATGGACGCGCCGCTCGTTGTCGCTCGTTCCGGCGAACTCGCAACTCAGTCAGCATAGTTGGTGCTTTTGCAATGGCGACGCCCGGACTTCGCGATTTTGTGCAACCTTCAAAGACGGCGGGCGTCGGTGGCGCGCCGCTGTCCAGAAGGGGACGCTTGACTCGGGGGCAACGTGATGGAGGGGTACTCCATGACTCGGACCAGCTCGGACCACAAGGCGCGCACACCGTTCTTCTCCCGCCCCGGCGTCCGCCGCTTCCTGCCGTTCGTTCTGATCAGCGCGGTCGCTCTGATCTTCATCTTCGAGAACCGCTCGGACGTCGAGATCCGACTGCTCGTGCCGATCGTGACCATGCCGCTGTGGGGAGCCCTCCTGATCGCCTGGGGGCTCGGCATGCTCGCGTGCGTCTTCACCGTGCGCCGACGGTCCAGCCGGCACTCCCGGCAGCCGAAGTAGGGCAGCGGGTCCCGTAGGCGTCCCCAGGGCCGGGGTCCGGGTCAGTTCGGGCGGCAGTGTTCTTCCAGGTAGGTCGCCGCGAGCGTGCTCGCGCGGGTGAACCAGTCGTGCAGGACCGCGATCTCGTCCGGCGTGTACTCCGCGAAGAGGTGCTGGAGGCGGGCGTAGTACGGCTCGTAGACCTCCCGGACCCGGGCGACCGCGTCGGGCCGGGCCGCGACGCGGATGCGGCGGCGGTCCGTGGGGTCGGGGCGGCGGGTGATGTAGCCGGCGCGCTCCAGGCGGTTGAGGATGCCGGTGACCGCGCCGGTGGTGACATGGACGCGGGCCGCCAGGTCGCCGGCCGTGGGCAGGTTCTCGCCGGCCTCGATGACATAGGCGAAGCAGGTGAGGTCGGTCACACTCAGGCCAACTTGCTGGGCGATCTCGTGCTGTCCGACAAGGTGAGTCGCGATGAGCTGGTCCATCGCCGACAGCGCCTGCTCCGGTGTCGCGGCCGGACGAGGCTTGGCGTGCATTCCCAGATCCCTTAGTTCGTGAGATGTTTGGGTTGTAAAAGTCTTAGCAAGTGAGGGGTTCGGTGGGTCGGACCCTCGGTGCGAGGGAGTGGCACGTGAGTGCACATCAGTATGACCACGGGCACACGGTCGCGGGGTGGGTCGGATGCGGCATCGGCTCGGTCGGGGCCGGTGTGGCGGGGCTGGGGGTCTGCACCGTCTCCGGCGTGCTGATCGCGGGCGGACTGGCGATCGGGGTCGTGGGCCTGCTCGTCACCTGGGCCCTTCACCTCTCCGGTTGGGGGAAGGGGCCGGGCACACGGCCCCGGGCCGAGTGGGGCTGGCGCGTGCGGGACTCGGCGGCGCCGGGCGGGCACGAGGAGTGCCTGGGGTGCCGGCTGGCCGGGCGCGGGCGGCGTGCGGCGGGTGCGGGTGCGGGTTCGGTGGAGCCGGTCATGCCGGTGCAGCGCACGGGCGAGCCGGAGACCGTCGCCTCGGTGGGGACCGACTCGGTGCGGTAGAGCCGTTCGGCCCGGTGCGGTAGAGCCGTCTGCTCACCGGTCGACCCATCGGCGGGCTCTCACCGACCGGCCCTGCATCTGCCCCGGCCGCCGGTCATCAGTTCGCCCCTACGGAGCAGCCTGGCGAGTCGGCCCATCGGCCCCCCGCCGCCGGCGCCCAATGTCAGTGGTGCCCCCTACTCTCGGCAGGGATGGCACAGGCATGGAAGTGCTCGGGGCTGCGTTGGTCGGCGGATGCGCCCGTGCTGCTGTGGGGCGGCGGGCGGCGCAGTGCGCTGACCTGGGGGAAACGTGTGTCCTTCGGGGTCGCGGAAGGGGGTGTGCGCAGCTGCGTGGGGGCTCGGGGGCATGCGTGCCCGCTGGGTGCGGTCGTGTCGGGGCGGAGCACGGGGGCGCGGTGCGAGGAGTGTGCGCGGCTGGACCGGGCGCACTCGGTGGCGGCGGACACCATCGCCGACGATCCACGGCCGTACCGCGTGTACCTGGCGTGGTTCGGCCCCGGCATGGTCAAGGTCGGGATCACGGCCCGGGAGCGGGGGAGCGCGCGGCTGCTCGAACAGGGTGCCGTCTGTTTCAGCTGGCTCGGCGTCGGTCCGCTCATGGCCGCACGGCGTACGGAGGAGCTGCTCAGGGCCGCCCTGCGGGTACCCGACCGGATTCCGTACGCCGAGAAGCGGGCCGTGCGGGCCGCGCTGCCGGAGGCTGCCGCCGACCGGGCCCGTGAGGTCGCCGAGCTGTACGAGCGGGCGGTCGCGCTCCCCGCGTGGCCGGAGTCGCTCGTACGGGAGCCGCTGCGGGTCGTCGACCACGTGGACGTGTTCGGGCTCGCCGGGGTGCCCGTCGCCGTCGGGGACGTGCGCGAGCTCGTCGCCGGGGGCGTGGTCGGCGGGGAGCTGGTCGCGGCCGCCGGGCCCGATCTGCATCTGGCCACCGGCGCCGGGGTCGTGGTGCTCGACACGCGGTTGATGACCGGGTGGGGGCTGGTGCCCGCGACGGGGAGTGAAGTGACCGTCCCGATCAGGCCGTTCACGGAGGCCGCGGGCGTGCAGGACGGCTTGTTCTGAACGGGCCGGGCTCTGCGGGCATCCACTGACCACCCGACCCGGTTCCGGACGGGCCGGGTCTCCCGGACGGCACTGACCAGCCCGGCCCGTTCTGCACGGCCCGGGTCTCCCGGGCGGCACTGACCAGCGCGGCCCGTAGGGCACCAGCCACTGACCCGCCCGGCCCGTTCCGCTCCCGCCGGGTCTCCCAGGCGCCCCCTGAGAAGCACCTGTGCGTTTCTCAGAGAAATCACAGGTTGGCGAAAGCGTGTTCTCAGAGGCCCTCGACATCGTGTTCACATGACCACGACCTCGCCCCAGGGGCGCACCGAACTGCTCAGGCCGGACGGGAGCCCCGTCCGCGTGCTTGTGGTGGACGACGAGCTGTCGATCACCGAGCTGCTGTCCATGGCCCTGCGCTACGAGGGGTGGCAGATCAGGAGCGCCGGTGACGGCACGGGCGCGATCCAGACCGCCCGTGACTTCCGGCCCGACGCCGTCGTCCTCGACATGATGCTGCCCGACATGGACGGGCTGGCCGTCCTCGGGCGGCTGCGCCGCGAACTGCCGGACGTGCCCGTGCTGTTCCTGACCGCCAAGGACGCCGTCGAGGACCGGATCGCCGGCCTGACGGCCGGCGGCGACGACTACGTCACCAAGCCGTTCAGCCTGGAGGAGGTCGTCGCGCGGCTGCGCGGGCTGATACGCCGCTCCGGTGCCGCCGACCGGCGCTCGGACTCCACGCTGGTCGTCGGCGACCTCACCCTCGACGAGGACAGCCACGAGGTGACCCGGGCCGGGGACAACATCCATCTCACCGCCACCGAGTTCGAGCTGCTGCGGTTCCTGATGCGCAACCCGCGCCGGGTGCTCAGCAAGGCGCAGATCCTGGACCGCGTGTGGTCGTACGACTTCGGCGGCCAGGCCAACGTCGTCGAGCTGTACATCTCCTATCTGCGGCGGAAGATCGACGCCGGGCGCGAGCCGATGATCCACACGCGGCGCGGTGCCGGTTACCTGATCAAGCCCGCCGCGTCGTGAGCGGACGACGGCGGCTGCGGGTCCAGGGGGAGAGACTGGGGCGGCTGCGCCGGCCGCGCACGTTGCGGACGCGGCTCGTGTTCTCCGCCCTGGCGCTGATCGCCGTCGTGTGTGCCGTCATCGGAACGGTGACGACGATCGCGATGCACTCCCGCCTGTACGAGCAGCTGGACAGCGCGCTCAGCGGGGTGGTGGGTCGCGCCGCGGGCGCCGGCCCGGAGCTGCCCGGCGGTGCGCAGCCCAGGCCCGAGCCCTCGGGGCAGCCGGACAAGGGTGTGCCCAAGGTGCCCGACCTCTCGAAGTTCGTCACGCAGGGGCCGCAGCAGATGATCGGCACCATCGCCGCGAAGGTCCGCGGCGGCGCGATCACCGAGGGCATGGTCAGCAAGCCCACCAAGGACGACAACGACGTCACGCAGGCCGCCCCGTACACCCTGAGCAAGACGCAGACGGCCGAGCTGAACGCCGTCGCCAAGGACGGCAAGACGCACACGGTCACCATCTCCGGGCTGGGCGAGTACCGCGCGGAGTACCGCGAGGGGGCCAACGGCGCCTACTACGTCGCGCTGCCCACCACCGAGGTCACCGACACCCTCAACACTCTCGTCCTGGTCGAGATCAGCGTCACCGCTGCCGGCCTCGTCGCCGCCGGCATCGCCGGCACGGTCATCGTCGGCGTGGCCACCCGCCCCCTGCGCCGGGTCGCCGCCACCGCCACCCGGGTCTCCGAACTCCCCCTGCACACCGGCGAGGTGAACCTCAGCGAGCGTGTGCCCGACTCCGAGACCGACCCGCACACCGAGGTCGGCCGGGTCGGCGCCGCGCTCAACCGGATGCTCGACCACGTCCACGGCGCCCTGCACGCACGGCAGCAGAGCGAGACGCGGGTCCGGCAGTTCGTCGCCGACGCCAGTCACGAGCTGCGCACTCCCCTCGCCTCCATCCGCGGATACGCCGAACTGACCCGACGCGGGCGCGAGGACGTCGGGCCGGACACCCGGCACGCGCTCGGGCGGATCGAGTCCGAGGCCGGGCGCATGACGCTGCTCGTCGAGGACCTGCTGCTGCTCGCCCGGCTCGACGCCGGCCGCCCCCTGCAGTTCGAGCAGACCGACCTCGTCCCGCTCGTCGTGGACACCATCAGCGACGCCCGTGCCGCCGGCCAGGACCACAACTGGCGCCTCGACCTGCCCGACGAGCCCGCGCTCGTGTCGGCGGACGCGGCCCGGCTGCAACAGGTCCTCGTCAACCTGCTCGGCAACGCGCGCAGCCACACGCCACCCGGTACGACCGTCACCGCCCGCGTCCAGCGGCGCGGACCCTGGCTGTGCGTGGACGTCGAGGACGACGGGCAGGGCATCCCGGCCGAGTTGCTGCCGCACGTCTTCGAACGGTTCGCGCGCGGCGACTCCGCGCGCTCCCGCACCCACGGCTCGACCGGCCTGGGCCTGGCCATCGTGCAGGCCGTGGCGAGTGCGCACGGCGGTGCCGTGACCGTCGACAGCGTGCCCGGGCGGACCGTCTTCACGCTGCACCTGCCCGCGCTCCCGGCCCAGCCGCAGCCGGACATGAGCCGGCAACAGCACTCACAGGCACGCCACAGCGTCACCACACCGGCACGACAGGGCGCCTGACGAAAGTCGGTTCCATGCGAACCGACTCTTCTCCCGGCACCCTGCCGGCGCGGGAGCACCTCCCGGCCGCACCAGCCGGTACGCCTGTCCTGGACGTAGTGATCCCCGTCTACAACGAGGAGAAGGACCTCCAGCCGTGCGTCCGCAGACTGCACGAGCACCTCGAGAGGACGTTCCCGTACGCGTTCCGCATCACGATCGCGGACAACGCCTCCACGGACACCACCCCGCAGGTGGCCCGGACGCTGGCGGCGGAGATCCCCGAGGTCACCACCTTCCGGCTGGAGCAGAAGGGGCGCGGCCGGGCCCTGCGGGCCGTCTGGTCGGCCTCGGACGCCCCGGTCCTCGCCTACATGGACGTGGACCTGTCCACCGACCTCAACGCCCTGCTGCCGCTGGTGGCGCCGCTGATATCCGGCCACTCGGACCTCGCGATCGGCTCCCGGCTGGCCCGCAGTTCGCGGGTGGTGCGCGGCCCCAAGCGGGAGTTCATCAGCCGGGCCTACAACCTCATCCTGCGCGGCTCGCTCCAGGCGCGGTTCTCGGACGCCCAGTGCGGCTTCAAGGCGATCCGCCGGGACGTGGCACAGGTGCTGCTGCCCCTCGTCGAGGACACCGGCTGGTTCTTCGACACCGAGATGCTGGTGCTCGCCGAGCGGGCGGGCCTCAGGATCCACGAGGTGCCGGTCGACTGGGTCGACGACCCCGACTCGACCGTGCACATCGTCCGGACCGCGACCGACGACCTCAAGGGCGTGTGGCGGGTCGGCAGGGCCCTGGCCACCGGCTCGCTGCCGCTGGACCGGATCGCCCGGCCGTTCGGCGACGATCCGCGCGACCGCGACCTCGAGGAGGTGCCCAAGGGACTCGCCCGCCAGCTCGTCGGGTTCTGCGTGGTCGGCGCCCTGTCCACCCTCTTCTACCTGCTGCTCTACAGCGGCTTCCGGGCCGTCACCGGCTCCCAGATCGCCAACGCCCTCGCCCTGCTGGTCTCGGCGGTCGCCAACACCGCGGCCAACCGGCGGCTCACCTTCGGGGTGCGCGGGCGCGGCGGGGCCGTACGGCACCAGGCGCAGGGCCTGGTCGTCTTCGGGATCGGACTCGCCCTGACCAGCGGCTCGCTCGCCGCGCTGAACGCGGCGACCTCCGAGCCCGCGCACTCCACCGAACTGGCCGTTCTCATCGCGGCCAACCTCGCGGCGACCGTGCTGCGCTTCCTGCTCTTCCGGGCATGGGTGTTCCCCGACCCTCGCGAGGACGAACCGCCGCAGGTCGCCCCGCACGCGGCGAAGTGTGCCGTCCCGTACGACCCGCCGCGGGTCACGCCGTACGACCCGTCGCGCGCCGCCCCGTACGGCACCGCCCCTTTCCGCGCCGGTGAAGCCGCGGAGCCCTGGCGGGACACCACCGTGCAACTGCTGCCGGTGCGCCCGCACGACACCGATGCGAGGAACTCGCGATGACCGTCCACCTCGACCAGCAGATCACCGGCAGAGACACGAACCCCGGGCCCCGGACCCCGGCACCTGCGCCGCATGCCGGTGCCCCGGCCCGGCCCCTTCCGCAGCGGCTGTGGCGCGGCCGCCCCGAGGACCCCCGCTGGGCCCGTCCGGCCTTCCTCGCCCTGCTGCTGGCGACGGCCGTGCTCTACCTGTACGGCTTGAGCGCCTCCGGCTACGCCAACTCCTTCTACTCCGCGGCCGTGCAGGCCGGCAGCCAGTCCTGGAAGGCGTTCTTCTTCGGCTCGCTCGACGCGGCGAACGCCATCACCGTCGACAAACCCCCGGCCGCGCTGTGGCCCATGGCCCTGTCCGTGCGGCTCTTCGGGCTCAGCTCCTGGGCGATCCTCGCGCCCGAAGTCCTCATGGGCGTCGGCACGGTGGCCGTCGTGTACGCGGCCGTGCGCCGCCGGTTCAGCCCCGCGGCCGGTCTGATCGCGGGCGTCGTGCTCGCGCTCACCCCCGTCGCGGCGCTGATGTTCCGCTTCAACAACCCCGACGCGATGCTGGCGCTGCTGATGGCGGCGGCCTGCTGGTTCGTCATCCGCGCCCTGGAGGACGGCCGCACCAAGTGGCTGCTGTGGGCCGGTGCCGCGATCGGCTTCGCCTTCCTCGCCAAGACGCTCCAGGCCTTCCTGATCCTGCCGCCGCTCGCCCTCGTGTACGGCGTCTGCGCCCCGGTGACGGTGCGGAAGCGGATCGGGCAGCTCGCCGCGGCCCTGGTCGCGATCGTCGTCTCCGGTGGCTGGTGGGTCGCGATCGTCGAACTCTGGCCCGCGTCCTCCCGCCCGTACATCGGCGGTTCGCAGAACAACAGCTTCCTGGAACTGACCTTCGGCTACAACGGCCTGGGCCGCCTCAGCGGCGACGAGACCGGCAGTGTCGGAGGCGGCGGTGGCGGCGGCAACGGTGGTGGCAACTGGGGTGAGACCGGCTGGGACCGGCTGTTCGGCTCTTCCATCGGCGGCCAGGTCTCCTGGCTGATCCCGGCCGCGCTGATCCTGCTCGTGGCGGGGCTGGTGGCCACCCGTAAGGCCAAGCGCACGTCGGCGACCCGCGGTTCGTTCCTCGTCTGGGGCGGCGCGCTGCTCACCACCATGCTGGTCTTCAGCTACATGCAGGGCATCTTCCACGAGTACTACACGGTGGCCCTCGCCCCCTACATCGCCCCGCTGGTCGGGATGGGCACGGCACTGCTCTGGGAGAAGCGCGACAAGGCGTGGGCTTCCCTGACCCTGGCCGCCGCGATGACGGCGACCGCGGCGTGGGGATACGTCCTGCTCAACCGCTCCTCCGACTACCTGCCCTGGCTCAAGTGGCTCGTCCTCGTCGGCGGTCTGACGGCGGCCCTCGGCCTGATCTTCGCCGGCCGGCTCGGGCGCCGACTGGCCCTGGGGGCGGCCGGGCTGGGCCTCGTCGCGGCGCTGGCCGGTCCGGCGGCGTACACCCTCACCACCGTGAACGAGGGGCACACCGGCTCGATCGTCACGGCGGGTCCGGCGGTCGCGGGCGGTCGCGGCGGCCCGGGCGGTGGCGGCGGCTTCCCCGGCGGTGGCTTCCCGGGTGGCGGCCAGAACCAGCAGGGCCAGAATCAGCAGAACCAGCAGAACGGCAACGGCAACGCTCAGGGCCGGCAGGGCAACGGCTTCCCCGGCGGCGGGTTCCCGGGCGGCGGCCAGAACCAGCAGGGCCAGAACCAGCAGAACCAGCAGGGCCAGAACCGGCAGAACGGCGACGGCGGCCGTATGGGCGGTACGGGCGGCATGGGCGGCGGGGGCGGTGTCGGCGGTCTGCTCAACGGCGCCAGCGTCGGCTCCGAGGCCAAGAAGCTGCTGGAGACCGACGCCGAACGGTACACCTGGGCCGCGGCGGCCATCGGCGCCCAGAACGCGGCGAGTTACCAGCTCTCCACCGGCGACCCGGTGATGGCCGTCGGCGGCTTCAACGGCACCGACCCGTCCCCGACCCTGGCCCAGTTCAAGCAGTACGTGGCGGACGGAAAGATCCACTGGTTCATCGCCTCGGGCGGCATGGGCGGCGGCCCGGGCGGCAGCGGCGAGGGCGCGTCCTCCCGGATCACCACCTGGGTCGAGGCCAACTTCAAGAAGGTCACGGCCGGTTCGAGCACCTTCTACGACCTCACGCAGAAGGCGAGCAGCTGACACGTCCCCGACGGGATCGAAGGGCGGGGGCCGAAAGCCCCCGCCCATCGCCGTCCGCACCGAAACTCCCTTGTACGCCGGATATGAACAGTTATAAGGGGTAAAGCCTGACAACCTC